>NZ_SODI01000001.1:0-713151 GCF_004365915.1 Cryobacterium psychrophilum
TGCGCAGGGCCTCCCGCACCGGCAGCCTGCTCGCGCCGAACCTCTCAGCAACGTCCTCCTGGCGGATCCGCGTGTCGGGCGGGTATTCACCGGCGAGGATGCTGGCGCGGATGCTGTCGGCGATGCGGGTGCTCGCGTTGCCGTCCCGGGTGGTTACTTTGCTCATCTGCCAATTCTCACTCACCGGGCCGCAGCGGGTGCCACAGCAGCACCGGCGCGTCCTTCTCGTAGGCCTTGCCGTTCGGGAAGGAGACGAGCTCGAACTGCATGCCCCACGGGCTCAGGAAGTAGACCCAGCGCTGGCCCTCACTGTACCGGGAGCTCGAGGTGGGCTCGCCGAGGATGCGTATGTTGTTGCTGCGCAGGTGCTCGAGTGCGGCATCCAGATCGTCGACGTAGAAGCCGAGGTGGTGGCCGCCGAGGTCGCTGTTGCGGGGCTGGGGACGCTGCTCGTCGGCAGCGTCGTACTGGAAGACCTCGAAGTTGGGGCCGGTGCCGCAGCGGTAGAACCGCAGCTCGCGCATGACGGTGCGCGGGTGCACATTGAGGTGGTCGGCCATCCAGGTGCCGGCGTCGTCGCGGTAAGGGCCGAGCGTATAGATGCGGTCACAGCCGATCACCCTGACGAAGAAGTCGTCCGCCTCGTCGAGGTCGGGGACGGTGAAGCCGATGTGCTCGGTGCCGCGTAGGCCCGGAATTCCCATGCCAATCCTCCTTGATTGGATCCACTATAACGCCCAATGAATCGAATCGCGACATTGATTCGAGATTTGTTGTTGTGATTGGATGCAATCAAGAAGTATGGTGGGTTGTGGACCCGCCCGGTGAATCACGGGCCGACCGATTTTCAATGGAGAAAGAGGAACGATGCCGAAAATGCACCGATTGGATCCAGCCGCACCGTGGGTGCAGATCACCACGACGCCCGCGGACTGGAAGGCGGCCGACCCGACGCTCCTCGCTGCAATGCTCGGTGAACTCCATCTCATCCGGGCCTTCGAGGAGACCGTGCTCGACCTCGCGGGCGAAGGCCTCGTGCACGGCCCGGCGCACTCGAGCATCGGCCAGGAGGGCGGCGCCGTCGGCTCAATCGTGGGCCTGAGGTCGACCGATGCCATCAACGGCTCCCACCGTGGCCACCACCAGTTTCTCGCCAAGGCGATCACCCACGTCTCGTCGGGCGAACTCGACCTGGCGAACCTCGTGAGCGAGCCGATCCAGACCGTGCTGCAGCGCACCCTCGCGGAGATCCTCGGTCTCGCCCAGGGCTATTGCGCAGGTCGTGGTGGCTCCATGCATCTGCAGTGGTTCGAGGCGGGAGCCTTGGGCACCAACGCTATCGTGGGCGGCGGGGTGCCGCTTGGCGCGGGTAACGCCTGGGCGCAGAAGCACTCCGGCACCAGCGACATCACGCTCAGTTACTTCGGCGACGGCGCCGTGAACATCGGCTCTGTGCTTGAGACGATGAACCTCGCCGCGGCGTGGAAGCTGCCGTTCGCTTTCATGATCGAGAACAACCTCTACGCTGTATCGACCTCAGTGCAGGAGGCCACTGCCGAGCCCCGGCTGTCTGGCCGCGGTCTCGGCTTCGCGATCCCGTCCTGGCGTGTCGACGGCATGGACCCGCTCGCTGTGCACCTCGCGATGCGACAGGCGGGAGAGGTCATGCGCTCGGGTGGTGGTCCCGCAGTCGTGGAGCTCGAGGTCTACCGCTTCTTCCACCAGAACGGCGCCTACCCCGGAAGCGCGTTCGGCTACCGATCGAAGGAGGAGGAGGCCTCGTGGCGCGCCCGCGATCCCCTCGAGCGCGTGGCGAAAGAGATGATCGCCCTCGGGCTCATCGACGAGGCGGGCGTCGCCTCCGTGCGGGAGCAGGCGCAGGCCGCTATGACGGATGCCGCCGCGCAGCTCACCGAGGCCGACCCGGAGTCGGCCGGCAAGCGTCGCATCCGCACCGAGCTGTGGCCCGATACCGACTTCGTCGACGTCGGCTTGCGCGGTGACACGAGTGAGCTTGCCGAGGCGCGCACCCTCGACCCGCTTCACTACGACGGGGAGCTGGAGCGCAAGAAGTTCGTGGAAGCTGTGGCCGCGGTCATGGACCGCCGCATGGACCAGGACGAGCGGATCGTCCTCATGGGCGAGGACATCCACCGGTTGGGCGGCGGCACGAACGGCGCCACGAAGGGACTGACGAAGCGCTATCCCGACCGGGTGCTCGGCACCCCGATCAGCGAGAACGCGTTCGCCGGCCTCGGCGGTGGCATGGCGCTGGACGGCCGCTTCCGCCCCGTCGTCGAGTTCATGTATCCCGACTTCCTCTGGGTCGCCGCCGATCAGGTGTTCAACCAGATCGGCAAGGCCCGCCACATGTTCGGCGGTGTGAACCCGGTGCCCCTCGTGCTGCGCACGAAGGTCGCAATGGGCTCCGGCTACGGATCGCAGCACCTCATGGACCCCGCCGGGATCTTTGCGACCAGCCCCGGCTGGCGCATCGTCGCACCGTCCACCGCGGCAGATTACATCGGCCTGATGAACGCGGCGCTCGCGCTGCAGGACCCGGTACTCGTTATCGAACACGTCGACCTTTACGGTCAGGCCGACGAGGTGCCGGCCGGCGACCTCGACTATCAACTGCCGTTCGGCAAGGCCGGAATTCGCCGCGCCGGCAACGACGTCACGGTCATCAGCTACCTCTCCATGGTGCGCCATTCGCTGGAGGCCGTCGAGCAGACCGGCATTGACGCCGAGGTCATCGACCTGCGCTGGCTCGACGCGGCCTCGCTCGACTGGGACACCCTCGGCGAGAGCATCCGCAAGACCAACGCCGTTCTCATCGTCGAGCAGGGCGCACGCGGCACCTCGTATGGCGGCTGGCTCGCCGACGAGATCCAGCGACGTTTCTTCGACTGGCTCGACCAGCCCATCGAACGCGTCACGGGCGGCGAAGCATCGCCGAGCATCTCCCGCGTGCTCGAGCGCGCGGCGATCGCCCGCACCGAAGAGGTCGTCGCCGGCCTCGAGCGCGTTCGCGCGGGAATGGGAGAGCGCTGATGGCCACTCTGATTCGAATGCCCGAGGTGCTCGCGGGCAGCGAGGATGCCGCCATCCAGACCTGGCTCGTCAGCGTGGGGCAGGCGATCGCGGTCGGCGTGCCACTGGCCGAGGTCGAGACCGAGAAGGCGATCGTCGAATATGCGGCCGAGACCGAGGGCACCGTGCTGCGGTTGCTCGTCGCCGAGGGTGAGCCGGTCGCGGTCGGAACCCCGATCGCGGTCGTCGGCGCCGAGGGCGAGAACATCGACGACATGCTGGGCGACAGCCCGGCCGCGGTGCCTGCGTCTGCCAATGCGGTACCGAGCGAGGTGGTCGCTGCGGCGGCCCCCGAGCCCGAAACCGCGCCGGAGCCGGGGGAGTCCCCGCTCGCATCCGCCCCCACCGAGCTCGACGGTAGCCACGGGCAGGGCGATCACGCGCCGGGCAACGGCGAACGCCGCTTCGCGAGCCCACTCGTTCGCCGGCTCGTCAAGGAGCGCGGGCTCGACCTGTCGGGCGTGCGCGGCACCGGCCCCGGCGGCCGAATCGTCCGGCGCGACATCGAGGGGCTCGCGACTGCCCTGGAAAATCCAGCAGCTCCAGCAGCTCCGGCCGTGGCTGCCGCCGCGGCTCCCGCACCGGCCAGCGCGGCTCAAGCCGTTCCGGCGGAATCCGGGGGAGTCGACATCCCGCACACGGCCATGCGCCGGGCGATCGCGCGCAGGCTCACCGAGAGCAAATCGACCGTTCCGCATTTCTACCTCGTGGCCGACTGCCGGGTCGACACACTCATCGCCTTGCGTGCGACCGTCAACAGCGGGGGCTCCGTCAAAGTCTCGCTCAACGACTTCGTTGTCAAGGCGGCGGCAGCGGCATTCCAGGACGTGCCCGAGGCCAATGCGACGTGGGGTGAGACGGCCATCCGTCGGCACGACTCGGTCGACATGTCGGTCGCGGTCGGCATCGACGGGGGCCTGGTCACGCCGGTCCTCCGCGCCGTGCAGACACTGTCCCTCACCGAGATCAGCCGTTCGATCGGCGACCTCGCTGAGCGTGCCCGGGCAGGGAAACTCCGCCAGCACGAGCTCGAAGGCGGCAGCTTCGCGATCTCCAACCTCGGAATGTACGGGGTCACCGAGTTCTCGGCGATCATCAACCCGCCGCAGTCGGCGATCCTCGCGGTCGGCCTCGCCCGGCAGCTTCCCGTGGTCGTCGACGGGGCGATTCAGGTGGGAACCGTCATGACGGTGACCCTCTCGGCCGACCACCGGGTGCTCGACGGTGTGCTCGCGGCACAGTGGCTCGCGGCGTTTGTCCGGAGGATCGAGAATCCGATCACGATCCTGATCTAGCAGACGGGAATACCTCCCCGGTCTACTTTTTCGCGAGCGTTGCTGTGTTTTCAACGAGCAGGCTTTCAACCTGCGCGTCAAAACTGAGATGACATGAATCATGGAAACGTCACACGTGGCACAGGAACTCGGTCCAGCTGATGAGCTCCGAATCCGTGGTCTTCGACGAAGGAACTTTCGCGTTGTTTTTGGATCACTACCTTTCGTTCGATCGTGGTTGACGCTTCCGTTCGTACCGCACGGAGATTAACGGTGCTCGCCGCGCACTGTAGAAAGATGCGAGCTGGGTGCGTCCAGGTAGCGGTGTTGACGCGGGCGGGGGCCACGGTCGGAGTAGTCGATGGGGCCTGTGGCTGCGTTCTCGGGGTAGGCGGTGGCGGAGACTTTGACCGCGACCATGTCGGGGATATTCCGGTCGGTCAGCTCGCTGCGGAACGCGGTGATCTCGCCATCGCCGGCGTCGCCGTCATGATCTTCCGTCGGTAACCCCAGACGCCGAGTTCGTCGATCATCTCCAACGCCATCGCCCATTTCGTGCGGTGCCGTTGCACGTCCGGGATCTGCGCTTTGGCCCGGCGGGCTGCGACCGTTTCGACTTGCTCGTTCGTGTCCGCGCAGGTGTCGCCCCATGCCTCTGGCACATACAACCGCCAGTCCAGCGGGCACGACGCCTTGTCGGTGGCCGCGTGGATACTGACGGCGATTTGGCAGTTGCCGATCTTCCCGAGAGCGCCCGAATACTGCCGGGACACGCTGGGCGAAGAGATGCCGTCTGTCTTGAACCCGGTGTCGTCGACCACCCACGCGTCGGGGCCGATCACTTCGACGGCTTTGCGTACCAGGACCCGGCGCACCGGCTCCACCTTCCACGGCCACGCGCACAAGAACTGCTGCAGCTGCTGATAATCGACCCCGAGCCGGCCACCCATCGGCTGCATCGATTTCCGCCGCCCGTCGAGCATCAAACCGTGTACATACAGGCAACAGGTTGCAGTCAGGATTAAAAGCCGACACGCCGACATAACCTAGGATTACTAGGGCCCCGGGCCCGATAGGCCATCGACGGACACTCACCAAACTCGGCGTGACTGCGGACTCTCACGATCAATGAAGCCAGAGATGAGGCCAATCCCGAACCGACGCCAGCCCTGAGCGCAGAGAACCAGAAGGCGGGTCCGACGGCTCGGCGTGGCCCGACTGACCCGCGCCGTCGCCCGCAAGCTACCGCGCTGGGGCGGCCAGCTTCGCGCCGAGCGGGACGCCGACTGGGCGCTCCAGCGTCATCGCCCGAAGACGTCGCCTGCGAGGTACTTCAGCCCAGTGTCAACCGCGACCGTGCAGACGGTCTTCCCCGGTCCGAACTCCTGGGCCACCGCGATCGCCCCGGCGATATTGCACCCACTCGACACGCCCGCGAGTAGTCCCTCCTCCCGGGCCAGGCGGCGAGTCATCTCCAGGCCGTCGGCCTCGTCGACCAGTCGCACCTCGTCGTAGCAGTCAGCGTCGAGCAGCGGCGGGATGAACCCGATGCCGATGCCTTCGACGTCGTGCGAGCCTGGCTCGCCGCCCGTGATCACGGGCGACTGCGACAGCTCGAGCAGCACCATCCGCGCGTGGCTGCCACCCTCACGCAACGCGTTCGAGACACCCATCGTCAGCCCGGCCGTCCCGACCGTCGCGCAGAACGCGTCAATCGGCACGTCGACCTGCGCGAGGAGCTCTTTGCCGACCTGGCGATAGCCGTCGAGCGCGTCGCGGTTGTTCAGCTGGTCGGTCCAGTACGTGTTGGGCTCCGCGGCGTACTCCGCGGCTTTCGCGATCATCCTCGGCACGAGGTCCGGCGTGATCTTGCCACCGACGCTCTCCACTATCGTCAGCTCCGCGCCGAACGCGACCATCGTGCGCAGCTTCTCCTCGGCCACCGCGTCGGAGCTGACTACTCGAAACCGGTATCCCTTCACCGCACAGACGTACGCGAGCGACCCGCCCGTGCTGCCACCCGTGTACTCGACGACCGTCATGCCCGGGCGGAGGTCGCCCCGGCGTTCGGCGGCTTCGATCATCGCCAGCGCCATCCGGTCCTTGTAGGACCCGGTGGGGCTGAACCACTCCAGCTTCACCAAGACGTCCGCCGCGCCGTCGGGAACGACGCTTGACAGCCGAACCACCGGTGTGTTCCCAAGCGTGCGGAGCATGGAATCCCGAACGGCCATCGGACACCTCTGTCTCTGGGGCCGCAGGAGGGCAGCCTGAAATTCACTTTAGCCTGCCTCCACCGTATGGTCGAGTCCGAGTCCTGCTCTCAGTTCCCGGTGGTCGTGCTCGATGCGCCAGCGGATTTTCGCTATTCGGACGAGTTCCTTTAGCGGGGGTGTCTCCGGCAGGGTCGAGAGCCAGTAGTCGGTCGGTGCGGGCTATTATCGACTCACTGGCTATCTCTACCCGCTCCGCGAGTCGGAGCCGTACCTGGATGATCAAGGCCGCAGCAGAGCCCGCATCCTTAACCACTATCGTGCTGGCACTTCGACAGAATATGCGGTAGCCCTCATCGATTTTGATCGTCGTCTGCGGGTGCTAGTTCTTGATGGCATTGAACGAATTGAGATCTCTTTTCGCATGCAGGTCGGGTACGGCGCAGGAGTACCAGAACGTGTTCGTAACCTATGACAAGGGCGGCTCGCACGGCTTCCCGTGGTACTCATTCACGAGCGCACAGATCACCAAAGACCCCGACGTGTTCGACTTGCTCGATCTCACCAGAGACGTTGCCGAACGCGACCTGAAACAGTCCCTGGATGGACCGCATTGTCGAGAAACTCCGCGAGCTCGGTGCCGACTTCGCGTTCGTCGGCCGGCCAGTCCACTTCTTCGTGGCCGGCGATGACTTCTACGTCGACCTGTTGTTCTGTCACGTCATGCAATTCCGCGACGTCATCGAAGAGCTCAAGACCGGGAAGTTCCAGCCCGAATACCCCGGCAAGCTCGGCTTCTACATCTCCGTCGTCGACGACAGAATCCGTCTTGCTACCCAACCCAGCCACAAGTCCGTTTCCTCCAGCCACAACGCCGCGCAGCGGCTCCACAGCTCGTAAAGCTTTAGTTTTCTGAGACACCTCATGGGCGCAGATGTCGGGAAACCATGGCTCGCGACAGGCCTATTGCGATCGAGTGGGGATGCGGAGCTGCGAGACATGCGCGCCTGACTTGCAGCGCTATGTGACCGCTTTTCAGCATCGCGAAATGGCCGTCGGGGCTTTGTCTTACCCTCAATCCACCGACTGGCTGGGACTGGGCGTCGTTTTCTGATGTGAGTGACTGCGGCGCGCTGGGGCGTGCTTGATCGGTGAGCCTCGCTGCTCGTGGTGTTCCACTGGGGTTCCAGGTCGGGCCGGTCGGGGCGGGCGGGTCAGGTCGGTGTTGGGCTTGGGGGTGCGAAGGCGTGGTCGAAGAGGTGGGTCCAACCGGTTTCCCAGGGCCAATTCTCGGGCAGGTGAAGCGTGATCTGGCGGGCGGAGGACGCGATCCTGGCGGGGATGTTGATCAGTTTCCGGCGGATGGTCGCCGTCGTTGCCCGGGCCAGGCCGGTTCCGGCTGTCACTGTCGCGGCGCGGGTGAGGTTGAACGCGATCACGGCCAGGACCAGCCAGGCCGCGTTTGCCGCGAACACACCTGAGGGCAGGTGGGCCAGGGCGCTGCTCTTCAAATCGGAATTCACGAGTTCGATGGCCGCGTGGGCGCGGTGGGTTGTGTCGGCGGTGACCGTGTCCAGGGTGCTGGTGGTGAAGAAGGCGTGGAAGCGGTGCAACGTGAAAAGGGTGCTCTGGCCGGCGAGTTTCTGTTTGTTCAGCTCCGGAATCCGGCGCACGACGAGGCGGCCGGGGATGTGGTCTGCTTTCTTCCGTGACGTGAACGCGGTGTAGGTGATCTCGGCGACTTCAGCGTCGGAGATCCAGGTTCGGGTGCCCTCGTCATAGATCGCGTGCGTGTACTTGATCGGCGTCCACCCGGTCGCCGGGATGGCCGCGATCGCTTTCCTCACGGCGGAATCCAGGCGCGCGGTCACGGACACGGCCGCGCCGCCAGCCAGTACGGCGTGGATAGCCGCGAAGGTGTAGAACGCGGAATCGGCGCGAAACAAGACCCGGGCGGTCCCCATCCCGGGCAGGCGGCGGAGGGTGGCGAGGGCGTCCCGGATCAACCGGGTTGCGCCGTGCGGGGACGAGGCGGCGCCCCGGCGGAGGCGTTGGGCGAGGATGATCGGGGCGCCGGTGACCGTTTTCACAGTCGCGAGGATCGCATTCAAACCCCGGACCCCGGAGTAGCCGAAGCTGGCGCCTTGTTTCTGGTGCCCGTGGACCTCGATGATGGTGTCGTCCACGTCCAGGAATACGTAGTCGCCGTCAGGTTCGAGGAGGATCAGTGGGCTCAGGGCGGCGAGCCTGATCAGGAACCGGGACGCGATCGCGTCCAGCTGACGCACATGGCCGAACGTGAACGCGCGGAGGAACGACCCGAGCGTTGACGGGGCGTAGAGGTGGGCGAAGAGTTTCCGCATCCCGCCGTGACGCAACACGGCCATGTCATCGATGGAGTCCGCGCCAGCGACCATCCCGGCAACCAGCGAGACGATCTTCAGCCCGGCGTTCGCGCCCTTGTCCGTGGGCACGCTCAACCATTTGTCGGCGAGCCGGCGCAGGCCTGCTTTCTCGGCCAGTTTCATCGCGGGTACCAACCCCGCCGACGACACGAGATTGAAATCGTCGAAGACGTGGGCTACTGCGCGTGTGGTGTGCGAAACTTGCATCTACGAGATGCCCTTCTGAATCAGTCGAATTGTTCTGTGGTAAGTACAATTTTCCCTGATAAGACGGGCATTCTCTGTTTAGCGCGCCGCTAAAACCCGATCCCAATCGGTGGATTGAGGCTTACCGCGACCTGCGCGCACCGCGCTGTTGCCGTCGATAGGCTGGTGATGACGGTCGGGTTCATGCGGAGGCCAGCACAATGATCGTGAAATGAGTGGCCAGCCGGTGGCCTTAAAGAGTGCGCGTGCCGGTTGCATGCGCGATCACATGAGCATGTGAGAGGTATTGTGAGCGGTGCTGACGGGGGATCGGCCCGGCGGAGTGAATCGTCGTGGTACTGGCCAGCTTTGGCGATGTTCGCTGTAGGGTACGGGGCGAATCAGTTCGTTCCATTGCTTATGGTGTACCGACGCACGTTGGGTCTGTCAGATGCTGAGGCGACGGCGGTTTTCGGAGTGTATGCCCTCGGCCTGATCCCGGGCCTGATTGTGGGTGGGCAGGCCAGTGACCGGTATGGACGACGGCGCCTCATGGTCGTCTTCGCCGCTTTGTCTGTGCTGGCGACAGCGGTCCTGATCAGCGGTCAGTGGGGCATTGAGGGGCTGTACGCGGGGCGTTTTCTGACCGGTGTCGTTTCCGGGACGGTGTTCAGTATCGGGACAGCGTGGGTTAAAGAGCTGTCCGAGGGCGCCGCACCCGGGGCTGGGGCCCGGCGTGCGGCCCTGGCACTTACTGCCGGCTTTGCGATCGGGCCGCTGGTGGCGGGGTTCCTCGCGCAGTGGGCCCCCGCACCGCAGGTACTGTCCTATCTGGTGCATCTGGTTTTGGCTGGTGTCGCGCTCGTGCTGTTGCCGCGTGCGCCCGAGACTCGGCTGACCGGCGTGGTGCCGGTGCGCAGGATGCGTTTGCTGACGGCGTCGGCAGCAGACCCACGTTTCCGTGGGGTCGTTGTGCCGATGGCGCCGTGGGTCTTCGGGAGCGTCACCATGGTATTCACCACGCTGCCAGCCCATGCTGTCCCGCCGGGAGGCGTCCTCGGCGTTGCATTTCCGGGGGTGTTGGCCGCTGTAGCGCTGGCTGCCGGGGCGGCCGTCCAAACGTGGGGGCGGCGCTTGCACGTCGCCGCGAAGAGGCGAGGGGGTGCCGGTGCCGCGGCTCTCGGACTGGGAGGTGTCGCTGCCGGATCTCTAGCCGCAGCGTTCGCCGCCGCACGCCCGAGCCTTCTGGCGGCCACTGTGGCCGCGTTACTGCTGGGCGTCGGCTACGGGGTGTGCCTGATCGTCGGACTAGACGAGGTTGAGCAGCTCGCCGCACCCAATGAGCTCGGTGCCGTGGTCGCGCTCTACTACAGCTTGGCGTATGCGGGCCTGGCTATTCCCTATCTGCTCGCCCTCGCGGCCCCGCACATCGGCTATCCGAACGCCCTGCTGATCACGACCGGTGCCGCAGTTCTGACGCTGATCGTGGTACACGTCAACGGGCGAAGCCAGGCTCGCGCGCGCTCTGCGGGCAGGGAATAAGTGTGACTTTCAGCGCTATGTCGCCGCTTTTCAACAGCGCTGAATTGTCGTCGGCGTCGTGCCGTACCCGACGATTGGCTGCATGCCCTCCGGTCCATGAACGTTCGTTATTGAGTGCCCAGCACCGTACGCGTAAAAGGACTCATTCCGATAGAGCGCATCAATGCTTCCCTCAGAAACTGAACGGCTGAGCTTTCAGCACATGTGAAGCAAGGACTTCGATTCCTTGGTCAGCCCGCTCGGCGATCCAAACGTGATGAACTTCTACCCGTCGTCGAAGAGTCGTCGCGAAGCGGCGGCCTGGATTACGTAGAACGAGTACAACTATGAAGCGCGCGGCTGTGGGCTTTGGATGATCCGGACAAAGACCGCCTGATCAAAGCGCACCCCCATCAAGTGCCGGGCGGCGCCGTTCCGCCGACGTTGCCGACATCTGGCCTTGAGCCCGTTGAGTGAACATTCTCTTTTGTGAGGTGTCCACTCAACGGGGTCAAGGCCCGTGTTCTTCGATGTGTTCTTGGTTGGTGATGATGTTGCAGATGTCGGCCTCGTCGCATTCGGCGGGGTCGCGCCCGTGACTGGCATTGATGAGTCTCTGGAGTTCCGTAGCCAGAATAGCGAGCTCGAGTTGACGGGCTTGGACGTTTTCGAGCTTGCGATCCAGCAGGCTTGATACGTGAGCGCAGGGAGTCTGACCTGCATCACGGAGGGAAAGAACACTTGTGATCTCCGCGAGGGTGAGGCCAGCCGCTTGTCCACTGTGTATGAAGTTCAACCTGCTGATCACGGTGGGGTCATAGTCGCGGTAACCGTTCAGCTGACGATGAGGAGCGCGCAAGAGCCCCTGCTTTTCATAGAAACGAATGGTTTGACGATGAACGCCGAGGACCGCAGCAACTTCTCCAATGAGCATGAGCCGAGCCTAACGCTTGACCTTGTAGTGCACTTCACGGTTTAGCGTTGGCGCATGGACATCATTGTGCAGTACTTCAACGGCTGCCCCAATTGGAAAGTTGCCGACGAGCGGCTCGTTGCTCTCACCGAAGGAAACCCCGGGATGGTCGTCCGGCGGCACATCGTGGACACCGTGGAAGAAGCCGAACGTGTCGGATTTGGCGGTTCGCCCAGCATCCTGATCAACGGCATCGACCCCTTCGCGCGCGCAGGAAGCTCCGGCGGGCTGTCCTGCCGCCGATATCTCACGCCAGACGGATACGCGGGCGCACCAACCGTGGAGCAGCTAAAGACGGCACTACTCATCGAGTGACGCCAGGGCGACGTTGCGCGATTGGCATCATCGATCGGCGCGACTCCCTCCGGTAAATTCTCCGATTCCTTGACAGAAAGACCACCATGACTGCCAAATTTGACTTACTCGTGATCGGTGCAGGAATGGCCGGAATCGCTGCCGCCACCAAGTGCTCGTCGCAGGGATGGCACGTCGCTATCGTTGATGCGCTGCCGTATGGGGGAACCTGCGCTCTTCGTGGATGCGACCCGAAGAAGATCCTGCGCCGCGGCGCAGAAGTCGTTGATGCCGCCCGTCTGCTCAAGGGCAAAGGCATCGATGCTGACCAGCTCAGCATCAACTGGGCTGACGTGATGAACCACAAACACGGCTTCACCGACCCTGTTCCGCACAACATGGAAGAGGGTCTGCGCGCAGGCGGCGTGACCACACTCCATGGTGTGGCGGCATTCACGGACGGCACCCACGTCGACATCGATGGCAGGTCCTATGAGGCGAGCAAAATCCTCATCGCTACCGGCGCCCGGCCCCGCGAACTCGACTTCCCCGGTCACGAGCACCTCATCGACAGCACCAACTTCCTGAACCTCCCCAACCTGCCACCCCGGATCGCATTCATTGGGGGTGGCTTCGTATCTTTCGAATTCGCACACATTGCTGCACGTGCGGGAAGTTCCCCCGTAATTATCGACCGCGGCCACACACCCCTCAAGGAATTCGATCCCGACCTCGTCGAACGTCTTCTGGAGCGCGGTGCGACCGCCGGCGTGACTGTGCGGCGCAACACAACGATCACCAGCGTGGTGAAGATCCCTCAAGGATTTCGGATCACGGTGCAACATGCGGGGGAGCCAGCGACGATCGATACCGACCTCGTCGTCCACGGCGCCGGCCGTACTCCGGACCTCACCCGCATGAGCCTTGATTCCGGTGATGTTGCCTATGGCCCGCGGGGCATCAGTGTCGCAGGCCACCTGCAGAGCACCACGAACCCTCATGTCTATGCGGCTGGCGATTCCGCAGACACTCCCGGCATGCCGCTCACGCCGGTGGCAGTGTTCGAGGCGAAGGTCGCCGCATCCAACATGCTGAAATCGACTACGGCCATCCCGGACTACTTGGCAATACCCACTTCCGTTTTCACGATTCCGGAACTCGTCCGGGTCGGCATGCTCGAGCAGGATGCCAGAGCGCACGACCTTGACGTTGATGTGCGGTTCACCGATACGAGTGGCTGGTACTCGAACTACCGAATTGGGGAAACCGCTGGGACGACCAAGATCCTGATCGACAAGCACACGGACCGCATCATCGGTGCGCACCTCTTCGGTCACGACTATGCCGAAGTTGCCAACACCATCAGCCTGGCCATGAAGCACGGACTGACGACGAAGCAGATCAAATCGACGACCGCCGTCTACCCCTCAATTGGATCAGACTTAGCATCGATGCTCTGAGCCAGACCGTCTAGGAGGGCGCGCATCGTGATCGCCTGCGAAGTGTGCGGATGGGGTCGGCTAAATAATTTACCGTGAGTTTCGGAAGTTTGCTTCGCTGGAGTACTTGTTGATATTTCCTGGTGTCGGTTCTGCGATGCAGATCACAGCCTCCCGGCCTTTGGTGGGTTTATGGTGACATCGGTTGTGATTCCCAGTGTTACGCGAGGGAGGACATTGAACGTGGCGAAGTGGCCGCGACCGGCCTCGCGTAGACGATAGGAGAAAACGAAATGGTAGAGAAAGTCGATGTAGTCGTTGTAGGCATGGGCCCGGGCGGGGAGGCTGCGGCCACGGAACTCGCCAAGGCCGGTCTTTCGGTGATCGGGATTGAATACCGCCTCGTCGGTGGGGAGTGCCCATACTACGGTTGCATTCCTACAAAAATGATGGTCCGCGCCGCCAACGCCCTGGCCGAAGCCGGCCGCGTTTCCAACCTGGCCGGAGAAGTCAACATCACTACAGACTTCGCACCCGTCGCCCAACGGATCCGGGCTGAGGCCACGGACAACTGGAATGATCAGGTCGCCGTTGATCGATTCGAGCAGGCTGGTGGGCGATTCATCCGGGGTGCCGCAACGGTGACCGGGCCAAGGACTGTCCGCGTTGGTGACCGGGAGCTGGAGGCAGGCAAAGCGATAGTGCTTAACACCGGTACCGAGCCGGCGGTTCCGCCGATTCCGGGCCTGGCAGGCACCCCGTTCTGGACCAATCGTGAAGCCGTCACTGTTACGGAGGCGCCGGCTTCGCTCATCGTGCTCGGCGGCGGTCCGATCGGGCTGGAGATGGCTCAAGCCTTCGCACGTTTCGGAACCCACGTCCAAGTTCTGGAAGCGCTCGAAAGATTGATGCCGTTAGAGGAGCCCGAATCCAGCCACCTGATCGCCGATGTTCTCGCGTCCGAAGGCCTTGTCATCCACACGGGGACAATCGCACGGACGGTCAGCTACGAGTCGAATGCCTTCACTATCGGCTCAGATGACAAGACGTTCACCGCCGATCATCTCCTGGTCGCAACGGGTCGGCGCAGTGACTTCGCCAGTCTGGGTTTGGCAACTCTGGGTGTCGACACCACCCGCCGCACCCTCGATACTGACGCTCACTTGCGGATCGCTGACGGCGTCTACGCGATTGGTGATATTACCGGCAAGGGAGCCTTCACCCACATGTCGATGTACCAGGCGCGGATCGTGGCCGCACACATCCTCGGCAGGCAGGGGCCGGTCGCGGAATACCATGCTGTCCCACGGGTTACATTCACCGATCCGGAAGTCGGCTCGGTCGGGTTGACCGAGCAGCAAGCACTCGAACAGGGCATCCCTGTCGGTATTGCGATCTCGCGTATACCCGAATCCTCGCGGGGCTGGATCCACAAGACCGGAAACGAAGGTCTGATCAAACTCGTCGCCGATACCGACCGGGGAATCCTTGTGGGTGCCACCTCTGTCGGCCCCGCCGGCGGGGAGGTCCTTTCCATGCTCACCCTTGCCGTTCACGAGCGAACCCCCGTGAATCGGTTGCGGGAGATGATCTACGCCTACCCCACTTTCCATCGGGCCATCGAGGATGCCCTGGGTCGACTCCCCTGAAGTGGACAAAGTCATATGGAAGCCGCGTGGCCGGTGAAAACGAGATAATCCGCGACGCAGCGTGTGTGTCCGGTATTGCTGAATCAGCGCGACCATCGCCGTACCGTAATAAGGCACCGCCGAAACGGTCCGGGTTGAAGGTAACCAATACTTTCCGCCCGAATCCGTCCACCGTGAGTTCTTCACCGGCAGCCGAACCACATCGCAGTGTCCTTGGAAAGGGTCGGCCAGGTATTACACGGTGGATCATCATTTGCGTGAAGCGGCCGTGCTTTTTGGGTGGGTTGGGAGTCTTTTCCTTGCTGCGTGCCAGTGGTGTGACACTGACCCAGTCAGCTCAGCGGTGACTGATTGTTGTGGACTCGTCGGATACATCACGACACGGCCTGCGCGAAACCGAGCTGGGCATCCGCGAGCGGCCGCAGCTGTTCGGGGATCTCACGGCCCGACGCGACCATGGACTGGGCCCACAGCTGTCCGGCTCGGTATGAGGAGCGGACCAGCGGGCCGGAAAGTACGCCGAGGAAACCGATCGCTTTTGCTTCGTCACTGAGCTCGACGAATTCTTCGGGACGCACCCACCGTGCCACCGGCAGGTGCAGGGCGCTCGGACGCAGGTACTGGGTAATGGTGATGATGTCGGTGCCGGCGTCGTGCAAATCCTGCAGCGCCTGGCTGATCTCGGCGCGCTCTTCACCCATGCCGAGAATGAGGTTCGATTTGGTGATCATCCCGGCAGCGCGGCCCTGCGTGAGCACATCGAGGGAGCGACCGTAGCGAAAGGCTGGGCGGACGCGCTTGAAGATGCGCGGCACTGTCTCGACATTGTGTGCAAATACCTCCGGATTGGCCTCGAATACTTGATTCAGGTGCTCGGGGTTGCCCGAGAAGTCCGGCACGAGAATTTCAACGCCGGTGCCCGGGTTCTGCTGATGGATCTGACGGATGGTTTCCGCGTACAGCCAGGCGCCTTCGTCGCGCAGATCGTCGCGGGCGACGCCGGTCACCGTCGCGTAGCGCAGGTTCATAGAGGCGACCGACTCACCGACCCGGCGAGGCTCATCCGTATCGTAAGCGGCCGGCTTGCCGGTGCTGATCATGCAGAAATCGCAGCGCCTCGTGCACTGCTCGCCGCCGATCAGGAACGTCGCCTCGCGGTCTTCCCAGCACTCGTAGATGTTCGGGCAGCCGGCCTCCTGACAGACCGTGTGCAGGTTCTCACTCTTGACGAGGGTCTGCAGCTTCTGGTATTCGGGGCCCATCTTCGCCACCGTCTTGATCCAGGATGGTTTGCGTTCGATCGGTGTTTCGGCGTTCCGGGCTTCGAGGCGCAGCAGTTTGCGGCCTTCTGGTGCAGCGCTCATGCGTTCGTCCTGACGGTGTTGAGAAATCCGGTCTTGATATGTTCGATCAGTTCGCTCGGGTGAACGATGCGGCCGAGTGCGCGTGACATGGTCGTCACGCTGGCATCACGAATGCCGCAGGCGATGATGCGGGTGTAGGGATCCAGGGAGTTGCTGCAGTTCAGGGCGAAGCCGTGCATCGTGACACCCTGGGCGACACGTATGCCGATGGCTGCGATTTTGTCTTCGTGCCCGGCCACGCCTACCCACACGCCGGAGCGGCCAGCGACGCGGACGGCGTCGATGCCGAAGTCAACGAGTACGTCGATCAGAATGCCTTCGAGGTGGCGTACGTAGCCGACAACGTCGACGGGTTCCGCCAGATGGAGGATCGGATAGCCGACGAGCTGGCCGGGGTCGTGCCAGGTGATCTTGCCGCCTCGACCGACGTCACTGACGGGGGTGTCGTCGGTGGGGCGTTCCTCAGGGAGCGTCCGTTTGCCGGCGGTGTACACGGGTTGATGCTCGAGGAGGAGAACAGTATCCGTCCTCTCACCTGAGACGACGGATTGGTGGACTGCGCGTTGGAGCTCAAGGCCCTCAACATACGGCACGGAGTTGGCGCTTAGCCCCGCGACGACAAAGTCGAGCATGCAGTCAGTCTAGTTTTCTTGGCCGTCTGAGAAACTAAAAACAAATGTCTAAGTCCTGACCCCCATGGAAGCTACGCCGTGGCGCTGTATGACGAGGGTAATGCAACCCTGACTTGATAGCGGAGCCCTATTAGGTCACACTCATGTTGTGTTAATATCTGACCGCCACCGATCCGACGTCACTGACGTGTCCAGCCAGGGAGCTCGTGGTCTTGAGGTGCGCACCCGGGATCGGGTCCGGCAGACGCTCGGCGAGGATGTCCCGCTGCCGTCCTCGCCTCGCAACGCGACAGCCCCCACACCCGGATGCGGGATTAAACTTCACACCAGGTACCTTCGAGATGGGGTACTGGTGGCCACGTCGCCTGGCCAGCGGCAGAGACCCCGGCCCGGGGCTTCTGTCCGCAGAGTGGGTGTGCACTTTGGCGGATTCAGCGAACTCTCCATTGGCCCAGACCGTGTCGCCTACGCGTTGGGGTGGCTCGCGCGTGTCGAGTGAGTCCCTGACCACGCCCGGTGCTGGTGTGGCGGTGCTCTCCGGCAATCCGTTCTCCGAACAGCGCGCACTCGCCGCAGGATCCGCGATCGTCGACCTCTCCCACCGGTCGGTGCTCACCATCTCCGGCCCTGATCGGCTCAGCTGGATCGACTCGCTCACCAGCCAGAGTATCGCTCGCCTGACGCCAGGCGAGTCCAGCGAGACGCTTCTACTCGATGGGAAAGGCCGGATCGAATATGCGGTTCGTCTGATCGATGATGGTGTCGTGCTTTGGCTGCTGCTTGAGCGGGAGGAAGCGGGTGAGCTGCTTGGGTGGCTCAGCAGCATGCGGTTCATGTTGCGGGTGGAACTCGCGGATCGTTCCGCCGATTTCGCGACGGTCGGCACCCTCGGCCGGCCTATGCTTCCGGTAGCAGCCCCTCATGGCGTACCACTCGTGTGGCGCGACCCGTGGATGAGCGTGACTCGGGGCGGTCACCAGTACGCGGTAGCCGAAAGGCACCCGGCGACGGGCTGGACCTACAGCGAGCTGTTGCTGCCCCGCACCGAACTCGCCGGGCTTGTCGCACCCGCTATTCCTCTCGCCGGACTGCTCGCTCTCGAAGCGCTGCGTATCGCAGTTTGGCGCCCGCGCTTCGCCACCGAGGTTGATGAGAAAACGATTCCGCACGAACTCGATTGGTTGCGCACGGCCGTGCACCTCAGCAAAGGCTGCTACCGGGGCCAGGAGACTGTGGCCAAGGTTCATAACCTCGGCCATCCACCGCGCAGACTCGTCATGCTTTACCTCGACGGTTCGGATGTCGTGCTGCCGTTGCGCGGGGATGATGTCGTTCTCGGGGAGAAGACTGTTGGTCATGTGACCTCGGCTGCGCACCACTACGAGCTGGGCCCGGTCGCACTCGCGGTCATTAAACGCGGCACCGATCCAACCGCCGAACTTCTCGTGCGTACCGGCGGCCTCGACGTGCCAGCCACGCAGGACGTGATCGTACCGCCGGACGCTGGCTCCTCAGCCGCTATTCCGCGCCTGCCGCGGCTCGGTGCGGTGCGGCGGTAGTTCATATCGTTGGACGGTGACGCGAACAGGGCGAGAGCGACCGGCATCTCTCCGGCACGGTTCAGTGTTGGTCGCCGGCCGGGGCCGCTCTCCGTTCGTGCAGCCAGGTAATAGGTCTCTCCGGGAGCCGGATGTCGATCTGCCGCTGCGAGAAATGCTGCCGTGCAGGGTTGTTCTCATTGCGAGCGCCAGTTGTGTCCATGGGAATCTCTGGAGGCGACAGTATGCTGGAAATCACATCAGCCAGCGCAGTGCAGCGCGAAGAGAGGTTCCTCATGATGAAGTCGTCGTTGACTGCTCTAGTGCGTCACGAGTTGGATCACGCCCGGCAGGTCAGCAGCGGCCGTAGCGCGAAGACCGTGTACGGAGGCAATGAACGCACACTCCGTCAGACTGTGATCGCCTTGCGTGCCGGCGCCAAGTTGGATGAGCATGAGAATCCCGGTGACGCGACTTTTTTCGTGTTGCACGGACGCGTCGTCCTCATCTCGGGTGAGAACTCCTGGAGTGGCTCACCGGGCGATCTGCTGATCGTACCGGAGGGCCGACACGCACTCGAAGCGGTAGAAGACGCGGCGGTACTGTTCACGGTGGCAAAGACTCGGTGATGAGTTCCCGAGTCGATGACCCATGGTGGTTTGATGGACGGGCCGCGCGATCGAGAAAAGGGGTGCTTCAGGCAACAGCCTGCGGCGGCAGTACAGCAATCACGGAGTGATCCTTGGCAAATATGCCCACCTTAGCGGCTCCCCCCGGAGAGCCGATGTCGTCGAAGAACTCGACGTTGGCCTTGTAATAGTCGGCCCATTTCTCCGGCACATCATCTTCATAAAAGATGGCCTCAACTGGGCACACGGGCTCACAAGCACTGCAGTCGACGCACTCATCCGGGTGGATGTAGAGCATCCGTTCGCCCTCATAAATGCAATCGACCGGGCATTCTTCGATGCAGGCCCGATCTTTCACGTCGACGCAGGGAAGAGCAATAACATACGTCATAGTGGCAAGGCTCCCTTCACGCACAGCAGACTTTCAGCTTACGACAACCGGGTGATCAAATCCAGATTACGCTGTCGGACCCGTTGGGGACGGGCATGCACACGGCACGGTTCAGTCTCGATCGCGGGTCTCGGCCGCTCTCCGCTCCTGCAGCCAGGAAATGAGTCCCCCCGCGAGCAACATGTCGATCTGCCGCTGTGAGAAGTTCTGCCGGGCAGCGTAGTCCTCATTGCGAGTCTTATTGTGCACGGTGATCGCGGTTCCGGCGGCGAGGGCCTCGCGGATGCCGTCCAGCACCAGAACATCGTCACGCTGGATGCGGTCGTGATCGGTCGCATCCGCGAATTCGAGCGCGAGCACACCAAAATTGGCAAGATTCTGCCAGTGGATGCGTGCGAACGACACGGCGAGCACCGCGCGCAAGCCCAGGAACCGCGGCGTGATGGCGGCGTGTTCGCGTGAGGAACCCTGCCCGTAATTAGCGCCGGCCACGATGATGTGTCCAGTCGACTCGCGCGTGTCCTCCGCGCGAGTCGGGTAGGATTCATCGACCTGGTCGAAGGTGAAGCGAGCCAGCTTAGGTATGTTGCTGCGGTAAGGCAGCACCCGCGCGCCAGCCGGCAGGATCTCATCCGTTGAAATGTCATCGCCCACCTTGAGAATGACCGGTGCCGCGATGCTATCGGCCAAGGGAGTGAACATAGGCAGCGACGAAATGTTTTCGCCCTTGACCAGTGCAACCTTCAGAGCCTCTTCGATGGGCAATGGCGCCTCGAGCATCGCCAGGTTGACACTCGACGTCGTTGGAAGTGCGAGCGTGGGATAGGTCAGGTCGAACAATTCTTCCAAGTCTCGTGGGTCGGTGATCTTTCCGGTGAGGGCGGCCGCAGCGGCTGTCTCCGGTGAACACAGGTAGACCGAGTCTTCCTTGGTGCCGGAGCGGCCGGGAAAGTTGCGCGGCATCGTGCGCAGGCTGATGCTGCCGTTCGCGGGGGCCTGACCCATTCCAATGCAGCCCATACACCCCGACTGGTGCAGCCGCGCGCCCGCACTGATCAAATCCAGGGTGGATCCCATGTGGGTCAGATCTTGCAAAATCTGCCGGGAGCTCGGATTGACGTCGAAGGAAACTCCCGTGTGGGATTGGCGTCCCTTGACGATAGCGCCGACGATCGCGAAGTCGCGCAGCCCTGGGTTTGCCGAGGAGCCGATGACGACCTGCGCAACCGGTCGACCGGCGACTTCGCTCACCGGTACGACGTTGCCAGGGGAGCTGGGTAGCGCGATGAGTGGCACGATCGTAGACAGATCAATCTCGTCGTTCACGTCGTATGTTGCATCCGCATCGGCGAGCAGCGGGACGAAGTCGCCCTCACGTTGTTCGGCCTTCAGGAACATTCGAACTTGGTCATCGGCCGGGAATACCGTGGTCGTAGCCCCCAGCTCGGCGCCCATGTTGGCGATCACGTGCCGGTCCATCGCGGTGAGGTTCGCCAGGCCCGGACCGTAGTACTCGACAATGCGATTCACCCCGCCCTTGACGCCGTGACGGCGCAGCATCTCGAGTATGACGTCCTTGGCGCTCGTCCACGGCGGAAGCTGGCCGGTGAGGCGCACACCCCAGATTTCGGGCATCCGAATGTACAGCGGCTCTCCGGCGATCGCGAGAGCCACCTCGATACCGCCCACCCCGATAGCCAACATGCCCAGCGAACCCGCAGCGGGGGTGTGACTGTCGGAGCCGACCATGGTCTTGCCTGGAATGCCGAAGCGCTGCATGTGCGTGGGGTGTGAGACTCCATTGCCGGCCTTGGAGAACCACAGACCGAACCGCTGGCAGGCTGAACGGAGAAAGTCGTGGTCTTCGGCGTTCTTGCTGTCGGATTGGAGCAGGTTGTGGTCGACGTACTGCACGGATACTTCGGTGCGTGCTCGATCCAGACCGAGCGCTTCGAGTTCGAGCATGACGAGGGTCCCGGTGGCGTCCTGCGTGAGAGTCTGATCGATGCGCAGGCCGATTTCGGCACCCGGTTTCATCTGGCCGCTGAGCAGATGAGAAGCGATCAGTTTTTGGGCAACGTTGTACGCCACAGGGGATCCTCCTGGTTCGAGCGCCGCCGAGAGTATCTCGTTGGCGACCATCCTGCGAAGAGTTCCGCAGCACTTCCAAATCTAGGCCAGTGCCCCCTGAATGGCTAGCAGTCCTGCCATAACCAATGGTGCGACTAGTCCGGCAGAGATTGTCCGCGCAGTTCCGGTAGCCCCAGAGCGGCGCCGGCGGCCACCACGAAAACGACACCAAAGACGGCGAATAGCAGGATCGGCCCGCCCGCTTCTAGGACGCTGCTGAACCAGCAGGGGCGCCGCGATCGAGGCGATCCGGCCAACGGCGGCAGCCGAGCCAGTCCCGGATCCGCGCAGCCGTGTGGTGTACAGCTCCGGCGTGATGGCGTACAGGGCGCCCCACGCACCCAGGTTGAAGAAGGAGAGCAGCATGCCGAAGATGATGATTTGGGTTTCGCTCCCGTTGACCGCGCCGAAACCAAAGGCAGCTGCTGCCCCCGCTGAACCGATCAGAAACGTGGACAGGGTCACCCGTCGGCCCCACTTCTCGACCAGATATGCCGACGCCGCGTACCCGGACAGCTGGGCGAGGGTGATGATAAGGGTGAATCCAAATGACTTGACGAGCGGAAACCCGCTGGCCATGAGGAGCGTCGGTAGCCAGATGAAGGCGCTGTAGTAAGAGAAGTTGACCAGAGCCCAGACCAGCCAGATCCGGATGCTGCGACGCCGCACTTCGATCGAGAACAAGTCGGCCAATCGACCGCGTCGTGCCGGTGCCGATCCCGATCGCGGCTATGACGGCCATGCCGGCGAACCCGACCGACGCGACCCACGAGAGGGCAGTCGTGCCGACATCCCAGGTCAGGGAGAGTTGCTCGATGACGAACGAAATGAGCCCGACATCGAAGGCATCGAGTGCCCAGCCGACTCCCGATCCGGCCAGAAGGCCCGCGTGGCGTCGGGTGAACGGCAAACGGTCGAGGCGTTCGTTGAGGGATTCGCCGGACGTGCTGATTTCGGACATGAACTCTTCAAATGTCTGCCGAGACGCGAACGGGACTGCGCTCCGGCATCCGGCGCTTCAACTATTTTAGGTGACTGGCGGCAGTCGCGGCGCCTCAGGGCGGGTTGTTGTAATCTGGCAAGTGTTCAAGGCAGGACACGTATTTACTTGAGGAAGCCGAGGTACCGGGTGCAGTTAGTCGAACTCGTCGATGAGAACGGCCGTCACCAGGGCAGCCTGGAAAAAATCGCAGCCCATGAGGCGCCCGGCCGCCTGCACCGTGCCTTCTCTGTTTTTCTAGTAGACGATTTCGGGCGAATTCTGCTGCAGAAACGGGCCGCAACCAAGTACCACTGGCCGAACACGTGGTCGAACTCCTGCTGCGGGCATCCTTCAAGAGCGGAAACGGTGGTTGAGGATGCCGTGCGTCGCGTCTATGAAGAACTTCGAATTCAGGCAGACTCGGCCAGGCAGGTAGGACTGGTCAGCTATCGTTTCGAAGACCACCAGACCGGCTTGGTTGAGCACGAATACAACCACGTGATTGTTGCGCACTACACGCAGCCCGCGGAATGGAACCCGGACGAAGTGGCCGCCATTCAGGCGGTGGAGCCGAGCGAACTCGCAGCGTGGCTCGAAGACAAGAACGTCACCGGGTGGTTCTGGGATGTCTTTCGCGTCTTTGCCGACCACATTTCTCACCAAAAGTAACCAAAGCGTTAGCCGCCGGTCACGGACCCTACACGGTCGAGTCCGTGGCCGGCGGCTCGGTTGCTGCACGGATCTCGGTCAGATGGGTCGTGTATCCGGCCAGCTGCATGGCGCCCGCGACCGCAACGGTGCGGTCGGGTTCGGCAATCGCGATCATGGCTCCGCCCCCTCCGCCGCCGGTCAGTTTCGCACCGAGCGCGCCAGATCGCCGGGCGATCGCGACGAGAGTTTCAAGCTCGGGGCTCGACACCTGCAGCGCGTTGAGCAGCCCGTGATTGATATTCATCAGATCGCCGAGCTCGGCAATGTCGCCGCGCTCCAGGGCGCCTACCCCGGCCAGCGCCAACCCGTCGATCTGCTCGAAGATCCCGTCGTAGCGGGACGGGCTTTTGGCCCAGGCGGTACGCACCAGGCTGACGGTGCGTGCCGTGAGGGATCGCACGCCGGTCAGGCCGATGATGACCGGGATCGGATGTGGGACAGTGACGGCCGAGAAGTTGGCGCTCCGTGCCCCATTCGCCTTGCGAAACAGAATCGGTCGGCCAAAAGTGGCGACCGTGTTGTCGATCCCGGACGGGGTGCCGTGCACTATTTGTTCGCACTCGAAGGCGAGCGCGTTCACCTCGTTGTCGGTGAGCCGGATGTTGAAACAGTTCGCCATTCCGCGGATGATGGCTACCGCGAGGGCAGCGGATGCCCCCAGCCCACTTGCCCGGGGAAGGCTCGGGAAGACCTCAATGCGCATGCCAGACGCGCTGATGCCCAGCCGCTCGATGATCAAGGCGGCGATGCGCACCGGGAGATCCGAGTCGGCTGATTCGGCTGATTCGGCTGATTCGGCGGAATGGGCATTGCCAGATGTTACCAGGCCGGGAATGACGAGCTCTGTCCCGGATTCCTGGCGGGTCACCTGCGCCCGAATGGACAGTGCAATCGGGGCGGCGATGGCGTGATAGCCGTAGACAACGGAGTGCTCGCCGAACAGAATGATTTTACCGAAACCAGCCGTTCGGCCCAGATCGGGCACCTCGTGCAGAATACGGGTGGCGGCTGTGGCGGCTGCAGCGGGTGCGGCGGGGTCGGTCATCGATTCGAGAATGTGGCGCGCCTTCCACACCTTGATGTTGCCGCTGGCGACCAGACTGTCGACCACATCGTTGAACCGTTCGCCCGAAGCGCCGGCCGCCACCGCCACGCTGCGGGCGTGCAATCGCATATGTCCCTGTTGAATTCCCTCTGTCGACAGCGCCCGGAGCGCGGCGAAATTCTGCGCCAGGCCAACGGCAGCCATCACCTGCGCCAGCTCCGCCGCGGAATCGACTCCAAGAATGTCGAGGGCAATTCGCACCAGGGCATTTGATTCCACCTGTCCGCCGACAATGCCGACCTTCAGCGGAAGCTCCAGTTCGCCCACGAGGTCGCCGTTATCATTTTTTGACCAGACGGTCAGCGGGGAATATCGGCCGCTGCGGGCGGCATAAGCGTGCGCCGCAGCCTCGATGGCCCGCCAGTCGTTGCCGGTGGCGATGGCGACAGCGTCGATGCCGTTCATGACGCCCTTGTTGTGCGTGGTCGCCCGGTAGACATCCATCAACGCAAATTCGTGGGCCACGATGATGCCATCTCGAACTTGTTCGCCCGAGAAAGTTTCCGACTTGAGCTGATCGACCGCAATGACGGCGCGGGCGCGCACGAGCGCGTGGTCGGTGAAATTTGAGAGGATGCGCAGAAACACACGCCCGCCGCTGATTTCTTCGATGAGCGGAGCGACCGCCTCGCACATCGTATTGACCAGATTGGCGCCCATGGCATCACGGCTGTCCACAATGAGATGGACCACGAGCAGCTCGCCGTGTTCGGCCGTTGAGCCACGTAGAAACACCTGGATGTCACTGGCCCCGCCACCACGAGCCACCATATTCGGATGCTGCTCGTTGGCCAGATCCACAATCTCACCCTTGCGTCGGAGCAGCTCGGCCCGGGCCACGTGGGGGTCAGGGAGATCGAGCACCTGCACCTGACCGAGCAGCAGTGGCGTGTCGGCGATGCTGGTGAATCCGCCGGAGCGCCCAATCCGGCTGGCGGCTGCGCTGACGGCGGCAATGATCGAGGGTTCTTCAACCACCATGGGGATGAGGTAGTCCCGCTGATTGATCTGAAAATTCAACCCGAGGCCCATCGGCATCGAAAACACGCCGATCACGTTTTCGGTAAGCCGATCGGCCGTTGCGGCGTCGAGACGATAGCTGCCCGTGCGGAGGGCGGCGAAGTTGTCCTGGTTGAGGATGCCGCGCTCGTATAGAAGCTCGAGCCGTTCGGTCACGGTGAGCTTGTAAAACTTGGAGAGATGGGCATTTTTCACAGGGAGTCCTTCTTCGTGCACGCTGAATCGAAGCCGGCAGCAGTGCCAGTGCCAGAGGTGTCGATCCCGCCGGCACAGACAGTGAGCGGCACGATCTGTGCCTCGGCGCGGGTGAGTGCCGCAGCCAGTCGACGCGCCGGGGCCCCGCTGCGCGCAAACGCCAGCCCAACATCACCGCCGCCCGCCCCAGACGACTTGAACACGCCGCCGAGACGAGCCGCCAGGGCGTGCAGCTGCCGGTGCCGGTCGCTGATGATGCCCGCTTGCGCGTGGGCGTCGAGGGTGACCAGTGCGTCAAAATACTGCGCCGCAAGAGGTAGAAAGGTGTCAGCCGTGGCGAGCGCGGGCACGGCCTGTTCGGCCAGCTCGGCCAGCCTGGCCAGATCGCTGCGGTAGGTGCTGGCGTCCCTCCGAGCGAAGTCGGCGACACGACCGACCAACTCGGGGGTACTGCTGCCCGCCCCGGTGACGACCACCATCATGCTGAGGTCGCTCGGCCAGCGAAGTGAAGCCACGGAGACCGCCGGGCCGAGATGAGTTCCCGGCGCATAGCTGATGAGACCACCGGCCACCGCCGCGGCCACGTCGCCTCCGCTGCCGAGTGCACCCTGGGCCTGGCGGTGAGCCGTCAGGGCTGCCGCGAAGAGTGCAGCGTTGTCGAGGTCACGGGCGCGAGCGCGAGCCAGGCTAGCGGTTAGGGCGACCGCGACCGCCGCGCTCCCGCCCAGGCCCAACTTGTGGCCATCCATCGAGAGCTCGCTGCTGTCGATGGTGATCGACAGCGCCTGATCAGGGCGCGCTCGACAAGGTCTGCGGGACCCATCATCGCCGCCGGCAGCTTCGGCCACAGTCCGCCGCACAGCGTCATAGAGGCGGAGCTTCTCGCGGGTCGGCCCGTCGAGGGAGGCGGGCACGGCACCGTCGGGTTCCAGGGTGAGGCTCTCTACACCCAGACCGGGGGCGTCGAGGAGCCAGCGGTCGGCATCCGTCGTCGCAATTCTCACTCGAACGCGACGATCGACCGCCGTGAGTAGCGCCGGGGCGCCCTCGAGCACGGCATACTCGCCGAGCAGAAAGAGTTTCCCGGGCGCGGAGGCGTGGAACGTGGGCACTACGCCGCCACGAGGTGCGCACCTCGGCCGAGAGCGCTCATCCGGGTCTGGAGTACTCCCGGCGTTGCGGCGAGGGCGTGCGCGACCAGGGCGGCATCCGCGGGGGCGCAGAGCGCCTTGACCTGCGGGCCGGCGTCGATGGTGAAATATACGGCGACTCCTTGTGCACGCAGCTCGCGTACGGTACCCATCGCAGCGATCGTGCCGGCGTTCCAGTAGATCAGAGCCGGTCGGCTGGTGAGCATCAGGGCGTGGAGTTTTAGGCAGCTGTACTCGGTCAGCTCGCCGAGCTGGGCCAGATCGTGCCCGGCGATGGCGGCTCGCATCTCGGCGAGGTTTTGCTCGCTCGTGTCGACCCAGGCCGGGAAGAACGGCGACGTTGCCCGGCTGCCCGCCATTCCATGAGTGGACGAGATCGCCTTGGGGCCGGCCGCGGTGATAGCCACGACAACAGAGAGTGGCCAGTGGTCGGGCGAGAGAATCGGTTCGGCGTAGGCATCCGCGCCATCGTCACGACTTCCGGCGTGCATCTCAACGTAACCGCCGAAGATGGATCGCGCCGCCGAGCCCGACCCCCGGCGCGCGAGAATCGACAGCTCCCGTGCGTTCAGGGCCAGCCCGGCCGCCGTGCTGGCAGCGAGGGCGAGGGCGGCGAAACCGGAGGCCGACGAGGCCAGCCCGGCCCCGGTCAAGAAATCATTGCTCGAGGTGACGACGGCACCCTGGGTAGTGCCGGCGCGCTCTCGCACCAGATCGAGCAGGCCGAGCACTCGGGGTGACTGGGTGAGTGCACCGTTGAGCCAGAATTCGTCAGTCTGGCGCGCCCCAAGGTTTGGACGGAACTCGACGTGGGTATCGGTGGCAAGGGCATCCAGGGTTATTGAGATCGACCCGACGGCGGGAATATTGAGAGTGTCGTCGCGTTTTCCCCAATATTTGATCAGGGCGATATTGCTGTGCGCGCGCGCCGTGGCACTGTGTCGACCATCGATGGGTCTGTTCACAGGAGTGCTCCGATCGGGTCTGAGCAAATTCTACCCTGCGTGGGGCAGCCCGACCGGTCTCAGACTGGCCCCGCAGCGAGCGAAGTCTGCATAAAATTGTGTAGCGGCGGTAATGCCGCAC
Organism: Cryobacterium psychrophilum; assembly: GCF_004365915.1. Taxonomy (NCBI): domain Bacteria; kingdom Bacillati; phylum Actinomycetota; class Actinomycetes; order Micrococcales; family Microbacteriaceae; genus Cryobacterium; species Cryobacterium psychrophilum. The sequence continues at coordinate 27,982 of NZ_SODI01000001.1, forward strand.
TCGACGCACCTCGGCGCATTGAAATGGGCACTGTTGTTGAAATCGGCACTGTTGGCACCTGGAATCAGCGGACTGTCCCTGTACTTGCCGCCCTATCGCGTGCAGTTGGACGAATGGTGCCAGTGGAATGACGAATCGTGGACCAAAATTCGCGCTGTCGTCGGGCGTTCGTTTCGCATGCGAGGGCCCCAGCACAATGTTTACACCCTCGCCGCCAGTGCGGCCCTGCGCTTGATCCGAGACTATGACATCAACCCGGCCCAGGTCGGGTTTCTCGCGCTTGGCACTGAATCGTCGAGCGATAATTCGGCCGGAGCCGTCATCGTCAAGGGCATGATCAATGACGGCCTGCGTGCGAACGGCCAGAGCCAGCTGGCGCGGGACTGCGAGGTGCCGGAGTTCAAACAGGCGTGCCTCGGCGGCGTGTACGGGCTCAAAGCGGCTCTGCGCTATCTGGCGACGGATGGCGTCGGCCGGCAGGCCATCGTGATCTGCGCCGATGTTGCCGAGTATGCGATCGGCTCCACCGGTGAACCGACGCAGGGTGCCGGCGCGGTGGCCCTGCTCGTCAACGGTGACGCCGACCTTCTTGAGGTGGATCTCGCCGCGGTCGGCAGCGACTCGCAGTACCGCATCGCTGACTTTCGCAAACCGTTCACTCGCTTTCGCCAGTCTGAGCGCGAGGACGGCCAGATGCAGGACCTCCCCGTGTTCAACGGGCGGTATTCCACGAACTGCTACATCGACGCCACCCGTCACGCGATGGCCGCCATGCTTGCCAAACGCCCAGGTCCCAGCATCGACTACTTCGATGACGTGGACGCGGTCTTCATCCATCGTCCATACCACCGCATGCCGGCGACCGGATGGGTCATGTCTTACTTATTCGCCCTCGCGGCCGACGGCCCGGCCGGCCAGGCCCAACTGCGCACATACTGCCGGGCTGCCGGGCTCGATGCGGATATGGTGCTGGCTGAATTACTGACCGAGGATCCGTTCGAGGGGCGAGAAATGGGTGACGGCGAGGCCTACCCCTGGTCGCGAAAACTACGTGGGCACCTGTTGCACACCGAGGTCTGGGATCGCATAATTGGCACGAAATTATGGCTGGGCGCCGAGGCGATGAAGGACTTGGGCAACCTTTACACCGCAGCGCTCCCGGCCTGGCTGGCCGCCGGCCTCGCCCACGCGCACCGGGATGGCATCGAGTTGGCCGGGCAGGAATGGCTTGCCCTAGGGTACGGCAGCGGCGACGCTGCCGAGGCCATCCCGATGCGTGTCGCTGTGGGATGGAAGGCGGCTGCGGCCAAAATCAACTTCGAGGCCGCACTGCTGGGCCCGATTGACCTCAGCCAGCAAAACTATGTGGCGCTGCACGAGGGTCAACCCGACGACCTGCCGCCGCTCGTGCCGAACGACGAATTCGTCATCGATCGGGTCGGCACAAACAACGGCCCCAACTTCTACGACCTCGGCATCGAGTACTACCGCCACGTCGTCCGGGCGCAGCCTGCTGGCTGAATCATTGACCCGGCCAGGCCACTCAGATCATCGTCTGTGGCGGTAGTGCTGTGACCAGAGGGTGGTCCATGGCATAGGGCTCGACCTTGGCTGCGCCTCCGGGGGAGCCGATTTCCTGGAAGAATTCAACGTTGGCCGTGTAATAGTCCGCCCATTTATCGGGCACGTCATCTTCGTAGAAGATTGCCTCTACCGGGCACACGGGCTCACAGGCGCCGCAATCGATGCACTCATCGGGGTGGATGTAGAGCATTCGTTCGCCCTCGTAGATGCAATCAACCGGGCATTCGTCGATGCAGGCCCGGTCTTTAACGTCGACACAGGGCAGAGCAATAACATACGTCATAGGGCTCCCTTCAATGTGGTCTATTCAGGGTGGGGTCTTCAAAACCCACCCGACCGTCGAGCGAACATTCACCGGACCTAACGGGCAACGAAACGGGTAAGGCAAGCCTCACTGGACTACGGTCATTAATTAGGACACACTTATGTTGTGTTAATAACTGATGCGAAGCAAACTGATGCAGACCGGTCTGATACTGCGACCGCGACGCGGGACCGCGTGCGGCAGACGCTCGCCCAGGATGGTCCGGTCACCGCGGCCGACCTCGCCGCCGGCTTGGGCCTGACGCCAGCCGCGGTGCGACGCCACCTTGACGCACTCGCCGAGCAGGATGCCATCGAGGAATATGACCCGGCAGTCGCTGACGCCGACAGTCGCGGTCGGGGGCGCCCCGCTCGTTCATACGTACTCACCGAGACCGGCCATGCCGGCCTGGAGCACCACTACGACGATCTGGCCGCCGCCGCACTTCGCTTTCTCGCCGAGCATTCCGGGGCGGATGCCGTGGCCACGTTCGCCCGCGAACGCGGAGAAGCGCTGGTGGGCCGATATGCCGCGCGAGTCGCCGCAGCAGGTGACTCTGTCACAGCGCGCACCAAGGCACTAGCTGCGGCCCTGACCGAGGACGGGTTCGCCGCCTCTGTTCGGCCCGTCGATGCGGGGCTTCCAACACCAGCACCGTCGGCGACAATCACGCAGTTGCCCGCGACGGGCTTGCCGGCACCCGGCCTTCAGCTGTGTCAGGGACACTGCCCGGTGAGGCACGTTGCCAGCGAATTCCCCGCCGTGTGCGAGGCAGAGGCAGAGGCCTTTTCGCAGCTGCTTGGCGTGCGCGTTGACCGTCAGGCGACAATGGCTGGCGGGGAGCACCTCTGCCGAACGCTCGTTCCCGAGATCGATAAACCAACGACCTAACGCCCCTGCGGCCCGTCACCCGGCTTTGCCCGGGGGTCCTTCTGGCGCGCGCTAAAACACAGTGGCAGCGCGCGTATTCAGGTTTTCCAACAGCACGTGAGAAGGAGACGAAAATGAGTGCACCTACGACCACGGTCGGTATTTCCGATGAGGTTCGTGAGCTCGCCAATCAGGATTACAAGTACGGGTTCACCACGGATCTCAAAACCGAAGTTGCCCCCAAAGGACTGAGTGAAGACATCATTCGGCTGATTTCAGGCAAAAAGAACGAGCCAGACTGGCTCCTAGAATGGCGGCTGAAGGCGTATCGGCATTGGACCACGCTCACACCGCCCACCTGGCAGCACGTCTCGTACGGTCCCGTTGACTATCAGGACATCATCTACTACGCCGACCCTCGGCCGAAGAAGCAGATCACGAGCATGGATGAGGTGGACCCTGAAATCCGGGAGATGTTTGACAAACTCGGCATCTCTCTCGGTGAACAAGAACGACTCAGCGGTGTCGCAGTGGACGCCATCGTCGATTCGGTGTCGGTAGCGACAACGTTCAAAGACAAGCTGGCCGAAGTCGGCGTCATCTTCTGCTCCTTCTCCGAGGCCGTGCAGGAGCACCCAGACCTGGTACGGAAATACCTCGGGTCGGTCGTTCCATACAACGACAACTTCTTCGCTTGCCTGAACTCTGCGGTCTTTACCGACGGGTCGTTCTGCTACATCCCCAAGGGCGTGCACTGCCCGATGGAACTATCGACCTACTTTCGAATCAATGCCGCCGACACCGGGCAGTTCGAGCGCACTCTGATCATCGCCGAGGATGCCGCGTATGTGAGTTACCTCGAGGGGTGTACGGCTCCGGTTCGGGACACGAACCAGTTACACGCTGCAGTCGTCGAACTCGTGGCTCTTGATGATGCGCAGATCAAGTATTCGACCGTTCAGAACTGGTACCCCGGCGACGCGGATGGCAATGGTGGCGTCTACAACTTCGTCACCAAGCGCGGCATGGCCTCCGGGAAGAACTCGAAGATTTCCTGGACTCAGGTTGAGACCGGCTCTGCGATCACCTGGAAGTATCCCGGCGTCGTCCTGAAGGGCGATAACTCGGTCGGTGAGTTCTACTCGGTGGCCCTGACCGCCAGACGCCAGCAGGCTGATACCGGCAGCAAGATGGTGCACATCGGGAAGAACACCAAGAGCACGATTATTTCCAAGGCGATCTCGGCCGGTCACGGTCAAAATACCTACCGGGGTCTGGTGGACATTCGTCATTCCGCTGTCGGGGCCCGCAACTTCACCCAGTGCGACTCCCTGCTGATCGGTAAGGACAGCGGCGCTCACACCCTGCCTTATATCGACGTGAAGAATCAGACCGGACAGGTCGAGCACGAAGCCTCAACATCGAAGATCGGCGAGGAACAACTCTTGTATTGCCGTCAGCGCGGCATTCCGGAGGAAGAAGCCGTTTCGATGATTGTGAACGGGTTCTGCCGTGAGGTATTCAAGATGCTGCCGATGGAATTCGCCGTCGAAGCCCAAAAATTGTTGACCGTGAGTCTAGAAGGAAGTGTCGGCTAATGCTACACATCAAGGAATTGCACGCCAGTATCGACAGCAAAGAAATTCTGCGCGGGGTGAATCTTGACTTGAAGCCGGGCGAGGTGCACGCCATCATGGGCCCGAATGGGTCGGGCAAGTCCACGCTGGCCAGCGTGCTGATCGGCCGCGACGGTTACGACGTCTCCGGCAGCGTCACCTACGAAGGCCAGGATCTGCTGGCCCTCTCGCCCGAGGAACGAGCCGCGGCCGGCGTATTTCTGGCCTTCCAGCATCCGGTTGAAATTCCCGGCGTCGGCAACATGTACTTCATGCGTACTGCACTGAATTCCCTGCGGCGCCAGCGTGGCCAGGAAGAACTCGACGCAGTGGACTTTCTGGCCCTCGCCCAGGAGCGCATGAAACTCGTCGAGATGGACCAGACCTTCATGAGCCGCTCGGTGAATGAAGGATTCTCCGGTGGCGAGAAGAAGCGCAACGAGATCCTACAAATGGCGATTTTGGAACCCAAACTCGCCATTCTCGATGAGACCGACTCCGGCCTCGATATCGACGCTCTGCGCGTCGTGGCCAGCGGAGTGAACGCCCTGCGCAGTGAAGGCCGCACCATGCTCGTCATCACCCACCACCAACGCCTGCTCGACTACATCGTGCCGGATTTCGTGCACGTCATGGCGGCCGGTCAGATCGTGCATTCCGGCGACAAGGACCTCGCCCTCGAGCTCGAAGCCAATGGCTACGCGGGACTGACGCCCCGCTCGGCGCAGGTCGGGGCAACAGTATGACCGTGGTGAAGGTTCCAGTGCGGGCGGCGGGGGGTGTGCTCTCAGAGCTGTCGTCGGGGCGTGATGGCCGCGATCTGGGCTGGCTCGCTGAGGCGCGTTTGAACGCCCTCGAATGGGTCGGCAAGAATGGTTTCCCGTCTCGGAAAGACGAGGACTGGAAGTACACTGCGCTCGACGGGATCCTGGCGGTGCCATTCGTGGCTGCCGTGGCGGGGACTGGCCCCAGGGTCACATTAGACCTCATCAACAAGGCCGCGATCGATCTCGGCGGCCCCCGCCTGGTCTTCGTCAATGGCCACTTTTCGCCTGAGTTCTCGCGGCTAACCGGCTTGCCCAGCGGCGCAGTCGTCACGACGCTGGCAGCCGTTCTGGCGGCGAGCCCGGACCGGCTCAAACCGTTCCTCGGGCACACTCCGGGAGAACACCACGAGTTCGCGGCGTTCAACGACGTCTTCGCCGAGGACGGAGCATTCATCCACCTGACCGCGGACACAATCGTTGATGAAGCGATCCAGTTGGTCTTTTTCTCCGACACCGAGGGTGTGCCCCTGCTGGAGAGCCCGCGGTCGGTGATCATTGCCGATCCCGGCAGTCGCGCAACGATCGTTGAGACCTATGCCGGCATCGACAACGATGTGTACTGCACCAATGTCGTCACCGAGGTCGTCCTGGCCGAGAATGCCCAGATCGATCATTACAAGGTTCAAAACGAGCCCACCACCGCCTTCCATCTGGCGTTGCTTGATGTTCGCCAGGCTCGTGGCAGCCGGTTCAATTCCCGCTCGGTGATGCTCGGGTCGAATGTCGCTCGCCACGAAATACGGGTGCTTCTTGAGGGCGTCGAGGCGGAGGTCAGCCTGGACGGCATTTACCTTCCCCAGGGTGAGCAGGTTCACGACAACACGATTTTCGTCGATCACGTTGCAACCAACTGCACCAGCCATCAGCTCTATAAGGGCGTACTGGACGATCGTGGGCACGGCGTTTTCAATGGGCAGATCATGGTTCGTCATGGTGCCGATGGGGCCGATGCCAACCAGAAGAATAAGAACCTTCTGCTCAATGATCGCGCCCAAGTGGATACTCGGCCGAGACTCGAAATTTACACCGACGATGTGAAGTGCACGCACGGTGCTGCCGTGGGCCAAATGGATGATGAGGCGTTGCTCTACCTGCGTACACGTGGTCTACCGCTGGAGAGCGCTCGGGGCCTGCTGGTGTATGCCTTTGTGCAGGAGATGGTGGATCGAATCGAATTGGAGCCGCTCCGTGCGTCGCTTGCGGCGCTCGTGTCCACTCGGTTCGGAAGCGGTGCCCATCGAGCCCAGCCATGAGTACCGACGTGGCAACGAGCACGCCCATGGCGGGTCTCTACCAGGAGATGATCATCGAACACGCCCATAGCCCGCGGAACCTTCGCCACATCGACGGCGCCCATCAGACCATTGAGGCGGTGAACCCTTTGTGCGGTGACCATCTGACTCTCTATGTGCAGCGCGACGGTGACCACATCGCCGATATCGCGTTCGAGGGCGACGGATGCGCCATTTCGAAGGCATCCGCTTCGCTCATGACGAGTGCCGTGAAGGGGCTGCAGAGCGACGAGGCCCTCGCCCTCTTCCGTCGTGTACACAGCATGCTCACCACGAAGCCGGTGGGCGAGGGCCCACCGGCTGGTGTGGGCAAGCTCGCGGTGCTGTCGGGCATCTGGCAATACCCGGCACGGGTCAAATGTGCAACATTGTCCTGGCAGGCTCTGCACAGTGCCCTTAAAGAGAGCGCACTTTTAACAGGTGCCCTCCGGAACGGAACGGAGTAAGCAGCATGGACTCAGGCAGATATAAAATATTTGAACTCACGCAGAGCTGCCAGGCCACGGTGATTCCTGGTGGGCAGCCGATGCTCCTGCAGGAGGGGGAGGAGGTCGTCGTCACGCAGACTCTGGGGGGAAGTGCGACAGTGCAAACCTCAATGGGGTACCTCGTGCGAATCAGCGCCGCGGATTCTGCAGCGCTCGGCCTGACGGAGCCGGTGGCCGAAACCGTGCTTGTGGACGGGGCACCCTTTGACATGGAGCAGGTCATGGGGCAGCTCAAGAACGTTTTCGATCCCGAAATTCCCATTAATGTTGTGGATCTGGGGCTGATCTACGGGTGTGAAGCGCAGCCGCTCGAGGATGGTACTTACCGAATCGACATTAAAATGTCAATGACGGCCCCGGGCTGCGGCATGGGAGACGTACTCAAAAATGACGCGCAAGCCCAGGTCAAGCTGGTCTCCGGTGTGAGCGACGTCGACGTTGAGTTGGTGTGGGAGCCGCCGTGGGGTCAGGACCGGATGTCGGACGCCGCCCGGCTTCAGCTCGGAATGTTCTAACCGGACGCAACTTTTTGGAAAAGCCCATGTCTAACATCCTCAACAGTCCGCCGCGCGAATCGCTCACGGAGCGTCTGGAGCGTCTGGACCGTTTGCCGTTCACGCGTCGCCACGGCTCACTGTTGGCCGGTTTGGGGATTGGCTGGGCTCTTGATGCCTTTGATGTCGGACTGATTTCGTTTGTCATAGCGCAGCTTTCCGTGATCTGGAAGGCGGATGCCGCGGCCCTGTCCTAGCCGCCGGGGCCCGTCACGTTGTTGGCAATAAGAACTGCCTTCGGTAACACCGGTTACACAACTCGGGTGAGGGTAACCGCGATGTTGCCGCGGGTTGCGTTCGAATAGGCGCAGGTCTGGTCGGTGGCTTCGATCAGTTCATCAAAGCGGTCGGCGGGCACGTTGGGCGCATAGATGACCAGTTCAACGGCGAGACCGAAACCTCCGGAGGCGACAGCGCCGATTCCGACGCTCGACGAAATTTCAGCATCCGCCGTGTTGAGGCCCAGCCCCTTCCCGGACCGGTGCAGTGAGCCGAGGAAACACGTCGCGTAGCCCATGCCGAACAGCTGTTCTGGGTTCGTTCCCTCGCCGGATCCGCCCATTTCTTTGGGCGTGCGAGTTTCAAGATTGAATCGGTCGTCGTCGCTATGGACGTGGCCATTGCGGCCGCCGCCGGACGCATGGGCAGTTGCGGTGTATTGAATTTCCATTCTTATGCCTACCACACTGGGCTGCACGCTACTTCCTCGAGGAACAGGTCGTCCACAACAACAGCCCTTGAATCAGTTCCCTCGCATATCCGGGAAGAATCCCTCGGGGGCCGGGGTGTAGGGTAGCGGTTCGCAGGGTTTGTTCGTGTCCTCGGATTTGGCGAAGGGACCTTCCGTGCTGAGCAGGATGGGCATGTGATGCTCGGCATGCTCGATCCACCAGGTGTTTGACCCGGTGGCTCCGTCGAGCCTGAGATGCTCCCATCATGCACGTCATAAGGCGTCAATGCGGGCGAGGGCTTCTGGGTTATGCCACCACGTCGCCGACCACCGGAAACTGGCGTTACCGGGTCCGAAGCGGCGGGAGTCCATGTGTCGCAGCCGGTCGCGCACGAACTCGTCGGACGAGCCGTAGAACAACTGCGGTGTCTCAGTTTCTTCCGCTTCCTCGTTGTCATCTTCGCGTAGGTCGTCGAATTCGCTCACAGCTCGCCCTTCCTTCGTGGTGCGGCGTTCAACCACGCTTGGGCTCCGCCAACCGGTGAGACTTCGGCCGGGGCATTCGGTACGGGCGTCGCAGCCGGCGTGCTGGCCGGGTCGTGCGCTGCGATGGACACACGTACGGCGTCGGCGTTGGGTCCGCGCATCCACGGAATTGTTTCGATCAGGGTGGCGGGAGCTCCGGAGGCAAACACGACGGCGCGGCCGCGGGGCAGCGCGCCGAGGTCGGGGACGTCCAGGATGCGCTCGCGTTGCACTTGGTGAGAGGTGGACCGGTTGCCCCGACCCACGTTGGTGGAGGTGGTGTGTTTGTCGTAGTCGCCGACCATCTGGGACAGTTCGCCCAGGAACTCTGGTTCTTTGACACCGCCGCCGTACACAGCGATATTGGACGCGGACCAGAGCTTGCGCATCCCGTCGCGGCCCCACACGTCAACGCCCTGTGACCAGGACTGCAGGATGGTCATGAGCACGATTCTTCGTGACCCCTAGTGCGAGAAGAGGCTGGGGAGTCCGTGCCAGCGGCACACGTTCGCGGCTTCGTCGAGAACACCCAGCAGTGGAACGGCCAGGCGCCCGCCGGGCTGCGTGGTGGCTAAGTCTTCGGCCGCTTCGACGGTCGCCGCGGTAAGCGCGGTAACCAGGGGCCCCCGCAGTTCCCTTCCCTTCCTTGGAGAGGCTGTAGATCGTGTCGGTGCTACGCACAAACGCGTGCGGGTCGAACTGGGGACGGGAATCGCCCTGGGCATTGCCGCCGAGCGGCGTCACCCACTGTCCAATCGCGCGCACCTTCAAACAGGACACCCCTGTGCGGCGGTGCCGTACAGGGGCGTGAGTCGTCGTCGTCGTCGCCAATAGTCCTCTGGATTTTTATTCCTTGCCCGTCTCCGGGCGTGGACAAATTGAACCGAATAGAGCAGAGTACCAATGCCTCCGATGATCGCGATGACGTAGCCGTAGCGGATGCTTCCAGCGTCCGATGATGTGATGCCGATAAATAGGCCCAAGAGTGACATGGCCGCAGACGCCGCGACGGACAAGATCTTCCAAGTCATCCTCAGCCGCCTTCATAGTTTGTGTTGTGGGCAGGCTGGCCGCCAACTGAGTAGGTGGCGGTTCGATAGTATTCGGATTAGTCACCGCGGCTACTGGAGTTGCCGGGTCCGTCAACGCGGTGGCCGGGGTGCTCGTGACAGCACCACCTCAGAAACCCCGCATTTACCCCGCAGATTGAAATCGGCCGTGGGTGATCATTGTGATCACGAGTCCAGTGTTTCACTGGGATCGACGAGTGAACGAAGGCTCAGTGAGCGGGGTGAGATGTAGTTCAAGATAACGTGGTGTCGCGGGTTCAATTCCCGCTCCTGCTGCACAGTATTCATTGGAATCGCCCGGACTTCTGCCAAAGTCCGGGGCGTTTTTCCGTTTTGAGTCGAGACCCGGCAACGGAATAGTGCCGAGAGAGGCATTCGCAACCCGCTATATGTCTGCGCGCGGGCGGCGCGGTTTGCCACCGAGCGCCAGAGGAAGCGTAGCGAGGCAGATGCCGGCCGCGACGAGCAGTGCCGTGGAAAATGACAGCCCGGCAGCGAGTGTGCCGATCAGCACTGAGCCCACCGCTGTGCCCAAATCGAATCCTATGTTCCACACAGCGCTGGCGGTGCCGTACTGCTCCCGTTTCACCGCGGCGAGGGACAGCAGCAGAGTCAGGTTCTGGAGTCCACCGAAAGCGATGCCGACCAGGGTCAGCCCGGCAAGGAAGAGCAGGATGCTCGTGGCGTCAGGGTTCTCGACCGCAGTGGCGGTAAGAATGAGCCCGATGACTGATATCAGCACCAGCGGCCACAAAAAGCGCTGGGCGCCATACCCATCAGCTAGCCCCCCAACACCCCACCGAGTCACTGCCGCGCTGAACGTGAGCAGGGCGAGGCCACCGGCCGTCGCGGCTGGCGCGGAACTCATCTGTGGCGCGAAGGTGATGAGCGCGCCGCCGGCCAGCGTGACGCCGCCAAGGAGGAGCATGGGGCCAAGGAGGCTGCCCACCAGAAGTCGCCGGCCAGACCCCGTGGTGTTCACCGTTGTAGTGGCGTCGGTCGGCGGCTGAAGAGCGCGCTGGGCGGTCTGTTCGCGCAGAACACGGGCCAGTCGTGGCGCAGAACTGATGCCCAGAATCGGCAGGGTGCCGATTGCGAAAATTGCCCAGAATCCTACGGACTCGGACATCCATGGCCCAAGGGGGATAAGAATTACTTGCGGCACTGCGATTGCCGCGCCGTAGGCTCCGATGGCTGCACCGTGCTGGGCGCGAGGTACGAGATTGGCCACCACGGTCGATCCGGCCACGGTGAGCACACCGAAACCTATGCCGCGCACTATGGAGAGGAGCAAAATCCAACTCAGGTGGTCAGAGAAAAGAAAGAGCAACGGCGGAACCCCCAGAAGCGCCAGGCCAGCGGCCAACACGCGACCGGTTCCTAGTCGACTGAGAAGTCGGGGAACGAACGGCTGCGTCATAACCGTTGCCAGCAGCAACACTCCATTGACGAGACCGGCACCGGCCTCATTCGCACCGCCGTTTACCGCCCATAGGGGTACGACGGGCAGGAGGGCAGAAAAACCGGCGAATCCAGCGGCCGTGAGACCAAGGAGCGCGGGCATTCCGTGTGCGCGCCACACCGGTGGTGGGATTGGTGCAGGATTGGGGCTCACGTTGGTCAACCCTAAGCCCAACCCCAACCCGAACTCCTCAGTGCCAGGGGCGGTGTTGCGATCAGCGGCTGGGCCAGCTATTTCTCGCCGCGCGGTCGACCTGACCGCCGCCATGGCAACGCTGAGCCGACAACCTGCGCACCAGGCGATTTCCGTGCCGTCGCGCCGGAAAGATTTCACCGGCATCCACTGCCAGCGCGGGCCACTATTCCTTTTCACCTACGCCTGAAGGGAATAAGACCCTCAGATGCCTTGACGGTGATAAACCCGTCAACTAGTCTGAAGGTAATAAGGCCTTCGGATGGAGATAGTCATGGCAGCGCGTGGAGAAGTAAAAGGCCCCGAGGGTCTGGGGCGAATGCTGCAGCAGGGACGGCTGGTCAGCGGGCTGACGCAGCGTGACCTTGCCGAGAGGCTGGAGACGGACCAGAAATATATTTGGGGGTTGGAGTCTGGCAGGAACACGATCGTGCTCGAGCGCATTTTTGCGATTATGCGGGAGACCGGAGTTCACATGTATATGGAGGTCGACACGGGGGCCGGTGAGCCAGTTCAAAACGGTGAGGACGAGCCTCGTGGGTGACTTGCGGGTTGAACTCTACGGCGAGCTGGTGGGTCACCTGGTCGGCACGGACCGACGCAACTTTGACTTCGTCGCGACCAAGACTGCCATTGAGCGGTTTGGGCTCGGCAGTACGATCCTCTCGGAGTCAGTGCCCTTTGACCTCATCAGCAACCGCAGCAGGGCCGCCCGGCGGCGCAATTTCTTCGCCGAGCTCCTGCCCGAGGGCACCGCTCTCGACAATCTTGCCGCCGAGATCAGAGTGTCCACCGACGACGTCATCGCGCTGCTGGCCCAGTTCGGCCGCGACGTCGCTGGTGCCATTCAGGTTTACGATCCGGAGGCGCCGGGGGAGCCGCGCACGCCTGCCCTCTCCCCCGTCGACGCGGCCGCGGTCGGCCAGATGCTCACCAATACCCAAGCCGCCCCTTTGGGCAACCGGCCGAAGTCCGGCCGCACCTCTCTGGCCGGCGTGCAGGACAAGATCGTGCTCGCTCGACAGAATGATCACTGGTTCCAGGTTCTCGAAGGGTATCCGTCGACCCACATCGTGAAGCCGTCGTCCGTGCGCTACCCGACCATCACGTTCGACGAGGAGTATGGCTTCCGTGCGGCGAAAGCTGCGGGCCTGACCACACTCGACGCGTGGATCGAAGACTTCGGCGGAATGCCCGGCCTCGTGATCGAGCGGTATGACCGTTCGCCGAACGCACCCCAGGGGCGTATCCACCAGGAAGACATGAACCAGGCCCTGGGCGCATCGAAAAACGAGAAGTATCAGGAATTCGGAGGGAAGGTGTCGCTCAAGCGAATAGCGGATGCTCTGGGGCGCGACGGCGACCGGGCCTCCGTCGAGCAGCTCCTGCGACTCCTGACCGTCTCGCAGGCCGTGGGTAACCTCGACATGCACGGAAAAAACATCAGCATGCTCCACCTGCCCGACGGCAGCACGAGAATCACCCCGGCCTATGATGTCGTTCCGCAAACTCACCTCGATAGTGACGGGAAGATGGCGCTGGCCATCAACCGAAACTATGTGCACGCCGCAATCACCATCGACGATCTCATCGCAGAGGGTGAGTCGTGGAACGTGCGCATGCCCCGCGCGATCATCACATCAGCACTCGAGGCAGTGAACCTGTTCGTCGGCTCCGAGAACCCCGTCGGGAACGCCTATGCGGGACTCCAGGACGACATCGTGAGGTTCACCAGAAATCTGCTCGATGGTCGCCCGACGGGCAGCATGCGCTAGATGGAATCCCGCCCCGGTCAACAATCGGGTGGCGCTCTGCGCTGTCTACTCGAAGGCGCTCATGCTGGCTGCCAAAATTCTGGCTCAGCGTCAACTCACCCTGACGTAGGGGGGGCGCGCGGTGTGCCGAGGCTAACTCGCCGCGATCGCACGCCCGAGTGCGTCACCGGACGCCCACGCCGTCGCCACCGAAGACCGGTCACCCCACGCATCCCCGCACACGCCGATCCGGTCGGACAGCAAAAACGGCTCGGGATGCTGCGCGGCGGGCCGCGCGAACGTCCAGCGGTGCGCGAACGACCGGGCGGGTGCATCCGTCAGCGACAACATGCGGCGCACCGCATCGGTGACCACGGTGATCGCTCCATCGGGGTCAACGAGATGCTGCCGGGCAAGTGCCGCTGTCGTGTGGGCGACGAGCACCGGGGCACCGTCGCCGCGTCGATCGCCATCGTCAGCAAGCGACGTGATCTCCGCCACGTCGTTGACGAACGCGGTGTGGAACGACTGCCAGTCGCGCGCCGCCCACTCCAGCACGACGGCGATGCTTGGCTCCCAGCCAAAGCCGTCGTTCAACGCGTCATGCAGCGAGGATCCGACGTCGAGTAGGCGCCGGGCTTGCGGGTCAGGCATCGCGAGCACGACCGTGTCGTAACGCTTGCTGTCCACCTCGCCCGCCGCCACGTGTTCAATCGTGACGCCCTGGTGGATGTCGAGGCCACGCGCAAGGTCCATGACGAGCTCCCGCAGGCCGGCAGGGGCTGCGTACCGCATCGGACCGGTGCTGAGACGCTGGATGCCCTCGGCCCCTGCGACCGCGACCATGTCAGTCCATTCTCGAGCGAGTCCCCGATCCAGCCAGCCTGCAACGACGTCACTGAACCGGGTGCCGGGCTCCGCGGTGAAGTATGACGCGCCGAGGTCGACCGTTCGTCCGTTGATCGTGCGGCTCGCCATCCTGCCACCGGGCTTCCGTCCGCGATCCACGACACGGGCAGCGATTCCGGCGCTGAGCAGCGCCTGAGCACAGGCGATTCCCGCGATGCCCGCGCCGATGATGAGAACGTGAGGTTGCTGCACCCAATCATCATGCCAGATGGCGCGGACGGTCTTGTAGCCGAGGCTGAAGGGCGCCCCCGAGCAAATTCCATGGCCTGTGCGCGGTGCCTGGTGCGCGCCCGTGGGTGTTCGACTCCTCGGAACTGTCGAGCGCATGGTCCACGCGGCAGCCGGTGCATTGGCTGGGGGCCCGGGATGCTGACGAACCCGGTATACCGGCCGCAGCCGACGCCGACGGACACGCCTCATCGACGACGACACAGGCCTGCTGCGAGCCACTGGCCACGTAAAGCCTGAGCTTGCGGCTGCCTTGCACCTGGCCCTGTCTTCGCGCGGTGTTTCTGGCCTGACGTGCTGGACGGGGGCTGGCGGGAAAGATGCCGTGATGACTGCACTTGAAGGTGCGACGGCGGAGACGAAAACTGAACCCAATCGTGACGCGGCGCAAACCGTCGGTCCTGGGTTCAAGTCCCGGCCGCCCGACTCGAAAACTCTTCCTGATCAGGATGTTCTATTCTCAATAATGGGTCGGGATGTGATGATCCGCCATTAGGGCTTGGGCTCAAAGCCCGTTTACCGGCACTGAAACATAGTTTGATCAGGGAATCTTATCTTCGCAAGATGAGGGAGATTGTGCTGCACTCACCGTTTATTGCGAGCCGGGCGTCTGCTGCGGTTGCCCCACTGAACCGCTGCGGCCGACACGAATGACAGGGGAGATTTTGCACTTCCACGGCGTTGGGCCCCGGTAGTCGGGGTACTTCGCGAGGCTCTCGAAGGCCACGTCGTAGTTGACGATGTCGTCTAGGGTGGTCGAATGGACGCCGACATCAACTTCTACTTCGACCCGGTCTGTCCCTTCGCCTGGATGACCAGCAAATGGGTGCGGCAGGTGCAGGCGCAACGCGATTACACCGTGGACTGGCGGTTCATCTCGTTGCGTCTGGTCAACGCCGAGGTCGACTACGACGCCCATTTTCCGCCCGAGTACGAGGCCGGACACACCGCCGGGCTCCGGCTCCTGCGGGTGGCGGCCCGGGCACGCGCGGAGCATGGCCGCGAGTCGATGGCTCAGCTGTACGCGGCGTTCGGGGCGCATATCTTCGATGCTGCCCCAGACCCGGGCAACAACAGCACCGAGAGCAACCTGCGTGAGCGCCGCGGAACGCGTGAGTTCGTGGAGCCGATCCTCGCCGAGGCTGGCCTGCCACTCGCGCTGGCGGAGGCTCTCGACGACGAGTCCTGGGACCTTGAGATCCAGCAGGAGACGGACGAGGCGCTTGCGCTGACGGGTAAGGACGTGGGCACACCCATTATCCACTTCGAGCCACCGGCCGGTGTGGCCTTCTTCGGGCCGGTGATCAGTCGGCTGCCAAGCGCAGACTTGGCCGTCGAACTGTGGGACCACGTGGTCGGGCTGGCACGCTTCCCTGGTTTCGCCGAGCTCAAGCGAAGCCTGCGCGAGCAGCCACAGCTCGCCGCGTTCGGATTCGACGCCGATACTGTCGGTCAGCAGGAGGACTGGCATGGCGGCAGCCGGCGGCAGAAAAATGACCGGTCTGTGAGCCAGAACGATGAGTGAGACGAGCATCCGCCGTCACCAGGAATCTGTGAGGGTTGAGACGTCAGCCGAAACGCTCTACGACATGGTCTCGGACATCACCCGCACCGGCGAGTGGAGCCCAGTATGTAAGTCGTGCTGGTGGGATGACGAAGCCAGTGCCGGTCAGGTCGGGGCCTGGTTCACCGGGCGCAATGAGCTCCCGCATCGAACCTGGGAGACCCGGTCGCAGGTGGAGGCGGCTGAGCGCGGTCGCGAGTTCGCCTGGGTGGTGGGTGGCAGCTTCGTCCGTTGGGGCTTCACCCTCACCCCAGCGGGCACGGGGACGATCCTCAGCGAGTTCTGGGAATTCCTGCCGGGCGGTATCGCCATGTTCGAGGAGAAGTTCGGTGACCAGGCAGACCTTCAGATCACTGACCGCACCGAGCAGGCGTTCGACGGCATCCCGAAAACGCTCGCCGCGATCAAGCGGATCGCCGAGTCCATCGCTGCCGGTGAGGAGGCCCGGGCCTGACCGGCTTGCTCGGGGCGCCCGGCTGCCGCTGCAGAGCCCGCAGGGGAGGGACCGAGGTGCCTCCCGCTTTCAATCACATGCTGGCACAGTGCGTAACAAGAGCGGCCAGTTGTTAGTGCCGGGCTGCTTGTAATCGGCGGGAATCTGCCGTCCGCTGCGGCAGGTGTCGTCAGTAGTACACCGGCCAGCTGGATGCTGAGCGTTCAAGTGAGTTGAGCACGTAGCCGGCCTTTTCTTTCTTCAACTCGATGGGGACGAGACCGCTGCCCTCTGCGAACTTCACCACCGCCGCGTAGACTTCCGGATCGGTGTCGACGGTTCCCATGATTTCGGCTGTGTTGTGGCGCCACACGTGGTTGGCGTAGTGGAGTGCCAGGAATCGGTCGGGCCGCCCGGTGAAATCCTTGATGTCGCTCGGCAGGAGAGTGGACGAGTTTGTCGCGAAAATTGCTTTGGCGGGAGCCAGGTTCGCCAGCTTCGTATAGATGTCACGCTTGATGTCGAGAGACTCGGGTGCCGCCTCAATCACGAGGTCGGCATCGGCAACTGCGTCGCCAAGGTCCGAGGTGAGTGTCAGGTGCGCGAGTGCGGCGGTTTCTTTTTCGGGTGTCGCAGCGATAATTTCGTCCGACTGGCAGACCGTGGCGAGACCCGCGAATCGTTCCCTGGCCTTCTCAACGATCTCGTCGCTGATGTCGTAGGCAGTGACGTCGTAGCCGAAATAGGCCGCCTGGAACGCGATCTGGGAACCCAGGACGCCGGTGCCGAGTACGGTCACCTTGGTGATTGCTGGCATGTTCTTGTCTCTTGCGTTAATTGTCGATGACGGCTGTGGAGTATGCGCGCGGCAGCTCCGCCGTTGACGTTGTTGCCTCGGGGGGCGCCCCGTAGATACTGAGCGTCCAAATGCTCGCGAGCACGTCGACCACGGACGACGGGCTGATCGCCGGTTGCTCCCCGGCGGAGGATGCTGACAGGACACGTTCGTTCATGAGATTGAGCGCGACCGCCAGGTCACGCGCAGGTATTCCGTCGGGTGCTGCTCCCCGTTTTCGCTCAGAGGTAATGGCTCTAGCTGAGTAGTCAACCCACGACTCCATAGCAGCGGCCCACAAGGCCTGGATCTCGGGGCTATGAAGCCGCGCCGCCATCGCCGTCGCGGCGACTGCTTCGTGTTTCGTGAACACGTCCACGAAGACGCTGATGGAGCTTCTCCACGGGTCGCCCGCCGCGGAGGCCGGTTCAGCCGGCAGCGTTGAGAGGGCCTGCTCGACTTCGTCGATGACGCGGGTCAGGAGCGCGATCACCACTTCCTGTTTCGAAGAGAAATAGGAGTAGAAGCTGGGTCGCGAAATTCCGGCCCCGCGGGCAAGGTCCTCGATGGAGATATCGCCGAGGGAACGATGCGCCAGAAGGGATTCAGCCGTAGCGAGGATAGCGTCCTGGCGCTCGTCTCCTGAAGGGCGAGCGCTCCCGCGTTCACGTCTTGCCATGTCTCTATCCTATGCGATTTCGACAGGGTGTTGTATGTGTCGACACGGTGTTGATAGAGTCCGGTCATGCACAAACACGTAGACGTGTTGATCGTCGGGGCTGGCCTCAGCGGCATCGGCGCTGCAGCACACGTGAAGAGAGACACCCCCGGGAAGACCTTCGTGGTCCTTGAGTCGCGTCCCTCGATCGGTGGAACGTGGGATTTGTTCCGGTATCCGGGGGTTCGATCGGACTCGGACATGTTCACCCTCGGGTATTCCTTCCGCCCGTGGACGGATGCGAAAGCAATCGCTCCCGGGGCATCGATTCGGGACTATATTCAGGCGACGATCGAGGACGAACAGCTGGGCGAGCACATCCGCCTCCAGCACCGCGTGATTGCGGCATCCTGGTGCAGCGAGTCCGCCCTGTGGACGGTCATCGCCGCGCGCACGAGTCCGGATGAATTTCGCCCCGGTCAACCGGTCGACGAGCAGGTCGTCTTCACCTGCTCCTTCCTGGTCGTCTGTTCCGGGTACTACCGCTACGACGAGGGCTTCACTCCGGTGTTCCCTGGCGCCGAGAGTTTCTCGGGCGAGCTGGTGCATCCGCAGCAGTGGCCGGCCGACCTGGACTATGAAGGAAAGCACGTCGTCGTCGTGGGAAGCGGCGCTACGGCCATCACCCTCGTGCCGTCCATGGCGGCGGAGGCCGCTCATGTGACGATGCTTCAGCGGTCGCCGACGTACATTGCGTCGATCACGTCAGAAGACCGAATGGCGGACATTCTTCGCAAATATCTTCCGGCCCAGCTGGCCTACGGCCTGACTCGGGCCAAGAACATCGGCTATTCGATTTTTACCTATCAGCTGAGTCGCCGACGTCCGGAGAAAATGAAGTCGATCCTGCGGAATGCCGCGATCCGCATGTTGCCCGAGGGCTTCGACGTCGACACGCACCTGTCGCCGAGCTACAACCCGTGGGATGAACGACTGTGCATGACGCCGGATGCTGATCTCTACCAGGCGATCAGGCGCGGCACGGCCGACATCGTCACGGACCGCATCGACCGGATCACCCCGACGGGAATCGAGCTTGCCTCCGGCAGGACCCTCGATGCCGACATTATTGTCAGCGCCACGGGACTCAACGTCCTGGCCATCGGTGGAATGACACTCACGGTAGACGGGGCACCCATCACCCTGGCGGACACCCTCACCTATAAGGGTATGATGCTCGACGGTGTGCCGAACTTCGCTATGACGATCGGCTACACGAACGCATCCTGGACGCTGAAAGCCGACCTCGTGGCACGCTATATCGGTCGCACGCTCAAATACATGGACCGCCACCACCTCGACACCGTCACTCCCCAGGCCGCGGAATCTGTCAAGACAGGCAACCTGGTCTCACTGATTGACTTGCAGTCCGGGTATGTCTTGAGAAGCGTCAACGCCCTGCCGCGGCAGGGCGAGAAGACTCCGTGGCGGCTGCACCAGAACTACCTGCGGGACTTTCGACTGCTTCGGCTCGGGCGGGTGACGGATGATGTGAGGTTTGGTCGCCGGGGCGCGGTTGCTGCGGCCGCGAGGATTCCTCTCGATCTGCCGGGTACCGGAGTGATCGACATCGACGGCGCCCGCGTTCGTTACCGCATTACCGGGCAGGGCAGTCCCATTCTGCTGCTGCACGGGATCGGGCAGAGCCTGGAAGACTGGAACGAGCAACACGACCGTCTTTCCAACGCCCACACTGTCTACAGCGTCGACCTGCCCGGTTTCGCATACTCCGATCGGTTACCGGGCCGGGCATCCCTGGCTGGGCTCGCGGGCATGCTGCCGGCATTTCTCGACCGATTCGGACTCACCGAGCCCCTGCCCGTGATCGGGAATTCCCTCGGGGGTGCCGTCGCCATGACCTTCGCTGCGGCGCACCCCGAACGGCTTTCCTCGCTTGTTCTCGTGGACAGCGCAGGATTCGGAAAAGAGGTGACGATAGCTCTGCGGCTCCTCGCGATCAGACCGGTCGGCATTGTGCTGATGCGCCCGAGCCGGAAGAATTCCATCCGAACGATCGACGGCATCTTTTACGACAAGAAGCACGTCACCACAGACCGGATCGACCACAAGTTGGCCCTGACGAACCGTCCGGCTCATCGGTCTACGCTGCTGGACCTCGCTCAGGAACTCGGCACCTTCCGAGGCATCCGGCAGCCCTGGCGTACCCGGCTGCTCGCCGAGGTCGCGAGCCTCCCCATTCCGGTGCTGATCATGTGGGGCGACCACGATCACGTGCTTCCATTCACGCACCTGGATGCAGCGACGCGAGCGCTTCCGCACGCCCAGACCCACACGTTCCTCAACGCGGGCCATATGCCCCAGATCGAGCACGCCGACGAATTCGCCGAGGTGCTTCGCGGCTTTATCGCTCAGCAGGAACTCGCCCCGAGCTGCACGACCACAGGCGGGGTCGCATCATGAAGAATTACGAATTCGCGCCTGGCACATCGATCGTCGCCGGTGCCGCAAGTGGCATCGTCGAGGTTAGGCGCCGAGCTCGTCGTGAAGCCAGGCGTGAGCTCGCGCCTTGTAGTCGGTCGCGAGATGGGTTTTTGCGGCGAGCGATTCGAAGGCGTGCGGAGCGCCGGGAACGATGTCGAGCGTTGTCTTGACACCGGCCTCCGTCAGGGCCTGCGAGTATGCTCGGCTTTCGTTGAAGAAGAGTTCGATGTCGCCCACTCCGATCCAGGTTGGCGGTAGCCCGCTCAGGTCTGTTCGCCGTGCGGCCGCAGCGTATTCGGGCAGTTCGGCCGCGCCGGGCTCGTGGCCGAGGTAGGACTTCCACCCGGCGAGGTTTGACCTGTTATCCCAGAGCCGGTTCTTGACAACGTCGAGTTCACGTCGGGCAGCGGTTCGGTCATCGAGCACAGGGGTGAGGGCCTGCGACGGTCAGTACGCAGGCGCTCACCCCTGTATTGGTCTCGTCAGCGTCGGCCGTGACCTCCGTCACGGGTGGGGATGATGTGGGCATCCATTGCCTTCTGCACGGCGTCCGACTCGGTCTGGGTCAGGGTGCCGTGGGTGACGGCCTCGTCAAGGTTGGCCTTGCTCTCGGCGGCCCCTTCGGCCTCCTTCTCGGTCTGGACGTCGGTCAGGGCGGTGGTCACCGTGGCTTCGTCGATGTTCAACTCGGCGGCCAGTGCCTGGGCAAGCTTGGTCTGGCGGGCATCCTGGGCGACCTCTCTGTCGGCCTGGGTGGCATCCGGGGAGAGGCGGGTGGCGGATTCGGTTTGATCACGCACTGCGGTCAGGGCTTCGGAGACGGTGGACTCGGGTAGTCCCAGCGTGGTGGCCAGTGCTGCGGCGTCGATTCCTTTGCCGCCGCGGCCGTGGCCGTCGTGGCGGCCGGTGGGGTCGGTGGTGTCGCCAGGCATTGCAGATGCGCTGGCACTGGCCGTAGGGGTGGGGGTTTCAGCCTGGGCGGTCTGGGCCAGGCCCAGACCGAGACCCGAGACCAACGCCACGCCCGCTGCTCCGGCGATCAGTTTCCTCTTCATGGTGGTTCCTTCCGTCTTGTCCGGAATCTCCGGTGTATGACATGAAGCCTGCGGACCGCGCCTATCAGGACACTATGGTGAGGCTGAGAGTGAAGGGTGAGGAACCGTCTCTCGACGGGAGATGTGTTGTGATGACGACATTTGATGCTGTGATGAAGAAGACGAAAACTAGCCCACCCGAGAGGCGGTGGCCGCGAAGAAAAGGGTGCACCTGGCCAAGGAGCAGAGTCTGGCCCCGGACCGCCGGGTGGACACCGGGCCGCCACATGGAGACGTGATGCACGCACGTCTATTCACCGTCTATTCCGCAGTATTCGGCTTGGATGGGTGTACAAAACGAAGGTGCACGACCCGGTTTGATTGACCCCGATAACGCTGGCAAGTTGGTAGCCCACCTGGCTCAGCTGGACGACACGTCAGGCGGATCAGTTGCCTCGCCAACGAGGGAGCACGTGCCAGGTGCATCGCCAATGTCGAGACGAGTCAGTCGTCAATGAAGGTGGGTGGAACAAGCTCGCCTCCGATGACATCAGCCAGCAGCCTCGGGTCGATTGTCTCGCCGCGACGCAGCACGCTGATCTGCCCCGTTGGCTCAAGGATCACGCAGGCCACTTCTGCAAGCGATCGGATGCCGGCCAGTCGGAGCTGGGAATACACCTCACTATCAATGATGTGCGCTCGGGCGAGGTTGTCGTCGAGCAGACGCGACCCGGCCATCAGTAGTACGGCGGGACTGCTGACCACCCGTGCCACCTTGGCGCTGCGCCGAAGTTGACCGGTGGCCACCTGCAGGCTCAGGAGCGTCGCAAGCCCCAGCAGCCCGGCAAAAAGGGTGGGGGTGTCGCCGAGGATAGCGCGGCCAATGACCGCTCCGAGCGCGATGATCGCTGCGAGATCGAAACTCGACAGGGTGGCCAGGGTTCGTTGGCCGAGGAAACGCACGAGCAACAGCACCGCGACGTAGAAGAAGATCGACGATGCCACCACTCTCGCCGCATCGACCCAGTCGAGTCCGAATTCCGTCCACATATGCACTCCCCATCCTGCCCGCGCGCCCGAAGGCGTTCAGGCATGCGTACAGCTCCCATTATTGTCGCCGGTGCCGACGCTGGCTCAGAGACGCTGACGGTTACGCGCCGGCCAGAACAGCGAAATATCCCGGAACCTGCTGCGATAGACCGAGGCGGCCCATCGAGACCACTTCGATATTTACCGGCCCGTCCGTGACCAGCTGCCAGTCCGCATCCGGAAATGTGCTGTTTCGTTCCTGAGCTCCAAAACGCCCGGGGCGGGGCAGGTTTTCCAGAGCACTCTGCAACTGCGGGGGCATGCTTCGCCGGGTGGCACCCAGCTGCTGCAGATAGGCGAGGCTGTTCCCGGGAAAGTTGGTTTCGGTGAGGAACACCCGGCCGCTGCTCCTGATGACGGTTCGTAGGTTGGCAGCCATGCTGGCCTGCTTGTTGGGTTTCAGAACGTGGAATACTCCGCGGACAAAAATGTTGGCCGGCCCCATCCGCTCCAACAGACGCTCTCCGGCACCTGCTTCCGCAGCATCCAGAACCATGAAATCGGTGTTCTGAAGGCCTTCAGCTTCTCTCTTCGCCAACTCGACCGCTCCGCTGGAAACGTCGAGGCCAAGCACGCTCGGAAAAAGTCCAGCAAGCCAGCGGGTGTACGTTCCGTTGCCACACCCGACATCAATCACCGGAAGAGTCGGATCAAAGTGGGCTACGACGGCGTCGGCGTACTGCTCAGACTCGGTCCGGGAACCAGAATCCCACAGCACGTCTCCCGAATGACCCGTGGTGTGGATTCCGCGCCAGTACCCTTCCCACCCGGCTGCCGGGTCCTTCGGTGCGCGGGAAGCGAGGCGTACTACTGATGGAACAAGCAGCATGCGTTCCCAAAGCTTTGACATGTCCTAATCGTACTGACACTGCGCGAGATGCCGGGGATTCGTTCCGGTACCTTCCACAATCGCTTTCAGTCCCGCAGAGGAAATCAGCTGAAGAATGGCCGCAACGAATTTCTGCTGTTGCGGGTCCGAACCGATGTCAAGAATGAGGGAATGGTCGACCTGCACCGTGTCTGTGGGAAGTGCCCGTAGATAGCTGATGGGCGAATAGCCGGTACCGAAGTCATCAATTTGCAGCCCCACGCCCAGGTCGCGCAGCCCGCCCAGAACCTGTTCTTCCGCCGTTCCCCTGGACATCAACACGGTCTCGGTGATCTCCAAAACCAAACGCCACGGAGCCACCTGATGCCTGTCCAGCGTATCCCGGACATCTTGTAGCAGATCGCTGCGAAGCAGTTCGGCGGCGGAAAGATTGATGTGAAAACGAAACTCGGTCAGGTCAGGTGCGGTTTCGTTCCATCGCCTTATTTGGGCGACTCCTTCATGCAGCACCCACCGTCCCAGCTCCAGGATCAGGCCGGTTTCCTCGGCGATGCGGATGAAGCTGTCCGGCATAATAATTCCGCGTACGGGATGCTGCCAGCGAAGAAGCGCTTCGATGCCTATGGCCCTGCCCGAGGCCAATTCGACCACCGGCTGGTAGTGCAGTGCCAGTTGGCCTCCGGCAATAGCCGTGCGCAGTTCGGCGGTGATACGTGAGCGCTCCCGAATGGCGACGAGCATATCGGGGTGGAAGAGTTGCACGTTGTTGCGACCCTGCGCCTTCGCCTGATCCATGGCGATGTCAGCATCGCGCATCAGCGCCTCTGCCGGATACCCCGGCGTGCCGATGCACACCCCGATGCTGGCCATCGCCCAGACCGTTTCGGTTCCGACACGCACGCTGCCCTGCAGCTGTTCCGATACCCGGTGCGCAATCTGCAGGATCTCCTCTTCCGTGGCCTCGGCGATGACGACGGCAAATTCATCCCCGCCCAGTCGGGCCACGGTGTCAGCGGCCCGGACGGCGGACCGGATACGCTTGGCAACCTCGACCAGTACAACGTCACCGGCACCATGGCCCAGAGTGTCATTGATGGGCTTGAAAGAATCCAGATCCAGCACCAGCACGGCAGGGGCTCTTCCGCTGTTCGCACTGGCCAGGATTGCCTCCTCGATGCGTTCATGGAGCAGAGTCCTATTTGCAAGGCCGGTTAGGTCATCCGTCTTGGCCATCTGTTCCAGCTCAGCCTGCGTTCGACGCAACATGGCGGTGCGGTCGGCAACCCGCTGTTCCAGATCCGAGCAAATATACTCAAGTTCCTCCGCGAGCAGGTTGACGCCTGTGATGACAGCATCGATGTCATCTCGACGTTCCGACGGTGTCATGCGTGTGTTCAGCTCGCCGGCAGCCAACCGGACAATACCCTCTACCAACTGCTGCAGGCGTGGGTCCTTAACGTCATTTTCCGAACTCACATCATCCACCGGTGCAATACACAGCGTGATGTCCGGCCCATATCGAGGCCGGCAGCGTTGCTCGTCACTCAGGCACCGGCGCCAAGCCAGTCAATGGCCTCGCTGCGCGATGTGAAAAAACGAGTTGGACAAGGCGGCACGTGTACACCGAGAAAAAATTTCGCCAGGACCCGGTCTACGGGAGATTTGCCCAACAGTGCAATGCGTGAGGCGCTGCAGGGAATGGGCCACACGGCCCTGGCTTCGCGGCTGACCGAACCAACTGCTGCCATATCCACGAGCATGGCATGCTGTTCCTGCTGGCAGACCTCGTTGACTTGCGCCATGGCGGCGCGGGCGTCCTCGACCTGAATGTGCACCCCGAGCCGCCAACGCAGAAGAAGAAGCCCACCATCGCTCAGTCCAATACTGAGCTTTGCCGCGTCCGCAGCGACAGGATCCACCAGCACGTGTCCTCCCCCTGAGCACGCCGCCAAACCATTCAGCCGCTGCTCAAAGATACTCGTGTTGATCGGCTTCTCAAACTCTCAGCCGGCAAGGTGTCACGGCGAATCGGGATGCTGGTGGCCGGTCAGCTGGCCGCCACCTTTTCACGCAATCCGGCCCGTGCGGCCGCGATGATAAGATCGGCGGCTTTCTCGCCGATCACGATGGCGGGAGCGTTAGTGTGCCCTCGGATGATCTGCGGCATGACCGACGCATCCGCGACGCGGAGCCCCTGCACCCCGCGCACACGGAGTTCACCATCGACCGGCGCGGACGCATCCGACCCCATTCGTACCGTGCTCGTCGGGTGATACAGCGTGTGCGACAGGGAGTTGAGTGCAGCCGCTGCGCGCGCCGTCGAGTCAAGTTGCTCGCCCTTCATCGGGCGCAGGTGCTTCCCGTTCGAGACCGCCTTCATCGCCGGTCTCATCAGGATCCGCTCGGCGATAGCCAGCCCACGCATCATCACCGCGCGGTCCTCTCCGCCGGGATCCGAGAGGTAGCGCGGATCGATGATCGGCTTGTCCAACGGATTGGCCGATGCCAGGGTGACGGTGCCGGTGCTCTTCGGCTGGATCAAGATCGGGCCGAGGCTGATGCCGTGCCTGGGGATGCCAGCGAGACCCTCATCGACATACGCTGCGGGCGCGAAGATGATCTCCAGGTCGGGCAACGACACGTCGTCGCTGGATCGCACAAAGCCGTAAGCCTCCGCGACGTTGGACGTCAGCATGCCGCGTCGACGTAGGAGGTAAGTGCCCACCTCTCCGAGTGCCGTCGCCGTGAGCAGGGTGCCGCCCGGGGTCTCGACGGCGAAGAACGAGACGAGGTGATCCCGCAGGTTTGCACCGACCTCGGGGGAGTCGACGAGCACCGGGATGCCGACCGCCGTCAATTGGGCCGGGTCGCCGATTCCGGAGAGCATAAGGAGCTGAGGCGTGTTCACGGCACCGCCGCAGAGAATGACCTCGCGGCGAGCGGCGACCCGATGCAGTTCGCCGGCCACCGAGTACTCCACGCCGACGGCGCGGGTCCCTTCGAAAAGCACGCGTGTCGCCTCCGTTCCGGTGCGGACGACGAGATTTTTGCGTGCCTTGACCGGCGTCAGGTAGCCGTCGACCGTGCTGTGACGTGAGCCCTTCTTCTGGCTGAGCATCGTTTGGCTGAACCCCTCGGGCTGCCGGGAGTTCGGCGGCACGACGGCGTATCCGGCTTCGGTGACAGCGTGGAGGAATGTCCCGGTGAGGTCCCGCGGACTCCGCTGGTGTTCGACGCTGATCGCGCCGTCGTTGCCGTGCTCGGGATCGATTGCGCTTTGTACCCGCTCCACCCGTTTGAAGATGGGCAGCAGGGATTCATACGACCAGCCGGGGCCGGCGAGGTCGGCCCAGCGATCGTAGTCGGCCGCGAACCCGCGCACCCACATCATCGCGTTAAGCGAAGACGAACCGCCGAGAACCTTCCCGCGGGGCCCGTAGACGGTACGACCGCGCAGGCCCGGCTGTGGGGTGGTCTCGTAGTTCCAATCGAGATCGGTCTTGAAGAGCCCCGAGAACGCAGCGGGGATGTGCACGTTTGGGTTCTTGTCGTTCCCGCCGGCCTCAAGCAGCACGACCGAATTCGACGGATCCGCGCTGAGGCGGTTGGCCAGCGCAGCACCGGCCGAGCCTGCGCCGACCACTACGTAGTCGAACGAACCATCCTCGCGGGCGGTCATGAGTGCGCTGCCGGAACTCGCAGATCTTTGCGCATGAGTTTGCCGGGGGATGACTGTGGAACTGTCTCGATCATTTTGACCTGTCTCACCTTTTTATGGGGGGCCACACGTTCAGCGATGACGTCGGCTCCGCTCAGTTCAGCTGAGGGCTGCAGTACGACGAATGCGTGGGGGACGTCTTCTCCTTCCGCGTCGCGGTTACGCCCGGAAAGCGGAAATGAAGATCCCGGGCATCTTCGCCCACGAAGGCTTGGCCGCGAATGCCGCCAGCAGAGCGCCCGCCTTCTGCGCACTCCGCGCAGTGACGAACCACGGAGGCTTCGGGAAGAGCGCAAACTCGCCGTGCGCGAACGACCGCGGGAACGGACGGAACGGACCGGTGACCACCGTGCGCTCCGCCGAGTCGATCAGGAGCGCGTTATGCACCACGCCGATCCCTGACTGTACGTTGTCGATGGTATGACCAGGGAACGCTCCCCAGAACGCCGTCGCGGTAAGAAAGCCGAGGCCAGTCCAGGAGTTGATGGCGATCGTCCCGTATTCCAGCCTCGCCATGGCGTTGCGGAACCCCGCTCCGAGTTTCTTAATGACGGACGGCTCGGCGATCACGTTGGCGCCGAGCGTTCCGAGGAAGTTCCGGTTGACGGTCGCCACGGACGTGTCGAGGAATCCCTGACCGGATCCCGGCAGCTCAATCACGCCGAGCACCGGCGAGAAGGTCTCGGTCTTCTGGATGTCGGTGGCATCCTCGTCGGCCTTGATGTCGACCAGCAGCCGAGTGCCCGCCGCGAACCTCTGCGCATTCGGATATCACGCCGCGGCGTCGGAGATCCGGCCGTCGCTGCCGGGGTACCGCGCCTTGCGAGCGGGTGTGCGCTCGAGTGCCGACCCCAGCTCGGCGAGGAACTCGGCCTTCTGAGGCCAGTCGGCGCTGAGCACCACGATCTGACCGGCGATGCAGTTGTAACCACCGTTGTGAAGTCGCATCGTGGCGACGTGCTCCGCCTGGTAGCGGAGGTCGCGCTTCGTCCATCTGCTGGGCAGAATGATGATCGGTGCCACACCGCCGAGCTCGCTGGTGATGGGCTTCTTGAGAAGCGGCGTTCCCGCCGTCTTGCGCGTGACGACGTCGGCTGCGGGCCCCCACACGACCACGTCGTGGGTCGTCGAACTGCCCGTGATGTGGACGTGGTCGACCAGCGCGTGGTGCGCAAGATAACTGCCTTCGGCGGCCCCTCCCTGAACGATGCGAAGCATTTTCGCGGCGACCAGCGGCTCGAGCGCCGCCAGGTACACGCTCATCATCCCGGCCATGCTCGGGTTGAGCTTGAGGATTACGGCACGATTGTTTGCCACGATTTCGTACAGTACGTCGAGCGGCGGGATCGACGTGATGTTGCCGGCGCCGAGCACGAGGCCGACTCCGCCGGACGTCGTGGGGTTCAGCTCGCCGAGCCCGGCGTTCCTGACGGCTTCGGCTGCTGTGACCCCGGGTTTGAGCCACACCTCGGCGCGGAAGCCATGCAGAAGCACGGCCTCGTGTGCGGTGTGCGGACGGACCGGGATCGTCACCCGATTACGGGGAGCAGTCCCCATCTTGATGCCGGCAAGCGGCGACGTGCCCGCGGCTAACTTGGCGACAGAGTGGGCCAGGGTGCCGACTCCGGCGAGCGCGGCATACGGCCCGGAGATCCATTCCTCACCGACCAGCTGTGTGCGCCATCCAAACCTTTGATGTCGCGGGCCCGTGTCACCCAGCGCTGCGCCTGCGCTGCCATGGCGGAGTGGGTCGCGGCGAGCAACGTAGCGCGCTGTGCGAGCGGCATCGCCGCCCACTGTGCGGCACTCTCGACGAGTTCGGCAAGAGCCGCGTCCAACGCACCCCGCGTGGCACCTGATACCGACGAGGCGTGCGGTGACGCGGTGGACACGTTGACGGCCTGAGGGGATTGATCTGCGATAGATCATGGATCTCCTTTGATCTTGTGTGCAATTATCGACCGCTTCGCCCTCGCCTCCGATGGGTGGTTGTCCCAACATAGGCCCCCGGCATTGTGTGGCTGCACAACCATTCGATGGGCAAGGAGGCTACAGTTCCTGCATGCACACCTCGAACATCGCCATTCCTAACGGAATCGACGCGGATGCGCGGGCGCTTTTCGCGGAGATGCTCGATTCCGTCCCTGCCCTCGCCGCCCGCGTCGTGGACCAGGTTCTCCACGGGGAACATTCGTACGCGGAAAGCACTCTCGAGCTGGCCGTTCTCGAGTCCGTGGTGATCGAAAACATCGAAGCACTTCTTCTCGGACTGTCCGGAAACAATCAATCGCTGGAGGCGCCGCGTCGGGCCGGGCGCGTCAAGGCGGCATCCAACATCCCGATGGCCGGACTCCTTCACGCCTATCGCCTTGCCGGTTTGCTGCTGTGGGACGAGATGATGTCCAGATCTCTCGCCTCCTCTCCGCGCTCCGAAGCCCTCCTCCGCGTCTCCTCCTCGGTGTGGGGGATCATCGACGAGTATTCCCACGCGGCGGCCGAAGCGTATCGCGTGGTCATTGATGACCTCGACCGGAAGGACCAGCAAGCAAAAAACGTGAAGTTGCTGAGTCTGCTTGAGGGTGACACCGTGACGAGTGAAATCCCGCGCATGCTGCGCGCGCTCGGCCTGCCCGAGCACGCTACCTATCTTGTCGTGGTGGCGGAGCTGAGCGGAACGGGCGACGACCCGATGCCGGGGGTCGCGTCCCGACTTCGCGCGGCTGGCATCTACTCGGCGTGGGCGACCTGGAAAGGGGAATTTGTCGGCCTCCTCGCGTGCCTGCTCGATACGGAAACGGCGAGCGCGATTCACGTTGTTGCCGAACTTGCAGCATCACGAATCGGTGTCAGCCGAAGCTTTCCCAGTCTGAGCGTTGCCCGCGACGCGGTTACGCAAGCGCGGCTCTCCATGCAGTGCATCCCGAACGGGAGCGTGGGGGCCCATCGCTACGGGGCGGCACCTCTTGACCTGCTGATCGTCAGCGACCCGGCGTCTACGGCGGAGGTCCACGCAACCGTTCTCGGCCCATTGAGCGCGATCGATCATCGAGATTCAGGGTTGCTGCTCGACACCCTCGAAGCCTGGTTCGCCGCTAACGGGTCCACCAGCGAGGCAGCGCAACTGATTCACTGTCATCGCAATACGGTGCTGCATCGACTGGCAAAACTCTCCGAGCTCACCGGGCGATCGGTCACGCGACCGTTGGATGCCGCAGAACTCTACGTCGCGCTGCGTGCCGCCCGCCTCGCCCGAGGCTGACGGTTAGTCCAGCCGCCTGCTCGTGGCGGTCGTGGTATTGACGCCGGTGCCAAGCCTGGTGACCGGTGTCGCCCATTCGTTGTTTGGAGCTGGCTCGCCGGCACGGCACCCAAAAGGGTGAAATCATGACTCTGGATCTGTTGCCGTGCTCGACGACCCTCATGGTCGACGTTTATTCCTTGAGTTCGCTCGCTCAACGTGAGACAGGGAGACCACGGATGCTGATGAGCTTCGGCAGGGAGGTACATGGGGTTCCAGACCACGGCTGAGCGGGCAGCGCCACCGGCGGCCCGTGCCGGCAGCACGCGGGTCCGGGTTCACCTGACTTTGGTCGTCGCCCATTGGCGGCGGGCGCGGTAGACGCTACATTGTGATCACGTCCCTCGGTATCGAAAGGCGGCAGTGGTGATCTTCCGGAATCGAAGTGAGGCAGGTCGGCTGCTTGCCGAACGCGTGGCGGAGCTTGAGCTGTTTGATCCGATCGTTTATGCGCTGCCGCGCGGCGGCGTTCCCGTGGCTGTCGAAGTGGCGCGAACGCTCGCGGCCCCCCTCGACCTGCTGATCGTACGCAAGATCGGAGCCCCCGGTTTTCCCGAAGTGGCGCTCGGTGCCGTCGTCGGAGGCGTGACCCCTCAACTCGTTCTCAACGACGACATTTACGCCGCCACCGGTCGTGATGCCGCGAACCTCGAACGAGCGCGCCGGAGTGAGCTTGACGAAGTCGCGCGTCGTCGTCGTCGATATCTGGGGGACCGACCCGTACAAGACCCCGCGGGCCGGGTTACCATCGTCGTCGATGACGGAATCGCCACCGGAGCCACTGCCAGGGTTGCGTTGGCGGCGCTACGAGCGCAGGGAGCGGCGACGATCGTTCTGGCGGTACCCGTTGCACCCGCGAGTTCCGTGGAGGATCTCAAGTCCGAGGCGGACATAGTCGTCGTGCTCCACGCGCCGGAGGAGTTCTGGGCGATCGGTCAGTTCTACCGCGACTTCCATCAACTGAGCGACGAGGAGACGATCAGCTATCTGCGAGCTGCGTGGGACTCGGAGTGAACCAATCAGGGCCCGAACAACGGCAGAATTGATATGTGTATGAAGTGGTCAGTCAATCCGGCGGTGGTGGCTTTGTCGTCGCTACCTGTGACCGGTCGGGTCATCAATCCCAGCCGTCCAGGTCGTTGTCGACGGCCGAGTTTCTCGAATATGTCGCACGCGTGGAACCGGCAGGACCACGATGGGTTTGGGCCGACACATCTGCCCTGTATCCGCTGCTCCTGGAGCACGGAATCCGGGTACGGCGCTGCCATGACCTGCGCCTGTGTCACGTCATTCTGCGCAATTCCACACTGACGCTCGACAGCGACCTGGCCCGCCAGGCACCGAACCGATGGGACAGCGCGCACCGGCGTGACGCCGACCATAGAGCCCCTGGAGCGACGGCAACCCTATTTGACCTCGACGAGACGGGGTCTGCAGGCGTTTCGATTCAGAATGATGACGTTGGCGAATTCGTCAGCCAGCTGACCGCCATGGCCGGGTCGTGTGACCCCGCTCGCCTTCGGCTGCTCCTCGCCGCCGAGTCCGTGGGCGCCCTGATCGCCGCGGAAATGACCCGAGCAGGGCTGCCATGGCGAACGGAAGTCCACGATCGACTACTGACCGCCGAGCTTGGACCCCGGGTCGCCTACGGCGTGCGTCCGGAACGACTCGAAGAGCTGGCCGTCGCGATCCGCACCCATCTCGAGGATCCGCACCTCAACCCCGACTCGCCGAGCGATCTGCTCAGGGCGCTCCAGCGCGGGGGACTCGCCGTCACCTCGACCAGGGCCTGGACGCTGCAGGAACTGGATCACCCCGTGATCGAGCCGCTCCTGCGCTACAAGAAGCTCTACCGACTCCTGAGCGCCAATGGCTGGTCGTGGATGGACACCTGGATCGTGAACGGGCGATTCCACCCGGAGTATGTTCCCGGCGGCGTCGTCACCGGGCGATGGGCGGCACGTGGCGGCGGTGCCCTCCAGCTCCCCAAACAGATTCGTGGTGCTGTCGTCGCGGACGAGGGCTGGACCTTCGTCGTGGCTGATGCCGCCCAACTGGAACCGAGGATTCTCGCGGCGCTCTCCGGTGACCTCGTGATGGCGGGAGCGGGCAGGGGCACGGACCTCTACGCCGGCATTGTTGCCAACGGAGTTGTCGACACCCGCGCCCACGCGAAGGTCGCCATGCTCGGTGCCATGTACGGGGCGACGACGGGAGAGAGCGGACGACTGCTCCCGCGACTGGCCAGGGCGTATCCGCGCGCGATCGGCCTCACCGAGTCCGCAGCTCGCGCAGGGGAACGCGGGGAGGTTGTCACGACCCGATTGGGTCGGTCATCACCGACGCCCGGGCAGCCGTGGCATGACGCCCAGGCCCAGGCGTATGATCCGGGGGCGACGAGTTCCGATGAGAAGCGGGCACGAAGCCAGGCGCGGGACTGGGGACGCTTTACGCGCAATTTTATCGTGCAGGGAAGCGCGGCAGAGTGGGCGCTCTGCTGGATGGCTGAGGTACGCAAGCAACTCTGGTTGCTCTGCGAAACCGACGCAGGGTTCGATACCGCGCCGCACCTGGTGTTCTTCCTCCACGACGAGATCATTGTGCACACGCCAATTGCTCTCTCAGCCCGGGTCGCCATCGTGGTCAACGAGGCGGCAGCGACCGCGGGACGACTGCTCTTTGGTGACTTTCCCGTTGACTTCATGTTGACTGTAGCGACGGTCGATACCTACGCCGAGGCCAAATAGCGCTCGAATTCTTTCGACGGATCGAAGCCGGCCGAGGGTCTTGGCGCAAAAAAACTCACTCCGTTGACTTCGCAAGGGCAGACCGTGTGCATTTAGTGACAGTTCGCGGCGATGGCACGAAACTTCTACGCGCCGCACAACGCCCTCGTGGACCTTCATACGGGGTGATTCCCAGGCCGGAAGCCGCGGGAACTGGCTCACGCTGGTGCGATCAGTCCCCGCGGTCGGCCCCGCTGCCGAGGCGGGGTTCACCCCGGCCTCGGCCTTGTGGTTTCTCACGTCGGTGGGGCATAATTCACCTAACGGCAGCAGTGTCGTGAATTCCGTTCAGAGGTCGTTGGGGAAGACGCACCTCACAGGAACGGAGAGAAAAGATGACTGCTACACAAACCCGTCGGGCAACCGCCGCGCGGGGTGTGCTTTACGTACACTCCTCACCCCGCGCACTGTGCCCACATGTCGAATGGGCCGCGGGTCGAGCCCTTGGAGAGGCTGTGAACTTTGACTGGGCCGACCAGCCCGTTCTCAAGGGTGCCCAGCGCGCCGAATTCTACTGGGAGGGCGAACGTGGCACCGGGGCGGCCCTCGCCTCTGCCCTTCGAGGTTGGGAGCATCTCCGATTCGAGGTCACCGAAGATGCCGGTCTCGGGACCGATGGCGGTCGCTGGCTGAATACGCCGGACCTTGGCATCTTTTACGCCCAGACGGACACCGTCGGCAACCTGGTAATCCCCGAGGACCGCATTCGGTATGCCATGGAAGCGGCGGGACCCAACGTCCTTGAACTGCATCGGGAACTGCGGTTAGCACTGGGGCAGGCTTGGGACGATGAGCTTGAACCCTTCCGACACGCAAGCGACGCGAATTCCGTCGTCTGGCTGCACAAGGTTGGCTGATCGGGGGATAGGCCCGGCTACCCTTGATGCATGACTAAAGAACAGCTGCCCGCTCTGCCCGACGACGTCCTCGCTTTCGCCGAGACCGTCTTCGACCTGGCCCGTGAAGGCAACGCCGGCCAACTCGTCGCGCTCATTTCGCAAGGAGTCCCCGTCGACCTCACCAATGCCCGGGGCGACAGCCTGCTTATCCTGGCGGCATACCACCAGCACATCGAAGCAGTGAATGCGCTGGTTCGCCTCGGTGCCGATACCGCACGGGTGAACGACAACGGCCAGACCGCTCTCGTCGCGGCCGTGTTCCGTAACAACACGACCATAACCCTAGCCCTGCTCGCTGCGGGTGCAGACCCGGAACTGGGCGCGCATCCGGCCCTCGCTGTTGCGTGCCAGTTCGGCCTGGCCGATATGGAACAGCTGCTCAGTTCAGCGTCGAAACCCTAAACGGAACGGAAGGCTACGACGGCGTTATGGCCACCGAACCCAAAGGAGTTGCTCAGAGCAAGCAGGTCTCCGGCCGGCAGCGCTCGCGGCTTGGTCACGACGTCGAGTGGGATCGCCGGGTCCTGGTCCACGAGGTTGATCGTGGGGGGAGCGGTGCGCTCCGACAACGCCTTTACGGTGAAGAATGCTTCGAGTGCGCCGGCCCCGCCCAAAAGATGTCCGGTGGATGCCTTTGTCGCGGAGACGGGAATGCCGTCGAGCAAGTCGCCGAAGACACGACGGAGCGCCTTGTACTCGGCTATATCACCGACGGGAGTGCTGGTGGCGTGTGCATTGATGTGCGCCACGTCCGACAGCTGCGCACCGGCCCGCTCCACCGTTGAAATCATCGCTCGAGCGGCAGCGGAGCCTTCCGGATCCGGTGCCGTGATGTGGTACGCGTCGCTGTTCACTGCGCCCCCGACGAGCTCGGCGTAAATGTGAGCGCCGCGCGCCTTGGCGTGCGCCTCGGTCTCGACGACCAGGGCCGCAGCACCCTCCCCGAGGACGAAGCCGTCTCGGGACACGTCATACGGGCGGCTCGCTATGGCCGGGGCATCATTACGGGTGGAGAGCGCGTGCATTGCGGCAAACGCGGCAATCGGCAACGGATGGATGGCGGCTTCCGAGCCGCCGGCGATGACGACGTCGGCGAGGCCGGCCTGCAGCCGGTTGTAGGCGTTGACGAGAGCTTCGGTGCTCGACGCGCAGGCCGATACCACCGTGGTGATTCCGGCACGGGCGTGCAGGTCCATGCCCACGGCAGCTCCGGGACCGTTCGGCATGAGCATCGGCACGGTCATGGGCAGCACGCGCCGAGGACCGCGTTCACGCAGGGTGTCCCAGGCATCGAGCAGGGTCCAGACCCCGCCGATTCCTGTCGCCCAGTCGACGGCGACGCGATCGGGCTCGACGTCGGGGGAGCCCGCGTCTGCCCACGCCTCGCGGCCTGCGATGAGCGCGAACTGACTCGACGGGTCGAGTCGTTTGACTTCGAAGCGCTCAAGAA
This sequence comes from Cryobacterium psychrophilum, assembly GCF_004365915.1. Taxonomy (NCBI): domain Bacteria; kingdom Bacillati; phylum Actinomycetota; class Actinomycetes; order Micrococcales; family Microbacteriaceae; genus Cryobacterium; species Cryobacterium psychrophilum. The sequence goes on from NZ_SODI01000001.1 coordinate 63,422, forward strand.
CCGTGCTCGAGTGCACTTTGGCCTGCGCCGCAAAGGTCACGGGAATCTGCGTTTCGGCGACCCATCCGTGTTCGAGAGGGGTGGCGCCTGATTCTCCGGCGAGCAGTGCAGTCCAGGTGTCCGGCGCGTTGCCGCCAAGCGGCGTGGTCGCACCGATTCCGGTGATAACGATTTTCTTGGTCATAAGTCAACTCTCCATGAACGACAAACTTGAGGGCCGGAGGCAATTCACGGGCGCACGAGCACCAGCGATCACGACGGGTCCATTGTCACAACCCAGTGAGCAGGCCGGCCGATGCGGTTCGGCCGGCCTGTTCGCAGGCTGGTGTTCTAGTCCTGGGCCTTCACAATGAAGTCGACGGCGTCGCCAACGGACTTGAGGTTCTTGACCTCTTCGTCGGGGATCTTCACATCGAATTTCTCTTCTGCGTTGACGACGATGGTCATCATCGAGATCGAGTCGATGTCGAGGTCATCGGTGAATGACTTGCCGAGCTCAACCGTGTCGGTTGCGATTCCGGTCTCGTCGTTGATGAGCTCGGCCAGGCCGGCAAGAACTTCTTCGGTAGACAATGCCATTATATTTTCTCCTTGGGGGGTTGACTCGGTTGACCGAGACCTAGTTTAGAGGGGTGGTGAGCAAGAGCCGCGCAGCGAGGGTCGAGCGGCGTGGCCTAAGGAAGGACAACTACCTGGGCGCCGAACACGAGACCAGCTCCAAAACCGATCTGGAGGGCGAGGCCGCCGCTAAGTTCCGGGTGCTCCTCGAGCAGTCGGTGCGTGGCCAGGGGGATCGACGCTGACGAGGTGTTTCCCGTTGTCGCGACGTCGCGGGCGATCACGACGGATTCCGGCAGCTTGAGCTGCTTGGCGAACTCGTCGATGACACGCATGTTGGCCTGATGCGGAATGAAGGCGTCGAGCTGGTCGCTCGTGATGCCGGCAACTTCCAGGGCCTGCTTCGCGACCTTCGCCATGTCCCACACCGCCCAGCGGAAGACGGCCGGACCTTCCTGGCGCAGGGTAGGCCATTCCGCCTCGCCTCGACGGTATTCCTGGAGCGTGGCGTTGGTCGAAATCGTGTCGGCCTTCGACCCGTCGGATCCCCACACCGTGGTGGAAATCCCAGCGAACTCGCTCGGGCCGATGACGACCGCGCCGGCGCCGTCACCGAGAAGGAAGGAGATGCTGCGGTCTGTGGGATCGACCAGGTCGGACAGCTTCTCCGCACCGATGACGAGGGCGTAGTGTGCTGCTCCTGCGCGGATAAGAGCGTCGGCCTGGGCGATCGCATAGGCGTAACCAGCGCAGGCCGCGTTGACGTCATACGCCGCGGCAGGATTGGCGCCGACTCTGTCGGCGACAATGGCCGAGACGGAGGGTGTTTGACGACCGTTGCTGATGGTGGCCACGATGACAGCGTCGATCAGGGCCGGGTCGATCCCGCTCCGCTCGATGGCTTCGCGAGCAGCATCCGTTGCCATGTCGACAGTCTCAACGTCGCGGCTGGCCCGGGAGCGGGTGATGATTCCCGTGCGCTGCTGAATCCATTCGTCGGACGAATCGATGGCCTCGATGAGTTCATCGTTGGCGACGACGCGATCGCCGCGCGCGGCACCGACCGAGAGGATGCGGGTGTACTTCGGTCCCTGGGACTGCTGAAGCGTTGGCTTGCTCATTCATCTCTCTCTAACTCGCGGCTGCGTGAAGCGCGATTCATGACTGCTGATCGATCAGGTCGAATGCGGCGGTGAGGTCATCCGGCGTCTTGATCGCGACACTGGGAATGCCCTTGAGACCTCGTTTTGCGAGCCCGACCAGGGCACCGGCCGGCGCAACCTCAATGATGCCGGTGACACCGTCAGCGGCAAAGGATTGCATGCACAGATCCCACCGTACCGGCGAGGACACCTGCCCCACGAGCAACTCCACAAAACGAGGGCCGTCGGTGATCGGGGCGCCATCGTTGTTGGACCAGATGGGGAGTGTCGGGGTGTTCGCCTGCACGGTCTGTGCAACATCGACAAGGCGAGTGCGTGCCGGGCTCATGTACCGGGTGTGGAATGCCCCGGCGACCTGGAGCGGAATGACCCTGGCCCGAGCAGGGGGAGCTTCGGAAAGCGCGGCGAGTGCCGGGAGAGCGCCCGCAACGACGATCTGACCGGCCCCATTGAAATTCGCTGGTTCAAGGTCCAGCGCGGCGAGGAGCGCAAGCAGTTCGGTTTCGTCGGCACCGATAACGGCGCTCATCCCGGTGGGTTCGAGTGCGGCCGCGGACTGCATGGCGAGCCCGCGTTCGCGAACGAAACGGAGAGCATCCGTGGAACTGAGGATGCCGGCTCCAGCGGCTGCGGTGATTTCGCCCACTGAATGACCGGCAATGCCCGAGATGCGTTCGCGTCGGCCGTCGGCCAGGAGGGCGTTCAACGTGAGCAGTCCCGCAGCGACGATGAGTGGTTGGGCGATGGCGGTGTCGCGAATAACGTCCGCCGTGCTTGTCGTTCCGTGCGCGAGCAAATTGATGCCCACCGCCTCGGACATCGCATCAAGATCGGCTTCGAAACCGGGAATGGACAGCCACGGCGTGAGGAATCCGGGGGTTTGGGAGCCCTGACCTGGGCAGACGACAACAATCACGTACTTAGTCTTCCAATCTCGAGTCAACAACGAGCGTACATATTGTATGAAGAATGTAGGAAACCTTTGTGCGATACCGCAAAAAAGTTGTCAGCTAGCGACGGCGTGAGGAGCCGTCGTGGTCGCTGATGGATCCAAGAATGAGTGCCGCCTGCAAAATCAGTGCCTCCCGGGCCCCGGTCGCGTCGTAGCCGATGACCTCCGACACGCGCTTAAGGCGATAGCGCACCGTATTCGGATGCACAAAAAGCTCTCGTGCCGTTGCTTCCAGGGAACGACCATTGTCGAGGTAACACCACAAGGTGGTCAACAATTCGGTTGAGTGGGCCTGGAGCGGACGATAGATGCGATGGATGAGAGTGGCCCGGGCCAGGGGGTCCGCGGCCAGCGCCCGCTCGGGGAGCAGGTCGTCGGCCCGCACCGGACGCGGCGCGTTCCGCCAGGACCGTGCAACGGCGAACCCGGCCAGGGCCGCTTTCGCGCTCTTGGACGCGTCGACCAGATTGGGAACTTCGTGACCGAGCACGAGGTGGCCGGCGCCGAAACTCGGCTCCAGTTGCACCGCGATCTCCATGAACGTCAGCGCCGCTGCCGTGCCAACGGTGTCATCGGTCTCAACCGGCGTGGGGCGGGCACGACCGATCACGAGCACCAGGCGGTTTCCTTGTACTCCGATGAGCACATCAGCGGCCATGTGTCGTGCCGAGCGACGAAGCTGGTCGACATCGAGCATCTTCGGCGTGGTGCCGACGAGAACGCAGACTTCACCGTGCCCGTGCCAGCCGAGAGCGGCGATCCGACTCGGCAGCTCGTCATCGTATTCTCCGCTGAGGATCGAGTCGACGACCAGGGCCTCAAGGCGCGCGTCCCAAAGCCCCCGGGCCTCGGCGGCCCGGGCGTAGACATCCGCTGATCCGAAGGCAATTTCGCGAGAGTAGAGCAGGATCGCCTCGCGGAGCAGCTCGCCGCCGTCCTTGACGCGTTCCTCGACAACTTCCACCGTCACCCTGATCAGCTGAAGTGTTTGCTGCAGGCTGACCGAGCGGAGCAATTCGCGCGGTGCGGCACCAAAAACGTCAGCCGCGATCCACGGAGTGGAGCGCGGGTCCTCGAACCAGGAGATGAACGATGTGATCCCTGCCTGGGCCACGAGGCCCACGGCCGACCGCCGCCCTGGTGGCATGTCGCCGTACCAGGGCAGCGTGTCCTCGAGACGCTTGAGCGTCGCCGTGGACAACTCACCCGAAATCGTTCGGAGCCAGTTGAGTGTCTGTTCTTTCGTTTTGGGCGCCGGTGCCACTGTATTTTAGCTCTCGCCACCGGCAGAGCCGGTGGTGCCGGCCGTCACGTCGTGCAGCTGATACTTCTCGATGGCCTGGCTGACGATGCTCCGGTCGATCTCACCACGGCGAACGAGCAGCTCGAGGGTGCGCACGACCATCGACGGGCTGTCGATTTTGAAGAAGCGTCGTGCGGCCGGACGAGTGTCCGAGAAGCCGAAGCTATCCGCGCCGAGTGTCGCGAAGTCACCCGGTACGAACTGACGGATCTGGTCGGGCACGGCGTGCATGAAGTCGGACACGGCAATGAACGGGCCCGTTGCCCCGGCGAGCTTTGACGTGACGTACGGCGTGCGCTGACCGGCGTCCGGGTTGAGGAAGTTGTGCTCCTCCACCGCAAGCCCGTCTCGGCGCAATTCGTTCCACGACGTGACGGACCAGACATCGGCGGAAATGCCCCAGTCGTCGGCAAGGAGCTGCTGTGCCTCGAGCGCCCATGGAACGGCGACTCCCGATGCCAGCAGCTGCGCCTTCGGGCCGGCCGCAGCGGATGCGCTCACTCGGTGAATTCCGCGAAGGATGCCCTCGACGTCCACGTCCTCCGGTTCGACCGGCTGCACGGCCGGCTCGTTGTAGACGGTGATGTAATACATGACGTTGGGGTCGGTGTGGGTGCCGCCGTACATGCGCTCGAGGCCGTCCCGAACAATGTGCCCCATCTCGTAGCCGTACGCGGGGTCATAGGACACGACCGCCGGGTTTGTGGAGGCCAGCAGGGGCGAATGGCCGTCAGCGTGCTGCAGGCCTTCCCCGGTGAGCGTGGTGCGACCTGCGGTCGCGCCAATGATGAAACCACGGGCCATCATATCCCCGGCGGCCCAGAAGGCGTCCCCGGTGCGCTGGAATCCGAACATGGAGTAGAAGACGTAGACCGGGATGAGCGGCTCGCCCTGCGTGGAATAGGAGGTTCCCACGTTGGTGAATGCGGCGGCGGCCCCGGCCTCGTTGATTCCAACGTGAAGGATCTGGCCCTGCGGGCTCTCCTTGTAAGCGAGGAGCTGCGCGTGGTCCACGGACGTGTAATGCTGGCCGTTGGGGTTGTAGATCTTGGCGTTGGGGAAGAAGGCGTCGATGCCGAAGGTGCGGGCCTCGTCGGGAATGATCGGAACGATCCGGTTGCCGAAGTCCGGCGACCGCAGGAGCTCCTTGAGCAGGCGAACGAACGACATGGTCGTTGCAATCTCCTGCGTGCCGGAACCCTTCTTGGCGATGGCGTACGTCTTGTCGCTCGGGAGGTTGAGTTTCGTGTGCTTGGTACGGCGCTCGGGCAGGTAGCCGCCGAGCGCGCGTCGGCGCTCGTGCATGTACTGAATGGCCTCGTCGTTTTCGCCGGGTGTGTAGTACGGCGGCAGGTACGGGTCTTTCTCAAGCTGTGCATCCGTGATCGGCACGTGCATGCTGTCGCGGAATGTCTTGAGGTTGTCGAGGGTCATCTTCTTCATCTGGTGGGTCGCGTTGCGGCCCTCGAAGCTCGGACCGAGGCCGTAGCCCTTGATCGTCTTCGCCAGGATGACGGTGGGCTGTCCCTTGTGCTCGGCGGCAGCCTTGAACGCCGCGTAGACCTTGCGATAGTCGTGGCCACCGCGCTTGAGATTCCAGACCTCGTCGTCGGTGTATCCCTCGACCAACTTGAGGGCGCGCGGGTCGCGGCCGAAGAAGTTTTCACGCACGTAGGCGCCGCTCTCGGCCTTGTAGGTCTGGTAGTCACCGTCAGCGGTGACGTTCATCAGGTTGAGCAGGGCTCCGTCGGTGTCGCGCTTGAGGAGTTCGTCCCACTCGCGGCCCCACACGACCTTGATGACGTTCCATCCAGCGCCGCGGAAGAAGCTCTCGAGCTCCTGGATGATCTTGCCGTTGCCTCGGACAGGGCCGTCGAGGCGCTGAAGGTTGCAGTTCACGATGAAGTTCAGGTTATCGAGACCCTCGTTCGCGGCGACCTGCAGCTGGCCGCGGCTCTCGACCTCGTCCATCTCGCCATCGCCGAGGAATGCCCAGACCTGCTGGTCGCTCGCGTCCTTGATGCCCCGGTTGGTGAGATACCGGTTGGCTTGGGCCTGGTAGATGGCGTTGATCGGGCCGAGGCCCATCGAAACCGTGGGGAACTGCCAGAACTCCGGCATCAGCCGGGGGTGCGGGTAGGACGAAATGCCGTTCGGTGCGTGTGACTTCTCCTGGCGGAACCCGTCGAGCTGCTCGGTCGTGAGGCGGCCCTCGAGGAAGGCTCGGGCGTACGTACCGGGGGACGCGTGTCCCTGGATGAAGATCTGATCGCCACCGCCGGGGTGATCCTGGCCGCGGAAGAAGTGGTTGAAGCCGACCTCATACAGGGCCGCAGATGAGGCGTAGGTCGAAATGTGGCCGCCAACGGCGATTCCGGGGCGCTGCGCGCGGTGAACGAGAACTGCAGCATTCCAGCGAATCCACGCACGGTAGCGTCGCTCAATGTCTTCGTCGCCCGGGAATTCGGGTTCGTTCTCCGGGGCGATCGTGTTGATGTAATCCGTCGTAGGAACCATCGGAACGTTGAGGTGCAGTTCCTTCGAGCGCTTCAGCAGGCTGAGCATGATTTCGCGGGCGCGCTCGTGGCCGTGTACGGCGACGAGTGAATCCAGCGATTCCGACCACTCCATCGTTTCTTCCGGATCGGAATCGGCGTTGTTCGTTGAGTACGGGTCCTGGTCGTTGACCGTCACAGTCGACCTCTCTCTGTTATTCACACGGCACTGACTTCCACAGCGCGGTTGTTCTAGCCGAGCTGTCGGCAGGTCGTAACTAATTAGGCATGCCAGCAGAGGACGGGTCGGATTGCGACCATCGGCACCCCGCAAGCCTACAGATTCTCTCCGCGCTATGCGCGCGAGACACACGCGGGGTTAGGCTGATGGACTGTTGTATCGCGAACCTTCGCGGCGGAAAGGAAACGCACTATGGCTCTGGAGAATGACACCCAGGCACCGGACTTCGAACTCGTCAATCAATTCGGCGAACATGTTCAGTTGAGCCAGTTCCGCGGGTCAAAGTCCGTGGCGCTGGTTTTCTTTCCGCTCGCCTTTTCCGGGATCTGCAGCAATGAGCTGTGCGAACTTCGCGACAATCTCCAGCTTTTTTCCGACGGCGCCGTCGAACTCATTGGCATATCCGTTGATTCGAAGCATGCCCTGCGAGTTTGGGGCGAGCAGGAGGGGTACGCGTTCAACCTGCTGTCCGACTTCTGGCCCCATGGCGGCGTTGCCAAGGAATACGGTGTGTTTCTCGAGGCCAAGGGCTTCGCCAACCGTGCGACCTTCCTCATCGACCAGGGTGGAATCATCCGTGCAAGTTTCATCACCGCGCCCGGTGAGGCGCGCTCCATGGACGCCTACAGGGCGGCGCTCGACGAGCTTCAGCCGGCGTAGCGGCGAACATGGCGTTCTGGAGCAGGTAGAGTAGAAACATCCTGCTCGTGAGCAACACGCAGTGCAGGGGCCTTTAGCTCAGTTGGTAGAGCGCCACGTTTACACCGTGGATGTCATCGGTTCGAGCCCGGTAGGGCCCACACTATAAAAACCTTGATCAGCTCGGGTTTTCGGCTTCGATGCGGCCCTTGGGTTCGTGGCAAGCGGCTCTCGTGTTCGCCGACGTCCGCGTCGGACCGGCCAGCGGTCGGGATCAGTCGTTCATGACGGCAAGGGACCAGCGCCAGCCGGCCTGCCCGCGGAGCCCGGCCTTCGGGTGTCTTCTCCCACCGGGCGTGCGCGCAGCCAGCGGAACCAAAATAGGCGAGCAGGTCGACGACGCAATGGATGCGTCTGGCATTCTGTCAATCAGGAGCCGCGGTGTCGAATAGTTCCTTCCCCTTTTGGCGCCATCCCCCTTGGACACTCACAACTAGGTAACTAAGATAGGTAAATCTCCAGAGCGCGAATATGTGCCCACGAGGCCGGTGCACCTGCCGGGACCCGCACCATCCTGTTTGCGAGCGAAAAGGAACCTATCGTGACTGAACGACAGACATACCTGGGCAATGTGGAGAGCACCCCTGACGTCGAGGAACACACCATCAAGGACTGGACCGATCTCGGCCAGGAAATGTGGTCCTATCTCACGGGCAAGGGCGCAGCCATCAATTACAGCTTTATCGACATGATGGTCGAGGTTCCCCGCGATATCGGCCCCGACGCCCCGCGCGCGGTGTGGAAGCTCAACGGCACCCTGCGCGTCACGACGAGTGACGAGCAATCCCTCGGCTCTGACCCTTTCCGGAGCTGACCGTGAGCTCCTCGGTGAGCTCACCAGCGACGGGTTCGAAGACGGCGCAATCCGCCGTGAAGCTGCACATTGATCTCGCCTTTTCCCTGGTTGAACCGTCGGCCGCCCTCGGTGCTTTGAGCACGGAGTCGACTGGAGCGGAGTTCGGCGATTCATTCGGGGCAGCGGATGTCATGCACGGCACGGTGACCGCCAATGGAACGGAAATCACGGTCTTCACGAGCAACCCCGAAATGTTCGTGCAGGGGCGTGCGCTCAATCTGGAACCGCTGCGCACGCTGGCCGCCGAACTGGCGTCCCGCGGTCTGACCATGGCGATCATCGGCTCTGCAGGGCTGATCGCGCGAATCGGCGACGTGCAGGCGTCCGTAACGCAACGCATGGTGACGCGTTCGCCGCACATTGTTCTCGGGTCACGAAACGCGCTGGGACCACTAGTTCAGGCACGAATGCGGGGGCAGGCACGCATGCCGGTGGCCATTCCGCTTCCGCCGCCAACGCTGTTTCCGATCGCGCCGACCTTCGACCGTCGCAGCCGTCGTAGGGTGACGACGACCCATTACACGCCGGGAAGCGGGCGTCCCCGTCTCATCTTCGTCGTGGGGTCGGAGAACTGGAATGGGCAGATGCCCCGGGAATTCGACCTGCTGCCGGGCACCACGACGATCGGTTCCTCCGCCGATGCCGACCTGCAATTGCCCGGATTGGAACCCGTGCACGCCGAGATTCGCCACGATAACAACGACGAGTACCGGTTATTTGCCGTCGGTGACGTCGCCGGCAGCTCCCGGCCGCACGAGGAAGGCCGCAGCATGGGAGACGGTCAAATTCTGCGCACCGGCTCACGGCTGGAGATGGGCCCGTGGCGGATGGGCTACTTTCGGGAGGAGTTCGCCGACCATGGCCGCCCGTTCGGCGGACGCGTGGGCGGTGAGCTGGCTTACCAGAAGCCCCAGGCGCCCAGGCCGCGGGCCTGATCCGTGAGGGTGCCGCACTCCGGTGTGGCATCCTCTCCGGAGCATGCCCGGCCTCCCAGCGTGGAGGGCGTGTCTTGGTGACGGTGCTTCCGGCCTAGGACGCTGCTGATTTAGGGGTTGTGGGGAGGCCTGGCGAGTCGTGAGAGCGATTTTTGGCCTGTGTATTTCATGGTGACGCCTCTCATTTCTCGTTTTTGTGGTGGTGTTGATCTTCGCGTGCGGGGCGGTTACGGTCTCTGATGGCCGTCTGCGGCCGGCGGCCGTGGGTGGCCGTCTTCCGGGGTGTTATCCCATGGCCCAGATCCCGCTCTGGCGGGTGAGGCCGAGGTTCAGGAGCCGTTTAAGGTTGATTCCGGCCGCCCGATTCACCCACCACGCGTTGTTCTTCACGACGCCTCGGTAAGGGACGCGGCGGGACTTGCGTGTCATCCAGGCGATGGAGCGTTCAACCATCGGCCGGTGTTGTCGATAATCGGCTTGGAAGAGCGGATCCTGAGCCCGGACACGGTGCTCCCGGCGTATGGCGTCATGCTCACGGAGCAGCATTTTCTTGCCGCTCTTCGCCGTCGTGCACTGCGTCATGAGGGGGCAGGTGGCGCAGGAACTACCAAAACTTGCGCGCCCCGCAGCACTGAGTGGGCGGGTCTGACCCGCTGGGCAGGTGACCGTGTTCGTGGTCTCGTCGATAGTGAAATCATCGACGGTGAAGCCGCCGGGAATCGCCCGTCCCAGCGGCGGTGGTTTGATGATCGCGGTGTGACCGGCGGCGGTGATCGCGGCGAGAAGCTCACCACTGCCATAAGCAGAATCGCCCAGAACATCGACGTTCTGGGCGCCGATGCTCGTGTCTTTGGTGACTAGTTCCATGCCGCGGGCCGCGTCGCTGTTGGCCAAACCAGCCGCCTTGGTCAGGATCGCCGCGGTCACCAGGCCCGTGTCCGGTTCGATGATGATGTGGCTTTTGAAGCCGTCGACTTTCTTCTGGCGGCTCTTGTGCGCGTGACGGGCATCAAGATCAACGGTGGAAATGACCCGGTCCGGGGCGACCCGCCGTGCAATTTTCCACCGCCCCTCCGTTTCATGCGACCCGTCCGCCGGCTCAACGTCCTGCCCGGCGACCAACGCGAGCAGGGCGACGGTTTCCTGCTGCGCGTCGGTGAGAACCGTCGGGTCAATGCCGGCCAGCAAGGACAGGGCATCGGTGACGAGCGCGGACACGAGGTCGTCGCGAGCGGCTCGGTCATCCCACGCGATATCCGGTTTCCCTGGCTTCGCGTAATCGTGACCGGTCAACGCGGACACGAGCACATCCGCGCCGGGAATCTCCCGGCCCACCCGGCGGATCTGCGCAACGAGCTGTGTGACGGTGTCCTGACGCGCGACAGCGTCCTCCAAAATTGTGGAGTCCAACGCACGTCGCTTCCGACCCGATAACGCCCCGGACTGCTCGATAACCTCGGTCACTGCCTCAAAAATACGGTGGGGGCGCGTGCTGTTCGCGAGGCGGCGGCGCCAATACGTGAGGACCGTCGGATGAAACGACGCGTCCGTCAACGCGAACCCGCAGGCCGCTTTCCACCGCAAGTCGAACGTGACCGCCTCGGCCGTTTCCCGATCCGAGAGGCTATGCAACGTCTGCAACACCATCACCGACGCGATCACATCAACTGGAGTGGACGGGCGCCCCCGACCGGACGGAAACAAATCCTCGAACGCGTCATCGGGGAACAACTCGTGCCGATGATCGGCGAGGAACTTGAACACGGAACCCGCTGGAAGCATATGCCCCGCCATCGACTCGACATCCAAAAGCTGACGTTGACCATCATCACGACCCTGCATGAATCAAGTCTTAATCATCGGCCCGCAAACCCGAGCAGGCGCGCCTTAATACCCCAGATTAATCAGCAGCGTCCTAGGGCTCTCCCCGGCGCCTGGACGACGGGAGATTGTTGAGGAGCGACCGGCAATGGAGCGCAGAACACCGAACATGACTCGCGTCCAGGCCGGTCACACTCCACGGGGTGTCGCCCGGGGTGTCGCGCTGGAAAAGCACGATCGTTCTGGTCTGGTCTGGTCTGGTCTGGTCTGGTCTGCGTCCTGTTCTGGTCCGAAAGCCTCGCGTTCACCGTGCCGTTCGTGATCGGCCCGTCGCTGGCACTGCTGTGGACGGCGATCGCTCAGGCGGCTCCAGCGGATCGCAGCCGCGCTCTGCACGTCACGTGGGGAACCGTGATCGGCACTTCGCTCGCTGCAGCGATCGCACTGATTCGGTATCCGTCAGTAGCGACCACAACCCGCGGCCCCTCGCCCGCTGGATCGTAATTGCGGAGAGGGCGGGGCATCGTGACTGTATGGTTACAATAAGCAAGAAAGAGCCCCTGCTCACCTGTTAGTGAGGTGTTGGTGCACGGTGCGAAAGTGTGAGACACCGCGGAAACAAAAGCAAGTCAGCGCAAAGGGGACCCCACCACGAACCGCGTATTCTTGGGAATTCTTGCCAAAATCTGGGTGGGCCTACCGGTCACACCTGCGGCTATCATCGGTTCGAGCCCGGTAGGGCCCACACCATAATTGCCCGGCATGTAGCGCTGGTAGCGGGAAGCAAGCGTGAGGCACGATGCCCAGGAGGCGCCATGGCGAGTAGGCATGTGTTCGGGCAGGCCGTCGCGGAGCTGACGGTTGCCCACGAACGGCAGACCAGCCTTTGTACGCCGTTCCTCAACGTCATCCCGGCCGATAGTGCTGTCATCTCGACATTCGGCTCCGCATTCGACGTCGCAACGGTATGCGCGAGTGACCCGCGGGCCGCTCGCTTCGACGAGATGCAATTCGATCTGGGCGAGGGTCCGGGTTGGACCTCCCTCAACACGAGGGCTCCCGTGGCCGTGCACGATCTGCAATCCCCGGCTAATTCTCTGTGGCCAGCACTTCTGAAGGCCGTAGACGCCGACGGCGTGCGCGGTGTCAGCGCCTTTCCACTGATGCTCGGCTCGCTCCTGATAGGTGCGGTGGGACTGTATACGTGGAGGCCGGGCACTCTGACCGAACCCGAAAAGATCGATGCGGGGATGCTCGCGAGTATCGTTGCCAGGCAAGTGTTGCGGCGTTCGCTGGCAGCACAGCCATCAAAGACTGGCGCAGGGGATAATGGAAGTCATTCGCGACGCGTCGTGCACCAGGCGACTGGGATGGTTTTGGCTCAGCTCAACCTCTCAGCCGCCGACGCGCTGCTGATTATTCACGGTCACGCCTTTTCGAACGGTCGTACGGTTCGCGAAGTCGCCGCCGATGTTGTGGCACGGCGACTGGATCTCTCGTCGATGCTGGATTCGTAAGATTGGAATATCGTGCCTCAGACGCGTGAAGGTCAGCTCTTGGAGACCTTTGTAACCCTCGCTGACACCCTCGTGGCCGACTACGACGTTGTCGACCTGCTGTGTACCCTCGTGGACAAATGCGCGGATCTGCTCGACGCCGCGGCGGCTGGCATCATCCTGTCGGACGGTGACGGTGACGGTGACGGTGACGGTGACGGTGAACTCGAGGTCGTCGCTTCCACGAACGAGCGAAGCCGACTCGTGGAGATCCTGCAGTTACGGGCAGGGAGCGGTCCCTGTGTCGAGAGTTTCACAACCGGTCGGGCCGTCGCCGTTCCGGACATCGGCGATGTCGGTGGAAAGTGGCCTCGATTCAGTGCGGGAGCCCTGGAGCAGGGTTTCGCTTCAATGCACGCGGTCCCGCTGCGACTGCGCCAAGCGACCATCGGTTCGCTCAACCTGTTCTGGGATCGCACCGGGGGCCTGAGCCAGGCTGACACGGAGACCGTGCAGGCCCTCGCGGATGTCGCGACCATCGGTATCCTGCAGGAACGTGCCATACGGGAGCGTGATGTTGTGCGCCAGCAGCTCCAGCACGCACTCAATAGCCGGATCCTGATCGAGCAGGCAAAAGGTGTCCTCGCCTACACGTATGACATCCACATGGGTGATGCTTTTGCATTGATCAGGGATTATGCAAGAAAGCACTCCATGCCTCTGGCCGCCGTCGCCGAGCGGATCGTGCAGCGAGAACTGTCGTTGTAACCGCAGGTTCGTCTTGCGGGAAATTCTCGGTTGCGGGAATTTCTGAGGCGAATTACGGGCCGTCAGAGTACACTGACAATGCCACCCCAGACCCCGGTAGCGCACTCATTTGTGAGCTTTCGAGGGAAAACGATGAAGCACATATACTATCCGGGCGGTTCAGTCGTGACGGGCAGCCAATTGGCGGACGCGCTCATGCTCTACGCCGAGGCTCTCTGCAATCGTCGTCAAGTCGACGTTGTGGATATTCCGGTGGCCGGCTCAAGTGGGGAGTTCCTTCGCGCACAGTTCCTGATTGGCACAGCGAGTCAACTCGTCAGCGTCGGCGCGGAGCCGCACGCAGCCGAACTGGTTGAGCCGGAAACGCTGGATTTCCTTCACCGCAAGGCGCAACCCGGCGCGATGATCCCCGCAGCCTGGACCCGGGAGGAAGTTGCCGCAGCGCAATTCGACGACTTCGATTACTAGTCGAATGTGACCACGACGGACGCGGACGAGTCCCTCTTGCCCTCACGACGACATGCCGCGGGGTGACCGACGCCAGGCCGCGAAGGCCCTGCCACGGTAGGCTGGCCGTGTGCCTTTCTCGCTCGCCGATGTCAATCGAGTCGCCCACGAACTGTGGCCGCTCTCTGGAGCCGAAGCGTGGGACGCCCCTGGGCTTGTCACGGGGGACCTCTCCCGGGAGGTCGCCTCGATTCATCTCGCCGTCGATGCTGTCGCGGAGACCGTTGACGAAGCGTGTGATGGAGCGGCGGACCTGCTGCTCGTGCATCACCCGTTGCTCTTGCGCGGCGTGACGTCCATCGCCGAGGACCGGTACAAGGGAGCCCTGCTGAGCCGTCTGATCCGCGCGAATTGTGCGCTGTTGGCCGTGCACACAAACGCCGACATCGTTCGCGCCGGGGTCTCCGATACTCTGGCGACGAGACTCGGGTTGCGCAACGCTCGGCCCATTGTCGAGGGCGCCACGCCCGACGTTGGACTCGGGCGTGTGGGTGAGCTGAGTGAGGCGGTGACCCTCGGGCATTTGGCCCACCTTCTGAGTGATCTCCTTCCGGCTACGGCCTCCGGAGTTCGAGTGGCCGGTGACTACGCGGCCATGGTAAAACGCGTGTCCCTGTGTGGGGGAGCGGGGGATTCCCTGCTGCGTGAACCCGCCGTGGTTGATTCAGACGTGTACATCACCTCGGATCTCCGTCACCACCCGGCCTCTGAGGCCCGCGAGCAGTCGCATCTCACGGGTGGCACGCCGGCCCTCATCGACGTGTCGCACTGGGCGAGCGAATGGCTGTGGCTCGACGGTGCGGCGGAACAACTGCGCGCTGAGTTGCCGGGCGTGCGTGTGACCGTCAGCGATCTGCGCACTGACCCCTGGGATTTCGTCATCATGCATTGACGCTCCCCAAAAGACTTTTCTACTACCCATAAACTCCACATAAGCAAAGGTCAGACACGTGAAGTCAACTCCCCTCCAGCAGAAGGAGCTTCTCCGGCTCCAGGCCCTCGACACCAAGGTGCTCCAGGTCACCCACCAGACAACGGCGCTGCCCCAAAACGCTGAAGTGCTCAGCCTCAAGCGAGAAGCGGATGCCGTCCGCGCCAGGCTGACGACCGAGGGCGGCGCCCTCGACGACGTGCGAACCGAACTCGGGCGGATCGAATCTGACGTCGCCGTCGTGGAAAAGCGAATTGCGCGGGACACCGATCGTGTGCAGCACACCTCATCGATCAAGGACGTCCACGCGCTCGAAACGGAACTCACCGCGCTGCGCAAGCGGCTGTTTGACCTCGAAGAGATCGAGATCGCCGTGATGGAACGCCTCGAGGAACATGAGGCAGCCGTTGCCGTGGTTGTCGCGGAGCGCGAAGCCGTGGCTGAGCGCATGGCCGTCGCGGAGTCGGCGCGGGACGAACTGCTCGTCGATCTGGAGCGTCAGCTCGGCGAGCTCCGGCGCGACCGCTTGACCGTGGCAGGGACGATTGACGAAGAATTGGTTGCGCTCTACGAGAAGCGACGCGTCGCCGGGCGAGGCAACGCCGCGGCGCTGCTGCGTGCCCGCACCTGCAGCGGCTGCACCATGACGCTCACGGGCAATGACCTGGCCGAGGTTCGCCAGGCCGCCGCAGACGAGGTCATCTTCTGCCCCGATTGCGGTGCAATTCTGGTACGGACGGAAGAGTCCGGCATCTAGGAGCGGCCAGGGGCTGTAGGCTTGACTACCGGAATGGGTCGGCAAGACGGTCGCGTCGTTCATGGGTTTCTGGGACGTGTCCCAGAGCCCTGCACGCCGAGGAACGTCCGGGCTCCACAGAGCAGGACGGTGGGTAACACCCACCCGGGGTAACCCGCGAGACAGTGCCACAGAAAGTAGACCGCCACCGGCTTCGGCCGGGGGTAAGGGTGAAACGGTGGTGTAAGAGACCACCAGAGGTCAGGGTGACCTGGTCGGCTAGGTAAACCTCGTCCGGAGCAAGGTTAGACAGAAAGCGCTAAGGCGGCTCGCCGAGCTTTCGGGTAGACCGCTAGAGGGCTGCGGCAACGTAGTCCCAAGATAGATGGCCGTCCACGGTGCCTCGGCACCAGGACAGAACCCGGCGTAATAGCCGGCCCATTCCACACCACACCACCGCATGCGGCGAATAAGGCCCCGTGAGTGCACTCGCCACGGGTCAGCGCGGCTGCACGAGATCGGCCGCGATCGTGAGCGTCTGCACACGTGGGGGATGCTCCGGGGTCAGCCGAATTTCCACCCGCAACCGGCCCGCGCGCCCGGGAACATGCCACACGAGGTGAGCGGGGCCGTTCGAAAGCTCACCGGCGTCCAGAACGCGACCCGGATCATCCGTTGATGAGGGTGCCGGATCGAGGCCCCCGACGCGCTCCACGGCCCGTGCAAGCGCCGCCTGTCTCCGATCAAAGTAGTCGTCGAGCGCCACATTGGGGGCGAAGATCGCGCGCGCGGAGTCGTCGGACCACTGTCGGATCAGGTCGTTCAGGCTGCGCTGAGCGGCCCGGGTGGCGGGGAGTACCGTCACGGGTGGCGGCGTTGCTGCGGCGTGGAGCAGGTCGAAGGCCTGCGTTGTGGCCACGGACAACCGCGAGTGTGTTGCATTGCCAAATGCCACGATCCCGTGGCCTCCTGTAGTCGACCACCGCATGTGCGCGGAGAAGCCGGGATAACCACCGGAGTGCGACACGACGGTGCCCGTGCGCGCATACTGTTCGACGAAGAGGCCGAAGCCGTAGCCGGTCGGATGCTGGGGGAGCGTGGGGACGAAACGGTACGCCTGCTGCATCTCGCGTCTGCTCGCGCGAGATAGCGGCGAATTCGGCTCCTCGACGCCCGTGGCGTCGTGTGCCGCGGCGAGCCAGGCTGCCCAGCGGCTGAGGTCGGTGACGGTGCTGAAGAGTCCGCCAATGGGGGAGAAGGCTCCCGGCGAGGAGAACGGCAGCGCGTGCCAGTCGGTGTCCAGCCAGCGGGTCCCGACGGCGACCCCACCGCTCGCCGACACGGACGCGTCCCATCCCGTTCCGGTCAGGCGAAGCGGCTCGAGAAAGAGTTCGTTCACAACATCGCGGTAGCCGCGGCCGCTCGCCTGCTCGATGACTCGCCCCAACAGCGCGAATCCGAGGTTGGAATAGGCAAAGCGAGTGCCGGGAATCGACTCAAACGTGAGGCCGCGCTGAAGCAGGGAGTCGAACGCCTCGACGCTCAGGGCTTCCTGCCGGTCCGCCCAGGGGTCGTCGGTGGGCAACCCCGCCGACATGGTGAGGAGCATACGCACGGTGGGTACGGGAGCGTCGACGCTCGGCAGCGGCACGCACGCGAACGCCGGCACGAAACGTGTCACGGGATCGTCGAGGCTCAGCTTTCCGGCGTCGCGCAGCGCGAGCACCGTGGCGGCGGTGAAGCTCTTGGTGCACGAGGCGATGCGGTAGGCGGTGTTGGAACCGGGAACGGTCCCGTCCTGGCCCAGGCCAGCCGATCCGAAGCGCACGAGCCCGCTTCGATCGAATGTTCCCCACGCCAGGCTTGGCGCGGAACCCCGAGCGTGATGCTCGGCGAAGACCTCGTCAACCTCGTCGTACACCGCGGGCATGTCTAGTCCTGGAATTTCACCGCGAGCGCGGCGGCTCCGAGGATGCCGGCGTTGTTACGGTGCACGGCCGGAATAATCCGCGTCTTCAGCTGCAGGAGCGGCAGGAAATGCTCATGGTGCTTGGAGACCCCGCCTCCGACGATGAACAGGTCGGGGGAGAAGAGCATCTCGAGCGTGGAGTAGTACTTCTGCAGGCGCGACGCCCACTTGTCCCAGCTCAGACCGTCGCGTTCCTTCGCTGAATACGCCGCCTTGGTCTCGTAGTCCTTGCCGTCGATCTGCAGGTGCCCGAGTTCCGTGTTGGGCACGAGAACCCCGTCATTGAGCAGCGCCGTACCGATTCCGGTGCCGAGTGTGGTCAGGAGAACAACGCCGGGCACGTTGCGGGCCGCACCGAATTGGGCTTCGGCATAACCGGCAGCATCCGCGTCGTTGACGAAGTGAATCGGGAGCTTGAGCGTCTTTTCGAAGAGCGCCTCAGCGGCCAGTCCGATCCACTTGTCGGACACGTTTGCCGCCGACATCGTGTGACCATTCTTGATAACGGCGGGGAAGCAGATCCCGACCGGCAGGTCATCTGTTCCGTTCGACACCTGCGCCAGCAGCTGCTTGGTGGTGTCGATGATGTCTTGGGGGCGTCCGCCCTTGGGCGTGGGCAATTTGACCCGGTCTGACAAGAGGGCACCGGTCGCCAGATCGACGATGGCCCCTTTGATGCCGGTTCCGCCGATGTCGATGCCGATGGCCGTCGTTGAGCTCATGGTTAAAACCTACCGGTTACGGGAGAGTGAGGATCTCGGCGCCACGCTCGGTCACCACGAGCGTGTGCTCGAACTGGGCCGTGATACTGCGGTCCTTGGTGAGAACGGTCCAGTCATCGTTCCACATGTCCCAGTCGGCGGATCCGCCGAGGGTCAGCATCGGCTCGATCGTGAAGACCATGCCCACCTCCATGACGGTGTCGTACTGGGGAGCGTCGTAGTGGGGGATGATCAGGCCGGAGTGGAATGCCGCACCCACGCCGTGGCCGGTGTAGTCGCGAACGACGCCGTAGTTGAAGCGCTTGGCGTAAGACTCGATGGCCCGGCCGATGACGTTGACCTGGCGTCCGGGTGCGACCGCCTTGATTCCGCGATTGAGGGCCTCACGGGTGCGGTCGACCAGCAGGGTCACTGCCTCGCTCGCTTCGCCAACAACGAACGTGACGTTGGTGTCACCGTGCATACCGTTCTTGAAAGCGGTGATGTCGATGTTGACGATGTCACCGTTCTCGAGCACGGTGTCGTCGGGGATACCATGGCAGATGACCTCGTTCACCGAGCTGCAGAGGGACTTCGGGTACCCGCGGTAGCCGAGTGTCGAGGGATACGCATCGTGGGCAATGATGTACTCGTGCCCGATGGCGTCGAGTTCTTCCGTTGTGACACCGGGGCGGATGGCCCTTCCCACGGCCTCGATGGCGCGGGCCGCGATCAGGCCGGATTCGCGGATGAGTGCGATCTGCTCGGTCGAGTAGACATCTGACCCGGTGAAGGGGGTCGGAGCCTTCTTGCCCACGTATTCGGGGCGCGCAATGTGGGAGGGGACGGAGCGCATCGACGACACGCTTCCAGGGACGAGGTGACCGGTTGAATCCTTAGGCATATGATCAACCTTATGGCCGAGGACACCGAAAACCAGTACTGGTACAACATGCGCACCGGGGCCGTCGAGAAGGGGGTCCAATCGCCCTCCCTCGACAGGGTCGGACCGTTTGCCACTCACGACGAGGCGACCCACGCCCTCGAGAAGCTGCGCGCGAACAGCGCGAAGTGGTCAGAGGACGACGCGCGGGACGCCCGCTGACTGTTGTTCCCCCGTCGCTAGCGCAGAAGAGCGTAAGTACGGAGCTTTTCGCGACGCCGTCACCCCAGGCAGCACAAGGTGCGTGTCGCGAGTATCTCCGAGGTTAGTGCGGTGGCTACTCGTAGTTGTGCTCAGGGGCGGGGTACGCGCCCGAGTTGACGTCATCGCGAAAATTGTGGACGGCATCCGTGAGCACCTGACGCAGATTCGCGTATTGCCGCACGAAGCGGGGGACCCGGCCCTCGGTCATGCCGGCGAAATCTGTCCAGACGAGCAGCTGTCCGTCCACCGACGGCCCGGCACCAACGCCGATTGTCGGGATTTCGAGCGCCGCCGTCACCTGTGCGGCCACGGACCCCGGTACCATTTCGAGCACGACGGCGAAGGCGCCCGCCTCCTGCACCGCGAGGGCGTCGTCGATCAGGTTCTTCGCGGCGTCGCCGCGCCCCTGGATGATGTGGCCGCCGAGGCCGTGTTCGCTCTGCGGTGTGAAACCCACGTGGCCCATCACTGGGATGCCGGCCGAGACGATGCGTTTGATCTGCTTGTGACTTCGAACGCCGCCCTCAAGTTTCACGGCGTGAGCCTGCGCCTCTTTCATGAAGCGCACGGCCGTGGAGAGCGCCTGGTCGGCGCCGCTCTCATAGGAGCCGAACGGCATGTCGGCGACCACCAGCGCACGCGTCACCGCCCTGGCCACGGCGCGCGTGAGCGGAATGAGTTCGTCAACGGTCACCGGAAGGGTGGTCTCGTAGCCGAAGACGTTATTGCCCGCCGAATCACCCACGAGCAGAAAATCAATGCCAGCCTGATCGAATATCTGGGCCGTGAGCATGTCATAGCTCGTAAGCCCCGTGATCGGGATCCCCTCACGCTTGGCATTGTGGAAATGACGGGTGCGAACCCGTTTGGGGCCGTCGGGGGCATGCCCATACGGGTGCTGTTCGGGCGCGGGGAGTGACGAGTCTGGCGCAGTTGAGTCTGGCGCGGTCGATTCTGACATGCCACAAGTGTAGCCAAGCCATCAATCCGGGCGCCAAGACAGTACCCTAGTAAGGAACCAGAAGGGGCTGAATGGACAAGCAGCGCGATTTCGTTCTCCGTACCATCGAGGAGCGAGGAATCAAGTTCGTTCGACTATGGTTCACCGACGTCGTTGGCACCCTGAAGTCGGTGGCCATCGCACCCGCCGAGGTTGAGGGCGCCTTCAACGAGGGCCTGGGTTTTGACGGCTCCGCCATCGAGGGTCTCACCCGGTCGTTCGAAGCGGATGTGCTCGCTCACCCGGACCCCACCACGTTCCAGATCCTGCCGTGGCGCGGGGAAGTCGACCCGACCGCACGCATGTTCTGCGACATCACGACGCCCGACGGCCAGCCCGCCGTCGCCGATCCGCGCAACGTGCTCAAGCGCACCCTCGCGAAAGCGGCCGATCGTGGCTTCACCTTCTACACGCACCCCGAGATTGAGTTCTACCTGCTCAAGTCCTCAAAGTACGGAAAGAACGGTCCCACACCAGTCGATTCTGCCGGATACTTCGACAATGTTCCCGGCGGCACGGCCCACGACTTCCGCCGTCGGTCCGTGCGCATGCTCGAAGACCTCGGCATCTCCGTGGAATTCAGCCACCACGAGGCCGGCCCCGGCCAGAACGAGATCGACCTGCGGTATGCCGACGCGCTGACCACGGCCGACAACATCATGACCTTCCGCACCGTCGTGAAGGAGGTGGCCATCGAGCAGGGCGTCTACGCGACGTTCATGCCCAAGCCAATGTCCGAGCACCCCGGTTCCGGAATGCACACCCATATGTCGCTTTTCGAGGGCGACACGAACGCTTTCTACGAGGCCGGAGCCCAATACCAGCTCTCCAAGATCGGTCGTCAATTCATTGCCGGGCTGCTCAAGCACGCCCCGGAAATCACCGCCGTCACAAACCAGTTTGTGAACTCCTACAAGCGACTCTGGGGCGGCGACGAAGCCCCGAGTTTCGTGTGCTGGGGTCACAACAACCGGTCAGCCCTCATCCGTGTTCCGCTCTACAAGCCGAACAAGGGACAGAGCGCCCGGGTCGAATACCGTGCGATCGACTCCGCGGCCAACCCCTACCTCGCGTACTCGCTCATGCTCGCTGCCGGCCTCAAGGGCATTGAAGAGGGCTACGAGCTGCCGGCGGAGGCCGAAGATAACGTGTGGAGCCTCAGCGACACCGAGCGGCGTGCGCTCGGCTACACACAGTTGCCCGCCAGCCTCGACCATGCCATCCAGTTCATGGAGGACTCCGAACTGGTAGCGGAAACGCTCGGGGAGCAGGTCTTCAACTTCGTTCTGCTGAACAAGCGGAAGGAATGGAAGGACTACCGGTCCCAGGTCACCCCGTTCGAGCTGCGCAAAAACCTCGAAATGCTCTAGGAACCGGGGAACCGGGTAATGACGCGCGAACCTCTAACCCTGACCGGGCTGGCCAGGGTGGGCTTCGTCAACCTTGGTGAGGTTCGTTTGCGCCTCACGGAGGTCGGCGAACTCGGCGGGCCCGACAGCAGCGACCTCCTTCCGCTGCTGTCCCGCGCCGCGAATCCGGATGCGGCGCTCGGCGCGCTCGTCGAACTGCTCCGGCAGGACTCGGCGGAGATCTTTGCCATTCTGTCCAGTACGGATGCCGCCCAGCGCCTCATTCGGGTGCTGGGCGCCTCAAGCGGCCTTGCCGAGTTCTTCCTGCGGCACCCCGACGAACTGCCGGTGCTCGCGGCCCCGTTACTGGCGCTGCCCACCGTGGACGAGCTGACTCGTGACCTGCTGGAGTCCGTGGGGGCCGTCGGCGGTTTCTCGACCCTCGTCGACGATGCCGCGTGGGCTGCGTTGCGCGTGCGGTATCGCAGACGACTGGCCGCCGTCGCGGCCTTCGACCTCGAACAGGCTGATCCTGTGGCCGGTGTCGACGGCATCGCCGACGCGCTGGCCGATCTCGCCACCGCCGCTCTCGAGGCAGCGCTGGCGGTTGCGCGCAGCATGTCGAGCGGCGAGGCCGCGGGGCGGGGCGTGTTTCCTCGCGAGCAGGTGCGAGCCACCCGCCTTGCCGTAATCGGCATGGGCAAGGCCGGCGCGCGTGAGCTGAACTACGTGAGTGACGTCGATGTCATATTCGTTGCCGACGGTGATCCGGAGGCCGGCCTCGAATCGACACGGGCCGTGGAGATCGCGATCCGACTGGCCATCCTCATGATGCGCGGAATGAACGAGAGCGCGGTCGAGCCCGAACTGTGGGAGGTGGACCCCAACCTGCGCCCCGAGGGCAAGAGTGGCGCGCTCGTGCGGTCCATTGAATCGCACCTCGCCTACTACGACCGGTGGGCGAAGAGCTGGGAGTTCCAGGCCCTGCTGAAGGCCCGCACCCTTGCCGGCGACCGCGAGCTGGGAACGCGGTACATCGACGCCGTCTCACCCAAGGTGTGGAGCAGCGCAAGCCGCGAGAACTTCGTCGACTCCGTGCAACGGATGCGGGAGCGGGTCACCGATAACATCCCCGACGACGAGGTGAATTTCCAGCTCAAGCTTGGACCCGGCGGTCTCCGAGACATTGAATTCACGGTTCAGCTGCTGCAACTGGTGCACGGCCAGTCCGATCCGGCCGTGCACCAGAGCGGAACGCTGCCGGCGTTGGCCGCCCTCGCGCAGGCCGGTTATGTCGGTCGGGCGGAAGCGGCCGAGTTCGCGCAGGACTACCGGATGCTGCGCCTCATGGAGCATCGCCTGCAGTTGGAGAAGCTGCGTCGCACGCACCTGGTTCCGCGGGACGAAGCGAACCTGCGCGTGCTTGCTCGGGCCACCGGCCTCGCCACCAGCGCGGCGGGGCTGTCCACTCGCTGGGCCGAAATGAAGCAGCGGGTGCGTGGGCTGCACGAGCGGCTCTTCTACCGGCCTCTGCTGAGCGCCGTCGCTGCACTTCCGGCCGAGGGACTCAATCTCACGAACGCGCAGGCGGAGGCCCGCCTCGCCGCGATCGGTTTTCTCAATCCTCGGGGCGCTCTTGCTCACATCGCCGCGCTCTCCGGCGGAGTATCGCGTCGGGCGACGATTCAGCGCCATCTGCTCCCGGTGATGTTGCAGTGGTTTTCCCAGGGCTCGGATCCCGACTACGGACTGCTGGCGTTTCGCCGTTTGAGCGACAACCTGGGGTCCACGTACTGGTTCCTGCGAATGCTCCGCGACTCCTCGGGCGCCGCGGAACGCCTCACCCGGGTGCTATCCGGGTCACGGTACGTGGGGGAGTTGCTTGAGAAGATACCCGAAGCGGTTGCCTGGCTCGAGAACGAAGAAGACCTTCGGCCTCGGCCGCTCACCGCGCTGCTCGACGAGACGCGGGCGGTACTCGCTCGGCACGAGAGCCCGGATGCCGCCGCCTCCATTCTGCGTATGGCACGGCGCCGGGAGCTGCTGCGCCTCGCGGTCGGGTCCATGCTTGGCCGGATCAGCATCGATGAACTCGCCGTCGGACTCACCGACATCACCGCCAATTTCATTCGCGGAGTGATCGCGGCCATTCGCGGTCGAGAGCTCAACGAACCGGGGGTCGGCACCCCTGCCGGGCCGCAGACCCCCGATGGCATCGAGTTCGCGGTGATAGCGATGGGGCGGTTTGGCGGCTCCGAACTCGGTTTCGGTTCAGACGCCGACGTGATGTACGTTTTTCGCAACGGCGAGCTGGAGGGCGAGCCGGCTCATGAGCGGGCGAGGTTCATCGTGAAAGAGCTGAATCGGCTCACGGATGATGATCGTCTGCCTCTTGACCTTGACACCGGCCTGCGACCGGAGGGCAGCAACGGGGCGATTGTCCGGTCCCTCGACTCCTACGCGGCATACTACGGCCGCTGGTCGCTCACCTGGGAGGCGCAGGCGCTCCTGCGTGGCCGTGGCGTTGCAGGCGACCGTGGACTGCAATGCGACTTTGAGCGACTCGCGGATTCCGTGCGGTATCCCAGCGCAATCGCCGAGAAGGAAGTTCGCGAGATCAAACGCATCAAGGCACGCGTCGAGAAGGAGCGCTTGCCTCAGGGTGCAGATTCCAAACGGCATCTCAAACTGGGTCGCGGTTCCCTCAGCGATGTTGAGTGGTTCGTTCAGCTCCTGCAACTGCAGAGTGCAGCGACCGTACCCGGACTACGAACCACGTCCACATTGACGGCGCTCACGGCGGCGATTGAGGCGGGGCTGGTGAGCGCAGCGGAGGCCGAGACTCTGCGATTCGCGTGGCTGTTCGCGTCTCGCGCCCGTTCGGCAATCACGCTGTGGACCAACAAGACCTCCGATGTGCTTCCCGTCGACCGCGCCCAGCTTGAGGGCATCGCGCGGATTCTGGAGTACCCACCGGGCTCTGCAACGGCCCTCGAGGATGATTACCTGTCGGCGACCAGACGTTCCCGATCCGTTTTTGAACGCCTCTTCTACGGTCCTGTGGAGCGCTCGGGCGCCAACGTCGGCTGAGCGCGTGCCGCCCGCGCACTGCATGTCCGGGCGGCTGAGAAGCCTCAGGGCAAACAGGAAGGACCGCACCCGAGGGTGCGGTCCTTCCTGTTTGCGGCGGGGCTTAGACGCCGTAGTACAGTTCGAATTCGAACGGGTGCGGGCGCTGAGAGAGAGGCTTGATCTCGTTCTCGCGCTTGTACTCGATCCAGGTCTCGATGAGCTCCGGGGTGAACACGTTTCCGGCGAGCAGGAAGTCGTGGTCGGCTTCGAGGGCCTGAAGGGCCCCTTCGAGAGACGCGGGAACCTGGGGTATGTTCTTGGCTTCCTCGGGGGGGAGCTCGTAGAGGTCCTTGTCGACGGGCTCGTGCGGCTCGATGCGGTTCTTGATTCCGTCCAGGCCGGCCATGAGCTGAGCGGCGAAGGCGAGGTACGGGTTTCCGGAGGCATCGGGTGCGCGGAACTCAAGGCGCTTGGCCTTCGGGTTCGTGCCCGTGATCGGGATTCGGATCGAGGCGGAGCGGTTGCCGGCGGAGTAAACCAGGTTGACCGGAGCCTCGAAGCCAGGAACCAGGCGGTGATACGAGTTGACCGTGGGGTTGGTGAAGGCGAGCACGGCGGGGGCATGCTTGAGCAGGCCTCCGATGTACCAGCGTGCCAGGTCGGAGAGCCCGCCGTAGCCGGCCTCATCGTAGAACAGCGGCTTGCCCTCGGCCCACAGGGACTGGTGTGTGTGCATGCCGGAGCCGTTGTCGCCAAAGAGCGGCTTGGGCATGAACGTGGCAGTCTTGCCCCAGTCGTGTGCCGTGTTCTTGACGATGTACTTGAACTTCAGCAGGTCGTCGGCGGCGTGAACCATCGTGTCGAACTTGTAGTTGATCTCGCCCTGGCCGCCGGTGCCCACCTCGTGGTGGCTGCGTTCGAGGATGAGGCCCGCGTCGATGAGCTTGAGGCAGATGTCGTCACGCATGTCGGCGTGCTGGTCGACGGGGCTGACCGGGAAGTAACCGCCCTTGAAGGGAGTCTTGTTGGCGAGGTTTCCGCCCTCTTCCTTTTTGCCCGAGTTCCAGGCGCCCTCGCTCGAGTCGACGGAGTAGTAGCTCGTGTGCTGGTTTACTTCGTAGCGCACGTCGTCGAAGATGTAGAACTCGGCCTCGGAGCCGAAGAATGCGGTGTCACCGATACCCGTCGAGGCCAGGTACTTCTCGGCCTTCTTGGCTACCTGGCGCGGGTCCTTGGAGTAGATCTCGCCATTGCGCGGGTTGTAGATGTCGAACAGCATGATGAGTGTGCGTTCGGTGCGGAAGGCGTCAATGTAAGCGGTGGACACATCGGGGATGAGCTGCATGTCGGATTCGTGGATCGACGCGAAACCGCGGATCGACGAACCATCAAACATCTGGCCGACAGTGAAGAATTCCTCATCAACGGTCGAAGCCGGGATGTTGAAGTGCTGCTGCACACCGGGCAGGTCGGTGAAACGGATGTCAAGGAACTTGACGTCCGTTTCCTTGATGAATTTGAGCACTTCTGACGAATCGCGGAACATACGGGTTTACTCCAAACGAAGTGGGCGTGGATCACGCAGTGTGCTGCACACTGCGGCTCCCTTGAGATTAGCGTCGCGGCATTACCTGAGGGTGACGCTTATGTTTCACACATGTTACAGGCGAGCACGCTCGATAGACTCATCAGGTGCCCGATTCTGACTCACGTTCCAGCCCCAACGGACCCCCAGCCCCGAGCGTTTGGCCCGGTGAACGCCTCGGGCTCCCTCGTACCGGTCGGGGCTCGATCGCTCGCCCAGGCAGGAGAATTGCGGGTGTTGCCATCGATTGGTCCCTCGCCGTGGGGGTGTCGATGGTCTTCTTCCAATACGACGCCGTGGCCAATTCCGTGATCTTCGTTCTGTTGCACGTGATCTTTGTTCCCACCATCGGCGGCAGCATCGGGCATCGCCTCGTGGGTTTGCGCGTGGTACCGGCGCAGGGTGGGTGGATCGGTCCGTGGCGCGGAATCGTGCGCGCTGTTCTTCTCGGTATCGTGCTTCCTGCCCTCGTCTGGGACTCTGACCAACGGGGTTTCCACGACAAGCTCGCCGGAACGGTATTGATCCGGGCGTAGCGGACGGAGCTGGCGACAACGAGAAAAGGAACGGGCACCTGATGCAATCAGGTGCCCGTTCCTTTCTTCACGGCGAGGATCTAACCGCGCTGAGGCCTGGCCTTCATGGGATCGACGCCCTTGGGGATGGGGAGCTTCGTGGTCATCGACGACAACCGGTTGTTTACCGCGAGGACTTCGGCCTTGGTGAGCGTCGGCTTGATGCGGGTCAGGCGACGGGCGAGCTTGTGCAGCGGTACGGCATCGGCGTCGGGGCCGACCGCGATGACGGTGACGGTGACACTGCCACCGATCTTTGCAACGCGGCGACGTTCGTCGTCGAGCATCCGCTGAGTTCGAGTCTTGGGACCCTCGCTGATGAGCACGACCCCGCCTCGTCCCACGGCGCGGTACACGGCGTCCTGCGTCTTGCCGTTGACCGCGACGGGCATTTCGCTCCCGACCCAGCCACGTTTGAGCGAGCTGCGGAGCACGGCGCCGACGGCGCCCGGCTGGCCCTCGATCTGGGAGTACGCCGCCTTCTCTGCGCGACGACCCAGAATGATGAGCATGATCAGCACGCCCGCGAGCACGCCCGAGACGGCCCAGAGAATGATCGTGAGTACGCTACCGGGTGACAGGATCAGGGCCAGAGCGACACTGATGAGAACCGGAACCAGGAAGCCCAGAATCATGATCCAGACGATATTGGAGTCGTAACGCCGAGTCATCTGGAACACCTGCCACATTTGCTTGATGCGGCCGGGCTTCTTGGGGGGTTTTGGAGTCTTGTCCTTGCTGCGTGCCATGAACCAAGACTACCCAGTCACCCGAATGTTTCGTGACCGATTTTGGGGTTAAACGGCTTGGGCGAAACCGAGCGAGGCATCCGCGAGCGCGCGGAGTTCTTCGGGGACCTCACGACCGGTCGCCTGCATCGACGTGGCCCACAGTCGTCCCGCGCGGTAGGAGGATCGCACGAGGGGGCCGGAGAGCACGCCGATAAAGCCGATGGCCTCGGCTTCTTCCCGCAGTTCCACGAATTCCTCGGGTCGCACCCAGCGAGCCACCGGCAGGTGCCGGGCGCTCGGTCGCAGGTACTGGGTGATGGTGATGATGTCGGTGCCGGCGTCGTGCAGGTCCTGCAGCGCCTGGGTGACCTCGGCACGTTCCTCGCCCATGCCGAGAATGAGGTTGGATTTCGTGATCATTCCGGCTGCGCGGCCCTGGGTGAGGACATCGAGGGAACGGTCGTAGCGGAACGCCGGCCGTACGCGCTTGAAAATGCGCGGGACGGTTTCGACGTTGTGTGCGAAGACCTCGGGTTTGGCGTCGAAGACCTGGCCGAGATGTTCCGGATTTCCGGAGAAGTCGGGCACGAGGATCTCCACGCCGGTGCCGGGACTCTGCTGGTGAATCTGCCTGATGGTTTCGGCGTAGAGCCAGGCGCCCTCGTCGGCGAGGTCGTCGCGTGCGACCCCGGTGACCGTGGCGTAGCGGAGGTTCATCGACACGACCGATTCGCCGACGCGACGCGGTTCGTCGGTGTCGTAGTCGGCTGGCTTGCCGGTATCGATCTGGCAGAAGTCGCACCGGCGCGTGCACTGCGAACCACCAATGAGGAAGGTGGCTTCGCGGTCTTCCCAGCACTCGAAAATGTTCGGACAGCCGGCCTCCTGGCAGACCGTGTGCAGGCCTTCACTCTTGACGAGCTTCTGCAATTTGCGATACTCGGGGCCCATCTTGGCCACCGTCTTGATCCACTCGGGCTTGCGCTCAATGGGGGTCTCGGCGTTACGAATTTCGAGTCGCAGGAGTTTGCGTCCCTCGGGTGCGGCACTCATGCTGATACCTTCACGGTGTTGGGGAGACCGGAATATTGCAGGCCGGACTGGAGGAAATTGGCGGTGACGGAGGCGATAACGTCTCTCGGTTCGATGGCGCGGCCGAGCGCCAGTGACATGGTCGTGACGCCGGCATCCTTGATGCCGCACGCAATGATGTGTGTGAAGGGTTCGAGGGAATTGCTGCAGTTCAGGGCGAAACCGTGCATGGTCACCCCGTTGGAGACGCGGATGCCGATGGCCGCGATCTTTTCTTCCCGGCCGGCGGGCCCGACCCAGACCCCGGAGCGACCGTCAACGCGCACTCCGGTGATTCCGAAGTCAGTGAGAACGCCGATCAGGATCTGTTCGAGCTGACGCACATAGCCGACGACATCGATCGGTTCCGCGAGCTTGAGAATCGGGTAGCCGACGAGTTGGCCGGGGCCATGCCAGGTGATTTTGCCGCCGCGATCGACATCGATGACCGGCGTATCGTCCACCGGCCGTTCTTCGGGCAACGTACGTTTGCCCGCGGTATACACGGCGGGGTGCTCAAGGAGCAGGACGGTGTCCGTCTTCTCTCCGGAAGCAACGGAACGGTGGACTGCGCGTTGGAGCTCAAGGCCCTCAACATACGGCACGGAGTTGGCGCTTAGCCCCGCGACGACAAAGTCGAGCATACGGGAAGTCTAGCCCAGCGTGTCGCTGTCCGGCGCAGCGGGGCCGTCCCTCCACAGCGTGTCGTTGCGTGTATTACGCACCCGGCGTACGGACGCGCGTGCGGAGAAGCGCCCGGCGGGGGAGTCTGGTGTTGGGACCGCAAGACGACCGAGAGAGGACCTGCTGTGATGAGAGCTCCTGGGCGCGGTGGCCGTATGATCCCTGCTCGCGCCGTGACCCGGACGCCCCTGGTACAGGCCCCGCCCGTCCCGGAGTCGGTGCGAAACACATCCGACCTCGCGGGATACCGCGTCGTTCGCCGACTCGCTTCGGGAGAACATTCCGATGTCTACCTCGGGTATTCAGCGACGCCGGGGATGGCGCCGGTGGCGCTCAAGGTATTCAGGCCGGAAGCGGATACCGAATCCATTGAACGCGAGATTCGGGTGCTCTGCTCTGCCCCGGACAACCGTTTGGTCAGACTCATCGATGTGGCGTCGCTGCCGGACGAGCGGGTCTGCTTGGTTCAAGAGCGCCTCGAAGGCCGTACCCTCGGCCGGATTCTCCTGGACCGCGGCACCATCTCGGCCGGCGAAGCCGTAACGCTTCTCGCACCGGTGATTGTTGCGGTGGCTGGCCTGCATGAGTCGGGCCTCGGACACGACGCCATTGGTCCGGCGGCGATCCTGCTGCACCCCTCAGGGCGCCCGTTGCTCGCCGGACTGAGTTCGTTGCGTGAACTGCCCGACGCTCCCACCATGCGACTTCGGGCGCTCCGTGAGGACTACTCGCGGGTCGTGAGCCTCCTCCGGGACGTGTTTGCTCATCTGGATGCCGCTGCCGCGTCCAACGGCGCGACACGCGAGGCCGCGCTGCTCGTGGACAGGTTTGAGAGCCTCATCTCGCGTACGCCCTTTCGCCCCTGCCTGCCCGAGCTCGAACGTCAGCTCTTTGAATGGGCGCCAGCGGCGCCCGTTCTGCTCGGCGCTCCCGAATTCGGGGGCACTCAAACAGTGCCGATCACGCTGAGGCGCGATCCCGAGGCCATCGGGGAATACCCCGTGACCCAGCGCACGGGGCGTCATCGTGAAAACGCGTCTGCGCGCCCGCGCGCCACGAAACGGCGTGACCACGTGACACACCGCGGTGCCCCGTCCAGTGACCGACCCGGGGAAGTCACAGTTCCTCCCGGACGAGGAACGTCCCTCGGGTTCCCGGCGGATGCACTGGCGCTCGGCCAAACGTTGAGCGGCTCGGCCTGGCAGCTGCTTGAGAGTCATCCAGGTGAGCGACTTCGGGCACGCGTGGGTTCCGCGGTTCGATTGCGGCGGCGGCCGGTGCTGGTCGCCGTGCTCGTTGGCGCGTCGGCAGTCGTGCTTGCGTTGAGCCTGCTTCCGCCTGGTGGCGAGCCCAGTCGCGGCCAGGAGCCTCTGAGCGCCGGTCTGAGCGATAGCCAGAGCGATAGCCAGAGCAACGGTCAGACCGCGGCTGCCTCTTCATCGCCGTCACTTGCCTCGGACACACCCGCGGCGCCCGGAAGCCCGGCGCCGAGGGCTGGTCCGGAGAGTGAGAACCCCGTTGCGCTTACCGGGGACGATCCGGTGCTCGCCGTATCAGGGCTCCTGGACGCCCGGGCGGAATGCTTGGCCCAGGCTTCCATTATCTGTCTCGATGCGGTCGATCAGTCTGGGTCTACCGCCTTGGCCGCGGACAGCTACGCGGTGCGTATGCGCCAGGAGGGAGGCGCGGCTGTGAGGGAACCGGACTACACGTCTCTGGCGGCTTCTCTGGTGGAGCGCACGGGAAATGTGGCTCTCGTCGCGCTTACGGCGTCAGGTTCTGATCCGACAGGGGGTGATTCGACGGGAGCGTTAAACAGCAAACCGGCCTCGGTCCTTGTAGTCAAGGGCGAGGCCGGTTGGCGGTTACGCGAGATACTTACGTACTAAGCAGTGCTAAACCCTCAAATGCCGAGGTTGCCCTCGAACGCGCCGGCTTCGAGACGGGCCTTCATCGTGGTGAGGAAGAGCGCCGCATTCGCACCGTCGATGATGCGGTGGTCGTAGGAGAGCGCGAGGTACACACTCGACCGGATTGCAATCGAGTCGAGACCGTCGTTGGTGACAACGAGCGGTTTCTTGTACACAATTCCCGTGCCGAGGATGGCGCTCTGCGGCATGAATACGACGGGCGTGTCGAAGAGGGCGCCACGAGAACCGGTGTTGGTCAACGTGAATGTTCCGCCGGACAGCTCGTCGGGCTTGAGCTTGTTGTCACGGGTGCGTGTGGCGAGGTCTGCAATCTGAGCGGCGAAGCCGGCCAGATCCAGATCCCCCGCGTTGCGCACGACGGGTGTCAACAGTCCACGTTCCGTGTCCACGGCAATGCTCATGTTTTCCTGCGCCGGGTACACGATCGTGTCGCCCTCGATCGTCGCGTTGACGATCGGCACGGCCTTGAGAGCCTCGGCTGACGCCAATGCGAAGAAGGGCAGGAAAGACAGCTTGTTGCCCGTCTTGGCATGGAAGTCAGCCTTGACACGGTCGCGAAGCATGGCGACGCGAGTCACGTCCACCTCAATCACGGTCGTGAGCTGAGCGGATGTCTGCATCGAAATGACGGCGCGCTCGGCAATGACCTTGCGAAGTCGAGACATCGGCTGCGTGGTTCCGCGTAGCGGCGAGACCTCGACAACGGGAGCGGCCGAGGCAGGAGCAACGGCAGAGGAGGCCGCGGCGATGTCCTGCTTGCGGATGCGCCCGCCGACTCCGGTGCCGCTGATCGTGGACAGGTCCACGCCAGCCTCGTTCGCGAGCTTGCGTACGATCGGGGTGACGTAGCCGCTGGTCCCGGCGTGGGAGCCACGAGCCGTGGGCGCTGCCACGGGTGGCGCCACCGCTGCGGGAGCCGCTGCCGGTGCAGCACCAGGTGCAGCTGCCGGTACCGGTGCGGGAGGTGAGACGGCAGCAGGTGCTGCTGCCGGCGCCTCGGCTGCCGGTACCGCAGCAGGCTCGGCCGCAGCAGGTTCGGCCGCAGCAGGTTCGGCCGCAGCGGGCTCGGCCGCGACGGGTTCGGCCGCGACGGGCTCGGCCGCAGCGGGCTCGGCCGCGACGGGCTCGGCCGCAGCGGGCTCGGCCGCGACGGGCTCGGCCGCGACGGGCTCGGCCGCGACGGGCTCGGCCGCGACGGGCTCGGCCGCAGCAGGCTCAGGTGCCGCTTCGGCAGCCGGTGCGGATCCGTCACCAATTCTGACGAGCGGGGTGCCCACCTCGACGGTCTCGTCTTCCTGAACCAGAATTTCTTCGATCACGCCGGCAATGGGCGACGGAATTTCCGTGTCCACTTTGTCGGTCGATACCTCGAGCAGTGGCTCGTCGACCTCCACGCGGTCGCCCACGTTCTTGAGCCAGCGGGTGACCGTTCCCTCTGTAACACTCTCACCGAGTGCTGGGAGGCTGACGGATTCGCTCATGCGCATGTCTCCTTCAAAACCATTTGATTATTCATAAGATACTGAGTTTCTGTGTAGCAGCCGGGATGCCGGCTACATGGCGTGCAGAGGCTTGCCGGCGAGAGCCAGGAAGGCCTCTCCGAGTGCCTCGTTCTGAGTGGGGTGCGCGTGCAGCAGAGGAGCAATGTCCTCGGGGTACGCTTCCCAGTTGACAATGAGCTGGCCTTCACCGATGAGTTCACCGACGCGAGCGCCGATCATGTGCACACCAACGACGGGACCGTCCTTGACCCGGACAATCTTGACCGAACCGCTGGTGCCGAGGATAGAACTCTTTCCGTTGCCACCGAGGTTGTACTCGTAGGTGGCGATATCGTCCTTGCCGAACTTCTCCGCGGCCTTGGCCTCTGAGTAGCCAACGGAGGCAATCTCCGGGTCGCAGTAGGTGACCTTGGGGATATTGATGTCTTCCACGATGATCGGGTTCAATCCGGCGATCTCTTCCGCAACGAAGATTCCGTGCTGGAAACCACGGTGCGCGAGCTGGAGGCCGGGGACGATGTCACCCACGGCGTAAACGCCGGGAATGTTGGTTGCCAGACGCTCGTCAGTGATGACGAAACCACGGTCGACGGTGACGCCGACCTCTTCGAAGCCGAGACCGGCGGTTGCAGCGCCGCGGCCCACGGCCACGAGCAGGATGTCCGCTTCAATCGTCGTGCCGTTTTCGAGGGTGACGACAACGCCCGAATCGTTCTGCGTGACGCTCTGGAAGCGCACGCCGAGGGAATGCTCGATGCCACGCTTGCGGAATGCGCGCTCCAGCTGCTTGGAGATGGATTCTTCCTCCATCGGGGCGAGGTGCGGGAGTGCCTCAATGATGGTGACGTCGGATCCGAAGGACTTCCACACGCTCGCGAATTCGACGCCGATGACGCCGCCACCGAGCACAGCGACCTTCTTGGGGACGTAGTCGAGCTCGAGGGCCTGCTCGCTCGTGATGACGCGGCCGCCGATTTCGAGACCGGGAAGCGAGCGAGAGTAAGAACCCGTCGCCAGAATGATGTTCTTGCCCACGATCATGTCATCACCGACCTGAACGGTCGTGGGGGAGACCAGACGGCCCTCACCCTGGATGAACGTGATGCCGCGAGCCTTGATGAGGCCCTGGAGTCCCTTGTACTTGCTCGCGACGATTCCTTCGCGGAACGCCGTGACGGCCGCGATGTCAATTCCGTCGAACGTGGACTTGACCCCGTACTTGGCGCCCTCACGGCTGACGTCGGCGACCTCCGCCGAGTGCAGGAGAGCCTTCGTGGGGATGCAGCCAACGTGAAGGCAGGTGCCGCCGAGCTTGTTCTTCTCGATCAGACCAACGGTGAATCCCAGCTGCACGGCACGCAGTGCTGCTGCATACCCACCGCTTCCGCCACCAAGAACAACAATGTCAAAGTTTTGTTCGGACACTCAACTACTCCCTCGCGCACGACACCCTGCAGCTGCCAGCACGCATGAGCGGGCCAGTAGGCAACAACGGCAAGCTTTTCTTGCCCCTATGACTGTACTACGGGCGCGAAAAATCCTCGGCCAGTCGAATCAAGGCTCGAACGGACACTCCGGTGGGTCCGACGCCGGTGAATCCCCAGGGGCTGCCTGAGTTCTGTGCCGGTCCGGCGATGTCCACATGGGCCCACGGAATGTTCGGCGCCACGAATTCCTTGAGGAAAACGCCGGCCAGGAGCATGCCCCCGGCGGTGCTCCCAATCTTGGCATTGGAGATGTCTGCGACGTCGGAGTTGAGCGTGGCGCGCAGTTCTGCGGGGAACGGCATCGGCCAGGCCGGCTCGCCAACGCTCTTGCTGGCGCTCAGCAGCTGGGCGACGAGGTCATTATCGCCCATTGCGGCGTAGTAGCGGTTCCCGAGGGCGACGACGGCCGCGCCGGTCAAGGTCGCCACGTCCACGATCGCATCGGGCGCTTCCTCGCCCGCCGCGACGATGCCGTCGGCGAGCACGAGGCGACCCTCGGCATCCGTGTTCAACACTTCCACCGTGCGGCCGCCCCGCATGCGCAGTACGTCGTTGGGGCGGATCGCCGATCCCGATGGCATGTTTTCGGCGATGCACATCCAGGCGGTGATACGCACAGGCAGGTTGAGTCGGGCCGCGGTGGCTGCAACAGCGAGAACGGTGGCCGCGCCTGTCATGTCGTATTTCATGCCGACCATGGATGCTGGCGGCTTGAGGGAGAGTCCGCCGGTGTCAAACGTGATTCCCTTACCCACGAGGGCGAGGTGCTTCGTGGCGGACTCCGGCGCGTAGCTGAGCTTGACGAGGCGGGGAGGCCTGGTTGATCCTTGACCGACCCCGGCGATGCCTCCGAAGCCCTCGGCGACGAGCTGCTCTTCGTCCCATACCGTCACGTCGATGGGCAGTCCAGCCACGGCGTCAACGGCCTGTGCGGCGAGCGAGGCCGGATAGAGGTCAAGCGGGGGCATATTGACGAGATCCTTGACCAGGCTGATCGCTTCGCCGATCGCCTCCGCACGGCTGACCGCGCTCGGCGCCTCAACCTCGGTGTGCACCGTCAGTCGAAGCGCCGGCAACTTCGTGGCGGCGAGCGAGCTGTGTCGATAATCCGTGTACGAATAGCCGCCGAGAGCAGCTCCCTCGAGGACAGCTTCAACTTCAAGGGCGGTCTGCACGGGGATCGCGAAGGCGAGCGTGTTCACGCCAGTGAGCTGTCGCACGGCTGACCCGGCCGCATGGCGCAGCGAATCCGCCGTGACCTTCCGCCCGAGTCCCACGATCGCGATGCTGCGCATCGTTCCGACGAGGGCCGCTACGCGCACGACCTCGTCGGGGGCGCCTGTCACGGCCAGTGCCGCCAGCTGCTCGGAAATGAACTCGAGGGAGGGATCAGCGAGCAAGGTGGGAGTGCCATCGGTCTGCACGGCGGCTACGACGACTATGTCGGAATCTGAGTCAAGAGCGGGCTGGCTGGACACGAAAAGGCGGGGAACTGTCATGAACCGATCGTACGTCCCGTTGAACTGTTCGCTCTAGGCACCACATATCCGAACCGGAATCGAGTCGTTGCGGCAAGGGGCGGAATAGAGTTAACACATGCGGGATCCTTCTGAACTGTACAAGCTGACCGCCGACGCCGAGGGCGTACCCGATGGTTTGAACCTCGTGGCGGGGCTGACCGGCTTCGCCGACGCTGGTGGAGCCGTGTCGCAATTCAACGAGTATCTCTTGGGCACGCTCGAACACACCGTGATTGCGGAATTCGATCCCGACGAGCTGCTCGACTACCGCGCTCGTCGGCCAATCATCTACTTCGACAAAGATCACCTCACCGACTACCAGCCGCCGGCGCTGCGGTTGTATCTCTCCCACGACGAAATCGGCCAGCCCTTCCTGCTGCTGGCCGGATTTGAGCCGGACTTCCGATGGGAACAATTCACCGCGGCAGTCCTGCAACTCGCTCAGCGTTTCTCGGTGACGTCTACGACCTGGGTCCATGCGATTCCCATGCCGGTCCCGCACACACGTCGAATCGGGGTGACCGTCAGCGGCAATCGCTCTGATCTCATTGGCAGCATGTCCGTGTGGCGTCCGCACACCCAGGTTGCGGCCAACGTTTTGCACCTGGTGGAATTCCGCCTGCAAGAAATAGGAGCCTCAACCGTGGGGTACGTGCTGCTCATTCCGCATTACCTCTCGGACACGGAATTCCCGTCGGCGGCCCTCGCCGCTCTGGAGAGCACGAGCGCCGCGACGGGACTGATTTTTCCGACCGATCGGCTGCGGGAGACCGATCGTGAATTCGTGGCGCGCATCGACGACCAGGTGCGCGATAACCCGGAACTCGGTAAGCTGGTTGGCACCCTTGAAGAGCGTTACGACGCGTACATGGAGGGGAACCCCCTACGTTCCCCCCTGACGGACGAGGAGGGCGAACTGCCGACGGCCGACGAAATTGCCGCCGAGCTGGAAAATTTCCTGGCGATCCGGCGCAGCAAGGACGACGGTCCGCTGAACTGATCGCCGGGGAGCCCGGTTCGTCCCGGGCAACGAGCCGCAGGTAGATTGGGCAAGTGAACTCCCGTCGATCCTGGTTAGTCTTTTACATCGGCTCGTTCGCGTACCTTTCCGCGGTCCTGCAACGCACGTCACTCGGTATTGCGGGGGTGTCAGCGGCGGAACGATTCGGCGGTTCGGCCGCCGTGCTCTCGAGTCTCGCGGTCGTTCAGCTGATCGTCTACGCCTCGGCCCAGATCCCCGTCGGTGTCATGGTCGACCGCTTTGGTCCCCGTGTGCTCATGGTGGGCGGAACCGCGCTCATGGCTGCCGGCCAGCTCACGCTCGCCTTTGCCCCCAACATCACGATCGCCGTCATCGGGCGAATTCTTGTCGGTGCGGGCGACGCGACGATCTTCATCTCGATGATTCGTTTGATCAGTTTGTGGTTCTCCGGCCGCAGAGTTCCGCTCCTGTCCCAATGGATGGGAAACATCGGGCAATTGGGCCAGGTGCTCTCAGCGGTTCCGCTCGCCTGGCTGCTGCACATTTGGGGCTGGACACCCGCCTTCGTGTCCGCAGCTTCCGTAGCCGTTCTTGCGCTGATCGTGCTGCTCGTGTTCGTGCGGGATCGACCGGTCGGCGCCCAGGAACACCCCCGGGCAAACGGCTGGAGGGAAGCGCTCGTGCAACTGCGGCACAGCTTCAGGCGACCAGGGACCCAACTGGGGTTCTGGTCCCACTACGTGACCCAGTCGTCCGGGAATATTTTCACCCTGCTGTGGGGTTTTCCCTTCATGGTCTACGGGCTCGGCTACGACCCAGCACGAGCGGCGGCGATGCTCACGATCCTGGTCGGTGCCGGATTGGTATTCGGGCCGGTGCTGGGCGTCCTGACCGCGCGGCATCCCTTGCGTCGCAGCAACATCGTGCTCGGAATCGTGACGGCGATCGGCATTGCCTGGGCCGTCGTGATCCTGTGGCCCGGCACGCCGCCCGTCGCGGTCGTTGTCGGACTCCTGATTGTGCTCGGAGTCGGTGGCCCCGGGTCGCTCATCGGATTTGACTTCGCCCGCACATTCAACCCGCAGCGAAACCTGGGTTCGGCCAACGGCGTCGTCAATGTCGGCGGCTTCACGGCAAGCTTCACGACCATGTTTCTGATCGGTGTGCTGCTCGACCTGCAGGACAGGTGGCGCGTGGCCGGGGGAGCCCCGAGCGATCTGTACTCGCTCGACTCCTTCAAGGTGGCGTTTGCGGTGCAGTACCTGGTCGTCGGTATCGGAGTCGTCTTCCTTCTTCGAGCGCGGTCGCGCACGAGAAGCCAGCTGTCGCGCGATGAAGGAATAGAAGTGGCCCCGGTGTGGGTTGCACTATCCAGAGCATGGAAGCGGCGTAAAGGGAGAGAGTAGTCGACACCTTGGCTTGCCGTCCAGACAAACCGTGCAATAATTAATAACAGGACCCGTTCTGGTCTTGGGAGTTCCGGCGAAATGCCGGCACGGTTGTCCCGGGACTTGACATGGGTCCTAGTACTGCCCGAAATCCCCGGAACTGTGGGGATGTTGGCACGTGCGCATAACTCGGCATGAGAGGTGTTCGAATGGCAACCCCCGTAAAGACTGAGGCGACCGAAGCGGTCCCAGCGGCGGACACTGCGGCTGCGGTTCCTGCGGCTGCGGACAGTGCGCCAGCGAAGGTCGTCAAGCCAAAGACGGCGACGGCTAAGACTGCTGCGGCCAAAACCGCTGCGGCCAAGACTGCTGCGGCCAAGACCGCCGCCGCGAAGCTCTCTGCAGCGGCTGGCCCCGCTGCCGAAAAGGCCCCACCACGCAAGCGTGCCGCCGCAAAGAAGGTTGGGGTCAAAGAAGAAGACGTGCCCGACCAGGTGCCTGTCGAAGACGACGACGAAGACTCGAAGCGCGCCGCACCGACCGAGCCGCTGCCCAAGGGTGCCCTCGTGCTGTCCCTCGTCGACGACGAAGATGAAGTACCGGTCTACTCAAGCGCCATCACCGGTGCCACCGCAGACCCGGTCAAGGATTACCTGAAGCAGATCGGTAAGGTCGCCCTGCTCAACGCGGCCGAAGAAGTCGAGCTGGCGATGCGAATCGAAGCTGGCCTCTTCGCCGAAGACAAGCTCGCGGAGATGACCGACGCCGAGCGGAGGGCGGCCTTGGGCCGCGAACTCCAGTGGGTGGCCAAAGACGGCGCCCGCGCGAAGAGCCACCTTCTTGGTGCGAACCTTCGACTGGTCGTCTCCCTCGCCAAGCGCTACACGGGTCGTGGAATGCAGTTCCTCGACCTCATCCAGGAGGGCAACCTGGGTCTGATTCGTGCCGTCGAAAAGTTCGACTACACGAAGGGCTTTAAGTTCTCCACCTACGCAACCTGGTGGATTCGCCAGGCGATCACCCGCGCCATGGCCGATCAGGCTCGCACGATTCGTATCCCCGTCCACATGGTCGAGGTCATCAACAAGCTCGCGCGTGTTCAGCGTCAGATGCTTCAGGATCTGGGTCGCGAACCGACACCGGAAGAGTTGAGTCGCGAACTTGACATGACGCCGGAAAAGGTCGTCGAGGTACAGAAGTACGGTCGCGAACCCATCTCCCTTCACACTCCGCTGGGTGAAGACGGTGACAGCGAATTCGGTGACCTCATCGAGGACACGGAGGCCGTTGTTCCGGCCGATGCCGTGGGCTTCACGATGTTGCAGAAGCAGCTGGAGAGCCTGCTCGATTCCCTGTCCGAGCGTGAGGCTGGAGTCATCCGCATGCGTTTCGGGCTGGGCGACGGCATGCCCAAGACCCTCGACCAGATCGGTGACACCTTCGACGTCACGCGTGAGCGGATCCGGCAGATTGAGTCGAAAACAATGGCCAAGCTCCGTCACCCGTCCCGGTCGCAGTCACTACGCGACTACCTCGAGTAGACGTGCCGGTGCGTTATGTCCCGGCGATCCTCGTTGGCAGGATCGTCCGGACGCTCGCGCGTTGGCGCAAGCCGGGCGGAGGCTCGGCAATCCCCGGGCTGGTTGTCAACCGGGTGGCCCCAGCCTTCCTGACGACGACCCTCAACGGATTTCCCCAGGGGCTCGTCGTCGTGACGGGTTCGAGCGGTAAATCGACCACCACGAAAATGCTCGTGGCGATCTTGCGCGCGCACGGAACGAGCGTGTTCACCAACTCGTCCACAGCCAACATCAGTCAGGGCCTGACGTCTGCGCTGCTCGAACAGGTCAGTCTGACCGGACGCATGAGCGACGACATCGGCGTACTCGAAATGGACGAGGGCCACGGAGCGCTCATCGCCGGAGGACTGACACCACGTGTTGTGGCGCTGACCAACGTGATGGTCGATCAAATCGACCGTTTCCACGACTCCGAAATGGTTGCGGCGCTTCTCGCCAAGATCGCGGCCCGTGCCACCCAAAGCGTTGTGCTCAACGCCGACGACCAATTCCTCGTCGAGGTGGGTGCCGGGCTCGGGGCGACGGTGTCCGTCGCGACCTATGGCGTCAGCACCGATGTGCTGGCAGCCAACCCGCGCGGTCTGGGTTACGCCCGAACGGCCGGGGAACGGTTGAAAGCCGGTACGGGCACACTAGTGACTCGGGTGGCCGGTCGTGTCGCGGACCTTTCGCTGCCTGTTGCGCCGTCTCAATCGCAGGAGCCGGCCACGACGGTGACGATAGATCTTCCGGCGCGCGGAACGCACTATGCCGTTGACGCGGCCACCGCGTTGGCCACGGCTCAGGCAGCCCTCGGTGACCAATTTGACTCCGCGACGGCGGCCGCAGCACTGTCCACGATTCCGGCAGTGTTTGGTCGCGGCGAGATTGTGACCGTACGCGGGCAGCAGGTCGAATTCGTGCTCGTGCAGAATCCGGCGAGTTTTCAACTCAACGTCGATGCCCTCGAACCGCACACGGAGCAGATCCTCATTGCCATCGGTTCGGATGTTCGGGATCCCTCGTACTTCTGGCCGGTGGATACGTCCGGCCTGGAACACGTGCTCTTCGCGTCCGGGTCAAAGGCTCACGAGATTGCACTGCAACTGGCCTACGACGATGTGCGGGTCGACCGGATCGAACCGGATGTCCCCACGGCGCTTGACGCCTTCCTCGCGTTACCCGCTCCCGAACATGGACTCAAGACGATCATCTTCTCGGCCGACGGCATGCGCCGCACTCGCGTCCACCTCGGCCTGGAAACGAACGACGAGGAGCAGTCATGACGCGTCAGCTCACTATCATCTCCGTGCTTCCCGATCTGCTGAACACCAATGGGGACGCCGCGAATGCCCGGGTCCTGGCGCAGCGGGCCCGGTGGAGCGGCCATGAGGCATCCGTTGTTGAGGTGCGGTCCAGGGCCGATCTTCCTGAATCTGTTGACGCCATCGTGATCGGCTCCGGGGCGGACGCCGAGCTTGTCGGTGCCCGTGACATCTTGCTCACCATGGTCGACGAGCTTCGAGCGTGGACGACGGCAGGTGTTCCCCTTCTCGCGGTCGGAACGGGTTGGGAGCTGTTGAGCTGGGGGATTGAGCTGCACAGCGGCACCGTGGTTGAGGGGCTCGGTCTCGTCGCGGGCAGGGCCGTTCCCCGCGTTGTTCGGGCCACGGACGATATCGTCGTCACGAGTAAGCACGGTCGTCTCGTCGGATTTGAAAACCATGCGCGTGACTACGTCGGCGCAGAGGCGTCGCCCCTCGGACGAGTTCTTTCCGGCACCGGCAACGGAAACGGCGGTGAGGGACTGGTTATGGGCGATCTCATCGGGACGCATCTCCATGGCCCCGTGCTTGCCCGAAACCCTGGCCTGGCCGACCATATGCTCCGAGCTGCGTTCGGCCGGGTGGGTGAGGTCTACGAATCAGGGGAGCGCACCGCACCTGTCGACGCCATGGCGCACGCCGTTCGCGATCAGATTGCGACCCGCCTGTCGCTCTCTGGCGAGTAGCTGCCACAAACGTCGCTCTGAAACGAGAAACGGCCCGGGA
Source organism: Cryobacterium psychrophilum (assembly GCF_004365915.1). Taxonomy (NCBI): domain Bacteria; kingdom Bacillati; phylum Actinomycetota; class Actinomycetes; order Micrococcales; family Microbacteriaceae; genus Cryobacterium; species Cryobacterium psychrophilum. Next base: position 105,187 of record NZ_SODI01000001.1, read on the forward strand.
ATCGTCTCAGACGAATTCCCGGGCCGTTGTGCGACGCGCGTCGGTTTGCTATGAGCGCTGATCTTCGAGCAGTCGGCTCGATTCGTCGTGCCAGCTCTCGGCAATCGCCGACAACTTCTCCTGATGCTTACGACCGTGGTGAGCGCAGAACAGCAATTCGCTGTTGTTCACGACGACTCGAATGTACGCCTGGGCGCCACAAGCGTCGCAGCGGTCTGCCGCGGTCAGCTGGTGGGGGGTGCCCTGCTGCTCTGCTGCACCATGTTCGGTGGCGATCTTAGACATGTGTTCCTCCTCCAGACAAAAAACCTTATTGCCTCTTGATCAATGTTTACACGCCGAGGCTTCGTTATCGAGCACAATACGGGCTATTTCGCTGGGGGCGTACCGCGCGGCGGGGGGTGTCGATTCCCGGGGGCACCGCTCGGGCCGGTAATCTGGGTTAGTGAGTTCTGATTATTCTGCGCGCCATCTGTCCGTCCTCGAGGGGCTCGAAGCGGTGCGCAAGCGGCCGGGAATGTACATCGGGTCAACGGACTCACGAGGCCTTATGCACTGCCTCTGGGAAATCATCGACAATTCCGTCGACGAGGCCCTGGGCGGGCACGGCAGCAGCATCAAGATTGAACTTCATCCCGATGAGAGCGTCGAGGTGCGCGACACGGCTCGTGGCATCCCCGTCGACATCGAGCCCAAGACCGGCCTGACCGGTGTCGAAGTGGTCTTCACGAAACTCCACGCCGGTGGAAAATTCGGCAGCGGGTCGTACGCCGCGTCGGGCGGACTCCACGGTGTTGGGGCATCCGTCGTCAACGCCCTGTCCGAACGGCTCGACGTCGAAGTCGACCGGGACGGCAAGACCTGGGCGATGTCCTTCCACCGGGGTGAACCAGGCGTGTTCGCCGATACCGGCGCCAAGAGCCCGGACGCGCCCTTCACCCCGTTCGAAGAGCAGAGTGTGCTGCGCGTGGTCGGCAAGGTCGCCAAGGGGGTCACCGGCACACGGGTGCGTTATTGGGCAGACCGCCAGATCTTCACGAAGGGCGCGGCCTTCCAGGCGGAAGAGGTTCTCAACCGAGCCCGCCAGACAGCGTTCCTCGTGCCGGGCCTGGCCATCGAGGTCGCCGATCGGCGCACCACCGAGGAGGTCGTCAACGCTTTCCAGTTCGACGGCGGCATCTCGGAGTTCGTCGACCATCTCGCCACAGACACACCGATCACGGACACCTGGCGCCTGACCGGCAACGGAACCTTCAAAGAGACGGTTCCCGTTCTCACCGAGAAGGGCGCCATGGTGCCCACGGAACTCGAACGCAACTGCCAAGTGGACATCGCGCTGCGCTGGGGAACCGGCTACGACACGACCGTGCAAAGCTTCGTGAACATCATCGCCACCCCGAAGGGGGGAACGCACCAGGCCGGATTCGACGCCGGGCTCTTGAAATTCCTCCGTGCCCAGGTGGAGCAGAACGCTCGCCGCCTGAAGGCAGGTTCTGACAAGCTTGAAAAGGACGATGTGATGGCCGGCCTGACCGCCGTGCTCACCGTTCGTCTCCCGGAGCCACAGTTCGAGGGCCAGACGAAGGAAGTACTCGGCACACCCGCCGTGCGTGCGATCGTGGCCGCAGTCGTCGCGAAGGCCATGAGCGAACGTTTCGTGTCACCCAAGCGTGACGACAAGGCACAGGCCGCCGTCGTGCTCGACAAGATTGTCGCCGAGATGAAGTCGCGCATCTCAGCGCGTGCGCATAAGGAGACCCAGCGGCGCAAGAATGCTCTCGAGAGTTCATCGCTTCCGGCGAAACTCGTGGACTGCCGCAGCAATGACGTGTCCACGAGTGAACTGTTCATCGTGGAGGGCGATTCGGCACTCGGCACGGCGAAACTTGCGCGCGACAGCGAGCACCAGGCGCTCCTTCCGATCCGAGGAAAAATTCTCAACGTGCAGAAGGCATCCGTCTCGGACATGCTGTCGAACACCGAGTGCGCCTCGATCATTCAGGTGATCGGAGCGGGTTCCGGCCGGAGCTTTGACCTCTCCGCGGCCCGGTACGGCAAGGTCATCATCATGAGTGATGCCGACGTGGATGGCGCACACATTCGTACGCTCCTGCTGACACTCTTCTTCCGCTACATGCGCCCGATGATTGCCGAGGGGCGCGTGTTCGCCGCTGTGCCGCCGCTGCACCGCGTCGTGGTGATGAACCCGGGAAGCAAGCCCAACGAAACGATCTACACCTACTCCGAGGTTGAGCTCTACGGCGTACTGAGCGCGCTCGAGAAGAAGGGCAAGCGCTATCAGGACCCCATCCAGCGCTACAAGGGGCTGGGTGAAATGGATGCCGATCAGCTCGCGACCACCACCATGGAACGCGCCCACCGAACGCTTCGCCGAGTACGCGTCAACGACGCGGATGCCGCGGCGAAGGTTTTCGAATTGCTGATGGGCAACGAAGTGGCACCGCGCAAGGAGTTCATCGTCGACAGCTCGGACAAGCTCAGTCGGGATCGGATCGACGTGTAACGTCTCCGGGTGGCCGGAGCCACCGGCCACCCGGACGGTTGCCTAGATTTCGCTGCCGATGGCTCCGATGATCGCGTCGAGCATCACACCGGCCGCGTCGCGGCGAGAGCCCGTCTCCGGAAGCGGGCGGGGTGTTCCCTCCGGAGAGGTGGCGCGGGCCGGTGCTGGGCCCACCCAGGCGACGGCGATGGCGTCTTCGCCCTTGAGGAAACGCTGGGAGCGCACCCCACCCGTCGCGCGTCCCTTCGCTGGATACTCGGTGAACTCAGAGACCTTGGCGCTGCCGGGGTCGGTGCCGGGAAGGGTCCGGCTTCCGGTGGCGACGGTTGCCACCACGGCGTTCGCAGCGTCCGTCGCAGCCAGGCTCGTGAAGAACACCACGGCGGCGCCGGGGGAGAGCTTAATACCGGCCATTCCGCCGGCTGCGCGGCCCTGTTGTCGAACGCCGGCGGCCGGGAAACGCAGCAGCTGCGCATCCGACGCAATAAAGACGAGTTCGTCGTCTTCAGTGCCCTGCGCCACACCGACGACCTCGTCCTTCGGCTTGAGGGTGATGATCTCAAAGTCTGGTTTGCTGGCCCAGTCGCCCGGAGTGAGCCGCTTCACGACACCCTGCCGCGTGCCGAGCGCGATGGCTCGATCGGAGTCGAGGGAGACCAGGGCGAGCACCCGCTCTCCTCGGCTGGAGAGCACAAGGTAGTCGTTGATACGAACGCCTGCGGCGAGCTGAATCGACGTCGGTGGCATGACGGGCAGGTCGACGGGGGAGAAGCGGATGAGTCGACCATGGTTGGTGACCGCCCCGATCTCCGTGCGACTCGTCGTTTCGAGCGACGACAGGATGGCATCGTGCTTGCTGCGGCGTGGCGGGGGTGTGATGCGCTGGGGAGCGGAGTCGTCCACCGCCACAAGGTCGACGCGTGCAATGCGGCCGGTGGCGCTGAGGAAGATGCGCGTCGGGATGTCCTGTACCTCAAGGACAGCCGCCTGACGTTTCGCTGCGGCCGCAGACATGCCCGCGATGCTGGGTTTGGCCTCGGTGAGTACTGTGCGGCGCGGGGTGCCGAACTTCTCGGCGACGGCGGCGAGCTCCGTGGACACGAGCGTGCGGATGGCGGCCTTGCTGGAGAGCAGTGCCTCAAGTTGGGCAATCTCGGCCAGGAGCTGGTCGCGCTCAGCCTCAAGCTCGATTTTCGAGAAGCGCGTGAGGCGACGCAGTCGCAGCTCGAGAATGTACTCGGCCTGCACCTGGCTGAGGTCGAAAACGTCGATGAGACGAGTCCTGGCCATGTCGGTGTCGTCACTGGCACGGATGACCTGAATGACCTCGTCGATATCGACAATGGCCACGAGGAGGCCTTCCACGAGGTGTAGGCGTTCCTTGCGTCGGGCGAGCCGGTAGGAGGAACGACGGGTCACCACTTCGATGCGGTGGTTCACGTAGACGAGTAGGAGTTCGCGCAGCCCCAGGGTCTGCGGCGTTCCCTCCACAAGGGCGACCGCGTTGATGTTGAACGAATCTTCGAGGGGCGTGTAGCGGTACAGCTGCTCGAGTACGGCATCCGGACTGAAACCGGTCTTGATCCCGATGACGAGGCGCAGCCCCTTGGTGCGGTCCGTGAGGTCGGTGACGTCAGAGATTCCGCTCAGCTTTTTGGAGTTGACCCCGTCCTTGATCTTCTCGATCACCTTTTCCGGTCCCACGAGATAGGGCAATTCCGTGACCACCAGACCGGTTTTTCGCGCGCTGATTGACTCCACGGCGACGCGGGCCCTGGTCTTGAAGCTGCCACGCCCGGTGAGGTACGCGTCCTTGATGCCGGCGAGCCCCACGATGGTGCCGCCGGTGGGTAGGTCTGGCCCCGGAATGAACTCCATCAGGTGCTCGAGTGAGGCCTCCGGGTAGGAGAGGAGGTGGCGCGCGGCACCGACGACCTCGATGAGGTTGTGCGGTGCCATGTTTGTGGCCATACCCACAGCGATACCGCTTGCGCCGTTGACCAGCAGATTGGGATACGCGGCCGGGAGCACATCGGGCTGGGTGAGCTGATTGTCATAGTTGGGCACAAAATTGACGACGTCTTCGTCGAGGTGCTCGGTCATCGCGAGGGCGGGGGCCGCAAGCCGGGCCTCTGTGTATCGGGGAGCCGCCGGCCCATCATCAAGAGAGCCAAAGTTTCCGTGGCCGTCGATGAGGGGAACGCGCAGGGAGAATGACTGCGCCATGCGCACGAGCGCGTCATAAATCGCCGTGTCACCATGCGGGTGCAGCTTGCCCATGACTTCGCCGACGACGCGGGCGGACTTGACATGGCCGCGGTCGGGGCGCAATCCCATCTCACTCATCTGGTACAGGATGCGACGCTGGACAGGCTTGAGCCCATCGCGCGCATCGGGGAGTGCCCGTGAGTAGATGACCGAGTAGGCGTACTCGAGGAAGGACCCCTGCATCTCGATCGATACGTCGACGTCTTCGATTCTCTCGGTGTCGATCGCGGTGCGGGCGGCGGGTGGGGTGCTGTCTGCGCGGCTCATTCGTGAATTCTGATTCAGTCGTGTCCGCCCCGAACGTAAATCCCGCCGGGGAGGCACTGGTTTCACGCACTATCGGGAGTGCGCTGGAAAGTTCGGGCGCGGCCTATGTCAGACTTAGCCCGATGTCAACCATGTTACCGGCCCGTCAATTCAGCTCTCTGCGCCTTGCCGATGTTCTGACAAGTTCGCTCCTTGCCGTGCGGAGCGAGCCGAACCGGCTCGGTCTGCCCGCGGTGTCCAAGGCCGTCGTGGTTCTGGCGGACGGACTGGGAGTCAGCGCCCTGCGGGCGCGAGCGGGCCACGCCCGCTTTCTCGCCGGCCGACTGACGAAGGCCGATGTCATCGACGGGGTCTTTCCGGCCACGACCGCGGCAGGGATCGCGACGCTGACGACCGGTCTCGAACCGGGTCAGCATGGTTTGGTGGGCTACCAGGTGCTTGACGCGGACGGCGACCGAATCATCAACCAGCTCACGGGGTGGGACGCCGGTATGGACCCCGCGACGTGGCAGCGCGCCCGCACCGTCTTCGACCAGGCAGCGGATGTCGGCGTGCCCAGTTTCGCTATCGGACCCAAGCGCTTCATTGGCTCCGGTTTCACCCAGGCTGTGCTGAGAGGGGCGCGGTACGTCGCTGCGGAAAGTATCGGGGACCGGTTCGCCGCAGCGCGAGAAATCCTCGCTTCCGAGCCGACGGCGCTCGTCTACCTTTATGTGGCCGAGCTCGACGTTGCGGCGCACGCCCACGGTTGGGAATCCGGGCGGTGGCTGGCACACCTTGAGACCCTCGACTCAGAAATGGCCCGATTCGCGTCCGAGCTTGCCTCTGACGAGGGTGTGCTTCTCACAGCAGACCATGGCGTCATTGACGTGCCAGAGACCAAGCACGTGCTCTTTGATACAGCACCGGCCCTCGTGGATGGGGTGCGTCACATCGGGGGAGACCCGCGGTGCCTGCAGCTGTACGTCGATCCCGCGAGGATCGACGTGACGAGCGATTCCCTTGCCGCGGCGTGGCAGGTGGCGGAGGGGCACCGCGCCTGGGTCTACACCCGCGCGGAGGCTGTAGCAGCCGGACTGTTCGGGCAGGTCGACACCGATGTGCTTCCCCGTATCGGAGACGTCATTGTCGCGGCGAGAAAAGGCATCGCCTACTACGATTCGCGCCCGGCTAACCAGAGCGCACGGTCCATGATCGGTCAGCACGGCTCCCTCACCGATGAGGAAATCCGCGTGCCGCTCATCCGGGCCGGGGCATTTTCCCGCTGACCCGAATGAACGATTGTCCCGGGCGTTAGACCGGGTATTTTCCGCGCTTGACCTGCGGCTTCGGAAGACGCATGGGACGAAGTTGGAGAGCACGCATAGCGACGTACCAGCGCACCTTCTCCACCTTTCCGGCACCGAACTTCGACTCAATCTTCTTGGTCACGATGAAGCCGAGGACGACGCAGTCAACAATGGCCAAGATGAAGAACGCCCAGAGGGCGATGATTCCATAGGTCGCAATCGACGGGATCGTTGACAGCAGGATGACGAGGAACATCACCGGGATCATCAGCTCACCAACGTTGAACCGAGCGTCAACGAAGTCGCGTGCGTAGCGCTTCTGTGGCCCACGCTCACGAAGCGGGAGGTATTTGTCCTCACCGTTCGCCATGCCGATTCGGGCTCGGTCACGGGACACACGCGACTTCGCGCGAGCCTGCTTCGCCGCGAGCTTACGGTCGTTGGGTACGAGGGGTCTTTTGTTGGCCGCTTCCTGCATTCGGCGCGTCGGAGTCGGCTGACCTTTACCGGCTGAAGTGCCGTTCAGGCGAGCGGCCGTCTCGGCTGCGGTTTCGATCGACGGCTGTGCGTCGGGGTTCACTGGTTGTTTAGCCACATCAAATCCTTGCAATTGGGTGCCTTAAGATTACCCGTATGACAGATATCCCACGGACAATTGACGACAAAAGCACAGCTGACGACGCATCCGTTCGCACCGCGGTCGAACTCGGACTACCGGCGACCATCGCAGAACTGTGCGCGCTGGTGCGCATTCCCTCGGTCGCCTGGTCTGCTTTTGATCGCGCCACCGTGCTGCGAAGCGCCGAGGCCGTGGCGACTCTGGCCCGGGACCTACACGTCTTTGACACGGTCGAAATCAAACAGGCGGGCATTCCCGGAGGCACCGAGCTCGGCCAGCCCGCCGTGCTCGCGACACGGGCGGCACGGAATGGCCGGCCAACGGTCCTGCTCTACGCCCACCACGATGTGCAGCCTCCCGGCAAGGACGAGGATTGGGACTCGGCCCCTTTCGAGCCGACCGTGCGTGGTGACCGTCTCTATGGTCGCGGTGCGGCCGACGACAAAGCAGGAGTCATGGCGCACGTCGCCTCCATTCGTGCCCTTGTCGATGCTGCAGGTCCCGATTTTGATCTCGGCCTCGCCCTCTTCATTGAGGGAGAAGAAGAATTCGGCAGCCGGTCCTTCGCGACCTTCCTCGACGAGAATGTCGATGCCCTGCGAGCAGATGTGATTGTCGTCGCCGACTCGAACAACTGGGATGTGTCGACCCCAGCGCTCACGACCGGCCTCCGCGGCAATGTCACCCTGCGCCTCAACGTACGCACGCTGGACCATGCTTCCCATTCCGGCATGTTCGGGGGAGCCGTTCCCGACGCCATGATGGCGACGATTGCGCTGCTGGCGACGCTCTACAACGAGGACGGATCCGTCGCCGTGGCGGGGCTAACGATCCACACCGGCGACACCCCCGAGTACTCGGAAGAGCAGCTGAGGGAGGAGACGGGTCTCCTCGATGGAGTGTCGCCCATCGGACATGGCTCCATTCTCAGCCGGATCTGGTCCCAGCCCGCCATCACCGTCACCGGAATCGACGCGCCGAGCGTTGACAACGCGTCCAACACGCTGTCGCCCTCGATAACCGTGAGAGTGAGTTGCCGCATTGCTCCCGGGCAGCGAGCCAGCGATGCGGCAGCTGTGCTCGAAGAACACCTGCGCGCTCATGCACCCTTTGGCGCGCATGTCGAGATCTCCGAGGTGGACTGTGGCCAACCCTTCCTCGTGGACACGAGCGGATGGGCCGTGACCGAGGCGCGCCGTGCAATGACGGATGCCTGGGGCGCGCCCCCGATAGATATTGGGGTTGGCGGTTCCATCCCGTTCATTGCCGACCTGGTGCGGGTCTTCCCGGAGTCCCAGATTCTTGTGACCGGCGTCGAAGACCCCGACTCGCGGGCACACAGCCCCAACGAGTCCCTGCACCTCGGGGTCTTCAAGCGCGCCGTGCTTACCGAGGCACTGCTGCTGTCACGGCTGAACCACCGCAGCGGGCAGTAGCCGGAGTCAGAGCCATATTCCCCGCACTTTGCATCACGGGGAATGATTCAGGCTGCCACACGGTTGGAGGAGGTAGAATTGATTGTGATTTCCGAGTTATCACCTCGACTAGTCGACTTGACCACTTGACACGTTCGCGCGCTGCGACCACCAAGGAGAAACATGACTGACGCCATGACCGACACGACCAGCACCGCAGCCCATGGTGTTGGCCTGAGCGATACCGCCGCCGACAAGGTACGAAGCCTCCTGGCCCAGGAAGGACGTGAGGATCTTCGTCTGCGCGTCGCAGTGCAGCCCGGGGGTTGTTCCGGCCTGATCTACCAGCTCTATTTCGACGAGCGAGTTCTCGAGGGCGATGCTGTTGTTGACTTCGATGGAGTCGGTGTTGTCGTTGACAAGATGAGTGTTCCGTACCTTGATGGTGCGAATATCAACTTCGAGGACACGATCGAGAAGCAGGGTTTCACGATCGACAACCCCAATGCCGGCAGTAGCTGCGCGTGTGGAGACTCTTTCAGCTAGGCAAAGACCCCGCTGAAATGCGAAAAACAGGAGATCATCCCCAGTGGATGGTCTCCTTTCGCAATTTAAAGCCTGATTCCACCAGTGTCACGCGCGCTTCGGCGCAAAGTTGACCTCCAGGGTGCACGGAAGAAGGCTTTGCTCGGAGTAGGCTAGGAATCGGTCACAGCACTTCCTGAGAAGTGTCCTCGAATCCCCCCGAAAGGTCCCCGGTGCGCATTAATCACCGTCTCCGATGGGCTGCATTTCCGCTTGCAGCGACACTTGTCATTGTTCTCTCCGGCTGCACGCAGGCCCAGTTAAACGGCTATCTTCCCGGTTTTGAAGAAGGTCAACCGGCGGTGACAAACCAGACCGAACGAGTGTCCGGTCTGTGGACCACCTCCTGGATCGTCCTCCTCATCGTGGGCATCCTCACGTGGGGCCTCACGCTCTGGGCCATCGTCGTCTACCGTCGTCGCAAGGGCCAGACCGGACTCCCGGTGCAGCTCCGCTACAACATGCCGATCGAGATCTTCTACACGATCGTTCCGCTCATTCTGGTCGTAGGCTTTTTTGCCTTCACCGCGCGGGACCAGGTCGCACTCGAGACCCGCTTTGACAGCCCCGACGTCACTATCGAGGTCCAGGCCAAGCAGTGGGCGTGGGACTTCAACTACGTCGACGAGGATGTCTACTCCGCAGGCGTGCAAGCGCAGGCCGACCCTGACGGCGAACCCGGCGCCATCGTCGACTCAGAGCTGCCCGTCCTTGTGCTCCCGGTCAACAAAAAGGTTGAGTTCAAGCTCGAGTCCCGAGACGTCATTCATTCCTTCTGGGTCATCGACTTCCTTTACAAGAAGGACGTCGTCCCCGGCAAGACCAACTACATGTCGGTCATTCCGGAGCGCATCGGAACCTATGCGGGCAAGTGCGCGGAACTCTGCGGTGAGTATCACTCCATGATGCTCTTCAACACGGAGGTCGTGTCCCAGGCCGACTACGACACCTACATCGCCTCGCTGCGGGCTGCCGGCAACACCGGGCAGCTGGACAATAACTACGATCGCAATCAGAATCAGCCGGGCACGGAAGCCCCGACCGCTCAGGAAGGCAAGTAAGCCATGAGCACCACTATCACCCCTCCAGCGACGCGCATGGAGACTCCGGTCTCGCCGTCCGCTGAACGCAAGGGTAATTTGCTCGTCAAGGCGATAACGTCAACCGACCACAAGGTGATCGGTTACATGTACCTGATCACCTCGTTCGTGTACTTCTGCCTCGGCGGGGTCATGGCGCTCATCATTCGTGCGCAGCTCTTCGCCCCCGGTCTGGAGATCGTTCAGACCAAGGAGCAGTACAACCAGCTGTTCACGATGCACGGCACGATCATGCTGCTGATGTTCGCCACCCCGTTGTTCTTCGGATTTGCGAACTTCCTCGTCCCCCTGCAGATCGGTGCGCCCGACGTGGCGTTCCCACGTCTGAACGCGTTGGCGTATTGGTTCTTCAACTTCGGTAGCCTCATTGCCGTGGCCGGGTTCCTGACCCCCCAGGGCGCTGCGTCGTTCGGCTGGTTTGCGTACCAGCCACTCGCGAGCACGACGTTCTCGCCTGGTATCGGTGGAAACCTGTGGATGGTGGGGCTCGGTCTTTCCGGGTTCGGTACCATCCTCGGTTCCGTCAACTTCATTACGACAATCATCACGATGCGTGCCCCCGGCATGACGATGTGGCGCATGCCGATTTTCACCTGGAACTCACTGATCACCTCGTTGCTTGCCCTGATGGTGTTCCCGGTTCTCGCCGCAGCCATGCTTGCAGCCGCCTCCGACCGCATCTTTGGTTCGCACATCTACGACCCCGCCAATGGCGGTGCCATACTCTGGCAGCACTTGTTCTGGTTCTTCGGTCACCCCGAGGTATACATCATTGCCCTGCCGTTCTTCGGTATCGTTTCGGAAGTGTTCCCCGTCTTCAGTCGAAAGCCGATGTTCGGGTACAAGACGCTGGTCTACGCGACTATTGCGATCGCCGCGCTCTCCGTTTCTGTCTGGGCGCACCACATGTACGTCACGGGCTCCGTTCTGCTGCCGTTCTTCTCGCTCATGACGATGCTTATCGCGGTCCCGACCGGGGTGAAGATCTTCAACTGGATCGGAACGATGTGGCGGGGTTCCGTCACATTCGAGACGCCCATGCTCTGGGCCATCGGCTTCCTCATCACCTTCACGTTCGGTGGACTCACTGGAGTCATCCTCGCCTCGCCGCCGCTTGACTTCCACGTCACGGACACCTACTTCGTGGTTGCGCACTTCCACTACGTCGTATTCGGCACCGTTGTCTTTGCCATGTTCAGTGGCTTCTACTTCTGGTGGCCGAAATGGACAGGGAAGATGCTCAACGAGAGCCTCGGCAAGTGGCACTTCTGGTTGCTCTTCATCGGCTTCCACACCACGTTCCTCGTGCAGCATTGGCTGGGCGTCGTCGGTATGCCCCGTCGCTATGCGACGTATTCACCCGATGACGGATTCACGTGGATGAACCAGGTGTCGACCATTGGCGCCATGATTCTGGCCACGTCGATGATTCCGTTCTTCCTGAACGTATACATCACGGCCCGCAAGGCACCGCTGGTTACGGTCAACGATCCCTGGGGCTACGGTTCGTCGCTCGAGTGGGCAACGTCTTGCCCGCCGCCGCGTCACAACTTCACGTCCATCCCGAGAATTCGGTCTGAGCGTCCGGCATTCGACCTCAACCACCCAGAGGCGGGACTTCCCGTGGGTATTGGGTACCTCAAGGACGCACCGGATGCCCCCACGTACGACGCATCATCGAACAAGGTGAAGTAAATGAGAACTAACGCGCGTCTCTTCTGGGGCCTGGCGGCCTTCTTCGCCCTCATGGCGGTTATCTACACGGTGTGGAGCGTCATCGATCCGTTCACCGGAAGCGTGGAGTGGGCAGGAACGTTTGCCCTCTCGCTCAGTGCTGTCCTGGCCGCGTTCATCGGCTTCTACCTGGGCAAGGTTTACACCGCCCAGGGCGGCGAGACTCCCGAGGACCGACTCGATGCCAACATCGATGACGGCGATGCCGAGTCCGGGTTCTTCAGCCCGTGGAGCTGGTGGCCCATCGTGCTCGCGGCATCTGCTGCGCTGGTGTTCCTGGGTCTCGCTGTGGGCATCTGGGTCGCATTCATTGGGCTGGCGTTCGGAGTCATCGGGCTCGTGGGCTGGGTCTACGAGTACTACCGGGGTCTCTTCGCCCGCTAAGCAACTGCAGTATCACGTGCCGGTCTTCCCTGGGAAGGCCGGCACGACTGTTTAACCCGCGACGCGAGTGGGCATTCCACGGTGAGCCCGACCAAGGCCGTGTGCAGTTTTGCACACCCGGCCTGTGCTAATCGATATTGACAGGCACAAAGCCAGCGCACAGGCTGATACAAGCCAAAACACCTGATCGGCGCTGCCGACCACGTCGCGGCCTCCGATCACGATGTGTCAAAGAAGACACGAGGGGAATCCCATGAGCACCAGTTCCAACACCCGAAACGGTGTGCAAGAATCCGGATTGAAAAAGGTCGTCGCGGCCTCCATGGCCGGCACGGTCGTCGAATGGTACGAGTTCTTTCTCTACGCCTCGGCGGCCACTCTGGTCTTCGGCACCCTGTTCTTTCCGAACGCGGGCAGCGAACTCGAAGGCATTATTGCGGCATTCGCAACCTACGCCGTCGGCTTCCTGGCACGCCCCATCGGCGGCATCGTCTTCGGACACTTCGGTGACAAGTTCGGTCGCAAACGCCTACTCCAGCTCAGCCTCGTGCTCGTCGGAGTGGCAACCTTCCTGATGGGCTGCCTGCCGACCTTCGACCAGATCGGCTACCTCGCACCGGTTCTCCTCGTGCTCCTGCGCTTCATCCAGGGCTTCGCCGTCGGCGGCGAATGGGGCGGCGCCGTATTGCTCGTCGCCGAGCACAGCCCCGCGAAGTCGCGCGGATTCTGGGCCAGCTGGCCGCAAGCCGCCGTGCCTGCCGGGAACCTGCTCGCCACGGCCGTGCTCTTCATACTCGCCTCCACCCTCTCCGACGCGGCCTTCCTCAGTTGGGGCTGGCGTGTCGCGTTCTGGCTCTCCGCCGTCATCGTGCTCGTCGGCTACTACATTCGCACCAAGGTCAGCGATGCCCCCATCTTTCTCAAGGCGCAAAAAGAGGTCGTCGCCGGCGAGAAGAACTTCGGCATCGTCGAGGTCTTCCGCCGTTACCCGCGCGGGGTGTTCACCGCGATGGGCCTGCGCTTCGCCGAGAACATTCTCTACTACCTCGTCGTCGTCTTCTCGATCACATACCTCAAGATCATCGTCGAGATGGACACCTCCCGTGTTCTGCTTCTCCTGCTCATCGCCCACGCCGTTCACTTCACTGTGATTCCGATCGTCGGTCACCTCTCCGACCGCGTCGGCCGTCGACCGCTGTACCTCACGGGTGCCGTCCTGGCTGGCACCTGGGGCTTCTTCGCCTTTCCGATGATGGACACCGCGAACGACATCATCATCATCATCGCCATCATGACGGGCCTGCTGTTCCACGCCCTCATGTATGCCGGCCAGCCAGCCATCATGGCTGAGATGTTCCCCACCCGCATGCGCTACTCAGGGGTCTCGCTCGGCTACCAGGTGACGTCGGTCATTGCGGGCTCCATTGCACCGATCATCGCCGTGAGCCTGCTCTCCACCTTCGGTTCATCCGTGCCGGTGGCGATCTACCTCGCGGCGGCCTGCCTCCTGACGGCGATCGTGGTGATCACGCTGAAGGAAACCCGCGGCCTCTCCCTGCATGACATCGATGCAGCGGATGCCGCCGAGACAGCTGATCGCGCCGCCGCCTCTGAGCTGGCGAGCACGACGAGCCGCTGACAGCTGGACCCGATGACGGCCCGATCACAGCGATCGGGCCGTCATCACTTTGCCGCCGCCCGCTTTTCTCGTGACCCACGGTTGACGCGTGCCGACAGCAGACTCAGCCAATGAACGCCGCCGGTCGATTCGCGATCTCAAGGGTGATCGCGTCTATCGCGGCACGCACCACGGGGGAGCGCAGCGATTCGGACCGCACGACCGCCCAGATGGGCAGCTGGCGTTGAAAATCGTCGCGCAGCACCGGAACGAATTCCGGCCGGTCGTGCACGAGAAAGTTCGGCAGAAGTCCGATTCCGGCGCCCGCCTGAACCGCCTCCAGCTGCGCGAACAGGCTCGTTGACTGAAAGCTCGTGGCGGGCTCCGGCAGCTGCGACGACCGGTGGCCGAGGTCGGTCACGAGCAGAGCGCTTTCGACATACGACACGAAACTGTGGGACTGAATATCGTCGAGCGACGGGGGGACACCCCGGCGCAGCAGGTATTCATGGCTCGCGTAGAGCCGCAGGAAGTAGTTGGTGAGAAACATTGCCTGTGCGTTGTTGACGTCGTTGCGCCCGGCCACGATTTCAAGGTCAACGCCCGACCGGTTCTGGCTGACCTTGCGGGTGGCGCTAAACATTTCGATATTGATGCGCGGGTGGTCGCGCTGGAGTTTCACGAGTGCCGGTGTGACGATCTCGGCCCCGAACCCGTCGATAGTGCTGATGCGCAGCAGCCCCGACAGCGGGTCGGTGTGGCTGATCGCCGTGGTGAGGGCGCCGAGCTGGTCTTCGATCGCTTCGGCGGCGTTGACGGCGTGTCGGCCCAGCTCGGTGAGTTCCCAGCCGTGCGGGCTGCGCTCGAGCGTGCGACCGCCCAACTCCTGGTCGAGCGAGAGGATGCGTCGCGAAATGGTCGTGTGGGTGGTGTCGAGCGCCTCGGCGACCGCGTTGAAGCGGCCCAGCCGGGCCACGGTGAGCAGCACGAGGAGGTCGTTGGGGCTCGGAAGCCGGTGTGAACTCACGAATCGGTCCTTTCGCGTTTGTGCATCTATGCACATGCCCTCTGTAAAAAATTACCTTGATTGCACTCTATCCGGCTGCGAGGGTGGAGGCAGCACACAAGCAAAGGAGCTTCGTTATGTCAGTAGTTGCATGGATCGGGTTGGGCAACATGGGCGGACCCATGTCAGCAAATATGGTGGCCGCCGGGCACGAGGTGCGAGGGTTCGATCTGAATCCGGATGCCCTCGCCACGGCCGTTCAGGCGGGCGTCACCGCCGCCGGGAGCATCGCGGATGCCGTCATCGGTGCCGACGTCGTTTTCACCATGCTCCCCAAGGGCGACCACGCCCGGGCGGTCTACTTCGGCGAGGACGGAGTGCTGGCCAACACCGACACGACGACCCTGCTGGTGGATTCGTCGACGATCGACATCGACACCGCCCAGGCCCTGCACGATGCAGCTGCCGAGGCCGGCTTTCGGTTCGTCGACGCGCCTGTCTCCGGTGGCATGAGCGGCGCCACGGCAGGAAGGCTCACCTTCATGATCGGCGGGGAGGCCGGCGCGGTCGCCGATGCCACGACGTTCATCGAGCCGATGGCGGCCAACATCATCCCGACCGGCGGTGCGACGACCGGCCAGGCCGCGAAGATCTGCAACAACCTCATGCTGTTCATCAATCTCGCCGCGGCGGCCGAGGGCGCTGTACTGGCCGAGCGGCTGGGACTGGACAAGCAGGTGTTCTGGAATATCGCATCCGTTTCGTCGGGCGACAGCTGGGCGCTGCGCACCTGGTATCCCGTCAAGGATGTCGTCGAGACGGCCGCGGCCAACCGGGACTTCGCTCCGACCTTCACGACCACCCTCGCGAGCAAGGACATCGGCCTGGCCATCGCCGCGGCCCGGGCGACCAACACCCCGCTCGAAATCGGCGAGCACGTGGCCGAGCTGTTCCAGCGCCTGATCGACGAGGGCGAGGGCGGCAAGGACTGCTCCATGATCGTCAAACTCGTTGACGGCACCCTGCAGCCCCAGGCCTGACCCCTGTCACTCATCAGAAAGAGCACTCCCATGCAAACAGTTCCCCACTACATCAACGGCCAGCGCGTCGAGTCGGCCGAACGGTTCGGCCCCGTGTTCAATCCCGCCACCGGTGTGCAGGAGAAGCAGGTCGTGCTGGCCTCCCGTACGGTCGTGATCGACGCCATCGAATCCGCCACGGGCGCCCTGCCCGAGTGGCGCGCAAGCAGTCTGGCCAAGCGCACGGCAATCTTTTTCAAGGTGCGAGAACTGCTCGCGGAGCGTACGAATGAACTCGCGGCCATTCTCACGAGCGAGCACGGCAAAGTGCTCTCCGACGCGGCCGGCGAGATCACCAGGGGCCTCGAGAACATCGAATTCGCCACCGGCCTGGCCCAGATGCTGAAGGGTGACTTCTCGCAGCAGGTCTCCCACGGAATCGACGTGCACTCCGTGCGCCAGAGCGTTGGCGTCGTCGCCTGCGTCACCCCGTTCAATTTTCCAGCCATGGTGCCGCTGTGGATGATCGGCAGCGCCATCGCCTGCGGGAACACGGTCCTCCTCAAGCCGAGCGAGAAGGACCCGTCGTCGGCCATCTTCATCGCCGAAATCTTTACCGAAGCCGGTCTGCCCGCCGGAGTGCTCAATGTGGTGCAGGGCGACAAGGAGGCCGTCGACGAACTGCTCGACAATCCAGACGTCAAGGCGATCAGCTTCGTTGGCTCCACTCCGATCGCGAAGTCCATCTACAACCGCGCGGCCGCGAACGGTAAGCGCGTGCAGGCGCTGGGCGGGGCCAAGAACCACATGGTGGTGCTGCCGGATGCCGACCTCGATATGGCAGCCGATGCCGCGATCAACGCGGCGTACGGCTCCGCCGGGGAGCGCTGCATGGCCGTGAGCGTACTCGTGGCCGTCGGCGGCATCGCCGACGACCTCGTCTCCGCGATCGAAAAGCGCATGAAAACGCTCATCGTCGGCCCGGGAACCGATCCGGCCTCGCAGATGGGCCCGCTCATCACCGGCGAGCACCGCGACCGAGTCGCGTCCTACCTGACCGGCGCGGAAGCTGCGGGTGCCACCATGGTCGTCGACGGCCGCGAGCAGAACTTCGACAGCGACGGCTTCTTTCTCGGAGTGAGCCTGATTGACCACGTCACGCCCGGCATGAAGGTCTACGACGACGAAATCTTTGGCCCCGTGCTCTCTGTCGTGCGTGTGGATACCTTCGACGAGGCCGTGAAGCTCGTCAACGATCATGAGTTCGGCAACGGTGTGGCGCTGTTCACGCGCGACGGCGGGGCGGCCCGGCAGTTCGAGTTCGAGATTGAGGTCGGCATGGTCGGTATCAACGTGCCTATTCCGGTGCCGGTCGGGTCGTTCTCTTTCGGCGGCTGGAAGAACTCGCTCTTCGGTGACGCGCATATGTACGGACCCGACAGCATCCGCTTCTACACCCGCGGCAAGGTCGTCACCACTCGCTGGCCCGACCCGGCCTCCTCCGAGATCGATCTCGGCTTTCCGCAGATGGCCTAGGCCACGACGACGCGGGTCCTCGATTGTCGGGGCCCGCTTTCGCCGTTAAGCCAGCAAATGTGGGTCTCGGGGTGCCGCCCTCCTCGTCTACCGCCCGCCCCCTATTCGCTTCGCGAAACACTACAGGAGGCCGGAAGCATCAAGAAGGGTGACGACGGAAGCTGAACAGATCGAAGGCGGCCGTCACGGCACGCGCTGGGCCCGTTGCCGGTACGGGCGTGAGGGGGTCCAAGTGATGAGCCGAGGGCCCCATGTCAATCAACGCCGCGACGTCTGTTGGGGAGAGGCTGAGCTCCAGGGAGATGGACCGCTGCGACTCGAGGTCGAAATGATTGGCGAGTGCTGTCGTCAGGTGGGTTGCCTTGTCGGGCTGAATCTTCAGGGCGAGTCCGTCTGCACGGAGCTCCTGAAGGTGAGTGCTGTGCGGCGCCACGACGAGCAGGAGTCCCCGGTCGGCGAGAACCCGGTGGAATTCCGCCGCATTCCGCGGGGCGAACACATTGAGGATCACCTGCGCTGCGCCGTCGCGGATCGGCAGGGGCGACCAGACATCGGCGACCAGGCCATCGATGCGTTCATCGGCCCGTACCGTGCGCGCCACGGCAACGGGGGAGAGATCCAGGCCCAGGGCTCGCGCCGTCGACATTCCGGCGAGAGCGGCTCGTAGGTAGTATCCGGTGCCGCAACCGACGTCGAGGACGCGGAGCGGGTGCTCCGCCGCAATCGTCTCGGCAATGGCATGCCGGAGGGGTTCATACCAACCGCCAGCCTGGAATCGATCCCGAGCATCCAACATGACGGCGCTATCGCCGATGAACTTGCGGGGACCGGGCAGCATCGTGGCGTACCCGCGTTTGTTCACATCGAAGGAATGACCGGTGGCGCAGGCGAGCGTGAGGGGATCGTGCGGCTCAAGGAGCAGAAAACAGTTCGGGCACCGAAGCCACTCCGATAACGTCTGGAGTGACATCGATGCCCGATCTATTGTGGTGACTCTACTTCTCGGTGATCTCTGACTGGTGCTCGCCATGAGCGTGGTGGAGTTCCCTCTGGTGGACCGGAGTGATCCGGTCTTCGAAGAACCAGCGGGACAGACCGGCGCGGAGCTTCTCTGCGGCCGTGATCTTGCCACGTGCGTTCGGCCGGGTCATGAGCGGCTTGAAGTCGTTGTAGCTGACCAGCTTCCAGCGCTCGTACTCGTCCACGGGCTGGTGAACTTCCACGTACTCGCCACCGGGCAGCCGCACGATACGGCCGGACTCGTACCCGTGGAGCACGATCTCGCGGTCCTTCTTCATGAGGGCGAGGCAAACTCGCTTCGTGATGAAGTACGCCAGGACCGGCCCGAGGATCGTGATGGCCTGGAGCGCGTGGATGACCCCCTCCATGGTGAGGTGGAAGTGCGTCGCAATGATATCCGATGACGCCGCAGCCCACAGCCCGGCGTAGAACGTGACACCGGCAGCACCGATTGCGGTGCGGGTCGGGGCGTTCCGCGGACGATCGAGCACGTGGTGCTCGCGCTTGTCCCCGGTGATCCAGGCCTCAATGAATGGGTACACCATCACGAGGACGATGAAGATTCCGATCACAATCAGTGGAACCAGGATGTTGAAGGAGTACGTGTGGTTCAGGAACACGAACTCCCACCCCGGTGGAATCAAGCGAAGAGCGCCGTCGGCAAAACCGATATACCAGTCGGGCTGGGTTCCGGCGGAAACCGGAGATGGGTCGTACGGGCCGTAATTCCAGATCGGGTTGATCGTGAACAGTGATGCGATCAGCATGACGACACCGAAGACGATGAAGAAGAATCCACCGGCCTTGGCGGCATAGACGGGAAGTACCGGGTACCCAACGACGTTCTGGTTGGTGTGACCGGCCGACGGGTACTGCGTGTGCTTGTGCACGACAACGAACAGCAGGTGCATTGCGATCAGCGCAACGATGATGGCCGGCAGCAGCAGAATGTGCAGCGAGTACAGCCGTCCGACGATGTCGACGCCCGGGAATTCTCCGCCGAAAAGCAGGAAGGAGATCCAGGTTCCGGCGACCGGAATTCCCTTGATGATTCCATCGATGATTCGCAGGCCGTTTCCGGAGAGCAGGTCGTCGGGGAGGGAATAGCCGGTGAAGCCCTCAGCCATCGCGAGGATGAAGAGAATGAAACCGATGATCCAGTTCAGCTCGCGGGGCTTACGGAAGGCGCCCGTGAAGTAGATGCGGAGCATGTGCAGGCCAATGGCGGCCACGAAAAGCAGCGCCGCCCAGTGGTGAACCTGGCGCATGAGCAATCCACCGCGGATGTCAAAGGAAATATCGAGCGAGGACGCCATGGCGGCCGACATCTCGATTCCCTTGAGCGGAGCGTAGGAACCGTCGTAGAACACGGGAGCCATCGACGCTTGGAAGAAGAAGGTCAGGAAGGATCCGGTGAGCAGGATGATGACGAAACTGTACAGCGCCACCTCGCCCAGCAGGAAGGACCAGTGATCCGGAAAGATCTTGCGCCCAAGCTCTTTGACGGCACCGGAAATGCTGGTGCGCTCGTCGAGGTAGTTCGCGGCGGATGAAGTGAATCCGCCGGATTTTTTTACCTCGGCGGGTTTACGGGTGTCTAACGAAGTCATTTACGCTCCCAGAAGCTCGGACCGACCGGTTCAGTGAAATCGCTCTGCGCGATGAGATAACCTTCTGCGTCTACCGTGATCGGCAGCTGCGGGAGCGGCCGCGCGGCCGGTCCGAAAATTACCTCGCAGTGATTCGTGACGTCGAATTGTGATTGGTGACACGGGCACAGAAGGTGGTGGGTTTGCTGCTCATACAACGCAACAGGGCAACCAACATGAGTACATATCTTAGAATACGCGACGATGCCCTGGTAGGACCAGTCCTTGCGCTCAGGAGTCTCGACGAGTTGTTCCGGCTTGAGGCGCATGAGGAGAACCGCTGCCTTTGCCTTCTCTTCCAGGCGACCGTGGCCCATTTCGGCCAGGCCTTCCGGAATCACGTGGAAGGAGGAACCGAGCGTGAGGTCGGATGCCTTGATCGGCGTTCCCGAGGGGTCAAGAGCCAAACGCGTGCCCGTTTTCCACAGCGTCTCCCGCAGCAGCTCCACCGGGTCCTGGTCCTGCGGGCCGAGGCCACGGAAGAGCACAACTGCGGGGAGCGGGAACGCAATGAGGGCACCGATCAGGCTGTTGCGAATGAGAGTGCGGCGACCGAAGCCGGACTCTTCATTGGCCTGCTGGAAGATCTCCACGGCACGGGCCCGAACCTCGTCGGTACCACGGACGGGATGACGTTCGTCGACCCCTTCGTGGTCGGACATGAGGGCCTTGCCCCAGTGCACAGCGCCGATGCCGATTGCGAACAGCGCGAGGGAAAGTCCCAGGCCGATGAAGAGGTTGTTCAACCGAACCGAGCCCGGATCTTCCGCCGTGATGGGGAATGCCATGTATGCGGCGATAGCGAACACGCTGCCGACAATGGACACATAGAAGAGGGTATAGACGGTGCGCTCTGCCTTGCGCTCCTCTTTCGGATTTAGATCCGTGATCCGGGGGCGGTGCGGCGGGAAGCCGGGGTTCTCGAGCGAGTTGCGCGCGACGACGGCGGTACCTGCAGGGGTACCTGCGCGTACAACGCTCGACGAGTCGGCGGCGGGGACATGCTCCGCGCCGTTATCGTCCTTGGCCATTGTTCTCCTTCTTACCAGCTGTCAATGTATTGCTGCGTCGCACGGGTAGTCGATCAGTTCGATTTGGCGGTGATCCACACGGTCAGGGCCACGATGGCGCCCAGTCCGAAGATCCAAATGAACAGGCCCTCTGCTACGGGCCCCAGGGACCCGAGGGCAACTCCGCCGGGTGACGGGTTGTTTTCGATGTACTTGAGGTACGTAATGATGTCGCGCTTGCCTTCGGCTGACACGTTCATGTCGTTGAAGACGGGCATGTTCTGCGGGCCGGTGATCATGGCCTCGTAGATGTGGGCGGCGGACACGTCCTTGATCGCGGGGGCAAACTTGCCCTCGGTGAGGGCTCCACCGGCGCCGGCCACGTTGTGGCACATGGCGCAGTTGATGCGGAAGAGTTCGGCGCCATTTGCAGCGTCGCCACTCGCATCGAGGACTTCGCCCGCGGGAATCGCGGGGCCGGGAGCCTGAGACGCCACATATGCGGCGAGTGCCGCAGTCTGGGCTTCAGTGAACTGAGTTGGCTTCTTCTGCGCCTGAGGTCCCTGCATCTGCATCGGCATGCGGCCGGTGCCGACCTGGAAGTCAACGGAGGCAGCTCCAACACCGAGCAGGCTCGGCGCGACGTCCGAGCCCTCCAGGGCGAGGCCGTGACAGGTGGCGCAGTTTGCGGCAAAGAGCTTCTCGCCCTCATCGATCGTCTGCTGCGAGGACGCATCCGTTGTGGCTGACGCAGTGGTGGTACTGAGGGCCGCATAGCCGGCACCCGTGAAGAGCAATCCGATGGCAATGAGGGCAACGCTGGCCAAAGGGTGGCGACGGCCGGACTTACCCGACGTGCCACCCTTGCGAGGCGTCGAAGCTGAGGGGGTTTTATTCGTGGTCATGCTGAAGGTGTCCGCTCCTGATTCTTATTTAAGAACGTAGACGACCAGGAAAAGCCCGATCCAGACGACGTCGACGAAGTGCCAGTAGTAAGAGACCACGATGGCGCTGGTCGCTTCTTTATGACCGAAGTTCTTGACCGCAAAACCGCGACCAATGATGAGAAGGAATGCGATGAGACCGGCCGTCACGTGGATTCCGTGGAATCCGGTGGTGATGTAGAACGCCGATCCGTAGGCGTTGGAGCTAAGAGAAATTCCCTCAGAAACCAACGTCGCGTACTCGAAGACCTGTCCGATTACGAAGATCGCGCCGAGGGCGTAGGTGAGGAAGAACCACTCAACCATGCCCCACTGGCTCAGCTTCCAGCCCGTGGAGCGAGCTTGCAGCCGCTCTGCAGCGAAGACGCCGAACTGGCACGTCACGGATGACGAAACAAGGATGAGCGTATTGATCAACGCAAAGGTGAAATTGTGTTTGTCCGACTCGAAGAGCCAGAGCTCGGGGGAGGTGGATCGAAGCGTGAAATAGATCGCGAAGAGTCCCGCAAAGAACATCACCTCGCTACCCAGCCACACAATGGTGCCCACAGCCACGCTGTTGGGCCGGTTCACAACGGGTGCTATCGCCGTCTGAGTAATTGAGGTGCTGGTCACCCCTCCATTATGGCCGATAATCGCACAGGTTTTTCTCATTGAGGCGTGCAAGTCGCCCTTCTTCGACGGTTGGGGTGCCCTGAGGCGGGGGGTGTATCCCTGTGGATACGGGGAAGCAGGGCCATTTCAGTAGAATTACGGACATGCTTGAATCTCAGTCATGGCCAAATATTCTTACTGCTCTTCTTGACGGCGAAGACCTGAGTGTGGCCGACGCCGCGTGGTGCATGGACCAGGTGATGCTGGGGGCCGTGACGCCGGCCCAACTGGGCGCGTTTCTTGTGGCGCTGCGGGCCAAGGGTGAAACCGTCAATGAAATCGTCGGATTCCGTGACGCGGTTCTCGAACATGCCGTGCCGCTCAACGTTGACTCCATGGGTTTGGACATCGTTGGTACCGGGGGTGACCGTTTTGGCACGGTGAACATTTCGACCATGGCGTCGATTGTGTGTGCTGCTGCGGGCGTGCCGGTCGTGAAGCACGGCAATCGGGCGGCGAGCTCGGCGTCCGGATCATCGGATGTACTCTCGGCGCTCGGCATCGATCTCACCCTTTCCTCGGAGCGGGTTGCTGAGGTGCTGGGCAGGACCGGGATCACGTTCGCGTACGCGGCTGCGTTTCACCCCGGTTTCGGCAACGCGGCCGGCACCCGCAAGGAGCTGGGAATACCCACGGTTTTCAATTACCTCGGCCCGCTGTGCAACCCAGCCCGGCCGGAGGCATCCGCTGTGGGCGTGGCGAATCTCGACCGAGTCCCACTATTCGTCGGGGTGTTCCAGACCAGAGGCGCAACCGCTCTTGTTTTTCGCGGCGATGACGGTCTCGACGAACTCACAACAACCGGCCACAGCCATGTGTGGGAGGTCTCGAGGGGACTCGTCACGGAACACGACATTGATCCGCGCGATCTGGGCATCAAACGGGCGCAGATCAGTGACCTGGTGGGTGGAGATGCCGACCATAACGCTGCCGTCGTGCACACGGTGCTCTCCGGCGAGCCGGGCCCGATTCGTGACATCGTACTGCTCAATGCCGCAGCCGGCCTCGTGGCTTTCGACCTCGCCAACAACCCCTCCCAAGTGCAGGTGTCCATCCTGGATCGCTTCCGGGACAAGATGCTCGTTGCAGCGACGGCCATTGATTCGGGGACTGCGACATCAAAGCTTGCGGAATGGGTCGCGGCGACACGGATGTAATTCGGCGTAGATCGCGTATGTTAGGCGTGTCAGAGCCGACAAATCCGGCAGTGCCGGAACCGATTGAGTGAATGGATGACCGTGAAGAAACTCATCAATGATCCAAGCAATGTTGTTGCAGAGTCCGTGGCGGGTTTTGCACTCGCGCACGCCGACCTCGTTCGTGTCTCGAACGATCCCCTCTTCATCGTGCGCGCGGACGCTCCGGTTCGGGGCAAGGTGGGAATCGTCAGCGGTGGCGGCAGCGGCCACGAGCCCCTGCACGGCGGATTCGTGGGACCGGGAATGCTCGACGCCGCCGTCCCCGGCCCGGTTTTCACCTCTCCAACCCCCGACCCGATCCTTGCCGCGACCAAGGCGGTCGATGGGGGAGCGGGGGTTCTGCACATTGTCAAGAATTACACCGGTGACGTGCTCAACTTTGAGACGGCGGCTGACCTGGCCCTGATGGAAGACATCGATGTGCGATCCGTGATCACCAACGATGACGTCGCGGTCAAGGATTCCCTGTACACGGCCGGCCGTCGAGGCGTGGCCGGCACCGTACTCGTGGAAAAGATCGCGGGGGCGGCGGCAGAGCGCCTGGATGACCTCGCGACCGTTGCTCGTATTGCAGAGAAGGTCAATTCTTTTGTTCGATCGATGGGCGTCGCGCTCACACCGTGCGTCGTGCCGCACGCCGGCGAACCGAGCTTCATTCTCGCTGAAGATGAAATTGAGATCGGCATCGGCATTCATGGCGAGCCGGGCCGGGAACGCATCACGATGGAACCCGCCGATGCCATCGTGGATCGTCTGCTGGGGCCCATCCTTGAGGATCTGCCCTTCGACAGCGGCGACGAGGTGCTTTTGTTCGTGAATGGAATGGGTGGCACCCCGCAGATCGAGCTCTACATCCTGTTTCGACGGGCGGCCGAGGTTCTTGCAGAACGGGGAATCACGGTGACACGTTCCCTCGTCGGTAACTACACCACGAGCCTGGACATGCAGGGGGCGTCGATTTCGGTCTTAAAACTCGACGCGGAGCTGACCACCCTGTGGGATGCCCCGGTGCAAACATCCGCACTGCGCTGGGGAAAGTAAGAAACGGGAATGTATCTGACCACAGCCTGGGCACTCGCGTGGGTGCGTCTCTCCGCGCAGGTCATTGCTGAGCACCGCAGCGACCTCAACACCCTCGACCGGGAGATTGGGGACGGTGACCACGGCGAGAATATGGACCGTGGCTTCGGCGCTGTTATGGGCCGCCTGAGCGACGTCTCTGACGACGCCGTGCCGTCTGAGGTGCTCAAGCTTGTGGCAAGCACTCTGATCTCAACGGTCGGTGGCGCGGCGGGTCCGCTCTATGGCACGGCCTATTTGAAGGCGGCGATCGCCGTCACCGGTGTGGCCGAGCTCGATGCCGCGGCGACCGTTTCGCTGCTCACGGCCGCACGAGACGGAATTGTGCTGCGGGGTAAGGCAGTGACCGGGGACAAGACCATGATCGACGCTTGGAATCCTGCCGTCGACGCGGCGGTCGCACGGCAGGCAGCCGGCGGTACCCCCCTCGACATCTTGTCGGCGGCCGCAGACGCCGCCGATCAGGGTGCGATCGCGACCGAACCGCTCGTGGCGCGTAAGGGCCGCGCGAGCTACCTGGGGGAGCGAGCGCGGGGTCACCGAGATCCGGGTGCGGAGTCCACCCGGCTGCTGTTGCGCGCGGCCGTAGACGTGGTGGCCGTGTGATGGGGGAGAGCACGGGGCACGTGGGCCAGCAGGTCGGCCTTGTCTTCGTTTCACACAGTGCGCTCATCGCTGACGGACTGGTCGAGCTCGCTCGACAAATGGCGCCACGTGCAATTCTCATGCCGGCCGGGGGAACTGACGAAGGGGGGATCGGCACGAGTTTCCTCAAGGTCTCCGAGGGGATGCTCGCTGCCGTGAGCGCCGGGGGAGTGGTGGTGCTCTGTGACCTCGGCTCAGCCATTCTGACGGCGGAGACGGCACTGGAGTTTCTGGACGATGACGTTCGCGCTCGCATCCGCATTGTGGATGCGCCGCTCGTTGAGGGCGGAGTGGCCGCGGCTGTCGCCGCCGAGATCGGGGGAGACATCGACGCTGTCGAAGCGGCCGCCCTGTCGGCCGTGACCGCCGGCGAGGTCGAAGCCACTCCAACGAGTCAGTCCGATGCTTTCGTCACGCGTTCCGTGACGCTCGTCAATCGAGACGGCCTGCACGCGCGGCCCGCAGCGGAATTCGTCACCCTCGCCAGTACTTTTGATGCCGCAGTCTCTGTTAATGGCACCGATGCCACGAGCCTCCTGGGAATCATGTCGCTGGGGCTGGCGCGGGGGATGACAGTGGAGATCTCGTCGTCAGGGTCGGAGGCCGCCGAGGCGGTCACGGCGCTCGTGGCGCTTCTGGAGTCCGGATTCGGCGAGGAGCACGAGTAGCAGGGCCGCTTAGCACGATCTGTCTTTTTTGTCGAATCCAGCGTAGTGTGTACGCATGTCTGTAGATGATGGCTCGAGAGTGGATTCCTCAGCATGCCCGGTGTGCAACCATCCCATGGGGGAGCACACCATCGATCACTCAACGAAGAACGCGATACTCAACTGCCCGGTTGCACATCCGGGGGCCTTTGACCGGGATGCCTTCGAGCCGGTCAACGAACTCGGGATGGTGATCCACACAAAACCCGTCCCCAAAGCATCGTTGCGTTAGCACTGTTCCGGCGAAGATTCTGGCTCTTCCCAAATCACCTGATTGTGTGTCGGAATCACTCTCAAGAAGAGCCTACTTGACATAATGTGCATTATCGGTCACACGTGTGGTGGCCCGTCAGGGACTTGTCGGCTCGTTACGCCGTGAGGAAACCAGTGATGTCTCCGACGTAGCGTGTGTGGTTCTCCGGCACGGTGTTGTCGGGCACAGGTTCCACGGCGGCCAGGGCGATCTCGGCGGCGAACTCGCTCACATTGTACAGACGTCCGGCAGCTTCCTTGCGCAGCCCAATCGCACCAGGATTTGAGCGTTCGAGCAATGTTGCGGTAATTGTTCCCTCGATCATGTCGCCGGAGACAACGACGAAGCCGATGCCGGCGGCGTCGAGCTCCGGGATCATGGCCCGCAGGGCATCTTCACCCGCGCGCTTGCTGCGTGCGACCGGCTCGTACTCGGGCATCGTGGGCGTGGTCTCCACGAAGTGCGCCTGATGGCTCGTCACAAACACAACCCGGGAGTTCTCCCCCAGCAGCGGCAACGCGGCGGTGAGCAGGTTGACCTGGGCGTCGCGGTTGAGCGCCATGGCGTAGTCCGCCGCCATTCCGCTCTCCATGCCGCCGGAGGCATTCATGACGAGAATGTCGAGCCCGCCGAATCCCGCGCGAACCGTCTCAAACATGGCCGTGACGGAGGCCGGATCGGTCAGGTCGGCGCCGACAGTGATGGCCGTTCCGCCTGCGGCGCGGATCGAATCGGCGAGTTTCTTCGCTCGCGCCTCCTTGTTGCGGAAGTTGATCACGACTGATGCGCCCGCCTCGGCGAAGTAGGCCACGGTATCCGCGCCAATCCCCCGGGATGATCCGGTGACAAGAACGCGCTTGCCCTTGAGTGATCCTGCTGCAAGTGGATTGGTCACGCATGCTCCTCAAAGTAGGCGGGTCAAATCTGGACGACCCGCAAGCTTCGAGACTACCAACAACCCGGTAAAACAGCCCTCCACCTGCTAGTTTTGGAGCATAAACCCGCTGGAAAGGGGACGCTATGGACGCTTTCATCGCCGATTACGCGTGGATTGTCTGGCTCGTGCTTATCCTGCTGTTCGTGACCATCGAGATGTTTACACTTGAGTTCACCTTCATTATGTTGGCCCTCGGAAGTGTTGGCGGTCTCGTCTCCGGCCTGCTCGGGGCACCGTGGTGGCTGCAACTCGTCATCGCGGCCCTTCTCGCCGTCATACTGCTCGTCGGTATCAGAGCGAGATTGCTCCGCATCCTCAAACGCGGTGGCGATCCGGCCAAATCGAACATCGATGCCCTACTGGGAATCGAGGGAGACATCGTCAAGTCGCTGGACGCCCCGGGCGGACTCGTTCGACTGGCCAACGGCGAAACCTGGACCGCTCGCCTCTCCCCCGCCGCCGAACGGGGCCGCCTCGACCCGGGCGAGCGCATTGTCGTCACCGAGATAGACGGCGCGACCGCCGTGGTCATGCCTGCCGAAAGGAAAACGTCATGAACGCTTCCGAAGCGCTTATCACCCAGATCGTTGTGATCGTTGTGATTGTCGCCCTGATCATCGCGGTCATCGTCACCATCTCGAAGGCCATTCGTATCATTCCCCAGGCGCGCGCCGGCATCGTCGAGCGGCTCGGCCGCTACCACAAGACGCTCA
Organism: Cryobacterium psychrophilum; assembly: GCF_004365915.1. Taxonomy (NCBI): domain Bacteria; kingdom Bacillati; phylum Actinomycetota; class Actinomycetes; order Micrococcales; family Microbacteriaceae; genus Cryobacterium; species Cryobacterium psychrophilum. The sequence goes on from NZ_SODI01000001.1 coordinate 133,362, forward strand.
ATCCGGGTCTGAATCTCCTGATCCCGTTCATTGACCGTCTGCGCCCTCTCATCGACATACGCGAACAGGTCGTCTCGTTCCCTCCGCAGCCTGTGATCACCGAGGATAACCTCGTCGTGTCGATCGACACCGTCGTGTACTTCCAGGTGACGGATGCTCGCGCCGCGACCTACGAGATCAACAACTACCTCGGGGCGGTCGAGCAGCTGACCACGACGACCTTGCGTAACGTTGTCGGTGGGCTCAACCTTGAGGAGGCCCTGACGAGCCGGGACAACATCAACGGCCAATTGCGTATCGTGCTTGACGAGGCAACCGGCAAGTGGGGTATCCGGGTCGGGCGTGTCGAGCTGAAGGCGATTGATCCGCCCATCTCCATTCAAGATTCCATGGAGAAGCAAATGCGTGCCGAGCGTGACCGACGCGCCCTGATCCTCACGGCCGAGGGGACAAAACAGTCGGCGATCCTCACGGCCGAGGGGGCTCGACAGGCGTCGATCCTCGAGGCGGAAGGCTACGCCAGGGCTGCCGTTCTGCGCGCACAGGGCGAGGCGGAGGCCATCACGACAGTGTTCAAGGCCATTCATGACGGAGATCCGGATCCGAAATTGCTCGCCTACCAGTACCTGCTGACCCTGCCGAAGCTGGCACAGGGCAGCGCCAACAAACTGTGGATTGTTCCGAGTGAGCTCACCGAAGCGATGAAGGGCATCGGCAACGCCTTCGGTCCGAAGGGAACCGGCACGGAGGCCGACTCCCCCGCGCCGGTTCGCCCCGTACCCCGGGCCTAGGCGGTGTCAGACCCCTCCGCTTTCCTCGCCCGCTCCGGCATTCGAGTCTTCGCCCACCGTGGCATGGTCGGCGAGGCACCGGAGAACACCCTTCTGGCGTTTCTCACCGCCCTGTCGGCCGGGGCGACCCACCTGGAAACCGATGTGCACGCCAGTCTCGACGCGGTGGCCGTGATCAGTCACGACCCCAATCTGGCCCGTGTAGGGCGCGACGTGCGCGTCAACCAGCTGACATTGGCGGAGCTCAAGCGAGTCAACTTAGGCAACGGCCAGTTCGTTCCCTCCCTGCCCGAAGCCCTCGACGCCTTCCCGGAGGCACTCTTCAACATCGACGTCAAGTGTGACGAGGCCGTCGTCCCCACGGTGCAGGCGGTTCTCGGCGCGCGGGCGACGGCACGAGTGCTCATCACCTCTTTTTCGGAGGACCGCCGCCGTCGCGCCTGCGACCTGCTTCCTGGCGTGGCCACATCCGCGTCGTCCCAGGTGGTCGCGAGGGCTCTGGTTGCCGCCTCCCTCGCACCCACGAATGTGCTTCGTCGCGTCCTGCGCGGTATCACGGCCGTACAGGTTCCGGAGCGCGCCGGTCCCCTGCGCATCGTCACCCCGCACTTTGTGCACCGGATGCATGCGGTGGGCGTGGAGGTGCACGTGTGGACCGTGAATGAGGTGTCGGCCATGCGCCGCCTGCTTGATATCGGTGTGGATGGACTCATCACCGACCGAACCGATGTCGCTGTCGCCCTCATAACCGAGCGAAGCTGAGAATTTGCCCCCAAAAAAGGGGTTGCGGGAAGCGAACGCACAGCTTAATGGTTTACAACTGGGTATGCATCGCGAGAACTGTGATTGCATCGCGAGAGGAGACCACACGATGGCTGACCGCAGTTTACGTGGCATGAGATTGGGCGCACAAAGCCTGCAGAGCGAAGAGGGCGTAACCTTTTCCGCACGAGTAACGCATACCTACCGGTGCGCGACGTGCAGCAAAGAAACAGTCATGATTTTTTCGGCAGACGCCGAAGCCCCCGATGAATGGGAATGCAAGTACTGTTCCCGAGTGGCGACGCGCCTTGAAGACTCCGCGCCGGTGATCGTTGATCACTCCGGGGAGAAGATCGCCCGCAGCCATTGGGATATGTTGCTCGAACGTCGCACGCGTGCAGAGCTGGAGGAACTCCTGCAGGAGCGCCTCACCGTTCTGCGCGAGCGTCGCGGACAGCAGAAGGTCGGTGCCTGAGCTACCACTCAGAACGCGACAGCACGGTCCCGAGCCCTGGTGGCTTCGGGGCCGTTTCTCGTTAATCCCGGTGCGGCCGAGTTTCGCGCCGAATCCGCCTCGCACTGAACCCGCAGAGCACGAAGCCGAAAACGCCTAGCCCGGACACGAGCCACTCGATCTGTCGTCCCGCGACCATGGCCGCCGTGATCGTGGAGCTGAGGGGCACGGTCGCCACCATGGCGCCCGGCTCCCACGTGGTCAGCTGATCGATGGTCTCGCCGTTCGGCGTGATGATCGCGCTCGTGCCGACGGTCGAGATGTTGACGACCGTGCGCCCGGTCTCAATGGCTCGCAGCCGGGCAATGGCGAGCTGCTGCACGCTCTCGTCGGTGTGCCCGAAGTCCGCGTTGTTGGTCTGGCCGAGGATGATTTCGGCGCGGTCATCGATCATGTTATGAATGAGCTGATCGTCGGCGATGTCGAAGCAGATCGCGATACCGGCGAGCACGCCGTTGACATCAAAAATGTTGTCGCGTGTGCCGATGCCATAGTCCCGACCGATCAGGTCGATGAGAGCCGGCGCGAAGGGGCGCCAGAAGGCCCGGTCGGGCATGTACTCGGCGAAGGGAACGGGATGCACCTTGTCGTAGACGTCAACGGCACCCTGGCCCGCCTCCCAGAGGAGAGAACTGTTGAAATACGTTCCGTTACTGAGGGTGATCGTGCCAGCCAGGAGCGGGGCGTTCATCTCCCGACTGATGTAATCGAGAGTCTGGGCGGCGCGCGGGTATTGGAGCGGATCGATGTCGCTGGCGTTCTCCGGCCACACCACGAAGTCGACGTCCTCTTCGAGCAGGGGAAGCGTGGCAGAGACATGATCACCCAGAATCTGCCCCGGCGTGTACTCGGCAAACAATCCGGCATCGGACGCCCCCTGCACGGCGGCCAAACGTGTGCTGCCACTATGCACGACGGGGAATGCCGGAACGAGAAGGAGCAGCACGACAGCGGTGACCGCGATGGTGGCGTGCCGGAGACGGCCGAGCCGCACATCGCGCAGCAGCTGCACGGTGAGAGCGCTCAGCAGTACGACCAGAAAGCTGAGGCCGGACATGCCCACCCAGCCGACGAGCGAAGCGAACGGTCCCTCCGACTGACTCAGCGCCACCCGACCCCAGGCGAATCCGCCATAGGGCCACACGGCCGAGATGGCCTCCCGCGCGGTCCACAGTCCGGCCACAATCACCGGGACGATTCCGAGGCGGCCCAGTCGGCTCGGCCACAGGCGGGGTCCCACCCGCAGCACGACCGCTGTCAGCGCGAGGCCCACGGCGAAGAAGATGCTCTGGAGTCCACCGAGGGCGATCCACGGCACCGGGCCGAGGTACAGCGTGATCCAGTAAATGTGAATCAGCCAGAAGGACAAGCCGGCCACGACGCCGACCGCGAGGCCAGTCCACGGTCCCCGGCCGAGGAGGGAAACGAACATGAGCGCGACGCCGACGGGAGCCAGCACCCACCAGTCCTGATCGGGATAGCCGGCGTCGAGCACAGCGCCGGCCAGGGCGGCCAGCACCAGGGCGGCCCAGAGGGGCAGGCTCAGGGCGCGTTGGCTCCCACCACTCAGCGTCGGCATTCAGGAGACCGAGGAGTACGCGACGATTCCGCGGCGCACGTCGTCGATCGCCTGGCGTGCCGCGCGGCCAACGGGGCCGTCGGCGACGACGGACAGCTGATCGAGCAGGTCTATTGTTTGCTTGGTCCAGCGCACAAAGTCCCCCGCCGCCATCTCTGCCTCGAGGAGCACATCGCCGAGCGATGCGCCACGCGCCCACTTCCACATGCTGAGGCTCAGGCCCACAGAGAGCGGTTTGCTGCCGGGGAGCTTGTGGTCCCGCTCAAGATCGTCGATGCGGCTCCAGAGATCCTGCGTCTCGTCGAGGGCGCCGCGAAAGGCGCCGCGAGGCAGGTAGCGGGCGTCGAGGAGCCCCTCTTCCCTCCTCGGTTCGAAGACGAGCGCGCAGGCCATGGCGGCGAGACTCGCGGGGTCGAGGTCGTTCCACAGTCCACGACGCAGGGACTCGGCCACGAGCAGGTCGCGTTCGGCGTAAATGCGCCGGAGAATTCGGCCACTCTCGCTGAGCTCAACGCGGCCGTGCTCGTTCTGCGTGAGATAGCCGTAGCCGAGGAGCACGTCACTCACCCGGTCAAAGACCCGCGCAATCGCTCCGGTGCGCGCGTTGATCTGCTGGCTGAGCGCCGCGGTCTGACGCGAAAGCTTCCACCAGCGCTCCGCCCAGCGGGTGTGTTGCTCCCGCTCCGGGCAGTGGTGGCACGCGTGCGCCCGCATGGCCTTGCGCAGGCGCGCAATCTGGCGCTGACGTTTGTCGCGTTCTCCGCGCCGCGAGTTGTCGCTCGTGGACACGGCGCGTTCGCACTCCGTCAGCTCGCGCCGGATTGTTGTGTACTCGGCGAAGTCACCGAGATGGCACGTCATCGCCTCGGCGAAACCGGCGAGGGACTCCTGCTGCTGCCGAACGGTGCGTGCCAGGTCGACGACGGCCCGGTCGGCCTGGAACTGGGCGAAGGAGGACTCGAGCACAGCCCTGGTGCGTTCCCGGCCAAACTGGTCGATGAGGTTCACGGCCATGTTGTAGGTCGGTTTGAAGCTGGAATTGAGCGGATACGTGCGGCGGGAGGCGAGGGAGGCCACCGCGTGCGGGTCCAGGCCCTGCTGCCATTGGATGACCGAGTGACCGAGGGTGTCGATGCCGCGGCGCCCGGCCCGCCCGGTGAGCTGGGTGTACTCCCCCGGCGTGATCGGAACCCGCGCTTCACCATTGAATTTCTCAAGCTTGTCGAGCACGACGGTGCGTGCCGGCATGTTGATTCCGAGGGCCAGGGTCTCGGTCGCAAAGACCGCCTTGACGAGCTTCTTCTGAAAGAGCTCCTCGACGACCTCCTTGAATGCCGGGAGAAGACCGGCGTGGTGTGCGGCCACGCCACGCTCGAGGCCGTCGAGCCACTCAAAGTATCCGAGCACACCGAGGTCCTCATCGAGCAGGGTTCGGCAGCGCTCGTCGACGATTCCGCGGATTTCGCGTCGTTCGTGTTCGTCCGTGAGGCGCACACCCGCACGCAGCACCTGCCGAACGGCCTGGTCGCAGCCGACCCTGCTGAAGATGAAGAAGATGGCAGGGAGCAGATGTTTGCCCTGGAGCATGCGCACGATCTCGGCGCGGTCCATGCGTGCCGTCTCGGTGCGCTGCGGCACGAAGTCCGGTCGGTTCCTTTGACGCCCGCGGTAGTCGGTTCTGCGGTCGTCCCCGCTGCGTCCGCCCCGCCCGCCGGTGCGCGCTCCCGCTTGGGACAGGCGAACGAGTTCCGGGTTGACCCTGTGGGTTCCGACGAGGCCCGCCGCATCGAACAAATCGAGCATGTTGTTCTTCACGAGTACGTGCTGTTCGAGCGGTACCGGGCGTTCCTCGGAGACGATGACGTCGGTCTCGCCGCGCACCGCCTGCAGCCAATCGCCGAACTCTTCGGCGTTGGACACGGTGGCGCTGAGGGACACCATGCGCACACGCTGCGGCAGGTGAATGATCACTTCTTCCCAGACGGCGCCTCGGAATCGATCGGCGAGGTAGTGCACCTCGTCCATCACGACGAAGGCGAGGTTCGTGAGCAGATCCGAGTCCGCGTAGAGCATGTTCCGCAGCACCTCGGTTGTCATCACCACGATGCGGGCCTTCGCGTTGATGTTGGTGTCGCCCGTGAGAAGACCCACCTCGTCGGCGCCGTACTCCGCGACGAATTCCTGAAACTTCTGGTTACTGAGCGCCTTCATGGGCGCGGTGTAGAAGACCTTCTTCGTGGGATCCTGCATCGCCAGGTAGATGGCGAACTCGGCCACGATTGTCTTGCCCGCCCCGGTGGGCGCAGCAACGAGCACACTGTTTCCGGACTCGATCGAGGCGCACGCCTCAATCTGGAACGGATCCAGATCGAAGCGCCGTGCGGCTTGAAATAGCTGAAGAACCGGGTGGATGATGCGGTTGCGGGATGCGGCGTAGCGTTCGGCCGGGGATTGGATGTGAGTCACGTGATCCTAAAATGCCAGGTCTTTTTCCACGGCACGAGCGCGTTTGGCGGCTCGTCGGTCGTGCAGGAAGGCAATGCCGTACGCGGCGAAGTAGAGCGCCACCATGGGGATCGCGAGGAGGAACATCGAGACAACGTCTGCCGCGGGAGTGGCGATGGCCGTGAAGAGGGTGATGACGAGGATCGCGATGCGCCAGGATTTGATGATGGAGGAGGCGCTGATGACCCCGGCAAAGTTGAGCAGCACGATGAAGACCGGGAGCACAAACGCGATGCCGATTGCCACGACGAGTTTGAGCACGAAATCAAAGTAGTTCTGCGCATTTATGAAGGCGGAGTCTTCTGCGGGAGCGAAGCTCGTCATCAGCTCAACGACGTGGGGAAGCACATACCACCCGGCGGCGCACCCGGCCAGAAAAAGCGGTATGGCGGTGAAGAAGAAGCCGAACGTGTACGCCTTCTCGGTTCGGGTCAGTCCCGGTACAAGGAAGGCAAAGATCTGGTAAAGCCACACGGGACTCGACACAATGAGACCCACGTAGAACGAAATCTTGAGCTTGAGGTCGAATGCCGACGTGATGTCGGGGTAGTTGATCTGAGCGTTGCGGTGCTGGGCATTGATGATCGCGTAGATCGGCTCGCGCAGCTGGTCCCACACGAAGTCCGAGAGCATCCAGCCTGCAACCGCACCCAGCAGGATGCCGGCGGCGGCCAGGAACAGGCGCTTGCGCAGCTCGATCAGGTGTTGACCGAGCGACATCTTGCCTTCTGACGCCGTACCCCGACGGCTTCGCACCGCCATCTATCTAGGGCTTGTTCGCCGGGTCGACCGGGCCGTCGGACTTAGGGTGCTCTGCCGTCGGCTCATCGTTCTTGTCGCCCTTGATCTCGGTCTTGAAGATCTTCATGGACTGGCCGAGGCTTCGAGCAAGGCCGGGGAGTTTCGGTGCGCCGAAGAGGAGCAGGATGATGAAGAGGATGATCACGAGGTGCCATCCGCTGAGTGCGTTACCGAACATGAGGTTTTGTCCTCTGAATCATTTGAGCGTGTAGCATCAGTTTACCGCGCGTGATCAGCCGATCGCGACGCAGCTGCGCTCGATGCCGTTGACCGACGGATGCCGATTCCACAGCGACGCGCAGTTCGGCAGCATCGACGAAGACCGCCGGTCGAAAACGGCGCGGTTCGTCGTGCGCGCCGCCGGGTGTCCCTCCCCGCTCCAGCGCCGCGAGTTGATCCCCGAGGTCCTGTAACGCGTCGGCCGTGCGCATCAGCTTGCGATACAGCACAATACCGAGGCCGGTGAGGGTGCCCAATAGCAGCAGCACGGCGCCGGTCCAGATGAGCAGCCAGGACCACCAGGGCATGTCAGCGCTCCCCGTACTGGGCGGCGCCCGCGGCAGCCCAGTCGGAAACCGCCTGGCGCGCTTGCGGTGGTCCGATAACCGTGACCAGGCCCCCGAGTCCGGTGACGAGTCGGGTGAGAGAGGTGTACTGGGCGACGCGGAGGGTGACGCGAACGATTGACGCATCATTCTTCGTGGCTCTCTCCACCCGTTCCGGTCGATAATCGGCCAGCAGGGCAGCGACAGCCTCCGGCATCTCCAGAACAACCGTCACGTCATCGATTGACGGCTCGAAGAGCGTGTCCGGCAGTGTCATGTCACCGGCATGGGGAATGGTCGGCCTGTTTGTCACCGAGACGTCACGCATGCGATCGAGGCGGAACGTGCGAACGGCGCCTCTCAGATGGCACCACCCGCGCAGGTACCAGTCACGGTCGACGGATTCGACGCGCAGCGGGTCGACGTGGCGCAGAACGCGTTCACCGCGCGAGTTCAGGTAGTCGAATTCAATCTGCACATGCTGCCGCACCGCGGTTTGCATCAAAAAAATGATCTCTGGGGATTCCCGGTTCGCGACCACCAGTTGGCTCGGTGCAGCGGATGCGCCGCGGGTCAGTTTGGCCATCAGCGACGCGATCGCGCCACGATCGGCGTTCTCCGGCAGGGCAGACAGGTACTGCAGCCCGGCGATCAGGGCAGCCGCTTCCCTCGCCGAGAAGCGCGGGGAATCGTCGATCGCCACTCGATGGGTGAGCACTATCCGGTCATTGTCTTCGAATTCGTCCCAGAGAATGTCGAACAGGTCCCCGTGCAGGTACTGGCGTGTTTCCCCCGGCACGCCAGACACCGCAATGAGGCGCACGGCAGAGCGCACGCGCGCGGCCGGGACACCGAAACGCTCGGCAACCTCGGCGACGCTGACGTCGTCATGGTCGATCAGGTAGGGCACGAGCGACAGCAGGAAAGTCAGCTTGTCGGCGGCAACGGGCGTGTGCAATTCACTCATGTGGCCCTCCATGCGCCTGCGCGACACCGAGCAGTCGCCTACGCACGGCCGATTGCAGGAGCGCCGGTGTCAGCACTCGAACCTCCGGGCCGTACCCGGCGAGTTCATCGGCGAGGATGTTCAGGTCGGTGTATCGCAGGGTGATCACGCTGCGCGGGGCCCCGGATGGTTCGCTGTCGGTGTTGCGCTTGCCGAGGCGAACGGACGCATCGCTGTCTGGCAGCACCGAGAGCGTCGCGGTCTGTGCGGTCCAGAGTGCCTCAAGCCCGTCGAGCGCTTTCTGGCCCGGGTTGCCGCCTGTCGCCGCGTCTGCCGGAACGACGGGTGTGCCTGGTACCGGCAGTACCGGCCCCACAATTCTTGACAGCAGAAAGGTCCGGGGTGCGGCCAGGGCCTGGTCGGTCGCGAAGAGGTGCCAGCGGCCGTCATGAAGCACGATGGCGCGAGGCGCGACACGACGACGCTGCGAAGCTCGCTCCCCCGGCTTGAGGTATGGAAATGAGACGACCTGGTTCTTGTCCATGGCCTTGCTCAGCGGTTCGAAGGAGGCTTCCCTCGCCCGGAGGGTAGGCGCATAGCCGAGAATCGGGTCACGGGAGTCGATGCCGAGGGAATTGAGCTTGGTGAGGGCCCGACGCGACTCGGCGGACAACGATCCCTCACGCCAGACGGTCGCCGCGAGTTTGAGAAGCATCAATTCGTCGGGTGAAAACGTCACGTCGGCCGGAAGATCATAGAGCCCCTTGGGAATCCGATACCGAAGGTGATGATTACTGCCCGGGTCATCGGGCGCTTCGATCATCTCGAGGGGGATGCCGAGCTCCCGGATGTCGTCCTTGTCCCGCTCGAACTGCCGCTCGAGGCTCGTGTTGCTCTCGCTCGCAGAATACCGCTGGCGGTAGCCCTGAACGGTGGCGAGAATCTCGGCCTTCGTCAGGCCGATCTCCGTTGCAATCAGAGCGAGCACAAGGCTGAAGAGGCGCTCCTCAACGGTCACGGGTCTGGGCGAGGCTGGTGCTGCTGGAGGCTGATCAGAAAGGGGCGGCACCGTGCGATTCTATCGCGCGGTGCCGCCCCGGGTTGCAGGCCGGAAGGCCTAATCGATTCCGAGGATGTCCACGACGAAGACGAGGGTGGACCCTGCCGGAATGCCCGTCATCGCCTGGTCACCGTAGCCCCGGTCGGGCGGGATGACGGCGAGGATCTGGGATCCGACCGTCTGGCCGATCATGGCGTCGGCGAAACCGGGAATGACACCGCCCTGAACCTTGGAACCGTCCGCCGCGACGAGCGGTACGGGTACGCCGGTCTTCCAGGTGGAGTCGAAGACCTCTTTGCTCGCCCAGATGACGCCCGTGTACGCAACGGTCACCGGGTCGCCCTCAACGACCGTCGCGCCGGCGCCCCTCTTGAGCACGGCGATCTCCAGGTCCGTGGGAGGGGCACCGGAGGGAATGGTGATGCCGGGGGTGCCGTCTTCGGCCAGTACCACGCCGGGCATCCCGTTCACGCTCGGCTGGTCGGCTCCGTTGGCTCGCGTCAGGTACGACTTGACGACGTCGATCACGAAGACGAGCGTGTCGGTTGCGGTGATCCCGAGGTCTGCGTTTCCGCCCTGCGGCCCGAACGCGTCCTCGGGAGCAACCGTCACAGCGATCCGCGAGCCCACCTGAGCGCACAGCAGGGCATCGGAGAGCCCCTTGATTGTCTGGTCGTTGACGACGAGGCTGGCCTGTGATGTGCCGTCATAAGGCGATTCCTGCACGACCGCACCCGTAGTGCCGTTGTACACGCTCAGATCGACCGTGACCTTCTGGCCCTCGGTAACCGGTGCGCCCTCACCGGGAACGACCACGTTGAGTTGCGTTGTCGTGGTTTTGATCGGTGTCGGAAAGTCGACAACGGGCTTGACGCCGACGTCTCCGCTGACGCTGAGAAGATTTGACGCGGCGCCCTCGCCCAACGGCGACGTACAGTCGTTCGCGGTGGCACCTGGGGCGCTGCAGGCTGTCAGGGATGCCACGAGTAGTCCGGCGGTAACAATCAGCGCGGATGCTTTGCGCACAAGTCCTCTTTCTGAATACGGGGTGCCGCGCGTGTGCGGCGGAAACCGGCCGGGTCGGCGACCGAAAGTCAGTCTATCTGGGGTTCTACCGGTGACTCGAGGTCACGGGCCTTGGACAGCCCGGCGCTCGTGCTCGCGGCGCGAGCGCGTTTGCGCATGCTCTTCGAGCTGACATTTCTTTCGCCCAGCGCACCCGGTGTCCATGCTTCCACATCGGCATCGTCGAAGTCGGTCTTCGACGGTCGCCGTTTGAGTTCGGGCAGGACCGTGCCCGGCGCCAGTCGTCGTGCCGTGATCAGGAAACCGGTGTGGCCGATCATGCGGTGGTCGGGGCGAACCGCGAGGCCTTCGACGTGCCAGCCTCGAATCATCGTCTCGTTCGAGTCGGGGTTCGTGTACATCCCGGTGCCGCGAATGGCTTCCGCCACGCGAGAAAGCTGGGTGACGGTGGCCACGTAGCACAGCAGTACACCACCGGGCTTGAGCGCCTCTGAAACAACTTCAAGGCATTCCCACGGTGCCAGCATGTCCAGCACGACACGGTCGACGGTCTGCGGTGCGGCGACCTCCGGGAGGGTGTTGGCCAGGTCGCCGAGGGTGATCGTCCAGTTCTGCGGGTCCGATCCGAGGAACGTTGCCACGTTGTCGCGAGCGACGTCCGCGAACTCCTCACGCCTTTCAAACGAGGCGAGCCGGCCGGCCGGCCCGATGGCCCGCAACAGCCACAGGGACAGTGCCCCTGAGCCGACGCCCGCTTCCACGACTGTCGCGCCGGGGAAGATGTCTGCCTGCGCGACGATCTGCGCGGCGTCCTTGGGGTAGATGATCGCGGCGCCTCGCGGCATTGACATCACGAAGTCGCTCAGGAGCGGCCGCAGGGCGAGGTGTTCGACTCCCACGTTGTTGGTGACCACCGAACCATCGGGCTGTCCGATGATGTCATCGTGCGAGAGGATGCCGCGGTGCGTGTGAAATCCCTGGCCGGGAATCAACGCGATTGTGTTCATGCGGCCCTTGGGCCCGGTGAGCTGCACCCGGTCGCCGGCCCTGAACGTTCCGCTGTTCTGTACGACCTGGTTGTTCGTGTGTGTGGCACTCGTGTTCATGTGACTACTGGATCCTCGTGGTTGATGGGCTCGACGGCATTAGGGCTGCAGCGTACGAGTCGGCGTCAAGTCTAATTCGATCTCGGCGAGGCGAGCGCGGTACAGCGCGCTCACGTGTTCGAGGGTGCGCCCGTCGAGGGTGGACCAGCGCGTGTACTCGGCGCTCTCCGGCAGGTCAATCTGGTGTGGCACGGCAACGGCAATGGTGCCGGCGGCGACGGCGCTCGTGATGCCGGGAGCCGAATCCTCGATAGCGATGCAGTGTTCCGGATCGACGCCGAGGGCTGCCGCCGCCGTGAGGTACGGCTCGGGGTGCGGCTTGCTGTTGGCGACCATGTCCCCGGCAATGATCAGGTCGAAGGCGGCGAAGTCAATCAGCTCTGCGATCTGAAGGGCCATGCGCTTCACAGACATCGTGACGAGTGCGGTGGGGATCCCCGCGGTCTTCAGTTCGGCAAGGAGCTCACGCGACCCGGGACGCCACGGGATTCCATGCTCGGCAAGCTGTTCCTGCACTCGGTCGGTGAGCCACTGGACGATCGCATCGGCGTCCATGTCGACCCCACGGGCCTGCAGGATGCTGGCGGAATTCCACAATCCGGAACCCACCAAGAGCATGCAGTCGTCGTGGGTCCAGACCCCACCGTAGGAGGCAACGAGCTCGGTTTCGGCGCGCATCCAGTAGGGCTCGGTGTCGACGAGAGTGCCGTCCATGTCCCAGAGTACGGCGGCGGGTAGGGGGGAAACCTTCTGGAACACAGTCACGGAGTCCAAGTGTAGAGGGCACGGCTTATCCTTGACTAACGGTGCATGACACGGGCACGCGAAATCGAGGTTTTACACGGTGACAGACGGCAAAGGGTTTCTGGGCGGACGACTGATGGTCGTGGCGTTTGAGGGCTGGAATGATGCGGGCGAAGCGGCCACGGGGGCCGTTCGCGCGCTCAAGGAGCTCCTCAACGTTGGCGAGATCATGGCGGTGGACCCTGAGCTGTACTTCGACTATCAGTTCAACCGGCCAACGGTGTCGACCAACGAAGAGGGCCTGCGCGTCATCGAGTGGCCGAGTGCCAGGCTCTACGCGCCGGAATCTCCGGGAACCGAGGGTGTTCCTCTCGCCGAAGACGCCGAGCTGCGCGTGAGCGGCACGAACGCCGGCAACATCTATCTTCTGATCGGCACCGAACCGTCGCGCAGTTGGAAGAGCTTTGCGGCCGAGGTCACCGATGCGGCCCTCGCCGCTGACGTTGCCGGTGTTGTCTTCCTGGGTGCGATGCTCGCCGATGTTCCGCACACCCGCCCAATTTCGATTTTCGTCTCCAGTGACAACGCTGACGTTCGCGGCGAGCTGCAGATCGAACGCAGCAGCTATGAGGGTCCGGTTGGGATCCTGAGCATTTTGTCTGACGCGGCGGAAGCGGCGGGCATCCCGACGCTCTCGATCTGGGCATCCGTGCCGCACTACGTGCACAATGCCCCGTCGCCGAAAGCCATGCTGGCCCTCATCGACAAGCTTGAGGAAGTTATAGACGTGTCGATCCCCCGCGGCACCCTCGTGACCGAGGCGGCCGAGTGGGAGGCCGGCGTCGATACCCTGGCCGGTGAAGACGAGGAGATGGCCGCCTACATCGTGCAACTCGAGCAGGCGCGCGACACCGTGGATTCTCCCGAGGCCAGTGGCGAAGCCATCGCCCAGGAATTCGAGAAGTACCTGCGCAAGCGCAGCGATGGTCGAGACGGCCGCGCCGACGGCCGCTCGGGCCCCGAAGGACCCAGGCAGTAGCCTCAGCTCTCGCGCAGGTTCACGCCCAGGAGGGCGTCAATCGCGTCGGTGAGAAGCTCCGGGTCGTCGACACCGCTCGTGGCGGCGTCGAGCGCGTGCAGGGCGGCCGGAGAATTCAGGTCGGCCCTGAGGCTCGCGCGCATCATCTCGATCACCGCAGTGCTCGAGGCCGGGTTGGCGATAGGTGATGCCGACGCGGAGGCGAAGGCGGCAAGGTAGCGGGCGAGGCGCTGCTCGGCGGCGCTCAGCAGGGTGTCGGTCCACGCCCAGTCGGTGCGGTAGTGCTGCGCCAGGAGGGCCAGTCGAATGGCCCGCGGGTCGACGCCCTGGCTACGCAAACCGGAGACCAGGACAAGGTTCCCGAGCGACTTGCTCATTTTTTCGCCCTGGTACGCCACCATGCCGGTGTGGCTGTAAACACCGGCCAGCGGATGCCCGGAGAGCGCGGATGCGTGCCCCGCGCTCATGTCGTGGTGGGGGAAGACCAGGTCTGAGCCGCCACCCTGCACGGTGAAGTCGGTGCCGAGTTCCTTGAGCGCAATAACGGAACACTCGATGTGCCACCCAGGACGCCCCGCCCCGACAGGTGAGGGCCACTGCGGTTCCCCGTCGCGGGCCGCGCGCCACAGCATCGGGTCGAGGGCATCACGCTTGCCCGCACGGTCGGGGTCTCCCCCACGCTCGGCGAACAGCGCGAGCATTGTGTCGCGGTTCAGGTTGCTCTCGTCGCCGAGACGCCAGTCGGTCTGTGCCTCAGCGGCCGCGATATCGAAGTACACGTCGGAGCCGGTGATGCCGTCGGCACCGGCGACGGCATCGGAGGTCTCGACCTCGTACGCGAAACCCGCTGCCCACAACTGGGCGACCGCGTCGGACACCTCGTCGATGACCTCGGTCACGGCCACGTACTCGTTCGGCGGGATAATGCCGAGGGCCTCCATGTCGGTGCGGAAGAGTTCCACCTGGGACTGGGCAAGTTCACGCCAATCCACACCGGTCCTGGTCGCTCGTTCAAGCAACGGGTCGTCGATGTCCGTCACGTTCTGCGCATAGTGCACCTGAAAGCCCGCGTCGAGCCACACGCGCTGGAGCGTGTCGAAGGCCAGATAGGTGGCCGCATGACCGAGGTGCGTGGCGTCATAGGGTGTGATTCCGCACACGTACAGGCGCGCGACATTGATGGGTCGCGCCTCAACGAGTGAGTCTGTCGCGGTGTCGTGCAGCCAGGGCGCGTCCGACGTACCCGGTACAGACGGAATTTCTGGTCGCTTCCAAGCATGCATGCAACAAGCCTAACTAGGCATTGATGACGTTCGTTGCCAGCAGTACGAAGACGGCGGTGCCGAGAACGATGCGGTAGATGACGAAGGGCAGGAAACTGCGCTTGGAGATGTAGTTCATGAACAAGCCGATCACGAACAACGCCACCACGAAGGCGACGACCGTTGCGACCAGCGTCTCGAACGCACCGAAGATTTCCGGCTTGCAACCGACGGCGCCATCGATGCAGGGTTTCGCGATCGATTTGTACACCTGGTAGAACCCGCTGCCGAGCACCGCGGGGATGGCGAGCAGGAAGGCGTATCGCGCGGCGGCGCGGCGCTCGTACCCCATGAACAGGCCCAGGGTGATGGTTCCCCCCGAGCGGGAGACACCGGGGACGAGTGCGAGCGACTGGGCAAAGCCGTAGACGACGCCGTCTGGATACGTGAGGTCCTTGAGCTTGCGCTTCTTGGCGCCCACGTAGTCGGCGATGCCCAGGAGGATGCCGAAGACGATGAGCATGGTCGCGGTGATCCACAGGTTGCGGAGCACGGTTTCGATCTGGTCCTGGAACAGGAGACCGAGAATGACGATCGGCAGCGAGCCGATGATGATGAGCCAGCCCATCCGGGCATCCGGGTCATTGCGTGGAACCCGGCCCGAAAGCGACCTCGCCCACTGCCCAATGATGCGCACGATGTCGTGCCAGAAGAAGATCACCACGGCCAGTTCCGTACCGATCTGGGTAATTGCCGTGAATTGTGCTCCGGGGTCTGCCCCGGTGCCGAGGAACTGGCCAACGATCGCAATGTGGGCGCTGGAAGACACCGGAAGAAACTCGGTTAGTCCCTGGACCAAGCCCAGAATGATCGCATTAATGAAGTCCACGTGCGTCGCTTCCGCTTGGTGATAATCGAGTACTGGTTAGTAGCTTGAGAGCAGGTCGGTCAGAACCCGCCTGCCAAACACTAATGCGTCGAGGGGAACGCGCTCATCCACGCCGTGGAACATCGCAGGGAAATCCAATTCCGCCGGGAGTTTGAGCGGGGCGAAACCGTAGCCCTTGATCCCGAGGGTGCTCAGTGCCTTGTTGTCTGTTCCTGCCGAGAGCAGATACGGCAGCACGGGTGCCCCAGGGTCGTGGCGTCCGAGGGTTTCAACGACCGCCTCCACGAGGGGGCCGCCGAATTCGGTTTCCAAGCCGATATCGCGGTGCATGATGACGATTTGGATATCGGGTCCGATGAGCTCGGCGATTTCGGCCAGCACGGCGTCCTCCTCACCCGGGAGCGATCGGATGTCGATGAGCGCCTCAGCGGTGTCGGGAATCACGTTGTGCTTGTAGCCGGCCGTGAGTCCGGTGGGGTTTGTCGTGGTGCGCAGGCTCGCCTGGATGAAGCCCGAGGCCGTACCGGTCGCAAGGGCGAGCTCGTCGGGGCCCACCTGCTGCGGGTCGACGTCGAGGATGCGAGCCACCTCGGCCAGGAGCTGCGTGGTCGTGTCGGTGAGCCGAATGGGCCACGTGTGGCGGCCGACCTTCGCAACGGCCTCAGCGAGGCGCGTGACGGCATTGTCGTGGTGCACGCGGGAGCCGTGGCCAGCACTGCCCGTGGCGACGAGTTTGACCCAAATGAGGGCCTTCTCTCCCGTCTGCAACAGGTACGCGCGTTTTCCTGCGAGCGTGATGGAATAACCGCCGACTTCGCTGATCGCCTCCGTGGCACCTTCGAAAAGCTCGGGGTGCGTCCTGGCGAGGTATCCCGAACCCAGTACTCCCCCGGCCTCCTCGTCGGCGAAGAACGCAATCACGAGGTCGCGCTCCGGCGCTCCGCCTGAGCCGATGATGTCGGTGAGCGACGCGAGGATCATGGCATCCATATTTTTCATGTCCACTGCACCGCGGCCCCAGAGCAGTCCGTCTTTGATGACACCGCTAAAGGGGTCAACGGACCAGTTGGCCGCATCGGCGGGAACGACGTCGAGGTGACCGTGGACCACGAGGGCGCTCCGACTGCTGTCGCGGCCGCGGACGCGTGCAACGACGCTCGTGCGGCCCGGCTCGGAATCGAAGAGCTGCGGCTCCAGGCCGAGGCCGCGCAGGTGGGCGGCCACGTACTCGGCGGCATCCGTTTCGCCGTTGGATCGACCCTCGCCATAGTTCGACGTATCGAAGCGAATAAGGTCTCGGGCAAGCCGCGCAGTGAGGTCGAGTTCGCTGTCTGCGGGCTGGTCTGGAGCGGTGAAAGCCATGCTCACACGCTACCTGCATGACCACAACGGTGGCGCGGGTGAAACGTGCCTTGTAATCCGTGCTAAGTTATTACCTCGGCAGCCGGTTTTACACGGAGGCCACATCACCCGGTCCGGGTGGCGGAATTGGTAGACGCGCTGGCTTGAGGTGCCAGTGCCCGTTAAGGGCGTGTGGGTTCAATTCCCATCTCGGACACATTGATTGCTCTAGAAGCAGTCAACGAGAACTGGTTGAGACAGTTCGTAAGGCCGGATCTTAGGATCCGGCCTTATCTCGTTAACGTGCGTCGGAAATGAACCCAGAAAAATTTCGGACTATTTGTCATCCTGATTCGGAAAGATTGCTTTCTCGATGATGATAATTACCCAGGCGACGGGGATCTCCACGCGGTTGATCGCCGACGACCGGTGGTGGGCGCACTGAAGGGCCGCCAGGAGGTGTCCCGGCGGCCCTTCAGGGGTGATTCAGAGGTGGATCAGACGGCGACGGCGGCGGGGTCCTCTGCGGGGGCGGCGACCTCGGCGGGTCCGACCGTGAGGATCTCCTTGAGCAGGAGATCGCTTGCCTCCTGGTCAGTCAGTCCCTGCGCGAGCGCGAGCTCCGAGACGAGGATCTGGCGTGCCTTTTCAAGCATCCGCTTCTCTCCGGCGGAGACGCCCTTGTCCTGGTCGCGGCGCCACAGGTCGCGAACGACCTCGCTGACGCGGTACACGCTGCCGCTGGCCATCTTCTCCTGGTTGGACTTGTATCGGCGCGACCAGTTGCCGGGCTCTTCGGTGAACGGGTTCTGCAGCACGGCGTAGACCGCCTGCACCCCCTCGGCATCGATTACGTCTCGCACCCCGACGAGCTCAACGTTGTCAACGGGCAGCTGAATCGTGAGTGCGCTCGTGTGCACGTTGAGGGTCATGAACTGCTTTTCTTCGCCCTTGATCGTGCGCGACGTGAGTGCCGTGATGGTGACCGCGCCGTGGTGCGGGTAAACGAGTGTTTCGCCGATTTCAATGTTCATAGGGAATACGCCTTGTCTTCAATTGGATTAAGCATTCTGCAGAGGTCAATTTGTCTGGAGTTCACGTGGTGTGGGTCGGGGTGTCGATCAGCCATTCGGGCAGCAGGGTCACGAGTTGGTCGACCAGCTCGTCGTCGGATACGTCAATGTGACCGCGCATCCAGGCGCTGATGAGTGTGAGCGCCCCGCCCGCCACATAGGTCGTGACGAGCTCCGCGTCGACCTGGGGCGGCGCATTCTCACCCTCGAAGACCGACTCCAGCATGCGGGTCGCATACGCGTCAACAATCTGGTCAAACGCGCTTCGCGTGAGCGGAAGTTCGGACACGCTTGAGTACAGCGGGAAATTCTCCAGCATGTGCCCCACGAGCCTGGCGTAGCCGAGCCGGGCCGCGCTCCGCCCTTCCGAGCGGTCGTTCCCGCGCAGGTCCACGCCATCCGCGCTGATTTGCGCGAATTGCACGCGGAGCAACTCGGCGGCGACGACGTCGAGGCTCGCGAAGTGCGCATAAAAGGAACTGCGGCTGATTCCCGCCGTACGCACGATATCCGCTACCGACACGGATGCAGTGGGGTCGGCCATGAGCGCGCGTGTAGCCGTGAATATGAGTTGGCGCGTACGCTCAGCTCGAGGATCATGCGTTGACCAGCGAGATTCCGGCTCCTGTACCTCGGAACCGTTCACTATCGTCATTCGATTATCATACCACTTCTCGGACAGGTGTCGGAGAACGGGTTTTATACCGTAAAACCTGGTCGGCTCGCCTACGCGCATGCCCTCAAACCCGTGAACGTACGGGAGACTGGAATCTTCAATCACGACGAGGGAATCACATGATCACGCTTCACCAGGACGTCGACGGTTTCATCCGCATGAATAGACATTTTCCAGAGAGCGCGAGCATCACCATCAACTTCACCACGGGCGCCTCCGAGATGTTCACCGGTACCGCGCTCAACGTGATCTTTGACGCGGCCGTCGCCGAGTTCCGGGCGCGGAATCGGCTTGACGCCAAGGGCTTCTCGCGCGCTCCCGCCGTGACCGTGCAGCGCGTGAAAGGCATTCAGTTCGTTGCCGTACACGCCGGAATGGCCGCGTAGGGGCCTTCGGTATCGGGCTCCTCGTTCAGGACAGGATGTCTTTCGTCGTGAACCGGCCGTAGGCCAGGGCGCCGAAGACGAGAATATAGGCGCCCTGCAGCATCGCATTCGAGGCGAATGATGACAGGTCGATGGGCTGTCGCAAGAGGTCGCCGAATCCGAGCCAGTAGTGACTGAACAGCCACGGGTGCAACCACGACAGCTGCGGAAGCACGTCGAGGATCTGTGCCACCACGGAGACGACGACCGTGGCCGCCATCGCTCCCACGGGCACATCGGTGAGCGTGGAGATGAACAGGCCGATCGCGGCCAGGCCCAGCAGGGAAACGGTCACGTAGGCCGCGATCAGCAGGGACCGCAGTAGTGACTCGGCAACGGAGATCGTGTCGCCGGACAACAGGGTCACGGGTCCCACCGGAAAGAGGAGCGCACCGATAAGCGCACCGGTGGCGGTCAGCATCAGGGTCGCGACGAGGCAGAAGGCTGCAGCGCCGAGGTACTTCACCAGGAGAAGGCGCACGCGACCGGCGGGGGCGACGAGCAGGTAGCGGAGTGTCCCGAGTCCGGCTTCGCCGGCGATCGTGTCGCCGGCCACGACGCCGATGGTGAGGGGGAGAAAGAGCGGGATCGCCACGACCATGGCCGTGAACCCGACAAACAGTCCGTTCTGGGTGACCTGGTCGAGAAACGGCGGGCCCTGCCCGGGCCTGAGTTCGTTGGAGGAGAGCCGAACGGACACCGCGAGCAGGATGGGGATCAGCGCGACGGACACGAGCATCGCCCAGGTTCGACGACGACGGAACAACACAGACAGCTCGGAGCCGAGCAGGTCCCACCCGGCCGAACCGCGTGCGGGGCGGGCGTGGGCAGTTGTGGGGGTGACGGGCCGAACGCTATTGGACGACATCGAAACCTTCTCCGGTCAGAGCGACAAACCGGTCTTCGAGGCTGGGTTCCTCGAGCACAAAGCCACGGATGCGAACCTCCGCCGCCACGAGTGCCGTCACGATGGCCTCTGCGGGCGTGCGGCCTACCGGGTAGGCCGCCATGACCGCGGGGTCCTCCTGCGCCGCGTCTGCTCCACTCATCGGCACGGGCACGGGCACGAGGCCCAGATCGGTGAGCACCCGAGAGGCCGCGCCGACGTCGGGTGTGGTGATCCGAACCCGTCGCTCGCTCCCTCGGCCGAGGTCGGCGAGGGTGCCCTGCGCCACGAGGGTGCCTGCGCTCATCACGGCCGCGTGGGTACACATCTGTTCGACTTCCGCGAGCAGATGGCTCGACACGAAAACCGTGGTGCCCTCGGCGGCGAGCGAGCGAATGAGGCTGCGCACCTCCCGCGTGCCCTGCGGGTCCAGGCCATTGGTGGGTTCGTCGAGTACGAGCAGTTCGCGGTGCGTCAAGAGGGCGTTGGCGATACCGAGCCGCTGCTTCATGCCGAGGGAATAGGCGTGCACCTTCTTGTTCGCCGCGTGGCTGAGGCCCACGCGTTCGAGCGCCAGGGCCACCCGGGCGCGTCGCGTGCGGGAGGACGCATGCCGATCCGCCGTGTCGAGTCGGCCGAGGTTCGCCGTGCCCGATAGGAACGGATAGAAGGCGGGGCCCTCCACGAGCGCTCCGACACGAGGAAGTACCTCAGACAGCCGCCCAGGCATCGGCTCGCCGAGCACGCTGATCTCACCACTCGTCGCAGAGGTCAGGCCCAGCAGCATGCGGATACTCGTGGTCTTTCCCGAACCGTTGGGCCCGAGAAAACCGAACACGGCACCCCGCGGCACGGCGAGGTCGATGCTATCGACCGCCGTCTGACGGCCGAAGCGTTTGGTCAGGCCGCGCGTCGCGATTGCCAGGTCAGGAGGGGACGCGTCGCGGTTGCCGCCCGTAGCTGTGTCGTGGGTGGCACCGACGACCGTCACGGAGCAGTGGCGACGGCCTGCAGCCGCTCGATTGGCACGGATCCGGCCAGAATTCGACCGTCAGTGGTGATGAGAATGTTGACGAGCGATGTCGACAACGTTCGCCCGCCCTCCACCTTCGTGGTGAACTGCGTGAACAGCGGCGAGGCGGTGAGTTCTTCCGGGACGGATGCCGCGGGCAGCTCCATGACGGCGTCCCACCCGGTGCCGGTGACGACGGGAAGATCGCCCGGGAGGGGCTTCGTGCCGTCGTCGGACGTCATGTGGTCGGCGCCCGGTGCTGCCGGAATCGCCTGTTCCGTCACCGTGGCGTTGGCGGGCGGCGTGAACTCGAAGAGATCGGCGGAGGGGGCGCTGAAATCGACCTTCGTGAAGCCGACCTCAAATGCCGGCTCGTTCTGCCCGTTGGCTTGTACCGTGACACGCAACGGCATACCGGTTTCGGAGTCGACGGCAATCGATACTGAGCGCACGAGAGTCTCTGTCGATGTGGGCGTGAGGACCAGGTCGTACACGGTGCGCCCGGCGACCCTGGTGTCATTGCCGACCGAAACGGTCGTGCTCGGGTCGAGGTCGCTGAGGAAACGGTCGGCCAGCGCAGCGGGAGTGCCCAGGTCGCCGGGTGCGAACTCTTTCACGGCCGCCGCCTTGTCCTCGGGCGTTGCGGATTCGTGGGCGGGAATGGCGAGGTGCGTGACGGCATTCGTGTCCGACTCGTAGAACCAGGCGTCGGTCCCATTGCTGATCAGGTCTCGTTCGGCGAGGCGGTCCAACACCTGAACCCGCACGTTGCCTGGGCCGTCCGCGTAAATTCGCGCCGTGTGCGACCCGGTAAGAAGCTCAAGGGCGGTGGTGACGGCCTGCGACGAAGCGTCCGCTGTGGTGCCACCGGGCGCCGACGGTGATGGCGAGACCGCACCGCCGAGGTCCACGTCAGGAAGGCCCAGGTTGGATGACTGGTCCACCGTGCCGGAAAATGATGTCACGGTGCTCTCACTCACCATCAATAACACTTGCTTCGGCGTCTTGTCCGGGAGGTCAACGGCGGCACCGGCCTGAAGCGGAACGGTGATCACGCCGACAACGATGACGGCGGGCACGATGACGGCCGGCAGCCATTTGAGCGACTTGTGTGGCACGATTATCGACCCTTCCCACGAGGATTCATGAAACGAAGTTTACGCCGGGCAGCTGGGAATCGTCTGGTCACCCCATCAAAATTCCTGCTGCGCTGGTCAGGATTCGCTCGGTGCGGCGTCCGAGATGCCGATGAACTGGCTGCCGATTCCGTCGCATTCCGTGCGTCCGAGTCCGGGAGCGGGCTCCGGCACCTCGTCGAAACCGTGATGTGCGCAGCTGATGTACGTGAACACGGGCCACCACTTCTTGGGGCGAACGGCTTCCGTGAAGCCACAGACGTCGCACGTGAGCTGCACCCAGACGGGCTTCTTCCCGGTGCGGTTGGCGCGCGACTGTAGGAGCCAGGCGGGCGGGTCTTCTTCGAGCCTGGCCAGTTGCGCCTCGCCCATGCGGGTGGGAATGCCATGACGCGTCGCCATTTCCAGTGGAATGTCCAAGCGCAGGGCAACTTCTCGTCTCGTAATCATCTCCAACAAGAATACGCGGTGCACGCGCTTCCGGCATCCTTTGGTCAACCCCGCGGGGATGGCGCGTCATGGAATACTGGAACATGCTGAAAACTGCCTCGCCGCTCGGACTTCTCCTCGATGTCGACGGCCCCATCGCCAGCCCTGTCACGCGCACCATCGCAACCCCGAGCATCCTCACTGATCTGATCGCCCTCGCCGCCGCCAACGTGCCGATCGCCTTCATCACCGGCCGGTCCGCCGCTTTCATCCGCGAACAGGTCGTCACCCCGCTACGTGAGCAGGGGCTACCCTTGACTTTTCGCATGTATGGCGTCTGCGAAAAGGGCGCCGTGTGGTTCCCCATCGGGGTTGACGGCATGGGCGACGTCGTTGTCGACGCGAGTGTGGCCCTGCCCGACGCGGTGGTTGACGAACTCCGGCAACTGGTGCACGACGAGTTCGCCGACACGATGTTCTTCGATGAGACCAAGCAGGCCATGGTGTCGGTTGAGCAGCGAACGGATGTCGACAGCCGGGCCTACAAAGCCCGGCAGCCGGCCTTCAATGAGGCGGCCTTTTCCATATTGGTGCGGCACGGACTCGGCGTGTCCTTCGAAGATCGGGTCTCAGCGGATGCTTCGGGTGCTGTGCCCTTCCGGCTCGATGCAACGATCATTTCGACGGACGTCGAGTCCGTGAAACTCGACAAGAACCACGCGGCCGAACGCGCGCTGGCTTTCTTCGCGGAAGGCGGACCGCTCCCCCAGCTGTGGCGTTCGGTGGGCGACTCCCGCAGCGATTACCGGATGGCGGACCATTTGCATGAAGCGGGATACGACGTGGCGCATGTGGATGTGCGCCCCTTGGACGGCATGCTCACGCGCCCATACCCGATCATTGTGATGGGTGACCAGATCCACGACGAAGCCGGTGCCAGCTTTCTGGACTACTGGGTCACCAAGCTCGGCCTGCGCTAACGGCTGCTCTCTCAGGGGTCGTGCGCCCCCTGAGCGGCGGTCGCCGTGCCTTACGTGGCTACGAAGCGGATACCGTTCTGCAGGGTGCTGCGAAGCTCGAAGACCTTTTCAAAGCTCCCCCTGTCCATGCCGGGAAAACCGTCGCGGAGAAGCCCGTTGAGGCGCGATCGCGGGATGACGATGACCGTGGGGTGACGCCCGCGCTTCGCAACGGAGAGGGGTGCGTCGAGTGCGCTGTCGGGAAGCACGACGACGAGTGCCGTGAATCGCACCCGCACCTGTCGGGTGAAGGCCTTCGCGCTGACCTGAAAGCGGCGGATCGGGTCCTCGCCATCGGTCATCTCGTCGCCGACCAGCTCGCCGCGGCGCAACTGCACCTCGCCGCCCCAGTCCTCTGACAACACGGCGAACAGGCCAGCCGGGCCGAGCACCACATGATCGAGTTTGTCACTGCCGTTACCGGAGTCGACGTCGTGCCAGGCCGTGAAGCCGATTCCGAGGCCCGATACCAGCTGTGCGGTCGTTTCCTCGGCCAGCGCCTTCGCGAGCGTGTGACGGATCCCGCGGGGAGCCGATCGCACGAGCGACGGAGCATACGGGTCATCGATCACGGTGCCCCGGCCGGCCCACTCTCGAATGAGATTCAAATACTGCTGCCGTACCCGGCCGCCCGGATGCCCGTGCATGCGTGTCTTGAGGCTGGTTTTCGAGGCACGGCTCGACGCGGACGAACCCGGTGTCGTTGAGGTCCGGAAGGGATCCGCCGGCATGGCGGACTCCGGATCGCCGACCCGCGTGCGGTCGTAAGCCGCACGGCTCTCGGGACTGCCGACGCGTTCCCACGCGATCTGCACCGCGTGGAATTGTGCAGCACTACCACCGACATCGGGGTGCGTCTTGCGCAGCTGCAGTCTGTACGCGCGGCGCAGCGCGTCGTCGCTCGCCGAGGGAGCAACTCCCAATACCTCGTACGGGGTGGACGCGGCGGGGCTCTCGTGCATCCGGGGATGTACCTTCCTGCGGTCAGACGATCGGTGGGTCAATGGGACAACATACCGCGCGTGGCTGGAATACCGCCGAACACGGGCTCTCCACGCCGGAGTGCACACCGCTCAGTGAATGACGGATCCCGCCCCAGGCATACCGGGCGGGGGCGCTGTCGCTCATTGCGGGCTGGGCGGCCGTGTGCGTTACCGACGCCGGCTGGGTCCGGCTCGCCGTGGGGCGCTTCGAAGTCGCGGCCGCGGCCAGTCATGCCATGAGGGAAGACCCGTCGCGACGGATATCGGAGTTGCTCGTGTTACCGGCGGGCCTCGGCACTGCCGGCCTTGCCGTTCGCGGCGGGTATTCTCGCGGCGTTGATCAACCTGGTCGCCGGGCTCCCGCCCAAGGACGGGCGCCGCACGCTACCCAGCCGCGCGGGACGCCTAGTTGCGAAGAAAGTGGAACGGGATAGCGAGAGCCAGCGAAATCGCCAGGATTCCGGCGATGAAGATCGCGCCCTGAAAGACCGTGACCGAGAAGGCAAGGCCGAACAGGAACATGCCCAGGATGAAAATCGCAAGGGCGATAATAAAGGGGACGATGTTCATGGTGTGATCCTCTCGACGTGGTGCCCGCGCAAATTCTCCGGACTCCTCCTTTGAGCGTACCGGCCCCAGCCGATCGAGCTTAACCAAACGCGGCAGGGCGAGGAGAATACGTGGTCGGGAACGGCCCCGCCTAGACGGAATCGCCCCTGAGGGGTCCGATGAGTTCCGGACCATCGCCCACGACCGGTGCAACTTCATAGAAGCGCAGCGTTTCGGCGAGGCCTCGAGACGCGGCAACGGCAGCGTCCACGAAGTCCTGGTCCCCGCGGGTGTGCGGATCGAGCCATTGGTCCCAGGCCTCGTCGGGAAGCGCTACCGGTATCCGGTCGTGAATTGCGGCGAGCGGCCCCTGCGCGTCGGCCGTCAGAATCGTGGCCGAGAGTACCCACCGGGCAGGGTCGTCATCGGCCAGCGCGGGGTTGCGCCACCAGGAATACAGGCCTGCAAACGCGAGCGGGAGTCCGTCATCCGAATGCACGAAGTAGGGAGTCTTCGTGCTTCCCTCTGTGTGCCACTCGTAGTACCCCGTCGCCGGGATGAGCGCACGCCGCGCCTCGACGGACTTCTTGAACGTTGGCTTCTCGGCCGCCGACTCTGAGCGCGCGTTGAACGTGGGGAACGTGGATTTGGGGTCGGTGGCGAATGACGGGATTAACGACCAACGCGCGGACTCGAGGCGACGCACGGCCGGTTCCTGCTTCGCTGACTCCAACACGATCGGAATCTGTTCCGTCGGCTTGATATTCCACGACGGCTCCGGCAGATTCGCCCCCTCGTGTTCAACGTCGAACATGGCAGCGAGATCTGCCGCCGTATCGGTAATGACGTATCGACCACACATGAGTAACAGATTACTCCAGCCCATTGTCGTGGCGGCCGCGACCCGCAGCGCAGGTGAGCTAGCGTCGATTCTATGGACGACCGATACGGCGCAGACGTGCTCTCCCCCGGCTGGCAAAAAGCCGGCCGCATCATCATTCCCACCCAGGAAGCCACCCGCGATCTCGTGGTTGAGGAGGTTGCGACCGGTTTCTGCGGGGCGATCATCCGGGTGGAGAAAAAGATAGTCACGCTGGAAGACCGGCATGGCAAGCACCGGTTATTCCCGCTCGGCGGGGGGTTCCTCCTGGAAGGCAAGCCCGTGGTGCTCGTTGCACCCACCATGGCCGCCGCGATCGGGCGGGCACGAACGGCATCGGGGTCGATGGCTGTGACGGATGCGCCCGCGCGCGTCGCCCGGGCAAGCCGAATCTTCGTCGAGGGTCGCCACGACGCCGAGCTCGTGGAGAAGGTGTGGGGAGCCGATCTGCGCATTGAGGGCGTAGTCGTGGAGTACCTCGAGGGCATCGATCACCTGGAGGAGATCCTCGCGGAGTTCGGCCCCAGCCCCAGACGCAAGGTCGGCGTGCTGGTGGACCACCTGGTCCCCCGCTCGAAGGAGAGCCGCATCGCTGAGGCGGTGGCCCGCGGTCCGCACGGAAAATCCGTTCTCGTGGTCGGGCACCCCTACATCGATGTGTGGCAGGCGGTGAAGCCCGCGAGGGTGGGCCTGTCCGAATGGCCCCAGATACCGCGCAGCATCGAATGGAAGCACGGCATCTGCGCCGCTCTCGGTTGGCCGCACGAGGAGCAGGCGGATATCGCCAGGGCCTGGCAGCGGATCCTCGGGCAGGTGCGTACGTACGCCGATCTCGAACCCCAGCTCCTCGGACGTGTCGAACACCTCATCGACTTCGTGACCGTGGATTGATGAATTGCGGGCGTGCGCAAAGAACCCTCCGCCTCGAAAAGACCGAGGGTTTGTTTTGAAACGCCGCCTAAGTTCGTATCTATGGCCGATGTGGGCTAGTGTTGGTTCTGAAGTTGTAGTGCTTGCACGTCTTAAACGCATTGACCTCGGTTGATGCGCCACATTCCTTTCGGAAGCGGACGACGAATACCGCGACGAGCGGCCCTGACAGTCGGGGTCGATCTAACACTCCTGGAGGAGTTTTACAAATGGCAACAGGTACCGTAAAATGGTTCAACGCTGAAAAGGGCTTCGGCTTCATTGCACCCGACGACGGAAGCGCCGATGTTTTCGCGCACTACTCCGCGATCGCGTCGAATGGCTACAAGTCCCTCGATGAGAACCAGAAGGTCGAGTTCGAGGTAACCCAGGGCCCCAAGGGCCCCCAGGCCGAGAACATTCGCTCCCTCTAAGCTTTTTTGAAAAGCTGTAGCTTATAAACAGCTATAGATAGAGTTCCGTAACGCCCCCGCCTCTGGCGGGGGCGTTACCTCGTTAACCACTTATTTGACCAGGTCCTGCCAGCCGTCACCGTCGACGTACTCAAAGATCAGGTTGGTCTCGGTGTGGGCGACGGCCGGATGCTCCGCGAGGTGTTCCAGAACGAAGTCGCGCAGATCTGAGGCGTCGGCCGCCGCGACGTGCAGCAGGTAGTCGTCGGCCCCCGCGGTGTGGAACAGCCCGATGACACCGGGCCAGTGCGGTGCAGCGTTGCGGAAATCATCAATCTGCGCGCGGGCGTGTTTGGCCAGTCGCACCGAGATGAGCGCCTGCAGGGATGCACCAAGCGCCGCGAGGTCGATGTTCGCTCGATAGCCGCGAATATGACCGAGCTGTTGCAGTCGACGCAACCGCAAGGACACGGTGGACTCCGCCACTCCGATCTCGCCCGCCAACGCCGCCCCTGACGCGCGGGCATTCACCGATAGCGCTCGCAGAAGCGCACGATCGACCCGGTCTAGTTCTGGCTTCTTCGATTCCATCGCTGTGCTCCTTCGTTGCAGAGAAGTTTATGCGATATTCGCACGAACTTGTGGCAGAGTCTGCAGAGCCACTTGCGCATACGAACAGAATCTGTTTCTGTCGAAGAATGTTGCCATCGTCGTCACACATCGAAACCCGTGCGGTCCACTCCGGGATGAGCGGACTCACCGAAAGCGGGTCCCACGTACCCGTCATTGATCTCTCCACCACGAATCACCTGACCGGGGTCGATTCCGGTGGCGATTCCTATGAGAATCTGGCGACGGGAGGAACCCTCCAGCCCGGCGACTCCGCGGTGTATCAGCGCTTGTGGCAGCCCGGTGTCGCCCGGTTCGAGGAATCGCTCTCCTCGCTCGAAGGGTCGGAATCCACTGTCGCGTTTGCCAGCGGGATGGCCGCGCTGACGGCCACCCTTATCGCCACCGTCACTGCGGGCAAGCCGCACATCGTGGCATTGCGCCCGATCTATGGCGGAACGGACCACGTGCTCGCGAGCGGTTTACTTGGCACCGAAATCACCTGGGCGGATGCGGGCGGCGTGACTGCCGCCATCCGACCCAACACCGGACTGGTCATCCTGGAATCCCCCGCCAACCCGACCCTGCAGCTGACCGACATTCGCGCGATTGTCGACGCGGCCGGGACGGTGCCGGTGCTCGTCGACAACACCTTCGCCACGCCGGTGCTGCAGCGACCGCTCGAATCGGGCGCAACCCTCGTACTGCACAGTGCCACCAAGTACATCGGCGGACATGGGGATGCGATGGGCGGAACCGTGTCCGGCCCGGAGGAATGGATGGTGCGCCTCCGGCAGGTGCGTGCTCTGACCGGTGGGTTGCTGCATCCGCTGAGCGCCTATCTCCTGCACCGCGGGTTGCGCACCCTACCCGTGCGCGTGCGCGCCCAGCAGGCGACGGCCGGCCTGATCGCCGGCCGACTCGTCGGCCACCCCGCGCTGAGTCGGGTGCTCTACCCCGGGCTCACCGGGCAGGACCCGCAGGCACTGATTGGACGCCAGTGTGCCGGCGCCGGTTCGCTCATCGCCCTGGACTTCGGCGACTATGACGCCGCCGCGCGTTTCACCGAGTCGCTCCGGCTCATCACGCACGCCGTGTCTCTCGGCGGGGTCGACTCGCTCGTGCAGCACCCGGCTTCGCTCACGCATCGCCCGGTCGAGGCGAGTGCGCGCCCCTCCGCCGGCGTCGTGCGCATCTCGGTGGGCCTGGAGCACGTTGACGACCTCATGGCCGACATCCTCGCCGCCCTCGAGGCCAGCCGTGAAGCGGGCACCGTACGGTCCACGGTTCCGCTGGTGGGCTAAGGGCTGCGCGAAGCCGGTAACGCGAGCTCGCGGGACCGGGCGGGCCGGGCCTCGCCGGTGGGCTGCGGTCCCGCACGGGGCGGCCCTGGGCTCTCCCCGGGGCGATTCTGCGTTCGTGAACGGATGTTGCTGGTGGTGAAGAGGTGTTGTAACCTCGGAACTATTTGTCTGAGAGTTCCTCGTTTGTGTGTACGAATCGGGGTAAAATGGGGGCGTGGACACGAGCGAAGAACCGGAAGATCCCCTCCGCTGCGTTGCCGCCGCTGCCGACCCGTTCGGTTTCGTTGACGGTGACGGTGTCGCCCCGGAGTTGATGGGCGTGGAGCTGATCAGCCGGGCGTGATCAACCTCGTCAAGGGTGACGCGCAGGTCGGCGCCCTGATTGATCGGGTGATGTACGTCGAGAAGGTGATCGTCTGGGCGCAGGCCTCCAGGGTCGAGGCGGTGGATCGGGCCTTCACGCGGGCGACGGACGTTGCCCAGACGGGGAAGGCAACCGGTACGGACCGGTGGGATGCCCGGTACGCTGCGGAACGGGCGATGACGGCGGAGATCGCGTGCGCGCTGCGTATTCCGCAGAGCACCGCGGCAGGCCTGTGGCGGGAGAGCCGGTGCCTCACGCATGCGTTGCCGCTCACGCTGGCGGCGTTGCGGGCCGGGCAGATCAGTGCGCGTCATGCGCAGCGCATGATTGATCATGTCGCGTCGATTCCGTCCCGGTCGCAGCGGGAGTTTGAGGCGGCGGCGCTTCCGTTCGCGGTGACGTTGACGGTGTCGAAGTTTGATCTGAAGGCGCGTCTGTTGCGGGAGGGCCTGCACCCGGGCAGCCTGGAGGGGTATGGTCTGATCGACCCGGAGGCCGCACACCGACTGGTCGGTCACCCAGACCGATGACGGGGTGCTGCACGGGGTCTCCCCAACCGGCAGGCCCTACGCCACCGACCCGGCCACCCGCATGCCGCCCCCGCTCGCGCACCCCGGCGAGGGACCCCGAACGCGCGAGAAATACATCAACCCGTTCGACACAGACTGGCCCACCGACCCCCTCCGCGACCCCGCGCCCTTCTAACCGCCATCAGAAGGCGAGTTGATCCGGAACCGCGTTGATCCGTTACGACACGCTCAGCGAGCCGGACCAACCGAACCAGCGGTGCAGGCAGAGGGCGGCGTGGTTCTCCGCGCACTCGGTCGGCACCGGCGGGCTTCAGAACTGCTCCGTCGTCACGAAGGTACGGACCCGACCAAACCGGCCAGGATCTCGGATCCCGCGTCGGTCAATACTCACCCGGGCTGCCGAGAAGACGACTGAGAACAGGGCTAGCTGCGGCCGAGACGGCGGCGGAGCAGGTCGATGCGCATCTGCAACTGGGTGACGCTGGCCTGGGCGACCGCGGGGCCGCCGCACAGCCGCCGCAGTTCCGAGTGGATCATGCCGTGGGGCTCTTCGGCGAGCTTGGACCACATGCCCACGAGGCTCGCGAGGAGCGTCCGCTGTTCCTTCAGCGTGCGATAGAGCGGCGGGGGGTCCTCCGGGGCGATCTCACCCGTTGCCGGGTCCTTACGGCGGTCTGTAGAGCGTTTGGCCTGCTTGGTCTGGTGGTGCCGCAGCAGTTCGGAGACCTGTTCAGGCTCCAACAGGCCCGGGATGCCGATGAAGTCGAATTCCTCATCGGTTCCAGGTTCGGCCAGTTCGCCGAACTCGTCGCCGTTGAACATGACCATGTCGAACGTGGCCTGGGAGTCCAACGCCTGCCAGGTGAAGTCGTCTTCGCCGAGGTCATCCGAGGCCTTCTCGTCCTTGTTGGCCGCGGCAACCATGGCGTCTTCGGGGTTGTACATGCCGTCATCGCCGTCTTCACGGTTGCTGCGGTCAAGCGCATGGTCGCGTTCGAGCTCCATGGCGTTGGCGAGGCTGAGCAGCCCCGGCACGTTGGGCAGGAAGATCGACGCCGTCTCACCGCGGCGACGGGCGCGCACGAATCGGCCGATCGCCTGGGCGAAGTACAGGGGGGTCGCGGCGCTTGTGGCATAGACGCCCACCGCGAGCCGCGGCACGTCGACGCCCTCAGACACCATGCGCACGGCCACCATCCATCGCCTGGTGTTCTTCGAGAATTCGTCGATACGGTCGCTGGATTCCTTCTCGTCCGAGAGGACGATCGTGACCGGCTCCCCACAGATCTCCTCGAGGATCACCGCGTAGGCCCGTGCGGTTGTCTGGTCGGTCGCGATCACGAGGCCGCCGGCATCCGGGATGCCCTGGCGCACGGCAGTCAGGCGCTGGTCCGCCGATCGAAGCACCGCCGGGATCCACTGGCCGGTCGGCTCAAGTGCGGTGCGCCACGCCTGGCTCGTGATGTCCTTGGTGTTGCCCTCCCCCAGTTTGGCTTCCATCTCGTCGCCGGCGCGCGTGCGCCACTTCATGTGCCCGGCGTAGACCATGAACATCACCGGGCGAACGACGCCATCGGCCAGCGCGCGGCCGTAGCCGTAGGCGTAGTCGCTCTGTGACATGCGAATGCCGTGCTTGTCGGGCAGGTAGCTCACGAACGGGATCGGCGAGGTGTCAGAGCGAAACGGGGTACCGGTGAGAGAAAGCCGGCGCGTCGCCGGGCCGAAGGCCTCCCGGATGGCGTCGCCCCAGCTCAGCGCATCGCCGCCGTGGTGGATCTCGTCGAGAATCACGAGGGTGCGGCTGGACTCGGTGAGTCGCTTGTGCAGCGCCGCCCGGGCGGCAACCTGCGCATACGTGACCACGACGCCGTGATAGTGGCTGCCGTAGATGCCGTCGGCGTTCTTGAACATCGGGTCGAGACGGATGCCTGCCCTCGCCGCGGCATCCGCCCACTGGTTCTTCAGATGCTCGGTCGGGGCAACAACCGTGATGCGGTCGATGGTGCGGCGCGAGCGCAGCTCGGCGGCAAGTCGCAGCGCGAACGTGGTCTTTCCGGCACCCGGTGTGGCTGCGGCGAGAAAATCCCGGGGCTCGTGCACGAAGTAGGTCTCAAGGGCTTCGGCCTGCCAGGCCCGCAACTTGCTTGCGGTGCCCCACGCGGCTCTCTCCGGGAAGGATGGGGACAAGTGTTCGGCTGCACTCGTCCCCTGCGCGGGGCCGAAAATAGATGGAGTATTCACTACTCCCCAAGATATCAAGTTGTGCGGGGGAGCATATGTCACGGCACAATGTCAGGATGACGAATCAGCAGCATCCGTGGTCCCGTTACGTCGCCGTGGGCGATTCCTTCACGGAGGGAATCGGCGACCCCGAACCGTCTGCCCCTGGGGGAAGCCGGGGGTGGGCCGACCGAGTGGCCGAGATGCTCAGCGCCGGGACCGACGATTTCGCGTACGCGAACCTCGCCGTGCGGGGCAAGCTCATTCGACAGATCAGCCACGAGCAGATCGAACCGGCCATCGACCTGCGACCCGACCTGGTCACGTTCTCGGCCGGCGGCAACGATGTGATTCGACCGGGTACCGACCCGGACGAGATAGCGTCCCGCTGCGAGGAAGCTGTGGGCCGGCTCCGCCGTGATGGCGCGACGGTCGTGCTGTTCACCGGTGCCGACGTGGGCTTCTCCCCCGTGTTTCGCGGCATCCGCGGCAAGGTCGCCATCTACAACGAGAATCTGCGCGCCGTCGCCGAGAAGCATGACTGCATCGTGGCCGACATGTGGTCGCTGCGGGAGATTCAGGATTCGCGCATGTGGGCACCCGACCGGCTACACCTGAACGCCCTGGGCCATCACACCGTGGCTCGGATGGTGCTCTCGGCGCTCAATGTGGAGAACACTCTTGAGCCACAGAATCCCGAACCGATGCGCGGCACGACCTGGCACCAGGCCCGCACGGAAGACCTCGTCTGGGCCAGGGAATACCTTGTGCCGTGGGTACTGAGACGAGTGCGGCACCAGTCGTCTGGTGACAATGTGCTGCCCAAACGCCCGGCCGCCGGACCCTTCCTGCTGCACCAGTAGCCAGCGGGCCGCTAACCGGCCGCGAGCTCGCCCGGGTGGCTGAACCGCCAGCCGGGACCCGGGCCGGTGAGGGGTTCGTCGAGCACCAGGGGCACACTGACCGACCGGTCCCCCACGGTGAAGTCCACGTCGCCGACCGAGTCGCCCGTCTGGCCGACGGTCATGTTTCGTGCCGTGATCGCGCCGGTGACGGGAGTGTCCGACCAGACGAGGACGGAGGCGTCCTCGCCGGCCACCGCGTCTGCCGTCTGCCCCCACTTCGTCGTGTACGAGCCGAAAGAATCGCCCTTCGCGGCGAGGTCCACGTCCTGGAAGCCCGGCTTGACACTCGCGATGAGCGCAGCAATCGCATCATTGAGTTCCCCGTGCGTGTCGCCGCCGAGCACCACGCCCACGAGGGTGACGGTCTCGCCGCCCACGGTGAGGTCCGTCGAGAACAGCAGGCACGCGCCGGCGGCATCGGTCGTTCCGGTCTTGATGCCGTCAACGCCCCCCGTGCCGAGCAGCTTGTTCGTGTTCGTGACCCTGCCGATCGTGGGCAGAACGGCAGCAGGCATTGCCACGATCTCGGCCAGTGCCGGGTTACCGACGGCAAGTTTCGCGAGCTCGACGAGGTCCGCCGGGCTGCTCACGCTGCTGGACGAAATGCCGCTCGTGTCGGCCACGACGGTGTCGGTGAGGCCCTTCGCCTGCAGCCAGGAGTTCGCGGCCGTGAGGTAGCCCTTCTCGCTTCCGTAGGCCCACACGGCAAGGGAGGCCGCGTAGTTATTGGCGGAGGGAAGCAGCATGGCCTCGAAAGCCTCTCGCTCGCTCAGCACCATGCCCGATACGACGGTGGCGACAGAGCCGTTCTCGGCGAGTGACTTGTAGTACAGGTCAATATCGGCATCGGTGAAGGTGATGTCGGGCCCGGCCTCGCCCGCGGCGAGAGGCTTGGCGTCCAACACCACGAGTGCCGTGACCATCTTCGTGATGCTCGCGATCGGAACGGATGCCTGTTCCCCGTGGGACGCGAGCACCCCGGGGAATCCGACGGCCCCGATCGCACCCTCGCCGAAGCTCGGCCATGCCGGTTCCGTCGTCGGCTGTGTCAGATCCGCGGGCTGACTGATCGTGGCGGCCGACGCCGGCACGGGGGCGAGCCCGGTGGCACCGAGGTAACCGACGCCCACGAGGGCAATGAGGAGGGATCCGAAGACGGCGAGGCGCCTTCGGCGAAGGGTCACGCGTCGGCTCTGGGGCATCCGTCAATCGTACCGGCCCTGGCCTCGCCGGTGCCTTGCCTGGCCGTCGTCGCACTCGTTAGAGTCCCGGGCACTCGTTGAAATTAGTGCTGTGGGACCAAACGAGTGCCGCGACTCCACAATGGCTAGAGGCGTAGGGCGTAGAGCGCGACGGCGCTCGCCGAGGCCACGTTGAGCGAATCGACGCCGTGCAGCATGGGGATGGTGACCACGGTGTCCGCAGCCTCGAGCGCGTGGGGGCTGAGACCATCGCCCTCGGCCCCGAGCACGAGGGCCACCCGCTCCGGCGCGGTGGCGGCGAAACGATCGAGGGACACGGCCTCGTCGCTCAGCGCCAGCGCTGCGAGGTGGAAGCCGGCCTCGCGTAGCAGCGGCGTCGCCTCACTCCACTCGGGGAGCCGGGTCCACGGCACTTGCAACACGGTGCCCATGCTCACGCGGACGCTGCGTCGGTACAGTGGGTCCGCGCAGCGCGGCGTGATCAGCACGGCGTCGGCGCCGAGGCCCGCCACGGAACGAAAAATGGCACCCACGTTCGTGTGATCGACGATGTCTTCGAGAATCACGATGCGGCGGGCGTCGGCGATGAGCTCTGACACCGACGGGAGCGCCGGACGATGAATGGCGGCCAGGGCGCCGCGGTGCAGGTTGTATCCCGTGAGCTTCTCCAGTATTCGAGACTCCCCCACGTACACGGGCACATCCGGCCAATCCTGGAGCAGCCGTTCCGCGTCGGGCAGCCACTGCTCCTGAACGAGGAGGGAGCGCGGCTGGTGGCCCGCAGCGAGGGCGCGACCGATCACCTTGGCAGACTCCGCGATGTAGAGACCACCGGCGGGCTCGGAGACCCGTCGCAACGCGACATCGGTGAGGCGGGAGTAGTCGCTCAGGTCGGGCAGATCGAGGTCGGTGATGGGGATGATCTGCACGGGAAGAGCGCCTTTCGAGGGAGAGTTACGTTCAGCCTGACAGGTCGGCAATCATTTCTGAAAACAGACGAGTTTAGAATTGTAGTGTGGGAAAATACGAGCCCGCGGTTTCCCCGGGTCCGGGTGGAACTCCACAGATCGAGACGGGAGCATGTATGACAGCCGATCTGTTCCCGCGTGCCGGCATCCTGACTGACGCAGTGTTAGCCCATGAGGCGCCTGCCGGTACACCGGACAACTCCACGGCGCGGACACAACTCGACGCCCTCGCCGACATGCTGCGCGGACGCCAGGCCGTCGTCCTGACCGGCGCCGGGCTCAGCACCGACTCGGGTATTCCGGACTATCGGGGCGAGGGCGCTCCTCAGCGCACGCCCATGACCTTTCAAACTTTTGCGAGCAACGAGCGCGCTCGAAAACGTTATTGGGCGGGCAGCCATCTGGGGTGGCGACATTTTCGCGCGGCACAGCCCAACATGGGTCATACCTCACTGATGCGCCTCGAGGCCTCTGGTGTGTTCTCCGGCATCATCACGCAGAACGTTGACGGCCTGCACGCGCGCGCCGGGTCCCGGCACGTCGTCGAACTGCACGGATCGATGGATCGCGTTATCTGTCTCGTCTGCGGACAGGCCTTCGGGCGAGACAGCGTGGCGGAGCGGCTGGAAGATGCGAACCCGTCGCTCAGAACGCCCGAGGCCGTGCGCATCGCTCCGGACGGCGACGTCGACGTCGATGACATTGACGGTTTCACCATTCCGGCCTGCACGGTCTGTGGCGGGATGCTCAAGCCCAATGTGGTGTTCTTCGGTGAGCTGGTGCCCACCGAACGGTTCACGGCCGCCCAGTCGCTCGTGCAGGCCGCCGAGGCGTTCGTTATCGCGGGGTCCTCTCTCGCGGTGAATTCCGGCATCCGCTTGCTTGAACAGGCTCGTCGCCGCAAACTACCGATCATTGTCATCAACCGCGGCGCCACAAAGGGCGACGGACGCGCGGTGCTCAAGCTCGACGCCGGCACCTCGGAGACCCTCGCTGGGTTGGCGGACCGCCTGTGCTGAACAGTACGGAGGCCGCGCGCGTGACACGGCTGTCCATCGTGCGCCATGGCCAGACCGAATGGAACCTGCACCAGCGCATCCAGGGGAGCACGGACATCCCGCTGAATTCCACCGGGCGGGCCCAGGCCGCCGAGTCGGGCATGCGCCTGCGTGAGCGACATTGGGACGTTGTCGTGAGCAGCCCGCTGCTGCGAGCCGAAGAAACCGCGCGGATCATCGCCGGCGAGCTAGGACTCACCCGACCGGAACTCGATGCGGATATGACCGAACGTCACCACGGCGAGGTGGAGGGGCTCACCTTCGCGGAACGGCAGAAGCGCTTTCCCGACGGCGTCCCCGTCCCCGGTCTGGAAACCCGCCAGCACGTCTTGGGCCGGGTGCTGCCCGCACTGGCGCGCCTGGCCGACGTGCATGACGGCAAGTCCGTGCTGATCGTGAGCCACGGCGGCATCATCGGCACGCTGCTGCGCCATTTCACCGACGGGGAACGCCCGCGCCACGACGAGATCATCGCCAACGGTTCGGTGCACGATTTCGTCTGGCAGTACGGCCGCATTGAACTCACGCATTTCGACGCGACGCTCCGCACGGTCAACGAATCATTCGACGTTCTGCGCTGAGCGGCCAGCGAGCACGTCGGTGAGGCGGGTCTCAGCCCCGTGAGCCCGGCTCGACCTGTTCGGTGATCGCCGCGAGCAGCTTGACCGCAGAGGCCCGCCACGTGAAGCGCGACGCCGCGACAACGGAGCGACCAGACCGAGCCGCCCACTCCCCCGGTTCGGCCAGTGCGTGCACGGCGGCGACGAGAGCCGCCGGGTCGGTGGGCTCGAAGTAGAGGGCGGCGTCGGCACCGATCTCTCGAAAAATGGGGATGTCGCTCACCACGACCGGAACGCCGAGGCTCATCGCCTCGACGAGCGGAATGCCGAAACCCTCGTCCAGCGATGCGGTCACGAGGGCGGTCGCCGAGCGGAGCACGGCGGTGTACTCCTCGTCGGTCGCCCCGTTGTGAAAGACGAGTCGAGCCTGTGGGGCGAGACTCGTGAGCCTGGCCCGCTCTTCCTCGGATACCCGGCTCATCAGGTGTAGTTCGTGTTCGGGCAGTTCGGCCGCGGCGCGCACGAGGGCGTCCACGTTCTTGTACGGCATGAAGGAACCCATGTAGACCAGCCGGCCGGTTGCCGGGGCGAGGCGCGGCGCCTGCGGACCATCGTTTGGGGCAGGCGCTGCGGCGTTGGGGACGACCCGCACGGGGCGCCTAGTGAGGTGGTGTTCTGCGATGAGTGAACCGGTGGTCTCGGAAACCGTGACGACCGCGTCCGCGCGATTGAGAAGCATCCGCTGCGGCCACCAGGAGAGGTGGTAGAGGCGCCACAACAACCGAATCGTCCACGAGAACTCTCGAGGGGGCGTGCGATTGCGGTAGTAGATGAGGTCATGCACGGTGAGCAGCAAACGATACGTGCGCCCCCAGGAACCCATGGTCTGCATGGGGCTGAACACGACGTCCGGGTTGAGCCGGTTCACCTGGTACGCGACCAACGGTTCACGGATGCTCGTGGGTGCGCTCACGAGTTGCCACGGCACGTTCGGCAGCATGGCCAGCTGGCGGTGATCGCTGATGAGCATGGTGAGCGGATGCAACGCGGCGAGTTCGGTGACCAGCCCCGCCGTGTAGCGACTGATCCCGTCGTGACGATCCGTCCTGGTGTACCGGCAGTCGAAGACAATCTTCATGTCGTTTCCGCCAGGGCGAGGAAGGTCCGCACCTGCGCGGCGGCGGGGGACGGCATTTCATAGTGGATGAGGTGGCCCACATCCTGGATCACCGCGAGCGAGGCATCCGCGAACAGCGTTTGCAGGCGATACTGCGCCGCAACAGGGGTGATGTCATCTTTTTCCGCGGCGATGAGCACTGTTCGCTGGGGAATGCGGGCTGCGAACTCGCTGACATCGTGTCCGACCGAGGCTCGGAAGGCATCAAGAACGACCGTGCGGTCGGAGAACGCCGAGAAGAATCGGTCGTGCTGGTTGTGGATCCACCGGCGCAGCCCGTGGTTCCTGGTCTTGGTCATCGTGACGCTCATGATGCGCACGATGGCCCGGTTGCAAAGCAGCGCGAAACCGAGGCGCTCCGGAAGGGTTGCCGCTGCCCAGTAGTAGAAAACTGCGAGTCGGGTGAGAACCCCGCGCGGCCCGGACAGAGCCGGCGCCGCGATGGGGTTCACGAGAACGACGTCGTCGGCGGGCATGCCGCCGGCCAGCGCCGCGGCGACAACGATCGACCCGAAGGAGTGCCCGAGGATGACGACGCGACCGGTCGGTGCAAGCGCTTTGAGGAACGCTGCCAGCCAGAACGCGTAGCCGTCCAGGTCGTGGCGTCGGCCCACGAGCGGCTCGGACTCTCCAAAACCCGGCAGGTCCGGTGAGATGATCCGCACCCCGGGGAGGTGCGCCACGACGGGTTCGAGCCCGTGGTGATCGCCCCGAAAGCCGTGCACCATCACGATTGTCGTGGCTGATTCGGGGTCGCCGTACTCCCAGAACGCACTCCGGCTGCCACACACCGTGAGGGTGCGGGCCGTCACAGGGATCAGGTCAAGCAGGTCGGCGTAGGGGGAAGGAACGATCATCAAAGAAAGTTTATCGGGGAGACTTGCCTGCGTCTGGCCAGACACTGACCGCGTCGCTCTAGACTCGGTCTGATCTGGCTTTCAGATCGACTATTTGCTGACCAGTGCCCTGTTGGGCCGGGAGGATCGCCGTGAGCTTTACTGCACCCATTCAGCTGCCCGGGTTGAGTCTGGACCCGCTCTGGTACCGTCGCTCGGTCTTTTACGAGGTGATGGTCCGCTCCTTCGTCGACAGCAATGCCGACGGTTTCGGCGACCTCGCGGGACTCGTCTCCAAATTGGACTACCTGCAGTGGCTCGGAATCGACGCTCTCTGGATTCCTCCGTTTTTCACGTCACCGCTCCGGGACGGTGGTTACGACGTCTCGAATTATCGGTCGATCCTGCCCGAGTTCGGCACGCTGGAGGAGTTCAAGGACCTGGTCACGAAGGCGCACGAACGCAACATGCGCATCATCATCGACCTTCCGCTGAACCACACCTCCGACCAGCACGAGTGGTTCCAGCAGTCCAGGGAAGACCCCGAAGGCCCCTTCGGGGAATTCTATGTCTGGAATGACACGGACGACAAGTACCCCAACATTCGCATCATCTTCACCGACACCGAGGAATCGAACTGGGCCTTCGACGCCGTGAGGCGGCAGTTCTTCTTTCACCGCTTCTTCTCCCACCAGCCCGACCTCAACTTCGAGAATCCGGCCGTGCACGAGGCCATGGTCGATGTCATTCGTTTTTGGCTCGACCTCGGGGTCGACGGATTTCGGCTCGACGCCATCCCCTACCTGTACGAATCGGATGAGGGCAATGGTGAGGGTGAGCCGCCCACGCACGAGTTCGTTCGGCAGCTGCGGGCCATGGTCGATCGGGACTACCCAGGTCGGGTCATGATCGCCGAGGCGAACCAGTGGCCGCGTGAGGTTGCCGCCTTCTTCGGTACGGAGGAGGAGCCCGAATGCCACATGGCCTTTGACTTCCCGGTCATGCCACGGATCTTCTACTCGCTGCGCTCACAGCAGGCCAATGAGCTCGTGCGCGTGCTGTCCGAGACCACCGATATCCCCGAGGGGGCCGGCTGGGCCGTGTTCCTGCGTAATCACGACGAGTTGACGCTCGAGATGGTGAGTGAGGAATACCGGCAGGCGATGTATGGCTGGTACGCCTACGACCCACGGATGCGAGCGAACATCGGCATCCGTCGTCGGCTGGCTCCGCTGTTGGACAACTCCCGCTCCGAGCTTGAGCTCGCGCACGCCTTGCTCTTTGCCCTGCCGGGAAGCCCGTTTCTGTACTACGGCGACGAAATCGGCATGGGCGACAATATCTGGCTGCCCGACCGGGATAGTTCGCGCACACCCATGCAGTGGACACCCGACCGCAACGCCGGCTTTTCCTCCGCCGACCCCGGCAAGCTGTTCCTGCCCCTTGTGCAGTCCCTCGTCTACAACTACACGCAAACGAACGTGGAAACGCACCTCGCCCAGTCGGGATCGCTGCTCCACTGGATCCGCAACGTCATCCACGTGCGGAAGGCGCATCCCACGTTCGGTCTCGGTGCGATCAAGGTGCTCACGACGAACCATGAGTCGGTTCTCGCGTTCACGCGCTCTTACGCCGGAAGCGGAAAGATGTACGGGGACCAGCCGGAAACGGTCCTGTGCGTTTTCAGTTTTTCGCACAATCCGGTCGCGTTTCAGATTACCGACCCGGAGATGGCGGGGACGCGTCTCTACGACCTGTTCGGCGGCGCCGTCTTCCCGAGCTTCGACGCGGAGGGGGCGCTCACACTGACGCTGGGCGCCCAGAGCTTCTTCTGGCTGCGCTGCGGATAGGACAGCCGCCGGGCTGGCCTGCCGGGCAGTGTCGGTAGGCGCCCGTAGGGTGGGGGTATGAGCAACTGGAGCGATCGACTCGCCGTCTTTGATTTAGAAACAACCGGAATCGACGTGGAGACCTGTCGCATCGTTTCAGCGACCGTGGCGGTGCTCGGTGAGAACGGCGACGTTGAACAGCGCATCGATTGGCTGTTGGACCCGGGTGTCGACATTCCCGCCGGAGCCACGAACGTGCATGGCATCACGACCGAACACGCCGTCTTGAACGGGCAGAAGGCTGCCGAGGGGGTCGCGGAGATCGTGGCAGCACTTAGCGCACATCTCGCCAACGGCCTGCCGGTGGTGGCCTACAACGCTCCGTATGACCTCACATTGCTGAATCGTGAGGCCACGCGACACGGGATCGCACCGCTGCTGTCGCCGTATCCGGTGATTGATCCCCTCGTCATCGACAAGGGCGTCGACAAGTACCGCAAGGGAAAGCGCACCCTCGAGGCCACGTCGGCCTTCTATGGGGTGACCCTCGCCGACGCGCACGATGCAGGAGCAGACGCCATCGCCGCGGGTCGGGTGGCGCAGGCCATTCACCGGGCGCATGTGAACGCCCTCCCGACCACGCTCTCTGAGCTGCACGCCGCCCAGATCACCTGGTACCGCCAGCAGGCGGAAAGCTTTCAGGAGTACATGCGCCGGGGCAGAGATCCGGAGTTCGTGGCCGACGTGCTGTGGCCGGAGCGTTAAAGCTCCATTTTCAGTGGCCGCGTAGTTTTCGTTCGCGGATCAGTGCGGAACGCAACGAAAAGGCGACCAGCAGAAGCTGGTCGCCTTTTCGTTGGGGCACGTGCTCTCTCGTCGAAATGCTACGAGAACGCGGTGCCGATTGAGCCTGGTGCGGCTGTTATTTGCCGAAGCCCTTGTAACGCGAGTTGAACTTCTCAACGCGTCCAGCGGAGTCCATGATGCGCTGCTTGCCCGTGTAGAACGGGTGCGACTCGGAGGAGATTTCGACGTCGATGACCGGGTAGGTCGTTCCGTCTTCCATCTCGATGGTCTTCTTGCTGGAGACCGTGGAGCGGGTGAGGAAGGTCGCGCCCGAGGCGAGGTCGCGGAAAACGACGGGGTTATACACGGGGTGGATGTCAGACTTCATGAAGAGTTCCTTATCGCACTTCAGGTGAACAGACTTTTAACTGGTCACAGTGCTGTCTAGTGGTGCAAAACTGTGCGGCCAAATGGCCACCGTCTACGTTAGCAGAAAGGCGTCTCCGCGGGGGAAGGCACAGGCAAAATTAGAGTGACCGGGCCGCGTAACGACCGTCGGTTTCGGTGAGTTCAATGTTGAGGCCAAAGGTCTCCCTCAGGGCCTCGCCCGTCAGTGCTTCAGCGAGGGGCCCCGATGCAACGATGGCGCCGTTCTTGATCAGCAGTACATGGGTGAAGCCCAGGGGTATTTCTTCCACGTGGTGCGTCACCATAATGATTGCCGGGGAGTGCGGTTCCTTCGCGTAGCCGCTCAGCAGCTGAAGCAGGGCCTCCCGCGCTCCGAGGTCGAGGCTCGCGGCCGGCTCATCGAGCAGCAGCATCTCGGGGTCGGTCATAACGGCCCGTGCAATCTGAACGCGCTTCTGCTCGCCATCGCTCAGGGTGCCAAATTTGCGCTGAGCCAGGTGCTCCAATTTCCATTCGTTGAGTACGCGCTGGGCGCGGCGCTCGTCGATGTCTTCGTATTCCTCGTTCCAGCGGCCCGTCACGGAGTATGCGGCCGTCATGACGACGTCGAGGACCTTCTCGTCGGCCGGGACGCGACGCGCCATGGCGGTCGACGCGAAGCCGATGCGCGGACGAAGCTCAAAGAGGTCCGTTCCCCCGAGCGGCTCCTCAAGAACCTCGGCAGTACCGCTCGACGGGTGAGTGATCGCGGCGGCAATCTGCAGGAGCGTGGTCTTGCCGGCACCATTGGGACCGAGAATCACCCAGCGCTGATCATCGTCGACGCTCCAGTTCACTGAGTCGAGGATGGTTGTACCAGCCCGGACGACGGATACGTCGGTGAATTGAAGAACGTTGACCATTAGGCCATGTTATCGGGCGTCGCCCGGTCGCCGGGTACAGGGCGACCGGGCAATGGTCGGTCTACAGCAACGAGGCGTAGATCTCACGGGTGCGCGTCGCGATCTGCGCCCACCCAAATTCCTTCTCCGCGCGGATGCGACCCTGTCGTCCCATCTCGGCCGCCCGCACCGGATCGGCCACGACTTCGGTGAGTACCCGCGCCAAATCGGCCACGAATTGGTCGGGGTCAAGCGGAGTTCCGGTTCCATCCGTCATCTGATCGATGGGAACGAGTCGCCCGGTCTCACCGTCCGCAACAACCTCCGGGATGCCGCCCGTGGCGGTTCCGACGACCGCGAGACCGCACGCCATGGCTTCGAGATTGACGATGCCCAGCGGCTCATAGATCGACGGGCACACGAAGACGGTCCCCTGGGTCAGGACCGCTGAGAGCTCGTGCTGCGCCAGCAGTCGGTTGATCCACACGACTCCGGAACGTTCTTTCTGCAGCTCCTCGACACCGGCCGTGACCTCAGCGAGGATGCCTGGGGTGTCCGGCGCTCCGGCGCACAACACAAGCTGAACATCTGCTGGCAATACTGCTGCAGCCCGCAACAGGTACGGGAGCCCCTTCTGACGGGTGATGCGTCCGACGAAAACGACCGAGGGGCGATCGGGATCGATTCCCAGGGACCGAACGAAGTCAAGGTCGGTGGTCGGCTTCCACCGGTCGAGGTCGATGCCGTTGTAGACAACGTGCACCCGGGATTTGTCCAGGGACGGATAGCTCCGCAGAATATCGCGGCGCATGCCACCGCTCACGGCGATGACGGCATCCGCTGCCTCAAAGGCGGTCTTTTCGATCCAGCTCGACACTCGATAGCCGCCGCCGAGCTGCTCTGCCTTCCAGGGCCTCAGCGGTTCGAGGCTGTGTGCCGTCACGACGTGCGGTACACCGTGCAGGAGCTTGGCGAAGTGCCCGGCACCGTTCGCGTACCAGGTGTGGGAATGCACAATGTCCGCCCCTCCCACGTCCTGTGCCATCTGGAGGTCGACACCGAGGGTGGCCAGCGTGGGGTTCGCATCCGTGAGCGTGGGAGGCACATCATATGCATACGTCTCCGCATCCGTGCGGGGCGGGCCGAAGCACCGCACCGTCACATCCGTATCTTCACGAAGTGCCTTGACGAGCTCCGTCACGTGCACGCCGGCACCGCCATAGATCTCGGGCGGGTATTCCTTGGTCAGTATGTCCACTCGCATGGAGCAAAGCTAGCGCAGCGAGACATGCAACACACGCAGGTGGCGCATGACACTCCCTATTAGCCCTACTCTGTACACATGAAGGCCAAGAAGATCTTTGGAATAGTACTCGCTGGTGGTGAGGGCAAGCGGCTGATGCCGCTCACCGAAGACCGCGCAAAACCCGCCGTACCGTTCGGCGGTCACTACCGCCTGGTGGACTTTGCGCTGTCCAACCTGATCAATTCGGGGTTGACCCAGGTTGTCGTCCTCACGCAGTACAAATCACACAGTCTCGACCGTCACGTGTCACAGACCTGGCATATGAACGGAGGCCTGTCGAATTCGTACATTGCCTCTGTACCGGCGCAGCAACGCCTCGGCAAACGCTGGTTCAGCGGGTCGGCTGACGCCATCCTGCAGAGCCTCGACCTCATCCATGACGAAAAGCCCGACATTGTTGTCGTGGTCGGCGCCGACCATGTGTATCGCATGGACTTCAGCCAGATGATCCAGGCTCACATCCGCTCTGGT
The DNA here is from genome assembly GCF_004365915.1 of Cryobacterium psychrophilum. NCBI lineage: Bacteria > Bacillati > Actinomycetota > Actinomycetes > Micrococcales > Microbacteriaceae > Cryobacterium > Cryobacterium psychrophilum. Next base: position 178,076 of record NZ_SODI01000001.1, read on the forward strand.
GCCCAGGCCACCGTTGCCGCCATTCGTCAGCCGATCGGCCTCGCTGACCAGTTCGGCGTGATCGAGGTCGACGCCGCAACCCCCGACCGGATCAAGGACTTCCGCGAGAAGCCCAAGGACGCCGTCGGCCTGGCCGACGCGCCGCATGAGGTGTTCGCCTCGATGGGTAACTACGTCTTCAACACTGACGCGCTGATCGAAGCCGTTCTGCGCGACGGAGAACGTACAGACTCGAGCCATGACATGGGTGGCGACATCATCCCCGACTTCGTCGCGCGCGGCGAGGCCGGTGTCTATGACCTCCAGCTCAACGATGTGCCCGGTTCCACGGACCGGGACCGCTACTACTGGCGCGACGTGGGAACGATCGACTCGTTCTTCGAAGCGCACCAGGACCTGATCTCTGCCCTCCCGATCTTCAACCTCTACAATCAGGAGTGGCCGATCTTCAGCCAGCAGCTGAACTCGCCACCAGCCAAGTTCGTACGGGACGCCCGAGGCACACTCGGCACCATGATCGACTCGATTGTCTCGCTCGGTTGCGTCATCTCGGGCGCCCACATCGAACGCAGTGTGCTCGGTCCTTGGACGGTCATCGGCTCTGGCGCCGAGGTCGTCGACTCCATCGTCTTCGACCGGGTGCAGATCCTGGCCGACGCCGTCGTGCACCGGGCGATCCTGGACAAGGAGGTCGTCGTTGAGGCCGGTGCATCGATCGGAGTCGACCGGGACCGCGACCTCGCTCGTGGCTTCAGCGTGACCGATTCTGGAATCACCGTGGTCGGCAAGGGCGTGCGCGTCCACCCGTGACCCCTGCAACTCGCTTTCTCGTCGTTCTCGACGTGGACTCCACTCTTATCCAAGACGAGGTCATTGAGCTCCTGGCGGATGCCGCTGGATCTCGTGAACTCGTCACCGAGGTCACCGAACGGGCAATGCTCGGTGAAATCGACTTCGCCGAAAGCCTCCGCGCGCGCGTCGCCACGCTCGCGGGGCTCCCGGAGAGCGTCTTCACCGACGTGGGGCGGATCATCCGCCTCACTGAGGGCGTGCCGGAACTCATCGCCGGCCTGCACGCGAACGGATGCCGCGTCGGCGTCGTGTCCGGCGGGTTTCATGAACTGTTGGATCCCCTGGCCGCGGAGCTCTCCATCGACCACTGGCGGGCCAACCGGTTGGAGATCGTCGGAGGACGCCTCACCGGGCGCGTGCTGGGGCCCGTGATCGACGCCGCAGCCAAAGCGTCGGCACTGCGGGAGTGGGCGCTCGCCGACGGCGTGCCGCTCCCCCGTACCGTCGCCGTCGGGGACGGCGCCAACGACCTGGACATGATGGACGCCGCCGGTCTCGCCATTGCCTTCAACGCGAAACCCCGCGTGAGGGCCGCCGCCGATCTCGCCATCGACGTGTGCGACCTCAGCCAGGTTCTCCCGCTGCTCGGGCTGCGCGGCTGATCGGCGTGCGGCTGAGGAGTGGTGTGCGCCTGCCTGCCGGGCGCTAGTGGCCCATCCCCAAGCCACCATCCACCGGGATGACAGCCCCTGAAATGTACCCGGCGTCGTCGCCGGCGAGCCAGGTGACGACGCGGGCAACTTCCGTCGGCGTTGCGAAGCGACCGGCAGGAATGGAACGCTTGTAGTCGGCCTGCGTCGTGTCCGGCAGCGCCGCGGTCATGTCGGTTTCAATGAAGCCGGGCGCCACAACGTTGGCGGTGATGCCACGAGACCCGAGCTCCCGAGTGATGGATCGCGCGAGTCCGACGAGGCCGCTCTTCGAAGCGGAGTAGTTCACCTGCCCGGCGGAGCCGTAGAGGCCGACGACGCTGGAGATCAGCACAATCCGGCCGAAGCGGGCCTTGAGCATGCCTTTTGACGCTCGTTTGACCACGCGGAATGCGCCACTGAGATTCGTGTCGATGACCGAGGTGAAGTCGTCATCGGACATGCGCATGAGCAGCGTGTCCTTCGTGATCCCAGCATTGGCCACGACAACGTCGACCGGGCCGTAGGCGGCTTCGATTTCCGTAAACGCGGCGTCAATGCTCGCAGCGTCCGTCACGTCGGCGCGAACGGTGAGGCTGCCCTCCGGCCCGTGGCCGGAACGTGAGGTCACGGCCACTCGGTGACCGTGGGCCAGGAACTCCTCCGCAATGGCAAAACCGATGCCTCGGTTGCCGCCGGTAACGAGGACGGTTCGTGTCGTTGTCATGCACATTCCTAACAGTCGTGGCGCGGCAAAACTTTCGCCCGCCGATTCACAGCTTAAGGCGTCTTCGGGATCTCGTAGCGAGACGTAAACTGGACGCAGCGGACAGTCATCCGCTGTAGTGGAGCGTATTCCGACATGAAGCAGCAGTCGATCACCTCACTTCCCCTCTCCCCCGAGGCGGAACGGCGCAGTCGCATGATCAAGTACACGGTTGCCATGGGGATTCGCATGGTGTGCATCGTGCTGATGCTGTTTGTCCATGGCTGGTGGCTTCTCGTCTGCGCGATCGGCGCGATCGCGCTTCCCTACTTCGCCGTCGTCATGGCCAACGTGCAGTCCAATCCCCGCGGCGCTCAGGTTCTGCGGCCCGGCACCGTTGAGCGCTATCGCGGTGACGGTGCAGCGATGAACGATTCGGTTCCGCGCACAGCCAGTCGGGACGATCAGTGATTGGCTTGGGCGCCCCGCTCGACTCGGCGACGTGTTCGCGAGCCGACTGCCGCGACGCCGCCGTATGGCGCCTGGACTGGCGCAATCCCAGAATCCACAGCGAAGATCGGGTGAAAACCTGGCTCGCGTGCAGCCACCATGTTGACTACCTCCGTGAGTTCCTCACCATGCGCGACTTCCCCCTGCGGGTGGCACCACTAACTGCAACGGACGTGCCCACATGAACGCATGGAAATTCGCGTTCACGCGTCGCTGGGCCGGTTACCTGGCCCTCACGATCCTGTTCGCGGCGGTGTGCTCCGGGCTCGGCGTCTGGCAGCTTGCGCGCCGCACGGAGGCGCTTGTCGAAGTGTCCAAGATCGACGCGAACTACGACTCATCCCCGATGCCGCTTGCGGAGGCCCTCCCCCGCCTGGACTCATTCGCGGAGTCTCAGAAGTGGCTCCCCGTCACTATGACGGGCACCTACCTCGTCGAGGAAGAGCTCCTGGTGCGAAACCGACCGCTCAACGTCCGCCCGGGCTTCGAGGTACTGACTCCGCTGCGGTTGAATGATGGGACCGTCTTCGTGGTCAACCGCGGCTGGCTGCCAACAGGCGACCGCCAGGATGCCCCCGATGTCGTTCCGGCACCGCCCGCCGGCCAGGTCACGGTCGTCGCGCGGCTGAAGGCCGGTGAGCCCACACTGAACAACCGCACGGCCAGTGGCAACCAGATCGCCACCATCAATCTGACGGATCTTGCCGGGCGCCTCGGACAACCCCTCTACACGGGAGCCTACGGGCTGCTCGATTCCGAGAATCCCGGGCCGCTCGGGACGCAACCGACGGCCGTGCTGAAACCGATCAGGGACGAGGGCCCGCACCTCTCCTACGCGCTGCAGTGGTTCGTCTTTGGGCTGATCGCCTTCGTGGGACTGGGGTGGTCGGTCCGTGAGGAATACCGCACCGTGAACGCGGCGGATCCCGCCGAGCGCGGACGCGCGGACGAACGCGATCGCAAGCGAGCGGCGAAGCCGCGCAACGATGCCGAGATAGAAGACGAGCTCCTCGATCGGCAGGGCCGCTAGACGCAGGCGCAACAATGCCGAACCGGACCGCGCGATTGCAGGGTCCGGTTCGGCATTGGTCGTCCCAGTTCGACTGGCTAGGAGAGCTCGATCAGGTCGAGGTAGTCCTTGTTCCAGTGGTCTTCTGTTCCCTCTGGCATGATGAGCACGCGTTCCGGGTTGAGGGCCTGCACAGCGCCCTCGTCGTGGCTCACGAGCACAACGGCACCGGCGTAGTGCGCCAGGGCATCGAGGATCTCTTCACGGCTCGCCGGGTCGAGGTTGTTAGTGGGCTCGTCAAGAAGCAGAACGTTCGCACCGGACACGACGATCATCGCGAGGGCCAGGCGGGTCTTCTCTCCTCCGGAGAGAACGCCAGCGAGCTTGTTGGCGTCGTCTCCGGTGAAGAGGAACGAGCCGAGCACGCGGCGCGCCTCCATGTCCGTGATGCTGGGAGACGAGGACACCATGTTCTCGAGTACAGAGCGCTTCACGTCAATGGTCTCGTGTTCCTGGGCGTAGTAGCCGATGCGCAGGCCGTGTCCGGGCTCTATGCGCCCGGTGTCCGGCTCGTCGACTCCGGCGAGCATCCGCAGCAGCGTGGTCTTTCCCGCACCGTTGAGGCCGAGGATAACGACCTTGGAGCCACGATCGATCGCGAGGTCCACGGCCGTGAAGATCTCGAGCGAACCGTAACTCTTCGAGAGGTCGGTGGCCATGAGCGGCGTGCGTCCACAGGGCGAAGGCTCGGGGAAACGCAACTTGGCCACGCGTTCGACGGCGCGCACGGCATCAAGCCCGGACAGGAGCTTCTCCGCACGGGCCACCATCTGGTGAGCCGCCGCAGCCTTGCTCGCCTTGGCTCCGAACTTGGCGGCCTGAAGCTGCAGCGTTGACGCCTTCTTCTCGGCGTTGGAGCGCTCCTTCTTGCGGCGTTCGGCATCTGCCGTGCGCTGCAGGAGGTAGTTCTTCCAGTTCATGTTGTAGATGTCAATCATCATCCGGTTGGCATCAAGGTAGAAGACCCGGTTGACCGTCTCGCCGACGAGTTCGATGTCGTGGCTGATGATGATGCATCCGCCGCGGTAGTTCTTCACGAATTCGCGCAGCCAGGCCACGGAATCGGCGTCAAGGTGGTTAGTCGGCTCGTCGAGGATCATCATTTCGGCGGCAGAGAACAGGATGCGTGCCAGTTCGATGCGGCGGCGCTGACCACCCGACAGGGTACTGAGCGGCTGATCGAGAATATGATCGGGAAGCTTGAGGTTGCTGGCGATCGAGGCGGCTTCCGCTTCGGCCGAGTAGCCGCCGAGCCCGTTGAACTCGTCGGTCAGGCGACCGTACTTCTTCATGGCCGCGGCGCTGATCTTCGGGTCAGGATCGGCCATTTGCAGGCTGGATTCCTGCATGCCGAGCGCGATCGTCCCGAGCCCGCGGGCGTCGAGGATCCGGGTGCGGGCGAGCATGGAGGGGTCTCCGGCACGGGGGTCCTGCGGCAGGTATCCGATCTCGCCGGAGTGGCTGATCGAACCCTTGGTGGGGTTGGTCTCGCCCGCGAGGGTCTTCGTGAGCGTTGTCTTGCCGGCGCCGTTGCGTCCGACCAGTCCGATCTTGTCGCCGTGTGCGACACGGAAGTTCACGCCCTCCATGAGCACGCGAGCTCCAACGCGAATTTCGAGATCTTGCACGTTGAGCACAGCAATAGTCCGATCAGGGGGGTGGTGGGAGTGTCTGGATCAAGTGGTCCAACTGATCAGTATAATTGTCTTCCGGTGCGATCGCGCACACTCCCCTATACGAGAGCCCCGTGGAACGTCTTTTCGAGCCATTCCCGGTACGATTCGACGGACCATCCGACCTCAAGAACGAGTGTGCGATAGACCTGCGGATGTCCGATGGCCCAGATAGCGGCGGCGCCCTCGTGATCGCTCAGCCCCGTTCGCAGGCCGCGCCGGACGCGAAGCACCGTGGCGACCTCGCCGTACCCTCGCAAGCGCGTTACATCCTGCCTGCGGGCGAATTCGGCAACGTCGGGGTCGATCACAGCGGCCTCGGTGACGACCCGCAGTATGCCCGCCGTGCGTTCATTCACGACCTGGCACCAGGCCGCGAGAATTCGAATGATCTCCGAGGGGTTTCGTGCCTCCTCGATCTTGTGACGCATCGACGCCGACACGAGGTCGGGGGCATCCGCTTGTTCGGCCACCCGCTCCAGAATGGCTGCAAGCACTTCGGCCTTTGTGCCGACGGAGTTGTAGATGGTCTGCACCGCCACGTTCGCGTCGGTCGCAATGTCTCCGATCGATACGGCAACGTACCCACGGCCGAGCATGAGGCGCCCGGCGGAGGAAACGATGTCTTCACGTGTTGCCAGGGCCTGCTGCGCCCGCCGGGGTAGTCCTGCACCTATAGCCATGGATCTTAGAATAGCCTCCTAATCAATGGAATAGGTATCCAGTGACGCGCGGAGTACCCGGTCACGTGACTTAAACAGCGATACCCCGGATGCCTGGGCAACCGGGGTATCGCTCGTGTACATGTACCGGCGTGGAACAGCCTTACATGGAGAAGCCGAGGGCGCGCATCATGTCGCGACCGTCATCGGTGATCTTCTCCGGCCCCCACGGCGGCATCCAGACCCAGTTGATACGGAACTGGTTGACGACCCCGTCGAGGGCTTCTGCGGTCTGCTCCTCGAGCACGTCGGTCAAGGGGCAACCGGCGGACGTCAGGGTCATGTGGATGATAAGCGCGTCGTTTTCGTCATCCCAGCCGAGATCGTAGATCAGTCCAAGATCTACGACGTTGATGCCGAGTTCCGGGTCCATGACGTCTTTGAGTGCCTCTTCGATTTCGTCGAAGCGCGCCGGGCTGAGGGTTGAAACCATGCCTCTAGCCTACGTTCGAGGGCGTCAGAAAGCGATCGTAGCCTTCGTCTTCCAGACGGTCAGCAAGCTCGGGGCCACCCTGCTCGGCGATGCGGCCATTCACGAACACGTGCACGAAGTCCGGCTGGATGTAGCGCAGGATTCTCGTGTAGTGGGTGATCAGAAGCAGTCCGAGGCCGGTGTTCTCCTTGGCACGGTTGACGCCCTCCGACACGGTCTTGAGCGCGTCAACGTCCAGCCCGGAGTCGGTCTCGTCGAGAACAGCGAACTTGGGCTTGAGGAGTTCAAGCTGAAGGATCTCGTTGCGCTTCTTCTCGCCGCCGGAGAAGCCTTCGTTGACGTTTCGCTCGGCGAACGTCTTGTCCATCCGCAGCGCGGCCATGGACTCGCGTACGTCCTTGATCCACTTGCGGATGGGGGGTGCCTCGCCCTCGATGGCGGTCTTGGCGGTGCGAAGGAAGTTGGTGACGGTAACGCCGGGAATCTCGACCGGGTACTGCATGGCCAGGAACAGGCCGGCGCGGGCGCGCTGGTCCACGGTCATGGCCAGCACATCGGCGCCGTCGAGGGTGATGGATCCACTCTCGACCTTGTACTTCGGGTGGCCGGCGATCGTGTACGCGAGGGTGGACTTGCCCGACCCGTTCGGGCCCATGATGGCGTGAATCTCGCCCTCTTTGATGGTGAGGTCGACGCCGCGCAGGATCTGCGTAACGCCCTGATCGGTCTGGACGCTGACGTGCAGGTCTTTTATCTCAAGAACTGACATGAATGTTATTCGCTTTCTGAAGTGACTTTAGCTGTGACGGCGCCGCGGGTGAAGCGAGCGCCAGCTGATAGGTGGGGGGAACCGCTAAACGGCCACGATGACTGCGGGATCGATGTAGATATCGCCGTCGATGAGTTCAACCTGGTAGACGGGTACCGGGTCATAGGCCGGCAGCGTGAGCGGCTTGCCGGTCGTGAGGGAGAACATGGACCCGTGGGCCCAGCATTCCAGGGTCTCGCCTTCGACGAACCCCTCCGAGAGCGAGATGTCGCCGTGCGTGCAGGTATCGCCAATGGCGAAGACCCCACCGTTCGCATCGCGCACGAGCGCGATCGCGACACCGTCGATGTCGACCTTGACGGCCTGATTGGGTTCAAGCTCGTCAAACGCGCAAATCTTCGTGGCTGCCATGATTACTTTCCGTCCGTGATGACGAGCTCTGCTTCGATGGCGAGAAGCAGGCGAGCCTCGAGTTCGGGTGAGCCAATCTTCTGTACGATTTCCGTGAGGAATCCGCGAACGACCAGTCGGCGCGCTTCCTCCTCAGAGATACCGCGAGACTGCAGGTAGAAGAGCTGCTCGTCGTCGAAACGTCCCGTGGCGCTGGCGTGACCGGCACCGACGATGTCGCCGGTTTCGATCTCCAGGTTCGGAACGGAGTCGGCCCGAGTGCCCTCGCTGAGCACGAGGTTGCGGTTCTGCTCGTAGCTGTCCGTGCCGGTACCCTTGCTGCCGATCAGCACATCGCCGATCCACACAGTGTGGGCAGCCTTCCCCTGCAGGGCGCCCTTGTAGTTGACGCGGCTGCGGCTCTGCGGAGCATCGTGGTTCACGTACACCTGCTGTTCGAGGTGTTGACCCGCATCGGCGAAGTAGAGACCGAGCAGGTCGGTGTCCGACCCGCTTCCGGCCAGGCGAATTGACGGGCTCACGCGAACGATGCGACCACCGAGCGAAACGACAACGTGCTTGAGGCGGGCGTCCCGACCCACGGATGCGAAGTGGTTGCTGAGGTGCACCGCCTCGTCGTCCCATTCCTGAACCGTCACAACGGTGAGGTTCGCCGATTCGCCGAGAATGATCTCGACGTTTTCGGTGAGCCTGGCTTCACCTGAGTTCTGCAGGATGACCGTTGCTTGGCTGAACGGCCTGGCTTCGATGATCGTGTGCGCGGCACGCGGGGCATAACCCAGCGCAGCGCGCGTGATGGTGATCTCTTTGGCCTCTTCACCGTTCACGGTGATGGCCAGCGCCTTCTCGAAGCCGGTCCAGGCGTTCGCAGAGGCGCGCTCCTCCGGCGCGCCGGCGAGACCAATGCGACCGTCGGAGCGTTCGACCCACTCAACGCTCACGTCGGTGCTGTCGGTCGACTCGATCTCATACGGGGAACCATCAAGGTCACCCGCGAGAAGATCGGTGAACTTTGCTACCGGAAGGTACTTCCAGACGGCTTCGCGACCGGTGACGGTTTCGAAGTCGGCGACGTTTGTGCTCTTGAATCGGGCCGAACGGGTCTGCACGGGTACGTAGCCGAAGCGTCCGTCCGCGTGCTTGCTCACCTTGACAGGCTTGGCAGGTTCGGTTGTAGCCGCAGTGGGCATGGCTGTTGAAGCGCCCTTAGTTGGCGCAGTGGCTGCGGACATTTAGCCGACAGATCCTTCCATGCCCATTTCAATGAGCTTGTTGAGTTCAAGGGCGTACTCCATTGGGAGCTCCCGGGCAATCGGTTCGATGAAGCCGCGCACGATCATGGCCATGGCCTCATCTTCGGGCATTCCACGGCTCATGAGGTAGAACAACTGTTCTTCGCTCACGCGGGACACGGTCGCTTCGTGACCCAGCTGCACATCGTCGACACGGATGTCGATCGCAGGGTAGGTGTCCGATCGCGACTTGGTGTCGACGAGGAGCGCATCGCAACGTACTGTATTGGCCGAGTGGTGTGCGGTGGCGTCCATACGGACCTCACCACGGTAGCCACTGCGTCCGCCGCCTCGAGCGATGGACTTGGACACGATGGAGGACTGCGTGTGCGGCGCCATGTGGATCATCTTGGCACCAGCGTCCTGGTGCTGACCGGGGCCGGCGAAGGCCACGGACAGCGTCTCGCCCTTGGCGTGCTCGCCCATCAGGTAGATGGACGGGTACTTCATGGTGACCTTGGAACCGATGTTGCCATCGATCCACTCCATCGTCGCGCCCTCGCCGGCCGTGGCCCGCTTGGTAACGAGGTTGTAGACGTTGTTGGACCAGTTCTGGATGGTCGTGTACCGAACGCGAGCGTTCTTCTTCACGACAATCTCCACCACGGCAGAGTGCAGCGAGTCAGACTTGTAGATCGGTGCGGTGCAGCCCTCAATGTAGTGAACATAGCTGCCCTCGTCGGCGATGATCAGTGTGCGCTCGAACTGGCCCATATTTTCCGTGTTGATGCGGAAATACGCCTGCAGCGGGATCTCGACGTGCACTCCGGGCGGGACGTAGACGAACGATCCGCCCGACCAGACTGCGGTGTTGAGCGCAGCGAACTTGTTGTCGCCGGAGGGGATGATCGTGCCGAAGTACTCTTCGAAGAACTCCGGGTGCTCCTTGAGCGCCGTGTCGGTGTCCATGAAGATGACGCCCTGAGCTTCGAGTTCCTCATTGATCGTGTGATATACAACTTCGGACTCGTACTGGGCGGCGACACCGGAAACGAGGCGCTGGCGCTCTGCTTCGGGAATACCCAATTTTTCGTACGTGTTCTTGATATCGTCGGGCAGGTCTTCCCAGGTCTGGGCCTGCCGCTCCGTGGAGCGCACGAAGTATTTGATGTTGTCAAAGTCGATCTCAGACAGATCGGCGCCCCAGGTGGGCATCGGCTTGCGCTCGAAGAGCTGCAGGGCCTTAAGGCGTCGCTGCAGCATCCAATCGGGCTCAGACTTCAGATTGGAAATATCCGTGACGACCTCGGGAGAAATTCCGCGGCGAGCGGATGCCCCGGCTTTGTCCGAGTCGGCCCATCCGAATTCGTACGTGCCCAACCCTTCAAGGTCGGGGCGGTCTAGCAGAACATCCGACATATTTACCTCTTCTCTACCCACAACAACCCGGATATTAGTCCGGTCATTCCCGAATCGTTCCCTGTCGAAAAACTGGACTGGGGGAACGAAACAGAATGGATTGCGTGGACAGCTTCATTGCGAACCTAGAATATTCACGGACCACGTTTTCGTTAGCGCGGCCAACTGGCGTGCACTCATGAAATTACGTGGAACCCCGATTCTACAGGCTGTTCGCAGCGATTGTTGTGCTTGCCGGGGTATTCACATGCGCACCCCTCCTGGAACGCAGAACAGAAAGCTGAACCGATGAATCGTATGTCGTCATGGTTGCCCTCCGTCATCGACTCGCGCACGCGGATGATCGCGTGGATCTACCTCGTGGCGCAGATCCTGCTCGTGGGTACGGGAGGCCTCGTCAGGTTGACGAGTTCCGGGCTCGGGTGCCCAACGTGGCCAAGATGCACGGCCGATTCGATCGTGAACACCCCGGAAATGGGCATCCACGGGGTCATCGAATTCGGAAATCGTTTGCTGGGCGTGGCGCTCGGGCTGCTCGCCATCGTCGCCTTCCTCGCCGTCGTGCGGCTCCGACGTGAGCGACCTGACCTCTTTCGGTTGACGCTTCTTGCCGGACTCGGGATTCCGGCTCAGGCGGTCATCGGCGGGATCAGCGTGCTCACGCAGCTCAATCCGTATGTAGTGGGATTTCATTTCGTGATTTCGGTGCTGCTCGTCGCGCTGTGCACCGCATTCGTGCACCGCGTGTACACCGGCAATGCGCCTCGCTCCCTCGCAGTGCCCCGCAGGGTTCTGATTACGGCGTACGTGACGAGCGTGGTGGTTCTGGTGACCATCATTGTGGGTATTCTCACCACGGGTTCTGGCCCCCACGCCGGCGACGCGGAGGCACCGCGGAACGGATTGAACTCGGAGCTTCTGCAACACGTTCACAGCTGGCCGGCCTACCTGACCCTCGCCCTGACCCTCACGCTGCTGGTCTTCGTGTTCCGTGCCCGCTTACCCATGCGGCGCTGGGTCGCGCTTCTGCTCGGCGTCGAACTCCTGCAGATCGCCGGCGGTCTCGTGCAGGCCAATTTGGGACTGCCGCCGTTGCTCGTCGGCATCCACATGGTGCTCGCCTGCGTGCTGGCCGCGTCGATGACGGCCGTCATTCTCCACCTCAAGCAAACGGATGCCGCTGGGCAGGCCGCGAACAACCCGATCCGCACCGGGGCGTCCACCCGCCGCTCGATGTCCTGAGCCGGGAGGAATTCCCTGTTTCCGGCGGAAAATTCGGACACCACGAGGCAGACCCGGTGTATTCTCCATGCATGCATCTCGTCGAGAGAGCCGTTTGGGAACCGCCGGACGATGAGTCACGTCTGGTGGAATTTGGGCCGCCCATATTCGGATTCGTACCCCAGCCACGACTTCAGGAGCGGGGCTGGGACTGGTACTCGTCCCATGGCGTCACCCTGGAGGCGGAAGCGCACTATTGGCTTGCCGACCGAACGGGAAACTTCTGGTTCGAGGATTCACCGGTCGGCCCGGTGGGACTTGCCGAGTTGCGCGGATTCGTCTTCACCGACCGGTCTGGGTCAACAAAACGCGGTGGCGATCCGATCCGTGACGCGCTCAATCAGCACCTACAGTACGTCGTCATGAACCACACCAAGAACCCGCATGAATTCGGGTCCAAGGAGTGGGCAGACCTGCACACACGCCAACAGAATCAGGTCGAGCAGTCCCGGGCCCAGAAGGCGGACCTTCAGGTCGAACAGAACCTCTACCCCGCAATTGCCGTCACCGTGGCCCGGTTTCGGGCCACGACCGCAGCCATCAGCGGGCGAATCGTCACGGTCGTGCTGCACGAGGCAGACGTCGACAAGATCGAACCCGTGCTGACTCGCCGCCTCTAAGCGTCGATCCACCGGCCCACCGGCCGGTGATGTTGCGTAGTGGTTGTGCGGCATTGGGCGGGGTGGTCAGGTGGTGGATGGCCGCGGTGGGACACACACGACACGCACCGGCGACCTCTTCGATGAGAGCGGGGACCTGGAATCAACTACTCGCGGGGCGTTGCCCAGGGGGCGTGGTCTGTGTAGTGGGAGAGGCCAGCGGTTTCGCCGCCGTCGGCAACGAACTCCGCACCGGTAGAGAAGCTTGATTCATCGCTGGCCAGGAAGAGCACGAGGTTGGCTACTTCGCGGGGTTCACCGATGCGGTGCAGCGCGACGTGATTCTGCGGCAGGTCGAGCCCCTCAGTCATCGGCGTTCTGATCGCACCGGGGTGCACGGAGTTCACGCGAACGTTGTACCTGGCCAGGTCGAGTGCGACCGCCTTGGTGAGGCCTCTCACGCCGAACTTGGCGGCGGTGTAACCGGGGAGCGCTTCGTATCCGTGTAGTCCAGCCGTTGACGAAATGTTGATGATCGATCCGGCCCTGGACTTCGTGATCTCGAGGGTTGCTGCCTTAATGCCAAGGAACACGCCGGTGAGGTTGATCGCGATGATCGTGTTCCACGACTCGACCGTATACTCCTCGATGGGGCCGAAGTTGACGATGCCGGCGTTGTTCACCAGGATGTCGAGGCAGCCGAAGGTGTCGACCGCGGTCCTGACCGCGACCTCCCAGTCGTCGAGTTTCGTGACGTCGAGGTGAACGAACCGAACGCCGTCGCCGAGTTCCGCAGCGAGGGCTGTGCCCTCATCATCGAGGATGTCGCCCAGCACGACCTTCGCGCCTTCCTGAACGAGCAGCCGGGCCTGCGAGGCTCCCAGCCCTCGGGCTCCACCGCTGATGAGTGCCACTTTTCCGCGGACGCGTTCCATGGAGGTTTCCCTTTCCATCATGCTCGTGGAGAGACGGCGTCATCCCGTCACGGCTGAAGCTACACCCGTTGGTCGCCATGGTGGTGGAATAGTCAGGCACCGAGCTGGACCTATGGAACAGCTCAGCCAAGAGATGCCCTCCTGATGGGTGAATAGTTGTTGGGGTAACAACTATTCCCCCTGATCAAGAGGGTATTTTCTGCTCAACGGGTCGCTACGGCCTCACGTCGACCGGTGGATCGAGGTTGCGGTGCGGTTACGCGGGATCGGTGATGAACCCTTCGGATTTCATCCATTCGAACGCCACGTAGGCGGGTTCCTCGCCATCGACGTCGACTTTGCGGTTGAGAGAGCGCAGAACCTCGTTCGTGAGGCTCGGGGATATCTGGGCGAAGACGTCCATCAGCTCGGGATACTGCGTGAGCGTCTCTGTGAAGAACACGGGGGCAACGTTGTACGCCGGGAAGAATCCGAGGTCGTCCTCCAGCACGGAGAGGTCGAGGGCATCGATACGCCCGTCGGTCGTGAAGACTTCGCCGAAGTTGCACGCACCGCTGTCCGTCGCACTGTAGATGGCGCCGGTGTCGTAGATTCCCACGTTCTCGTCCGGTACACCGTCCGCGGCTCCCCTCGTCAGCCCGTAGTGCTCGAGCATCGGGTTCAAGCCATCGGGTCGTGAGTTGAACTCGGCCTCGACACAGAATGTGCGGTCCTCGACCGGAAGCGCAGCGAGCTCGGACATCGTGGTGATTCCACCGAGCTCGGCTACCGCCTCGCTCCGCACACCCAACGCATAGGTGTTGTTCATTGGCGCCGGAGCACCCCAGGTTAGACCGTTGTTGATATCGATGTCGTACACGGCCTGCCATTGCTCCTGCTGGTCCGGAATGGCCGTGGTCTGTCCCATGTACGTGAGCCAGGCCGTTCCCGTGTACTCCCACAGGAGGTCTGCCTGCCCCGACAGAATGAGTTCACGGGCGGGTTGGCTGCCGGGGACGTTGCTCAGGTCGTTCACCGTGAATCCCGCTGCGGATGCGGCAAGCACGGCGATCTTCCCCAGGATGAGCTGCTCAGTATAATTCTTCGACGTGACGGTCAGTTCCGCGCCATCGACGCCGGAAACTGGTGTGATCGACCCCGGGCCGAGCGCGGGAACGAACGCGGTCGCCGGCTGTAGACCACAGCCGGAGAGCGCCAGCCCTGCAACGGTCAGGACTCCGGCCACGAGCGAGAAGCGACGGTACTTCGAAGACATTTAGATTCCCTTCGGGCGAGCGACGTGTTCAACGACGCGTCCGACCCAGTCGATCAACAGGGCCAGCAGGGCAACAAGCACGGCACCGGTCACGAGAACGACCGTGAGATTGAGATTGACGCCGGTCGTGATGAGAATTCCGAGCCCCCCACCATTGATGAAGGTGGCGAGTGCGGCCGTGCCCACGAGCAGGACCAGTGCCGTCCGAATGCCGGACAGCATCACCGGAACCGCGAGGGGCAGCTCGACCTTGAAGAGAACCGCAGTCGCGCTCATACCCATTCCGCGACCCGCCTCCACCAAACGCGGGTCCACTTGCTGCAGGCCCACCATGGTGTTGCGCAGTACCGGGAGTACCGCGTACAGCACCAGACCCACGGTGGCTGCCCAGAATCCGAAGCCGAGCCAGAAGGCCAGGAGAACGACCACACCAACCGCCGGGGCGGCCTGCCCGACGTTTGCGAGGGCGAGGATCGGTCCGGTGAAACGGCGCAGGGGGCGCCGAGTGAGCAGGATGCCAACGGGGATGGCAAGGGCCAGCACGATGACAGCGGCGAGCAGCGTGAGCTGGAGGTGCTCAACGGTGTACCCCCACAGCGCATCGGGGGCCAGCGTGTTGAGCTCCGTGGGAGTGAGCTTGGCGGTGAGCAGCCAGACGACCAGTGCCAGGAAGGCGGCGAGGATACCGGCGAGCTGGAAGACGAGGCCCCTCCACGCCAGCCAGCGCGTCCGGGCCAGCGTCGGGACGACGGCCGGAAGGGTGGTCACGGGCGAACCGGTCACGACGGTGCTCACGGCTGGGCCGGCTCACCAGTAGTGGCGGCGGCTGCAGCCTGGAAGACGCCGGTGTTCAGGCCCACCGGCGCATTCGCCGACTGCACGGCTGCGGCGCCCTGCGCCTTCGTAATCGCGTCCATGATCGTTTTTACGTTGATGACGCCCTTGAACATATCCCGGCGTCCGGTCACGAGCGCGGCTCCGGCGCTCGATACGAGCATCGTATCCAGCGCATCGTTCAGGGTCGCCCGGTAGCCGACGACGGGAAGCTTCGGGTCGGGGACGTTCGTAATTGTCTCCAAACGCTCCAGCTGGCGCAGCGAGAGCCACTGGATCGGACGGTCGCGTTCGTCCACGATGACCGCGTGGCCATGCCCGGCCGTCTCTGCCCGGCTCAGCACGTCTGCGGCCCGCTCCCCCGGTTTACCGACAACGGCTTCGCCCAGCCCCACCTCGGCCACCCGGGTGAGGGTGAGCTGTTTGAGCCCGGCACCGGACCCGATGAAGTCCTCGACGAACTCGTTGGCGGGTTCCGCCAGAATTCGCTCTGGCGTGTCGTACTGCACGAGCTGGGCGCCCTCGTTGAAGATTGCGATCCAATCCCCAAGTTTGACTGCCTCATCGAAGTCGTGTGTGACACAAACGATGGTCTTCTGCAGTTCCTCCTGAATGCTCAGGAGTTCGTCTTGCAGGCGTAGCCGGGTGATCGGGTCGACGGCGCCGAAAGGCTCATCCATGAGCAGCACGGGCGGGTCAGCGGCCAAAGCACGCGCGACACCCACGCGTTGCTGCTGTCCACCGGACAGCTCATTGGGGTACCGATCGCGGTACAAAGCGGGGTCCAGCGACACGAGTTCGAGCAGCTCATCGACACGTGCCGCAATGCGGGCCTTGTCCCAACCCAGCATCTTGGGGACGATGCCGATGTTGGTGGCGACGGTCATGTGGGGGAACAGGCCGCCGGCCTGGATGACGTAGCCGATGCCGCGTCGGAGTTCGTCACCGTTCATGCCGGTCACGTCATTGCCGCCGACGACGATCTTGCCCTCCGAGGGCTCAATCAAACGGTTGATCATTTTGAGTGTCGTGGTTTTGCCACACCCGGACGGTCCGACCAGCATCACGATCTTGCCCGCCGGAATCTCCATGGTGAGACCAGCGACAGCCGGCTTTTCCTGCCCAGGGAATCTCTTCGTCACCACGTCAAGCAGAATGCTCACACCGGTGACCTCGATGGATGGGACGGATTCTGTAGTTGATTCAGACACGGATACCTCGCGGAGTTGTCAGCCGGCCGAGGCCGACGAGAAGAAGATCAAGAATGAGGGCGAGCACGATGACGCCGATGACACCCGTCAGGACCGATTCAAGAGAATTGGCGCCGCCGAGCCTGGAGAGTCCGGAGAAAATGAATCCGCCCAGACCCGGACCGAGGGCGTACGCGCTGATTGCCGCGATACCCATGACCATCTGGGCTGACACCCGAACCCCGGTCAAAATGACGGGCCAGGCAATCGGGAGCTCAACCTGCAGCAGGGTCCGGAACCGACTCATCCCGATACCGCGGGCCGATTCGACGATTGCGGGCGAGACTCCGGAGAGCCCCACGACCGCATTTCGCAGGACGGGGAGCGTGGCGAAGAAGGTCACCACAATGACGGCCGGCAAGACCCCGAAACCAATAGGGGCGATGAGGAGACCGATGAAGGCGAAGGACGGAATCGTCAGTCCAATGGCCGAAACGGAGTTCGCGACCGCGCTGAGGCTCTTGCTGCGATACACGAGCGCGGCGAGAACGACGGCGAGGAGAGTGGCGAGCAAGAGGCATTGCACCACGAGACTGAAGTGCTGCCAGCTTGAGAACAGGATTTGATCAAACCTGTTCCCTAGAAAATCCAACACTTTCAAACCCACTTCGCTTCGATGACTTTGGGGCACCGACACCGACACTCGCGACGATGTCGCCGTGCCGAGCCCTACGCGGTAGCGGGCCCAGGTCCGCGGTGAGGGTGTAGGCCCACTATATACGTATGACTACATTGTGGGTTTTGACACAATTCTCTCGTTGACCGCGCGGGCGCTAGAACGGCAGGAGCGGATCAACACCGACGGCCACGAAGAGCAGGGTGAGATACGCGATGGAACCGTGGAAGACCCGCATCGGCGAGACGTGCTCGTGACGGATGGCGAGGTTGTAGAGACGGTGGGTCTCGTAGATGAACCACCCTCCCGTGACAATCGCGACGAAGGTGTAGGTCAGCCCCATCCCCGCCAGGGGAATGAGCAGCATCGAGCAGGCGACGGTTGCCCAGGCGTACAGGATGACCTGGAGCCCGACCTGCGCGCGGCCACGCACCACCGCGAGCATGGGAACCCCAGCGGCCTGATAGTCGGAGCGGTACTTCATGGACAGCGGCCAGTAGTGCGGAGGGGTCCAGAGGAAAATGATCATGAAGAGAATCATCGGGGGCCAGGAAAGGTCCCCCGTAACGGCCGCCCAGCCGATGAGCACGGGCATGCAGCCGGCTACACCACCCCAGACGATGTTCTGCGCGGTGCGGCGCTTGAGAATGATCGTGTAAAACACGACGTACAACAGGATCGCCGCAAAGGACAATGCCGCGGCGAGCCAGTTCGTGAAAATCCACAGCCAGGCAATCGAGGCCACGCCCAGCGCGTAAGCGAAGATCAGCGCCTCGCGATCGCTGAGCTCCCCGGTAACGAGCGGACGATTCTGCGTACGGTGCATGAGACGATCGATGTCACGGTCGATGTAGCAGTTGAACGCACCGGCAGAACCTGCGCTCAGGGCTCCCCCAATGAGCGTCGCGAGCACGAGCCACAGGCTCGGAATCCCGCGCTCCGCGAGGAGCATGGTCGGGGCCGTCACGACCAGGAGCAACTCGACGACCCGGGGTTTTGTCAACGACACGTAGGCCTTGAGCGTGCGCTTCAGCGTACGCGGAGTTCTCTCGATGGTCTGAAGGGCGACGTCCATTAATCCTCGAATGCTAGGCAGTTCTACCAATTGTAGATCACCATTTGGCTCTTCCACGCAAGTGACATGTAACGTCATTTCGCGAAAAAAGGGGCTTTCGTCCCTATACTGGTACTGCTCCCCACAGTGAAACAGTAGTTCGGCGAGCCCCCGGGTGGGAGATGGCCGCATCATGCGGGCCAACTCGCTGGGGGTGACATTTTGCATGCAGTCCCGCGTTCGTAGGCGCGGCACCGCGATGCGAGAACGTTTGCCGACAATTGCACAACTATTAAAGGATGGGTTGAGCTCAACCCGCCTTCGTTTGAATGAAGGGTTACGTGACGTGGCAGCTTTCCAGTGGGATTCCATTGACGATCAGGCGGTAAATACCGCACGAATTCTCGCGGCAGATGCCGTCGAAAAGGTGGGGAACGGGCACCCGGGAACGGCGATGAGCCTCGCCCCCGCCGCCTACCTCCTCTTTCAGAAGGTCATGCGCCGTGACCCGGCCGACAACGACTGGCTCGGTCGCGATCGGTTCATCTTGTCCGTCGGGCACAGTTCTCTCACGCAGTATGTTCAGTTGTACCTCGGTGGTTACGGCCTCGAACTCGACGATTTGAAGGCACTGCGCACCTGGGGTTCCAAGACCCCCGGTCACCCCGAATTCGGCCACACGGCCGGCGTGGAGATCACCACCGGCCCCCTCGGCCAGGGACTGGCTTCCGCCGTGGGATTTGCCTACGCGTCCCGCTTCGAGCGCGGACTGTTCGACCGGGACGCATCCGTCGGCCAGAGCCCCTTCGACCACTTCGTTTACGTGATTGCGGGCGACGGCGACCTGCAGGAGGGCATCACGTCCGAGGCCTCCTCCCTCGCGGGCCACCAGCAGCTGGGCAATCTGATCGCCATCTACGACAGCAATCAGATCTCCATTGAAGACGACACGAACATCGCCTTCACCGAAGACGTCGCAGCACGCTACGAGTCCTACGACTGGCACGTCCAGACGGTGGATTGGAAGAAGACGGGCGAGTACGTCGAGGACGTAGCTGCCCTCAACGATGCCATCGCCGCAGCCCAGGGCGTGACCGGCAAGCCATCGCTCATCATCCTCAAGACCATCATTGGGTGGCCGAGTCCGAAGAAGCAGAATTCCGGAAAAATCCATGGTTCTGCACTCGGCGCCGAGGAACTCGCTGGAGTCAAGACGGTTCTGGGCTTCGACCCGGAGAAGACCTTCGACGTGGCCGACGATGTCATCTCCCACACCAGGGAGGCACTCGTGCGCGGTGCGCAGGAGCACGCCGACTGGAATGTTCGATTCGATGCCTGGGCGGCAGCGAACCCGGAGCGTAAGGTCCTGCTCGACCGCGTCCGCAGCGGCGACCTGCCCGACGGCGTCGAGGAGGCCCTCCCGGTTTTCCCGGCCGGCACCGCGGTGTCGACGCGTGCGGCCTCCGGCAAGGTTCTGAACGCCCTGGGTCCCGTCATCCCCGAACTGTGGGGCGGCTCGGCTGACCTCGCCGAGTCGAACAACACCACCATCGCCGGTGCGGCATCGTTCGTCCCGAGTGAGCATTCCACTGGCGCCTGGACCGGCAACACCTACGGTCGCGTTTTGCACTTCGGAATCCGTGAGCACGCCATGGCGGCCATCCTCAACGGCATCGTGCTGCACGGCAACACGCGTGCCTTCGGAGGCACCTTCCTCATCTTCAGTGACTACATGCGTCCGGCAGTCCGTCTCGCCGCGCTCATGAAGGTGCCGTCGATCTTCGTCTGGACCCACGACTCCGTCGCCCTCGGCGAGGACGGCCCCACACACCAGCCGATCGAACAGCTCGCCACTCTGCGCGCCATTCCGGGTCTCGATGTGGTTCGCCCCGGCGACGCAACAGAAACGGCGTGGGCGTGGAAGACGATCCTCGAACGTCGCAACGGTCCGGCAGGCATCGCCCTGACGCGGCAGAACATCCCCGTGTTCGAACGCGGTGAGGGCGCCGCATCCGGCGAAACATTCGCCTCGGCCTCCAACGTCGCTCGCGGAGCGTACGTGCTCGCGGAAGCGGCCGGCGGAACCCCCGACGTGCTGCTGATCGCCACGGGCTCAGAGGTGCAGCTGGCCGTTGAGGCGCGGGCCCAGCTCGCCGGAGAGGGCATCAGCGCCCGCGTGATTTCGGCTCCCTGCCTGGAATGGTTTGACGAGCAGAGCGCCGAGTACCGTGAGTCCGTTCTTCCCGCGAGTGTCACGGCCCGGGTATCGATTGAGGCCGGAATCGCGTTGACCTGGAGCAGGTACGTCGGTGACCGTGGTCGCAGCATTTCCATCGAGCACTTCGGTGCGTCGGCGGACTACAAGACCCTCTTCCGTGAATTCGGCATCACCACTGAAGCCGTGGTGGCAGCAGCCAAGGATTCCATCGCCAGCTAGTGGGCACCACGCACAACAGAACGACAGCGAAATCGCAGAGCAGTGAAATCGCAGAGCAGTGAAAACAGCACCGATATCGCACAGCAGAAACGCCTACAGAGGAGATTTACGACTATGACTGAAACCACCACCCCCCTCGCCGACCTCTCGGCCGCCGGAGTCAGCATTTGGCTCGACGACCTGTCCCGGGACCGGATCGTCTCCGGTGGGCTGCAGCAGCTCATCGACAACAGCAATGTCGTCGGGGTGACGACCAACCCCACGATCTTCGCCGGTGCACTCGCCAAGGGCGAGGCCTACACGGAGCAGGTTGCGGCGCTGGCTGCTGCCGGCACCAGCGTGACCGATGCCGTCTTTGAGATCACGACGGATGACGTCACCGCAGCGAGCGACATCTTCCGCCCGGTGTATGACCGAACGAACGGCGTCGATGGACGAGTCTCCATTGAAGTTGAGCCGGGTCTCGCCAGGGACACCGCCGGCACGGTCGCCCAGGCTCGTCAGCTGTGGGCCAAGGTCAACCGCCCGAACGCGATGATCAAGATTCCCGCGACGATCGAAGGCCTCGAAGCCATCACGGCCACGATCGCAGCCGGCATCAGCGTCAACGTGACGCTGATCTTCAGCCTCGAGCGTCACCGCCAGGTCATCAACGCCTACCTGACCGGGCTCGAGCAGGCCAAGGCCGCGGGGATCGATCTCTCCACCATCCACTCCGTCGCGTCCTTCTTCGTCTCGCGCGTCGACACCGAGATCGACAAGCGTCTGGTTGCCCTCGGAACGGATGCCGCGATCGCCCTGAAGAGCAAGGCCGGCGTCGCCAACGCCCAGCTCGCGTATGAAGTTTTCGAGCAGGCATTCGCCTCCGAGCGCGCCCGCGGACTCCTCAAGGCCGGCGCCAACAGGCAGCGTCCGCTGTGGGCGTCAACTGGAGTCAAGGACCCGAGTCTTCCTGACACCCTGTACGTGACCGAACTGGTTGCCCCTGCCGTCGTCAACACGATGCCGGAAAAGACCATGCAGGCTGCGGCCGACCACGCGGTGGTGCCGGCCGACTCCATCACGGGGTCCTATGCCGCTGCCAACGCCGTGCTCGACGCCCTCGCCGCCCAGGGCATCTCTTACGACGACGTCACGCGCGTCCTCGAAGAAGAAGGCGTATCGAAGTTCGTCGTGTCGTGGGACGAGCTGCTTGAGACGGTCGCCGCCGCCCTGTCCGCGGCAGAGACCTCGGTCGTCCGTTGAGCTTCCGCATCGGTGTCAGCGGCTCCGCCGCCGACGCGGTTCGCCGCGTGGTTCCAACCCTGGTTGACGACCTTGTGGCGTCGAGCATCACGACCCTCGACCCCTCCCTCTGGGGTTCGGACGCCGAGGCGGAAGCGGCCAAGCGTCTCGGATGGACCGAGTCGGTAGCCATTTCCCGGCCCCTCGTGGCTGAGATCACGGCGCTGAGGGAGTCCCTGCACGCGGCCGGAGTGACCCGGATCGCCCTCGCCGGCATGGGCGGTTCGTCGCTCGCTCCCGAGGTCATCACCAACACCTCGGGCGTCAACCTCACCGTCCTCGACGCCACGGACCCCGGCCAGGTCCTCGCGGCGCTGTCGGATCACCTTGAGTCGACCGCGCTCGTCGTATCGTCCAAGTCCGGTTCAACGGTCGAGACAGATAGCCAGCGTCGCGTCTTTGAGCGCGCGTTCCGTGCCGCGGGCATCGATCCGGCAGAGCGCATCATCGTCGTGACCGATCCCGGTTCGCCGCTCGAGGAATCCGCCCGGGCCGCTGGCTACCGCGTCTTCAACGCCGACCCCAACGTCGGCGGCCGGTACTCCGCCCTGACCGCGTTCGGCCTCGTGCCTTCCGGACTTGCCGGGGTCGACATCGGGGAAATCCTCGATGAAGCCGAATCGGTATTGCTCTCGCTCGCCGTGGACTCGCTCGACAACCCCGGACTCGTTCTCGGTGCGGCCATTGCCTCGGCCCAGCCGCGCCGCGACAAGCTCGCCATCGTCGCCGACGGAACACACATTGTCGGCTTCGCTGACTGGGTCGAGCAGCTCATCGCCGAATCGACCGGCAAGCTCGGTACCGGCATTCTGCCCGTCGTTCTCGACCTCGACGCACCCGAACTGGCGGCGAACCTCCCGGACGTGCAGGTCGTTCGGGTCGTGGCGGACGCGGGTGTGGACATCTTTGCGGATCAGGACGGACGCGACGAAATTCGGGTCAGCGGGACCCTCGGCGCTCAGTTCCTCGTGTGGGAATACGCGACCGTGGTGGCCGGACGCCTCTTGGGGATCAACCCCTTCGACCAGCCCGACGTCGAATCGGCCAAGATCGCCACCCGCGGTTTGCTCGACTCCCGCCCGGAACCTGAGCCGGCCGCTTTCATCGCGGACGGCATTGAGGTGCGCGGCACCCCCCATGTCATTGGTGCTGCGAGCGACCTCGCGTCGGCGATCGATGCCCTGCTCGAAGAGCTTGGCCCTGACGGCTACGTCGCCGTGCAGGCGTACGTCAACCGGCTGGCACTCCCCCAGCTCGCAGGGATTCGCTCGAAGCTCGCGACGCTGTCCAGACGTCCGGTCACGTTCGGATGGGGACCTCGGTTCCTGCACTCGACCGGCCAGTTCCACAAGGGCGGCACCGCAACGGGCGTGTTCCTGCAGATTCTCGCAACGCCCCCGGAGGATCTTTCCATTCCGGATCGTCCGTTTACCTTTGGGGAACTCATCCAGGCTCAGGCCAGCGGGGATGCGAGCGTTTTGGCCGAACACGGTCGTCCCGTGCTCACCCTCACGCTCACCTCACCCGAAGAAAATCTCGATACGCTCTTCGAGGCGCTGGGCTAGCCTGGCACTCCAGCGTTCATCCGCTTCCCGCTTTCATCCCTTAGGAGCTGCATGTCCCCGGTGGAAATTACCCCGGAGTTCAATCCGTTGCGTTCACCCTCCGATTACCGTCTGAATCGCATTGCCGGGCCGTCCAGCCTCGTGATCTTCGGCGTGACCGGAGACCTGTCGCGGAAGAAACTCATGCCCGCCGTTTACGACCTGGCCAATCGTGGCCTGCTTCCGCCGGGCTTCGCGCTCGTCGGATTCGCACGCCGCGAATGGGACCACCAGGACTTCATGCAGGTCGTGCACGATTCGGTGAAGCAGTATGCGCGCACGGAATTCCACGAGGACGTGTGGGCGCAGCTCGCCGAGGGCATCCGTTTTGTTCCGGGCACCTTCGACGATGACGCTGCCTTTGAGGTGCTCAAGGAGACCATCGCCCAGCTCGACCGGGACCGGGGAACCATGGGCAATCACGCCTTCTACCTCGCGATTCCCCCGAAGGCCTTTCCGCTCGTCACCGAGCAGTTGCGGCGTTCGGGGCTCGCGGAGCAGAAGGACGGCCAGTGGCGACGCGTTGTCATTGAGAAGCCGTTTGGAAGCGACCTCAAAACCGCGCGTGAACTCAACGACGTCGTCGAATCCGTGTTCCCTCCCGACTCCGTCTTTCGGATCGATCATTATCTCGGCAAAGAAACGGTTCAGAACATTCTGGCGTTCCGTTTCGCGAACCAGATGTTCGAACCTCTCTGGAATGCCAACCATGTGGAGCACGTCCAGATCACCATGGCCGAGGACATCGGCGTGGGCGGTCGGGCCGGTTACTACGACGGCATCGGCGCCGCTCGCGACGTCATTCAGAACCACCTTCTGCAGCTCCTCGCCCTGACGGCGATGGAGGAGCCGATTTCCTTCGCCGCGGCGGACCTCCGCGCGGAGAAAGAAAAGGTGCTGGCCTCCGTGCACCTTCCGGAAGACCTGGGTCTTGGCACCGCACGGGGGCAGTACACCGGTGGCTGGCAGGGGGGCGAGAAAGTTGTCGGGTTCCTTGACGAGGACGGGATGAATCCCGAGTCTCTCACCGAGACCTACGCGGCCCTGCGCCTCACCATCGACAACCGTCGCTGGTCGGGGGTCCCCTTCTACCTGCGCGCCGGCAAGCGCCTGGGCCGACGCGTGACCGAAATCGCCGTGGTTTTCAAGCGTGCGCCCCAGTACCTGTTCGCAGAGAGCCAGACAGCCGAACTCGGCAGCAATGCACTCGTCATTCGCGTGCAGCCGGACGAGGGTGTGACCATCCGTTTCGGCTCCAAGGTTCCGGGCGCCGGCATGCAGGTGCGCGACGTGACCATGGACTTCGGCTACGGCCACGCCTTCACCGAAGCAAGCCCCGAAGCCTACGAGCGTCTCATTCTCGATGTGCTGCTCGGAGACCCGCCGCTGTTCCCGCGCCATGAGGAAGTCGAGCTTTCCTGGAAAATCCTCGACCCGATCGAGGAATACTGGGCCACGAAGGGCCAGCCGGAGCAGTACCGACCGGGCACGTGGGGCCCGTCATCCGCTGATGAATTGATGGCCCGAGATGGCCGTACCTGGAGACGCCCATGATCGTCGATCTGCCTGACACCACGACCGCCAAGATCTCCAAGGCTCTCGTGCGAATTCGCGAGGAGAGCGGCGCCGTCGCCCTCGGCCGCGTTCTCACCCTCATCATCTCCTCCACGCTTGGTCAGGAGGAGGAGGCGATCGCGGCGGCCAACGACGCCTCCCGCGAGCACCCCATGCGGGTCATCGTGGTGTCGACCGAGCACGTTGATGCGGTGAACTCCTCGGGCACTCCCCGCGTTGACGCGGAGATTCGCGTTGGCGGTGACGCCGGCGCGAGTGAGGTCATCCTCTTGCGCGTCTATGGGGACGCCGCGAGCGATCCGGAGAGCCTCGTGACGGGCCTTCTCCTGCCGGATGCGCCCGTGGTCGCCTGGTGGCCCGGTGCCGCCCCCGCCGTGCCCGCAGATTCTCCCCTGGGACGCATTGCGTACCGACGGATTACGGATGCCTCGGCGCAGCCTGACCCGCAGGGCGCGCTCCAGCACCTGCGCTCAAGCTACCGGCCGGGCGACACGGACTTCGCGTGGACCCGCCTGACACTCTGGCGTACCCAGCTCGCTGCGGTCCTCGATCAGCCTCCCTACGAGCCGGTCATCGCCATCCAGGTCACCGGCGCGGCGGATTCCCCCTCGACGACGCTTCTGGCGGCGTGGCTGCACCTGCAGCTCGAGGTGCCGGTGAACTGTGAGCTGACACGTGGCACGCACACGAACGGCATGCACGGAGTGAACCTCACGCGCGCCGGGGGTGTGATTTCACTCGAACGCGAGCAGACCGGCGTTGCGACCCTGATCCAACCGGGTCAGCCCGTGCAGGATCTGGCCCTGCGTCGACGCAGTCTGCGCGACTGCCTCGCCGACGAGCTCCGGCGACTTGATCCCGATGACCTGTATGGTGAGGTCATCACGCGCGGCCTCCCGCTCTTGGAGAACGTGGTGAACTCACAGACCGGAGCATCAGCGTGACGAATGAACGACGAGTTTTGGTCCACCAGAACAAGCAGGCCCTCGCCGGCTCGGTGGCCGCCCGATTCATCACCAAGATGGTCGATGTTCTGCACGAAGAACCCGAGGCCAACGTCGTCCTCACCGGCGGGTCCGTGGGCATCGCCGTTCTGGAAGCGATCAACGAATCGGCGGCCAGGGACACGATCGATTGGCCCCGCGTCAGTTTCTGGTGGGGCGATGAGCGTTGGGTCCCCCGTGCCGATGCCGACCGGAACGAGCGTCAGGCTCGAGAGGCCCTTCTCGACCACATCGCGGTCCCGGAGTCGAACATTCATCCGTTCCCGGCGTCCGACGACGATCTCAGCCTCGAGGAGGCTGCCGCGCAATACGCGTCCGAACTGGCGGATTTGGCACCGTATGGGGGCTCGCTGCCACGATTCGACATCACGTTCCTCGGCGTTGGTCCCGACGGACACGTGGCCTCGCTATTTCCGCACGGAAGCGGAATTCGGGAGAACGTGGCGAGTGTTATTCCGGTGCGTAATTCGCCGAAACCCCCCGCGGATCGCCTGTCTCTCACCCGCCCGGTGCTGAATTCTTCGGAACGGGTATGGATGGTGTTGGCCGGGTCGGACAAGGCGTCCGCGCTCGGGTTGACCCTGGCCGGTGCGAGCCGGGACGAGGTGCCGGCCGCCGGAATCAAGGGCCGCAAGCGCACGGTCTTCTTTGTGGATAATGAGGCTGCCGCCGAGGTGCCGGAGAATCTCATCGCCCCGTCGTACTAGGCGCAAGCCATAGATCACAAAGAAAGGCTCAACCACCGCGGTGGTTGAGCCTTTTTTGTGGCTTGCGACTAGTTCGTGGGGCTCAGTTTTCCCCGGCGAACACGCAGCTGGTTGAGTGCCTCTTCGAGAAGAGACTCAGCCTCTTCTTCGCTGCGACGCTCCTTGACGTACGCGAGGTGCGTCTTGTAGGGCTCCAGTTTGACGACGGAAGGAGGATTCGCCTTGTCGCGTCCTGCCGGGAGTCCCGAAGACGGGCAATCGATGGTGGCGGGGATCTCCTCGTCAGGAAGGGTTGCCGCGAAGTAACGAACGGTCTCGTTTCCGAGGGCGTCCCAATAGGACACCTTGATCCGGTCAGCGTGGAAACCACGGTCCTGCTCACCCATGGGGCCAGCTCCTACACGTGAGCCCCGAATTGCACTACCACCAGATGCCATTTTTTTCCTCCCATTGAAAAGCAACTCAGCGTGGCGCACGCACCGCCTGCGCCGACTTTTATTACTGGTACTACTACGATGCCTGAGGTGCTAGGCGCCCGTATCAAACTTGGTGATCAACCCGAGCACCACGATGCACGTAATCCACAGTAGGCCTAGTATGACCGTTATGCGGTTGAGGTTACGTTCGGCCACACCCGACGCGCCCAGGTTTGAGGTGACGCCACCGCCGAACATGTCGGACAGCCCCCCGCCCCGACCCTTGTGCAACAGAATGAGCATGGTGAGCAGAAGACTCGTAATTCCTACGAGGACCTGCAACACAACCTGGAGAATCTCCACACGAAACCTTTCACAAATGCGGTGGGCGCAGTAATCCCCACCAAGACCTTGCCAATTATAGCGCGATGGGACGCCGTCCGGTGGGTGCCCACGCGGGCACCCACCGAAGGACTACTGCCCGACGTGCTTCTGGAACCGTACGATGCTGGAGAACTCGGCAATGTCGAGGCTCGCGCCCCCGACGAGGGCCCCGTCGACATTGGGCTCGCGCATGTATGCCGCGATGTTGCCGCTCTTCACGGAACCGCCGTAGAGGATGCGGGTCTTGTCGGCGACATCCTGGCCGAGGCTCTCCTGCAGCACGGAGCGCAGCTGCGCAGCAACCTGCTCTGCCTGCTCGGGGGTGGCCGCTTTGCCGGAGCCGATGGCCCAAACCGGCTCATAGGCCACGACGATGTCGGCCGCGTTGCTGACGCTGGCAAGTGCGGCGCGCAACTGCGCAACAGGAACCGCGCTCGGACCGTGCTCTTCAAGGTCCGCGGCGGTTTCCCCGACGCAGATGATCGGCACGAGGTTGTTGCGCAGCGCCGCCTGGATCTTCGCGGAAACCTCAGCATCGGTTTCGTTGTGCAGGGTGCGACGCTCGGAGTGACCGATGATCACGTACTGGCATTCGAGCTGGGACAGGAACGCCCCGGAGATCTCTCCGGTGTACGCGCCGGAATCGTGGGCCGAGATGTCCTGAGCTCCGAAGCCAAGCTCGAGCTTGTCGGCGGAGATCAGCGTCTGGACCGACCGGAGGTCGGTGAAGGGCGGGAAGACCGCAGCTTCAACGGCCGTGAAGTCGTGTCCGGCGTCCTTGAGGTTCCATGCCAGTTTCTGCACGAAGGCGATGGCCTGGAGGTGATCCAGGTTCATCTTCCAGTTGCCGGCGATGAGGGGTGTGCGTCGAGTTATGCCGTTTACTACCATCCGAGGACCTCCAGTCCTGGCAGGCGCTTGCCCTCGAGGAACTCGAGGCTGGCGCCGCCACCGGTTGAAATGTGACCGAATTGGTCGTCTGCGAATCCGAGAATGCGCACGGCAGCGGCTGAATCTCCGCCGCCGACTACGCTGAGGCCGGACACCTCGGTGAGCGCCGCGGCAACCGTGCGGGTGCCCTCGGCGAATGCGGGGATCTCGAACACGCCCATCGGGCCGTTCCAGAAGACCGTCTGCGATTCGCTGATGATCGCAGCGAACGCCTCGGCCGTTTTCGGGCCGATGTCGAGACCGAGCCCGGCGGCACCGAACGGCGTCTGCTCGATGGCGTCGGCGGCCGTGACCACATGCTCAGCGTCGGCACCGAACTTGGAGGCCACGACGATGTCGGTCGGCAGCACAATCTTGACGCCGAGGCGCTCGGCCTCGGCGAGGTACCCCCGCACCGTCTCCAGCTGATCGGTCTCGAGCAGGCTGGCGCCGACCGGGTGTCCCTGGGCGGCGAGGAAGGTGAAGAGCATTCCTCCACCGATGAGCAGGGAGTTGACGCGCGGGAGCAGATGTCCGATGACGCCGAGCTTGTCGGAGACCTTCGATCCACCGAGAACGACCGTGTAGGGCGCTTCCGGTTTCTCCGTGAGGCGATCCAGCACCTCGAGCTCGGTGGCGATCAAGAGACCGGCCGCGCTCGGGAGGATGGAGGCCAGATCATAGACGCTGGCCTGCTTGCGGTGTACGACGCCGAAACCGTCGGAGACGAGAGCATCGCCAAGGGCGGCGAGTTCGGCAGCGAAGGATGCGCGCTCCGCGTCGACCTTGCTGGTCTCCCCCGGGTTGAACCGCAGGTTTTCCAACACCACGATGTCGCCGTCGGACAGGCGAGCCACCGCATCCGTTGCTGAGGTTCCGACGGTGTCGGTCGCAAACGCAACGGGGCGCCCCACAAGCTCGCTCAGCCGCTCGGCCACCGGGGCCAGGCTGTACGTGGCGTCAAACGTCCCGTCGGGGCGCCCGAGGTGAGAGACGATCACCACGCGGGCGCCCTGCGCGAGAAGCGCGTTGAGGGTAGGCAGCGACGCCCGCACGCGGCCGTCGTCGGTGATCTGTCCGTCTTTCAACGGCACATTCAGATCGAAGCGGACGATAACCCGCTTGCCCTGGAGTGCGCCCAGGGAATCGATCGTGCGAAGTGTCACTGCGCGGCCCGTTAGAGACGCTCGGCGACGAACTCGGTGAGGTCAACCAGGCGGTTCGAGTAGCCCCACTCGTTGTCGTACCAGGAGGCAACCTTGACCTGGTCGCCGATGACCTTGGTGAG
The DNA here is from genome assembly GCF_004365915.1 of Cryobacterium psychrophilum. NCBI lineage: Bacteria > Bacillati > Actinomycetota > Actinomycetes > Micrococcales > Microbacteriaceae > Cryobacterium > Cryobacterium psychrophilum. The sequence goes on from NZ_SODI01000001.1 coordinate 207,954, forward strand.
TCCGGCGTCGAAGATCGAGGAGTGCGGGTCGCCAACGATGTCGCTGGACACGATCGGGTCTTCGGTGTAGCTCAGGATTCCCTTGAGGGGTCCCTCTGCTGCGGCCTTGTACGCGGCGTTCACCTCGGCGACGGTCACGGGACGAGAGACGGTGACCGTGAGGTCGGTAATCGAACCGGTCGGGACCGGAACGCGCAACGCGTAACCGTCGAGCTTGCCGACGAGCTCAGGGATGACGAGGCCGAGGGCCTTGGCGGCTCCGGTCGACGTGGGGATGATGTTCGCAGCGGCGGCGCGGGCACGACGAAGGTCGCTGTGCGGGCCGTCCTGAAGGTTCTGGTCTGCCGTGTACGCGTGCACGGTGGTCATAAGTCCACGCTCGATGCCGAAGTTGTCCAGCAGCACCTTGGAGAGGGGCGCAAGGCAGTTCGTGGTGCACGAAGCGTTCGAGATGATGTTGTGCATGGCGGGATCGTACGTGTTCTCGTTGACACCGAGAACGAGCGTCGCAACGTCATCACCGGTTGCGGGAGCGGAAACGAGAACCTTCTTGGCTCCGGCTTCGATGTGCTTCTGCGCGTCGACGGCCTTGGTGAAACGGCCGGTGGACTCGATCACGATGTCAACGCCCAGCTCACCCCATGGCAGGTTGGCCGGGTCGCGCTCGGCGAGGACCTTGATGGGCTTGCCGTCGACGATGATGAGGTCGCCATCCACCTCAACAGTGGCGTTCAGGCGGCCGCCGACGGAGTCGTACTTGAGGAGGTGCGCGAGCGAAGCGGGGTCGGAAAGGTCATTCACAGCGACGATTTCGATGTCGCTGCCCTTCGCCAGCGCTGCGCGGAAATAGTTACGGCCGATTCGGCCGAATCCGTTGATACCGATCTTTACGGTCACGAAAAACTCCTGAGAATGCTGAGGGCGCTGTGCGCCGGGGTGGGGAAATACGGGGAAAGATTACCGAGAAACGGCGGCGTCCCCGCTGCGGGGACGCCGCCTCACAAGGCGGCCGGAACGCTACGAGAGTAGCAGCAGGCCGTTCGTCTTCTCGCGGGCGACCGTGAAGCGCTCCTGGACGTTTGCCCAGTTCGCGATGTTCCAGAACGCCTTGACATAGTCGGCGCGCACATTGCGGTAGTCGAGGTAGTACGCGTGCTCCCAAACGTCCAGCATGAGCACCGGAACGATGCCGGCAGCGAAGTTGGACTGCTGGTCGAAGAACTGCTGGACGATCAGCTGCTGGCCGATGGAGTCCCAGGCCAGAACGGCCCAGCCGGATCCCTGTACGCCGAGCGCGGCAGCGGTGAAGTGAGCCTGGAACTTCTCGAACGAGCCAAAGAAATCGTCGATGGCCGCCGCCAGCTCGCCAACGGGCTTGTCTCCCCCGTTGGGAGACAGGTTGGTCCAGAAGATGGAGTGGTTGACGTGCCCACCGAGGTTGAAGGCGAGGTCCTTCTGCAATTTGTTAATGTTTGCGAGGCTGCCCGAGTCGCGGGCTTCTGCCATCTGGGCGAGTGCGGTGTTCGCACCCGTCACGTAGGCCTGGTGGTGCTTGCTGTGGTGTAGCTCCATGATGGTGGCGCTGATGCTGGGCTCGAGGGCCGAGTAGTCATAGTCGAGCTGGGGAAGGGTATATTCAGCCATTGCTTATCTCCTCTGAGTGGTGTCGGGGGGCGGTTCCGTCCCGCGACGTTGTAAGCGACTTTTTCAGTCTAGTCAGGTCGTTTGAAGGGGCACTAAATACGTCGTCAGGCGTCATCCGGGTGCGTCGGGAAGGGAACGTCCGTACCGGGAATCCCGAGGTCGACGGCCTTCTTGTCGGCCATGGCCAATAGTCGTCGGATCCGGCCCGCGACCGCATCCTTCGTCATGGGCGGATCAGCGTGGTGGCCGAGTTCGTCGAGGCTGGAGTCGCGGAAGCTGAGGCGTAGTTCACCGGCGTAGCGCAGGTGCTCCGGGATCTCCGCACCGAGGATGTCCATGGCGCGCTGAACGCGTGCGCAAGCCGCTACCGCGGCCTCGGCAGAACGACGAAGGTTGGCGTCGTCAAAGTTGACGAGTCGGTTGGCCGTGGCTCGTACTTCGCGACGCTGGCGAAGTTCTTCCCAGTTGAGGACCGTGCTCTCGGCCCCCATATGCACGAGCATGGCCCCGATCGCGTCGCCGTCCCGGATGATCACCCGGTGCACGCCGCGGACCTCGCGGGCCTTGGCCGCGATTCCCAGGCGGCCGGCGGCGCCGACGAGAGCCATCGCGGACTCGTTGCCGGGGCAGACCACTTCAAGCGCGGCGGACCGGCCAGGATCGGTCAGGGTGCCGTGTGCGAGGAACGCGCCGCGCCACACGGCAGCGATCTCTTCCCGGGAGCCGGTGGTGAGCCGGTTCGGCAGGCCGCGGATGGGACGCCGGCGGGCGTCGAGAAGGCCCGTCTGGCGGGCAAGGGTCTCGCCACCCTCGATCACGCGAACCAGGTAGTGGTTGGTGCGGCGCAGGCCGGAGGCGGCGATGACCTGCACGTCGCTTCGCACGCCGTAGAGCTCGGCAAGGTCTTTGCGCACGCGCCGCGCCAGAATGGCGGTGTCGAGTTCCGACTCGATGGCGATGCGGCTGCTGATGAGGTGAAGTCCTCCGGAGAACCGGAGGATTGTTGCCAACTCTGCCGCGCGCACTGTGGTTTTGGAGACCTCAACGCGGGAGAGTTCGTCTTTAACGTCGGCGGTGAGTGCCAATCGTATTTCCATTCTGTTATTCGGACGTGCGATTGGGATGAACCGCTCTATCAGCGGCTTGCGAGGCGCTCGCGCCTGGGTTATTCGCGTCCGAGGTCGCGGTGCTTGATGTTCACCACAACGCCGGGAAGTTTTTCAAGTCGGGAGGAGAGCTCCCTGGCCATGGCGACGGAACGGTGTTTTCCGCCCGTGCAGCCAATACCAATCGTCGCATGCCGTTTGTTTTCTCGCTGGTAACCGGCGAGTACGGGTGTCAGCGCCGCGGCATAACCGTCAATGAAATCGGTCGCGCCCTCCTGGGCAAGCACGAAGTCGCGCACCTCTGTATCCTCCCCGGTGTGGCCGCGCAGCTCGGGGATCCAGAACGGGTTTGGGAGGAAGCGCGCATCGGCGACCATGTCGACATCCGTTGGCAACCCGTACTTGAACCCGAAACTCATGATCGTCACCTGAACGCCCGCTGTTCCCTCGGCGGCGAAAAGCTCGGTCGTTGTGGTTGCGAGGCGATGCACGTTGAGGTCGGAGGTGTCAATGACGATGTCGCTCGACTCCCGCACGCTGAAGAGCCGGGCCCGCTCAGCCGCGATGCCGTCAAGGAGCGTCCCCTCGCCCTGCAGCGGATGCGGACGCCGCACGGATTCGAATCGGCGCACCAGAACGTCGTCCCGCGCCTCAAGAAAGATAACCCGAACCTGGATGCCATGCTGAAGCGACTGCACGGTCTCCCGGAAGTCCCCGAACAGATCCCGGCCGCGGATATCGACCACGGCGGCTATTTTGGGCAGTGTCGTGCCGGCACGTTCGACGAGGTCCACAAGGGGCCGCAGCATTTGCGGCGGCAGGTTGTCGACGACATACCAGCCGAGGTCTTCGAGCGCGTTCGCGACCGTCGAACGGCCCGCCCCGGACATTCCCGTGACGATCAGCAATTCTTGCTTGTCGGGCTCCGTTGTCATTCTGAAATGCGCCTTCTGTCGGAGTTGATAAGACATCAAGCCTACCGACCCCCGCACGCTTTCAGGCCCGCAGGTGCCGATGAATCGTGCCGGCCAGCTGGGGACCAATGCCGCGAACCTCGGAAATGGACTCCTCCGTCGCGGCTTTCAGTCGGGCGACGGAGCCGAAATGCTGCAGGAGCACCTTCACTCGCGCCGGGCCGAGGCCGGGGATCTCGCCCAGGATGCTGGAAATATCGCGTTTGCGTCTGGCCCTCTGATGCGTGATGGCGAAGCGGTGCGCCTCGTCACGAATGCGTTGGATGACAAAAAGAGCGTCGCTGTTGCGCGGGAGGATCACGGGGTAATCGGAGTCGGGAAGCCAAATCTCTTCGAGCCGTTTCGCGATCCCGCACAGCTGGATGCCGGTCACCCCGGAGTCGGCGAGTGCCCTGGCCGCCGCCGCCACCTGGGGCTGGCCGCCGTCGACGATGAGCAGATTGGGCGAGTATCGGAACTTCTTGCGTTTCTGTTCGATCTCCTCGGCTGGCGCCTCGCCCGACGTCGTTTCCCTCGGTATCGACGTTTCGCCGGCCGGAGCAAGATAGGCCAGGCGCCGCATGAGGGTTCGGTAGATCGAGTCGGTGTCGTCGGTCGATTCGGGGATACTGAACCGACGGTAGTCGTCCTTGCGCGGAAGTCCGTCTTCGAACACCACCATCGATGCCACGATGTTTGTGCCGCTCAGGTGCGACACGTCGTAGCATTCCATCCGCAGCGGCGCCGCCGGCATTCCGAGGGCCTCCTGAATGTCTTCGAGCGCTTTGGATCGTGCCACGAAGTCGGAGCTTCGCCGGGTCTTATAGAGCAGCAGTGCCTGTTTGGCGTTCTGCGTGGCCGTAGCCAGGAGGGCCGCCTTCTCGCCGCGTTGCGCGGCGACGAGTCGAACCTTCCGGTCAGCTGTTTCGGCCAACCAGAGCTCGAGGGCCTCGGCATTATCGGGCAGTTCCGGGACGATGATCTCCCGTGGCGGAACGGCGCTTCCCGTGTAGGCGGTCTGCATGATGGAGTCGATGAGCTCGCCGGTGGACACGTCCAGCTCCTTGTCCACCATCCATCCCCGCACGCCGCGAATGCGCCCTCCACGCACGTGAAAGAGCTGCACCGCGGCGGCGAGCTCGTCCTGCTCAATCGCGAACAGGTCGATATCGACGGTGTCGCGAAGCACGACGGCGCTCTTCTCGAGGATGGCCGTGAGCGCCATCACCTGGTCGCGTCGCTTGCCGGCGAGCTCGTACTTCTGTTCGCCTGCCGCCTCTTTCATTTCGACGGTTAGCCTGTTGATCAGCTTGCGGTCCTGGCTGCCCATGAAGCTCACGAACTGCTCCACCCGTGCCCGATGCTCCTCGATGGAGACCTTTTGTGAACACGGCCCAAAGCACCGGCCGATCTGGCTCGCGAAGCATGGCTTCCCGCTCTGCATGGCGCGCTTGTAGTTGGCGTTGTTACACGTGCGGATCGGAAAGGCCTTCAGCATGAGCTCGATGGTCTCGTAGACGGCCCACACCTTCGGGTACGGTCCGAAGTACCTGGCGCCCTTGATGCCCTCGGTGCGGGTCACGAGCGCCCGCGGTGCTTCGTCGGCGAGCGTCACGGCGAGGTACGGGTACGACTTGTCGTCCTTGAACTGCACGTTGAAAGGAGGATCGAATTCGTTGATCCACGTCCACTCGAGTTGCAGGGCTTCGACCTCCGTGCCCACGACCGTCCACTCGACGGAGGACGCGGCGGTGACCATGCGCCGGGTGCGTTCGTGCAGGCTCGTGAGCGGGGCGAAGTAATTTGCGAGTCGCGCGCGCAGGTTCTTGGCCTTGCCCACGTAGAGCACACGGCCCGTGTCATCGCGAAAGCGATAGACGCCGGGGGTCGTGGGAATCTCGCCCGGCTTCGGGCGGTAGCTCAATGCATCAGACATGGTGTGATCCGTTGGGGGTGGGCGCGGAACCGGTTCGCTGACCGGCACGCGCTAGTCCGCTGCAAGGACTTCCTTGAGGAACCTTCCGGTGTGGCTCTTCTTCACTCGCGCGAGCTGCTCTGGTGTGCCGGTTGCGAGAATCCTGCCGCCGCCGGAACCGCCCTCAGGGCCGAGGTCGATGACCCAGTCGGACGACTTGATCACGTCGAGATTGTGTTCGATCACGATGACGGTGTTGCCCTTGTCGACGAGGCTGTTGAGCACGAGCAGCAACTTGCGCACGTCTTCGAAGTGCAGTCCTGTCGTCGGCTCATCGAGCACGTACACGCTGCGACCGTTGGAACGCCGCTGCAACTCGGTGGCGAGCTTGACCCGCTGCGCTTCGCCGCCGGAGAGTGTCGTGGCGCTCTGGCCGAGGCGAACGTAGCCAAGGCCAACCTCAACGAGGGTCTTGAGAAAGCGGTGGATGGACGAGATGGGCTCGAAGAAGTCGGCAGCCTCGCCGATGGGCATGTCGAGCACTTCGGCGATGTTTTTGCCCTTGTAATGAACCATGAGGGTGTCGCGGTTGTAGCGCTCTCCCCCGCACACCTCACAGGCCACGTACACGTCGGGCAGGAAGTTCATCTCGATCTTGATCGTGCCGTCGCCTGAGCAGGCCTCGCAGCGCCCGCCCTTCACATTGAAGCTGAAGCGCCCGGGCAGGTAGCCGCGCGCCTTCGCTTCGATCGTCTCGGAGAAGAGGGTGCGAATCTTGTCGAACACGCCCGTGTACGTGGCTGGGTTCGACCTCGGGGTGCGTCCGATCGGCGCCTGGTCAACGTGAATGACCTTGTCGAGGTGGTCGAGCCCGGTGACGCGGATGTGTTTGCCCGGCAGCTTGCGGGCACCATTGAGACGGTTGGCGAGCACGCGGTAGAGAATATCGTTGACGAGCGACGATTTGCCGGACCCGCTGACGCCCGTGACCGCCGTGAAGGTGCCCAGGGGGAATGTCGCGGAAACCTTCTGCAGGTTATTGGCTGAAGCGCCCGTGACGGTGATCACCCGTTCGGGGTCGACCGGACGGCGAGTCGTGGGGGTTTCGATCGACTTGCGACCGGCGAGGTAGTCCCCCGTGAGGGACTTCTCATTCGTCAGCAGGTTCTCGTATGAGCCCGAGTGGACGACGTTCCCGCCGTTGACACCGGCACCCGGCCCGATGTCCACGATCCAATCCGCGGTCTTGATGGTGTCCTCGTCGTGCTCCACGACGATGAGCGTGTTGCCCAGGTCCCGCAAAGAGATCAGGGTCTCGATGAGGCGACGGTTGTCGCGCTGGTGCAGGCCGATGCTGGGCTCGTCCAGTACATAGAGCACCCCCGTGAGCCCGGAGCCGATCTGCGTGGCCAAACGGATGCGCTGCGCCTCACCGCCCGACAGGGTTGCCGCGGCGCGGGCGAGGTTGAGGTAGGTGAGGCCGACCCGAATCAGGAAGTCGAGGCGGGCACGAATCTCGCGCAGAACCTGCGCGGCGATGGTTGCTTCCCGGTCGGTGAGCGTGAGCTCGTCCATGAATGCGCGGGCATCGCTCAGGCTCAGTGCACACACATCGGCGATGCTGGAGCCGTAGACGGTGACCGCGAGGACCTCCGGCTTGAGCCTGGTGCCATTGCAGACGTGGCAGTCGACCTCGCGCAGGTATTCAGACCAGCGCTGCCGCTGGGTGTCGCTCTCGGCCTGCAGGTACTGCCGTTCGATGTAGGGCACGACCCCCTCGAAGCCGGAGGTGTAGCTCATCTCGCGGCCGTAGCGGTTCTTCCACTTGACCCGCACCTCGAAGTTGTCACCGCGCATCACGGCGTTCTGCACGTCACTGGTCAGGTCGCCCCACGGGGTATCGAGCGAGAAGTCCAGGTCGCGAGCGAGGCCATCGAGCAGCTTTTCGTAGTACTGGAACAGGCCTTTGCCCTGGGTAGTCCACGGCAGCACGACGCCCTCGGCGATGCTCAGGTCGGGGTCACCGAGGAGCAGGTCTTCGTCCACGGACATGCGGGTGCCGAGGCCGGAACATTCCGGGCAGGCACCGAACGGTGCGTTGAAGGAGAAGGTGCGCGGTTCGATTTCGGTCAGCTGCACGGGGTGGTTGTTCGGGCAGGACAGCTTCTCGGAGTAGTTCTGCCAGGCCTTGTCGCCTTCTTCGTCGAGGAAATTGATCTGCACGAGGCCGTCGGTGAGTTTGAGAGCCGTTTCGAGCGAGTCGGTGAGGCGGCTGAGCAGCTCGGGTCCGGCGACGAGGCGGTCGACGACGACGGAGATATCGTGCTTCTGCTGTTTCTTAAGCGTTGGCGGTTCGCTCAGCTGAATCTGAGTGCCATCGACGATAGCTCGGGAATAGCCACCACCGGCGAGTTCCTGAAACAGGTCGACGAACTCGCCCTTTTTCTGGGAGACGACCGGGCTGACCACCTGATACCGGATGCCGTCCTTGAGTTCCATGAGCTGGTCAGCGATCTGCTGCACGGTCTGGGACTGGATGACTTCACCGCAGATAGCACAGTGCGGTACCCCGATTCGGGCCCAGAGCAGGCGCATGTAGTCGTAAATTTCGGTGATGGTACCGACCGTGGACCGTGGGTTGCGGTTGGTCGATTTCTGGTCGATCGAGACCGCAGGGCTCAGGCCCTCGATGAAATCCACATCGGGCCGATCCACCTGCCCGAGAAACTGTCGGGCATAAGCGGAGAGTGACTCGACGTAGCGGCGCTGGCCCTCGGCGAAAATCGTGTCGAAGGCGAGCGACGATTTTCCCGAGCCAGAGAGCCCGGTGAAGACCACGAGCGAATCGCGCGGAATCTCCAGATCTACGTTATGGAGGTTGTGCACGCGGGCGCCACGCACACTGAGTTTCGGACCTGTTTCTACCTTGGTAATCGACACTTATCGATTCTATGCAACGCCACCGACACCACTGGACGACACCGACCGCCGAGAGCGAACACCCACCATGACACAAATAGTGTTGTGGAGTATGTATATACTCGGTACTTATTAGTTAGATGAATAGCCGGAGGTCGTATGTCCGTTCGTCAGAGCCTGCTCGCCATCCTGAACCAGGGGCCATGTTACGGCTACCAGTTGCGGGCCGAGTTCGACCGTCGCACCGGTTCGACCTGGCCGCTCAACGTCGGCCAGATCTACAACACCCTCGACCGACTTGAGCGCGACGGCCTGGTGCAGAAGGCACACATTGACGCCGACGGCCAGAACTACGTGGAGATCACGAACGCCGGGCGCGCGGAAGTCACCGATTGGCTCGGTTCGCCCGTGGTGCGCACCACGGCCACCCGCGACGAACTCGCCATCAAACTCGCCATTGCCGTGACGCTGCCGGGCGTGGACATTGCGCAGGTGATCCAGGTTCAGCGCACCGCGACAATGCGCACCCTGCAGGAGCTCACCCGCACCAAGAACGCGACCGCTGACCCGGAATCCTCCGAGCAACTGGCCTGGCTCCTCGTGATCGACTCGCTCATCTTCGCCGCCGAGGCCGAGGCGCGTTGGCTGGATCACTCGGAGAACCGACTGGCCCGTGCCCGTGCCGCCGGCCTCGCCGCTCCCCTCCCGCTCAATACCGACGTTCCGAAGCGTGGCCGTCCGGTCAAGACGGTTCAGGCAGGCGCGTGACCGACTCCGAAATCCTGCTGCAGCTCGACGGGGTCTCGATGCAGTACGGCCGTGGCGAGACCGCGATCACGGCTCTTGCGGGTGTCGACCTGACAGTTAACCGAGGCGAACTCGTGGCGGTAATGGGGGCATCCGGTTCGGGAAAGTCAACGCTGCTGACCGTGGCCGGCGGGCTCACCCCGCCCACGAGCGGCGAGGTCGTGGTCGAGGGCAACTGGCTCAGCCAGCTCTCGCCGAAACAGCTCGCAACGCTGCGCCGACGGAGCCTTGGGTTCGTCTTTCAGGACTTCAACCTGATTCCCTCGCTCACGGCGATCGAGAATGTGAGACTGCCGCTAGAGCTTGACGGCTGGAAGAGAAAGAAGGCCCACCATCCGGCGCTCGACGCCCTGACTCTGGTTGAGCTGGCCGACCGGACCAGCCACTTTCCCTCCGACCTGTCGGGCGGGCAGCAGCAGCGGGTCGCGATTGCGCGCGCCGTGGTCGGTGGTCGCTCGCTCATCCTCGCCGACGAGCCCACCGGGGCGCTCGACAGCACCACCGGCGAGCTCGTGCTGCGGATGCTCCGCTCCCGGATCGACGCGGGTGCCGGCGGTATCCTGGTCACCCACGATGCACGGCATGCGGCCTGGGCGGACCGGATCGTCTTCCTGCGCGACGGTCGCATCGTGGACGAGTCGCGGGCCTCCACCGTGTCGAGCTTGTTGAACGGACTGCCGGCATGAGTGCACGCCTGGCGTTTCGCATGGCCAGACGGATGGCCACGCAGTCGCCGGTGCGCAGCCTGCTCGTAGCCGTGCTCGTCGCGATTCCCGTGCTCGGCATGGCCGGCATCGCCACGGTCTCGGCAAGCAACATCGCAACCCCGGCCGAACACGCCACACTCCAACTCGGTAGCACCGAGGCACGCCTGCGCGTGATGAACGCGCCGGACCCCGCTTTCTCCCAGGACCCGCTCAACGAGCTGAACAATGGTTTGGACGCCACGGTGGTCGACCCGACCGCCCCGCAGTCGTTCTCGACCGAACCGGTCGCGCCCGACACCTATCTCCCTGCCGACACCCGAGTCCTCACCATCAACTACACGAGTCTCGTGGCGGAGACCGCCGACGGAATCGGCTCGTTCGATGCCGTGCAGGGTCAACCGTGGGACGAGGCGTTCGACGGAAAATGGAGCGTGATCGGCGGCACGACCCCGCAGACCGATCACGAGATCATGGTTACGGAGGCAACACTGGGTCGGTTGGGCGCGCACATCGGCTCGACCGTTGACATCAGGAGTCCACAGGTTGCGACTTTTCGAATCGTGGGAACGCTCTCGAGCGCGCGGCTCGACAATGCCGGTGAGGGATTCTATGGTCGGCCTGGCGTCTTCGACGCGGTCCTGCCGAGCGACGACCTGAAGTCGACCGAGTTCTATCTGCCGGACCTCCGGCTGACTTGGTCGGCGGTACAGGATCTCAACCGGCACGGTGCCACCGTGCTCTCCCGGGCGGTGCTCCTGCACCCTCCGGCACCGGGCAGCTACACCATGGCGTTGAACGCCAGCACGGGGACCGGTTGGTTGGCGCTGTACGTGGCCTTGCTCGGCGGATTCGCCCTCTTTGAGGTAGCGCTGCTCGCCGGCGCTGCGTTCACCGTAGGTGCCCGGAGCCAGCAACGCACGCTGGCGACACTGGCAAGCGTCGGCGGCGACAAGCGGATGTTGTTTCGCGTCATGTCTTTCGGCGGGGTGATTCTCGGCGCCGTGGGGGCAGTCCTCGGAACCGCCCTCGGAGTGGCTACCGCCTGGATCTTCATGCAGATCTCCGCGAATGGGAGCGCTGCGCGCTATCCCGGCTTCCACGTCGATCCGGTCGTGCTCTCGGGAATCGCCGCGGTCGCAATTCTCGCCGGCTGGATCGCGGCGGCGGTCCCGGCTCGGGCCGCGTCCCGCGTCGATATCATCGGAGCCCTACGCGGTTCCGAGCGCCCACCAAAACTTTCACAGCGGCGCCCCGTTGTCGGTCTGGTCGTCATGGCGGTCGGTGCGGTGATCGCCGTCGCTGGTGGCCTGATCACTCTTGCGGCCTACACCCCCGTCTACCAGGCCAACCTGCTCACCCTGAGCCTGGCGCTGATTGTCATCGGTCCGGTATCGATGCAAATCGGCGCCGTGCTCATCGCGCCACTCATCCTGCGTTGGGGGGCGCGGCTGCTCTCGCGCGTCGGGCCGGGCGCACGTCTCGGTACACGCGATGTCGCACGCAACCCTGGCCGATCCGTCCCCGCTCTGGCAGCGATCATGAGCACCGTCTTCGTCGCCTCCTTCGCGATGAGCATGGTTGGTATGGCGCAAGCGCACGAAAGAGACGGTTACGTGTTCGACGCCCCGCTCAACGCCGTATCCGTGACCATGTACACCGCTGGCGCCGAGGCCCCCTATAAGCGCATCCCTCGGACAGGGAGCGGGGAGGTTGCTGCCGCAATGCAGGCGGCCTTTCCGAGCGGCACGGCGCGCGTCTTGAGCAGCGCACCCGACCCGGCGCTCCCATTTTATGAATACGAGAAGAACCCCACTGTCGCAGACGCCACCTTCGCGTATCCCCGGGTGAATCCCGCGACCGTGTGCCCCAGCGACGCCATGGGTGGCATGCGCGCGAGCACCACCCCGAACGATATTCGTTGCCCGACCCCGGGGTATTTGGCGACGAACACCTACGGAGCTAACGACCATATCTGGGTCGGCTCCCCCGCTGACCTCGCGGTGCTGCTCGACGAGCCGGTATCGGAACAGTCCCTCACCACGCTGCGGACCGGCGGCGCGGTGAGCTTGTACTCCGAGTATGTCGTCGACGGAACCGTCACGGTGGATTGGACGCATACTGCGGGCGGTCAGGAGGATCCGGTGCAGACACGGACGCTGGTTGGAAGCGTTCAGGAGCCGAAGCATCCGCTGCCCTATGCCATCTTCATGCTCGGAGACACGGCCGATGGCCTGGGTATCAGCTACGCGCCGACCGCGGTCATGACAAACCTCGATGCACCGCCGACCGTGTCCCAACAGGACCGCGCGCGGGCTGAACTGGGGACCGTCTCGGATGGGTTCTACCTGCGGGTCGAAACAGGGCCGTCAGAGTACGCGGCGGCGTGGGCGTGGGGTCTGCTCGGCCTGACGTCACTCATCGCCCTCGCGGCGGCCATCATCGCGATTGGGTTGGCCCGGTCGGACGGTCACCGCGACAGCGCCGTGCTCTCATCGCTCGGGGCCTCGCCACGGGTGCGTCGTGCGTTTGGGTTCTGGCAGGCGGTCGTGATCGCCGGCCTCGGAACCTTCATCGGTGCGGTCCTTGGACTGGTACCGTCACTCGCTCTCGCCCTCCCCCGCGACACTGCCGGACACTCGATGTTCCCGTTCGCTCCGCCGTGGCTACAGCTTTTCTTGCTCGCGCTCGCGCTGCCGGGTTTCATTGCGGTTGGCAGCTGGCTGACTGCCGGCGCAACCCGCACCCGGTTCGCGATCGGCTGAGCTTGTTCGGAATGGTGCTGGTCTCGACAAGCTCGACCAACGGGGGCCGTTGGGTGATGGTCTCGACAGGTTCGACCGGCGGGTGCTGGTTACTGCAGGTGACCAGCCTTCTCCATTTGACGCAGTTCCCGTTTAAGCTCGGAGAGTTCGTCGCGAAGGCGGGCGGCGAGCTCGAATTTGAGCTCACCGGCGGCCTCGAGCATCTGCGAGTTGAGGTCGGCGATGATCGACTCCAGGTCGTTCGCGCCGTTCGCGGCAATGCCGACCCGACGGTTAGGCGTCGAGGACTTGCGGCGGGCGTCGCGGCCGGCCAGCAGCTCGGCGGTGTCGGCCTCCTCCCGGGCTAGTGCCTCGGTGATGTCTCCGATGCGTTTGCGCAACGGAGTCGGGTCGATGCCGTGCAGGGTGTTGTACGCCACCTGCTTCTCCCGGCGTCGATCGGTCTCGTCGATCGCCTTCTCCATCGAGGCGGTCACTCGGTCGGCGTACATGTGCACCTCGCCCGATACGTTGCGGGCCGCCCGTCCGATCGTCTGGATGAGTGACGTCGCCGAGCGGAGGAACCCCTCCTTGTCGGCGTCGAGGATCGCCACCAGCGACACCTCCGGTAGGTCGAGGCCCTCGCGCAGCAGGTTGATGCCAACGAGTACGTCGTAGATGCCAGCGCGCAGCTCGGTGAGCAGTTCCACGCGGCGCAGTGTGTCGACGTCGGAGTGCAGGTACCGTACACGTACGCCCGCCTCGGTGAGGAAGTCGGTGAGTTCCTCCGCCATCTTCTTCGTGAGCGTCGTGACGAGGATGCGCTCGTTGCGTTCGGTGCGCAGCTTGATCTGCTCAAGCAGGTCGTCGATCTGGCCCGCGCTGGGCTTCACGACGATGTGCGGGTCGATGAGCCCCGTCGGTCGAATGATCTGCTCCACGATACCGTCGGCGATGCCCATTTCGTATTTGCCGGGCGTGGCCGACAGGTAAACGGTCTGGCCGACGCGATTCTTGAACTCGTTGAACTTGAGGGGGCGGTTGTCGAGGGCGCTCGGCAGTCGGAACCCGTGCTCCACGAGCGTGCGTTTGCGTGACGAGTCCCCCTCGTACATCGCCCCGATCTGCGGCACCGTCACGTGGGACTCGTCAATGACCATCAGGAAGTCATCGGGAAAGTAGTCGAGCAGGCAGTGCGGCGCCTCGCCGGCCTGCCGTGCATCTATGTGACGGGAGTAGTTCTCGATTCCGGAGCAGAACCCGATCTGCTCCATCATTTCCAGGTCGAAGGTTGTGCGCATGCGCAGTCTCTGAGCCTCCAACAGCTTGCCCTCCCGCTCGAGCTGCTCGAGTCGTTCGGCGAGTTCCTCCTGGATCGTGCCGATCGCCCGCTGCATGACCTCGTTGCTCGCCACGTAGTGCGACCCGGGGAAAACGGCAACCGAATCGAGTTTGCGCACGATGTCGCCGGTGAGCGGATGCAGACTGTGTAGTGCTTCGATCTCGTCGCCGAACATTTCGATGCGAATGGCGAGTTCTTCGTACATCGGGATGATCTCGATGGTGTCGCCGCGCACCCGAAAATTACCGCGGGAGAAGTCGACGTCGTTGCGCTGGTACTGCATGGACACGAACTTGCGGATCAGCCAGTCGCGGTTGATCTTCTGGCCCACCTGCAGGGCCACCATCGCCTCCATGTACCCCTCTGGCGTCCCCAGCCCGTAGATGCAGGAGACCGTGGAAACGACGATGACGTCCCGGCGGCTGAGCAGCGCATTGGTTGTGGAGTGCCGCAGCCGCTCGACCTCCTCATTGATCGACGAGTCCTTCTCAATGAAGGTGTCGGTCTGCGGAACGTACGCCTCGGGCTGGTAGTAGTCGTAGTAGGAGACGAAGTACTCGACAGAGTTATTGGGCATCAGCTCGCGGAACTCGTTCACGAGTTGCGCAGCCAGCGTCTTGTTGTGCGCGAGCACCAGGGTGGGACGCTGCACCTGTTCGATCAGCCAGGCGGTTGTCGCCGACTTGCCTGTTCCCGTCGCACCGAGCAGAACGATATCGGTCTCACCGGCGTTGATGCGCCCCGCGAGATCGGCGATCGCGGTCGGCTGGTCGCCGCTCGGCGTGTATTCACTGACGACCTGAAACGGGTTGACCGAACGGGTAGGTTCCATGTGTCCAGTCTACAAAGCCCCACCGACACGATCGCTGACCGCACCCGGCCGGCTCACCGCATCACCGCATCACCGCATCACCGCATGAGGTCATCAGGCCATCAGGTCATCAGGTCAGTGCGAGCAGGGCGCGTCGCCACACCATATCGGCCTGTGCCCGGGTGGCGTCAACGGTGCCCGTATTGTCGATCACCACGTCCGCGATAGCGAGGCGTTCGCTGTCGCTCGCCTGGGCGCTGATCCTCGCCGCCGCCTCCGCCCGGCTCAAACCGCGATCCCTGATCATTCGTACGATCCGGGTTTCGGCATCGGCATGCACGACCACGATCAGGTCGAAGGCGAGGCGTCGGTCGGCTGCCGCCTCGGCAAGCAGCGCAACGTCGTACACGACAACGGCGAAGGGGTCGTTCTCCTCCGCCTCACGAATCAGCTCGAGAGTGCGGCTCCACACGAGCGGATGCGTAATGGCATTGAGCCTGTCCCGCTTCGTGGCGTCACTGAAAATGATCGCGCCGAGCGCCGCGCGGTCGAGGCTCCCATCAGGCTGAATGACGGAGCTGCCGAATTCGGTCGCGATGGCGGCCAGGCCCGGTGTATCCGGTTCTACGACGTCGCGGGCCAGCCTGTCGGCGTCGATGTGCACGGCTCCGAGCTCCGCGAGTCGCTTAGCGACGGTGCTCTTGCCCGAGGCGATTCCGCCGGTCAGTCCAATGAGGTACATCCGAGCAATCGTATCTGCCGCCGGTCCCCCGCAAAACCGGTTGGATTCGCGACACGCCGGTTCCGGCGGCTGCCCGACGCGGCGTGTCGCGGAAACACCGGTTTTGCGGGCGGGTGCGCAAAAAAACAGGCCGCACCCCGAAGGGTGCGACCTGCCTTAGTTCGTGCGTGTGCTGCTAGTTGCCGCCGGAGAGCTTCTCGCGAAGAGCCGCGAGTGCCTCGTCGTCAGCAAGCGTGCCGGCGCCAGCCGACTCGCTCGAGAAGGCAGAGCCGGTCGGAGCGACTTCGCTGGGGGCAGCGATCTCGTCGTTCGCCGATGCGACCTGCTTCTTGTGGGCTTCCCAGCGAGCCTGGGCTGCAGCGTAGTCCTGCTCCCACTTTTCGCGCTGCTCGTCGAAGCCTTCGCGCCACTCGTTGGTCTCGGAGTCGAAGCCTTCGGGGTACTTGTACTGGCCCTTGTCGTCGTACTCGGTGAGCATTCCGTACAGTGCCGGGTCGAACTCGGTGCCCTCGGGGTCGACACCATCGTTGGCCTGCTTGAGGCTCAACGAAATGCGACGACGCTCGAGGTCGATGTCGATGACCTTAACGAAGACCTCGTCGCCAACGGACACAACCTGCTCGGCAAGCTCAACGTGCTTGCCGGATAGCTCGCTGATGTGAACCAGGCCCTCGATGCCCTCGGCGACGCGAACGAACGCACCGAACGGAACGAGCTTGGTGACCTTACCCGGTGCAACCTGGCCGATCGCGTGGGTGCGAGCGAATACCTGCCACGGGTCTTCCTGCGTTGCCTTGAGCGACAGCGAAACACGCTCGCGGTCCAGGTCAACCTCGAGGATCTCGACGGTGACTTCCTGGCCAACTTCAACAACCTCGCTGGCGTGCTCAATGTGCTTCCAGCTGAGCTCGGAAACGTGAACCAGACCGTCAACGCCACCCAGGTCGACGAACGCACCGAAGTTGACGATCGACGAGACGATGCCCTTGCGGACCTGTCCCTTCTGGAGGTTGTTGAGGAACGTGGTGCGGCTCTCGGACTGCGTCTGCTCGAGCAGGGCGCGACGCGACAGCACAACGTTGTTGCGGTTCTTGTCGAGTTCGAGGATCTTGGCCTCGATCTCCTGGCCCAGGTACGGGGTCAGGTCGCGAACACGGCGAAGCTCGATGAGCGAAGCAGGAAGGAAGCCACGAAGACCGATGTCAACGATGAGTCCACCCTTGACGACCTCGATGACCGAACCGGTGACAACGCCATCGGATTCCTTGATCAGCTCGACGTCGCCCCATGCACGCTCGTACTGAGCGCGCTTCTTGGACAGGATGAGACGGCCTTCTTTGTCTTCCTTCTGAAGAACGAGAGCCTCAACCAGGTCGCCGACCTTGACAACCTCGGAAGGGTCAACATCGTGCTTGATGGAAAGTTCGCGGGAGGGGATTACACCCTCGGTCTTGTAGCCCACGTCGAGGAGAACCTCGTCGCGGTCGATCTTCACTACGGTGCCTTCGATGAGGTCGCCGTCGTTGAAGAATTTCAGAGTCTTTTCGACCGCGGCGAGAAAGTCTTCAGCAGATCCAATGTCGTTGATGGCGACCTGCTTGGGTGCCCGTTCGGTCGTTGCGTTTGTCATGTAGTAGTTGCTCCAGGATGGACATTATTAGGCCATACGCGACCAGAATCCGGTATACACCGGGACTGAATGCTCCGCGCATGGCAACGGATACTTCGCCACAAACGTGACACTCTATGCTAGCTGCTCCCCCGCGGCTGCGCCAACTTGCCACGCGCCGCACATACCGGCCGCGGCGGGCGCTACAGCAGCAACGCGGAGCGAAGCGTGTCGAGACCCACTCCGCCGAGGTTGAGAGCCTCGCGGTGGAAGTCCTTGATCGAGAAGTCGGTACCACCGCGCGCCGCAGCGGAATCCCGCAACTCTTCCCAAATTCGCTGGCCCACCTTGTAGGACGGCGCCTGTCCGGGCCAGCCGAGGTAGCGATTCACCTCGAACTTCACGAAGCCCTCGTTCATGTTCACGTTGTGGCCCAGGAACTCCAGGGCGTACTCGCCCGTCCAAATCCCGTTGCCGTCCGGACGCTTCTTGCCCAGGTGAACACCAATGTCGAGGACGACGCGGGCGGCACGCATCCTCTGGCCGTCGAGCATTCCGAACCGGTCAGCCGGGTCGTCGAGATAACCCAGCTGTTCCATGAGGCGTTCCGCGTAGAGCGCCCAGCCCTCGGCATGCCCCGACGTGCCGGCGAGCTGTCGGCGCCACGTGTTCAGTGTGCGGCGGTTGTACACCGCCTGCCCGATTTGCAGGTGGTGACCGGGAACGCCCTCGTGGAAAACGGTGGTGAGCTCCCGCCAGGTGTCGAATTCTGTGACTCCAACGGGAACGGACCACCACATGCGACCGGGCCGGGAGAAATCGTCGGTGGGACCGGTGTAGTAGATTCCACCCTCCTGCGTCGGCGCGATCATGCACTCGATCGTCTTGATTTCATCGGGAATGTCGAACTGCGATTTCGACAGTTCGGCGACGGCGTTGTCGCTCGTCTTCTGCATCCACTCCTGGAGTGCCTTCGTACCGTGCAGTTTGCGGCTCGGGTCGGTGTCGAGGAAGGCGATGGCTTCGTGAACGCTCGCGCCGGGCTTGATCTGGTCTGCGACGCCTTCCTGTTCCTGGGTCATGCGAGCGAGCTCCTCGATGCCCCACTCATAGGTCTCATCGAGGTCGATTGTTGCGCCCAGAAAGCCGCGTGAGGCCAGGGAGTAGAGGTCCCGGCCGATGGCGTCCTGCTCCGTTGCAGCGCCCTTGAGTTCATGACTGAGAAAATCGCCGAGCTTGCGGTACGCGGCGGCAGAGGCGCGAGCCCCGGCGTTGAGGTCCTTCGCGAGCGAGGCGGGCAGGTTGCCGTCGTCGAGCGCCGCGTCGGCCGCGAAGTGCGCGAAGAAGCCGTCGTTGGCCTGGTGACGTCGCGTCTGCGCGAGAACCTCCCGCACCTGCCGTTTCGCCGGGGTCACGCCCTTCTCGATGCCCAGCCGAAGCGTCTCGATGTAGCCATCGACCGCGGCTGGCACGCTGCCGAGCCGGGAGGATATGTTCGACCAGTCCGCCACGGTGGCTATGGGCATGAGATCAAAAATTTCCCGGATGCCCTGGGCCGGCGACGCGATCACGTTCAGGTCACGCAGGTGGAGACCCTGCTCTGAGCTTTCGAGCTGCAGGGCGAGTGTGCTTCTGAGGTCGGTTCGGGTCACAGTGTCCACCGAGTCGACGTCGCTCGCCGCATCCAACCGTGCGATAACGGCGGTGGCCTCGGTGACGAAACGCTCCTGACCGGCGGGAGAGAAATCCCCGAATCGTCCGGCACCCTCGCTGCGGCCGATGTAGGTGCCCACCGTGGGGTCGAGGTCGACGAGAGCGTCAACCCAGTCCTCGGCAATCTGATCGATTGCCGAGGCTGGACGCTGAATTTCCTGTGTCATGGCCCGAGCCTATGACACTGCGGGCGACCGGTCCCGTCTCAGTGAGCGGCGTCGTCCCAGTTCGCGCCCCGACCCACCTGAACCTCGAGTGGCACGAGCAGTTCCACGGCGGTACTCATCCGGTGGGTCACAACCTCCCGTAAGACGTCCCACTCGCCGGGAGCCACGTCAAAGATCAGTTCGTCGTGCACCTGCAGGAGCATGCGCGAGTCCATGCTGCGTGTGCCGAGGTCGCTCGCGATCCCGTTCATCGCGATCTTCATGATGTCCGCCGCCGAACCCTGGATCGGCGCGTTGAGGGCCGCACGCTCCGCATTTTCCCGGAGGGCTCGATTCGGGCTCTGCAGCTCGGGGAACGGACGTCGTCTGCCGAAGATTGTTTCCGTGTATCCGTCGACCTTTGCTTGCTCAACGACGTGCCGCAGGTAGTCGCGCACGGCCCCGAACCGTTCGAAATAGTCGGTCATCAACTGCTTGGCTTCCTTTGTCTCGATCCGCAACTGCCTCGAGAGACCGAAGGCGCTGAGACCGTAGGCGAGGCCGTACGACATCGCTTTGACCTTGCTGCGCATCTCGGCGGAAACGTCTTCCGGTGACACACCGAAGATCCTGGACCCGACGAACCGGTGCAGGTCTTCCCCGGCGGCGAACGCCTCAATGAGGCCGGCGTCCTCCGACAGGTGCGCCATGATGCGCATTTCGATCTGCGAGTAGTCCGCCGTGAGCAGGCATTCGCTGCCCTCGCCGGCGCGGAAGGCCGCTCGGATCCTGCGCCCCTCCTCCGTGCGAACGGGTATGTTCTGAAGGTTCGGGTCCGTCGAGGAGATTCTGCCGGTCGCCGTGCCGATCTGAACGTAGTTCGTGTGGATGCGGCCGGTGTCGTCAATGGCCCGATCGAGCGTCTCCACGATCTGGCGCAACTTCGTCGCGTCGCGATGCTTGAGGAGCAGATCGAGGAACGGATGCGGGTTGCTGGCCTGCAGGTCAGCGAGAGCACCGGCATCCGTGGAAAAGCCCGTCTTGTTCGCCCGCGTCTTGGGCATCTCCAGCTGGGTGAACAGCACGTCCTGCAGCTGCTTGGGCGATCCGAGGTTCACCTCGCGACCGATTTCGGCGTAGGCACTCGCGGCCAGCGCCGCCGACTTCTCGCCGAGCTCGGTCGACAGCGCAGACAGCTCCTCGTGTGACACGGTGACACCGGCCAACTCCATGTCGACGAGGGTCATCAGGGTGGGCATCTCAATCTCGGACAGCACCTGCCGGGAACCCTCATCGAGGGCCTCCATGACGGCGGCGGCAACGCGCACCGTGTACCAGGCCTGCATGGGAACGCCACCACCCGTCGCCTCGTCGGGAACCAACTGGTTCGGATCGGTGACGGGAAGTTCTTCCTGCAGGTACCGACTGACGAGGTCAGACAGGGTCTTGTCCGGACCGCCCGGACGCACGAGCCACCCGGCCACGAGGGTGTCGATCGCCAGCGCACTGAACGCCACCCCGCTGCGACGCAGCGCCTTGATCTGCATTTTCGCGTCGTGCATGAGCTTGGGCGCATCGCTCGCGAGCCACGCCTCGACGGGAGCGTAGTCTGCGCGTCCGGGGTGCCACGGCAGGTTGATGGTTTCGGTGAGGCTGGACAGACCGAAACCGATGGCCTTGCCCTCCTGTACCTCAACGGTGAAGCCCAGCCCCTGCGGTGACCCCGCGATCGAGCGCGCAATCCACGCTGCCAGCTCCTCGTCGAGAAGGTCCTGGGCGGGCGGTGCAAGCGGAGCGGCCGGGATTTCCTCGGCGGCGGCCGGGGAAGCAGCGACGGCTGCGGAACCCTCGGCCGTGACTTCCAGTTTCAGCACGCGGTCGAGAAGGCTCTTGAACTCCAGCCGCGAGAAGACGTCCCGCACGGCATCGGTGTTCATGGGATTCCGACCGAGGTCCGCCGGACCGACCGGCAGGTCGACCGTCGTGACGAGCCGGTTCAACCGGCGGTTACGGATCGCATTTTCCTTCTGCTCGCGCAGATTGTTCCCCACGACGCCCTTGATCTCCTCGGCGTGCTCCAGGATTCCGTCGAGGCTTCCGTACAGGCCGAGCCACTTCACGGCCGTCTTCTCGCCGACCTTCGAGATTCCAATGAGGTTGTCGCTCGTCTCACCAACGAGGGCGGCGACGTCGGGGTATTGTTCCGGCGCAATGCCGTACCGCTCACGCACTCGTGCGGGGTCGTATCGGGTGAGAGCCGAGACGCCCTGGCTCGCCGGATATAGCAGCGTCACCTTGTCATTCACGAGCTGGATCGCATCGCGGTCACCGGAGACGACGAGAACATCGAAACCCGCCTCCGATCCCTGTACCGAAAGGGTCGCGAGGATATCGTCGGCCTCGAAGTCTTCCTTCGTGATCGTGATGATGTTCATGGCCGCCAGCGCCTCCTGAAGAAGCGGTATCTGACCGAGAAATTCCGGGGGCGTCGCGTTGCGGGTGCCCTTGTATTCCGGGTATTCCCGCGTGCGGAACGAGGCACGTGAAATGTCGAAGGCCACGGCAATGTGCGTGGGCTTCTCGTTGCGCAGCAGGCTGAGCAGCATGGACAGGAAGCCGTGAATGGCGTTCGTGTGCTGCCCGTCGCGGGTCTGGAAGCTGTCCACGGGCAGGGCGTAGAACGCCCGGAACGCCAGGGAATGGCCATCGATGATCATGAGGGTAGGCTTTTCTGAATCCAACACGCTCCCAGCCTACAAGCGTCATCCGGGCTGAAGCTGGCACATCGACCAGAGGTGAACATGTTCAATCAGACCGAAGACGCATCCGCATGGCTTGAGAAGCGGGGCGGCGGAGCGTTGGCCGACAAGATGGGCATCGAATTCACCGAGTTCACGATCCAGCGGGCCGTGGCGCGGATGCCGGTCGAGGGCAACACCCAGCCGGCGATGCTCATGCACGGTGGGGCATACGTCGTACTCGGGGAATCGTTGGGTTCCATGGCGGCCAACCTGCACGCCGGCGCGGGCAAGCTCGCCGTGGGAATCGAGATCAACGCCTCACACAATCGGTCTGCGACGTCCGGTTACGTCACGGGCGTCTGCACTCCGATCCACCTGGGCCGAACCCTGACCACCCATGAGATCGTCGTAACGGATGATCAAGGTCGCCGCTGTTCAACGATTCGCATCACGAATCTCATCAAGGAGATGCCCGCGGCCTGATCGCGCTGCCCCCGAGCGCGTCGGGGAGTGCGGGCACGACGCACACAGCCGGTGGGTTGGGCACCGAAGTACCCACCCACCGGCTGATCGGTGCGGGTCTACTTCTTCGCGCTGAGCTGCTCGATGATCGCCTGGGAGACGTCGTGCATGGTGAGACGGCGGTCCATGGACGCCTTCTGGATCCAGCGGAACGCCTCGGGTTCGGTCAGGCCCATTTTCTCGTTGAGCAGGCCCTTGGCCCGGTCGACGAGCTTGCGAGTCTCGAACCGCTCGACGAGGTCGGCGACCTCGGCCTCGAGCGTGATGATCTGGCTATAGCGCGAGAGGGCGATCTCGATCGCGGGCAACAGATCGTTGGGCGTGAAGGGCTTGACCACGTAGGCGAGCGCTCCCGCCTCGGTGGCACGCTCGACGAGCTCCTTCTGGCTGAATGCCGTCAGGAGAACGACAGGGGCGATGTGTTCCTTGGACAGGCGCTCGGCGGCGCTGATGCCGTCGAGCTGTGGCATCTTCACGTCCATGATCACGAGGTCGGGGCGGAGTTCTCGCGCAAGCGCCACCGCAGTCTCTCCGTCACCGGCTTCACCAACGACTTCGAAGCCGTTGTCACGGAGAATTTCGACGATGTCGAGGCGGATAAGGGACTCGTCCTCCGCGACGACAACGCGACGGGGAGGGCTGGGGGTGCTGTCTTGGTCGGTCACGCCCAAAAGCCTACGGTATTCTTGACGAGTACATGTGAGCCGGTGTGGCGGAATGGTAGACGCGGAGCACTCAAAATGCTTTGTTCGCAAGGACGTGTGGGTTCGAGTCCCACCACCGGTACCGCTAAATAAAAAGAAAACCCCTGCTCAGGCAGGGGTTTTTCTGTTTGTATCTGAGTCGACCGTGCAGTTCGAGAGCGGCGACGGCGCGCCGCTAACCAATATTCTCCGCGCGGATCGACGAGACCCTGCTCGTGAGCTGACCCGAGAATGTGGCGAGGATGGCCTGTACGACCTCCTCCCTGGGGCGTTCGGGATCGAAAACGAGCCATTCGAGCCCCACGAGCAATGTTGCCCCGAAGACGCCACTGGCGATGAGTTTGGCCCGGCCCGGGCGCGCGTCCGGTGGGAGAGCCTCCGTGATCGCCGCCGCAAATTCAGCCAGTGCGGCATGTCGAAATTCAAACGACGATTCCTGCCACGTGCGGTCCGTCCGAAAGGTCTCCCCCGCAATTACCCTGGCGAGGGCGGTGTTGCCGGAAATGCGCTCAAGGAGGGTTTCCACCAGAGCCTCGATTGCCCCCCATCCCGACTTTCCGGATCGTGCAGCCGCGAGCGCCTCGGTGAGTGCTGACATCCCCTCAAGCAGGAGGCCCTCGAAGATTTTGCCTTTAGAGGGGAAGTTGTAATACAGCGTGCCCTTGGCCACTCCCGCACGCTGGGCCACATCGTCCATGGACGTTCCGCTGATCCCCTGCTCGGCGGCGAGGCTGAGAGCCGCGTCGAGGATCGCTCGTTTTGATCTGGTCTCGCGTGCCATCTGTTGCCGCCCCTCGGTGGTCTCCTTGATCCTGCACTGACTAGTCAGTATAGTTTGAACTACGCCCTGCAGCGACGCACGTGTCCGATCTTCGTGACAGGCCATAGTCCGCGCACACACCGAACACGCACTTGTCGAGGGCACACATATGCATGTCATTCTCTCTGCGGTCAGCAAGGGACCCAACGATTCCTCCCTGCCGCCAACATCCGTTGAATTCTCCAGCGGAACCGCGACTCTGGCCCGCGCCGAAACGGAGCGACGGCCCACGGTACTCGGCCTGATCGCGAGCGGACGAATGCGCGCCGATGCGGGTCGGGTCACCATCGACGGGGCGACGGACTATTCCGCGCTGCGCCGACGCGTCGCCCTCATCGACGCGCCGGGAGTGTGCGAACCAGCCGATGACGTCACGGTGGCGCAGGTCGTTGCCGAAGAGCTGATGTTTGCCGGGCGCGTCGGAACGCGCCGCAGCGTGCTGCGGGTCCTGGCGGACCTCGGGCTGAGCAGCGACGAGAAGTCCGCCATGGCGAATCTGGGACCCGACGCCCGCATCCGCCTGCTCACGGAACTTGCCGTGCGTCGCGAGGGCGTCGAAGGCCTCGTGCTCTGTTCCCCCGATCGGCACGGCGGGAACCCGCGGGGCTGGTGGGCCATCGCACAGGGCCTCGCTGCGCGCGGCTATGCGGTTCTCGCCATCGCCGGGGATGCCTCCGCCCACGCCATCTCCGCCCATACGTTCGAGCTTGAGGGAATTGCCTGATGAAGATCTTTGCCATGGTGCGCGCCGAACTGGCGCGCCTCACCTCCACGGCCATGTCCCGGATCGCCCTGATCGCACTTCTCCTCGTGCCTGTTGTCTACGGCGGCCTCTATCTCTGGGCCAACCAGGATCCCTACGCGGGGCTCGACCGGGTCCCGGTCGCGCTCGTCGTCGCCGACACGGGCGCGGAGAAGGACGGTGCACCAGAGAACTACGGCGACGAGGTGGCCACCCAGCTCGTCGCCGATGCGGATTTCGAGTGGCACCGCGTCTCGGCAGCGAAGGCGCACTCCGGGGTCACGGACTCCATCTATGACTTCAGCGTCACGATCCCGGCCGATTTCTCGACCGCCATCGTCTCCGCCGCGGGTGATTCCCCGCACCGGGCGACCATCACCCTGGCCACCAACGACACCACGGGCTACCTCGCCTCAACGATCGGTACCCAGGCCGCCAAATCCATTCGCGCGGCCATCGTGACCAAGGTCAACAGGCAGGCCGCGGACGGCTTCCTCCTCGGACTCTCCGACGTACGCTCCAGCCTCGTCAAGGCCACCGATGGAGCCGGTGAGGTCACGGACGGCGCGGCATCCGCTGCGACCGGCGCCGAGGACCTGGTGTCGGGCGCGGAGCAGCTCTCGATCGGTGCGCACGACCTCTCCAGCGGCCTCGGCACCCTCAACGAGGCCACCGGCACGCTTGCGACCGGTGCGGGCCAGGTCGATGCGGGGGCCGCCTCGGTCGCGCAGGGCACCGGCAAGGTGGCGGACGCCACCACCTCCGTCGCTGCCGGGGCTGATCGACTCGCCACCGGCACGGATCAGGTTGCGACGGGAGCCGCCTCACTGGCCGCCGCACAGTCGGCACTCTCCGGAGCTGTGGCAGGCGCCGGCCAGAGCACGGCCGACGCCGCGTCCGCGCTCCTCACCGCGCGCCGCAGCATCGCCGCTCAGCTGGATTCGGACGGGCTGACGCCAGCACAGATCGACTCGGTTCTCGCGACGCTCGACGCCCCCGGCGCACGGATAGACACGGCAGGAACCGTCCTGCAGTCCGCCGGCGCCCAGATCGATCAACTGGTCGCGGCGGGAGACCAGGTCTCCGCCGGTGCGCGGGCGAGCGCCACGGGTGCGGCGACGCTTGCGGACGGGGCGCACGAGACGCAGGTCGGCGCCGGCCAGGCAGCCGATGGTGCCAACCAGACCGCAGCCGGAGCCCACACCCTGGCCACCGGGGCGGCCGACGTGCACACCGGCGCCGCCACAGCGGCCGAGGGAGGTGCGAAGCTTGACACGGGAACCGCAGCCCTGAATACGGGAGCCGGGGACCTGCGCACCGGACTGGCTGATCTGGCGACCGGAGCGGCCACCCTGCGCGACGGACTCCAGTCCGGTGTGGATGAGATCCCCGCCTCTGACCCGGAGAGTCGCGCCCTGCAGGGCACCACCATCGCCGACCCCGTTGACCTCAATACGGCCGCCGTGACGAGTGCGGGCACGTACGGGGCAGGACTCGCTCCGTTCTTCATCAGCCTGGCCGGGTGGATCGGAATCTATGCCCTGTTCCTCATCGTCAAGCCCGTTTCGCGACGCGCCATCACCGCGCTGCACTCCCCCGTCAAGATCACCCTCGCCGGCTGGCTGACCCCCGGGTTGCTCGGCATGGTGCAGATGGCCGTGCTGTTCGCCATCGTGGCAGGCGCTCTCGGCTTCACCGTTCACAATCCGGGGGGCACCTACGCGATGATGGGCCTCGCCGCCCTCACGTTTGCGGCCATCATTCTCGCCCTCAACGTCTGGCTGGGCAGCGTCGGACAGTTCATTGGCCTCGTGCTGATGGTCGTTCAACTGGTGACGGCGGGAGGCACCTTCCCCTGGCAGACGTTGCCGTTCCCGCTCGATTGGCTGCACCACATTATGCCGATGAGTTACGCCGTCGACGGCATCCGCCAACTGATGTACGGCGGAACCCCGGCTACCGCCTGGGCCGATGCCGGCGTTCTGGTGCTGTGGCTGGTGGGCGCGCTGGTACTCACGCTCGTCGGCGTCATCCGAATGACACATTTCCGCACCCTGCGTGACCTGCGACCGAGCCTGATCGGCTAGTGCGCGGTGCGGGCGTGAGAAGAGCCCCGCCCCACGTCGAGTCGACGTGGGGCGGGGCTCTTCCTCGTTCGCGGTGTGACCCGGATTACCGCTTCACGTACGCCGGTGCGACCTCGTTGTGGGCGTCACCCACGCAGTGCACGCGAATGTCGTTGGTGGATCCCACGATTCCGGGAGGGGAACCGGAGATGACAACAACCTTGTCTCCGACCTCTGCGAGGCCCTGGCCCAGAAGCATGTCGTCAACCTGTCCGAACATGGCGTCCGTGTGCGTCACGGGATCAACAAGGTACGTCTGCACGCCCCACGTCAACGCCAAACGGCGACGGATGCCGGGATCAGGCGTGAAGGCGAGCATCGGGATATTGGACCGCAGACGCGACATGCGCCTGGCGGAGTCGCCCGACTCGGTGAAGATGCACAGGTACTTCGCCTCAACGAATTCTGCGACCTCGATCGCGGCGAGGGTGATCGCCCCGCCCTGGGTGCGCGGCTTGTTCGTGAGCTTACCGATGCGTTCGAGTCCGTGAATCTCGGTCGATTCGACAATGCGCGCCATGGTCTGCACCGTAACAACCGGGTACTCCCCCACGCTGGTTTCGCCGCTGAGCATCACGGCGTCGGCACCATCGAGCACGGCGTTGGCGACGTCGGAGGTCTCGGCGCGGGTCGGAACGGGGCTGAGGATCATCGATTCCAGCATCTGCGTCGCCACGATAACCGGCTTCGCCATACGGCGAGCGATCTCAACGGCCTGCTTCTGCACGATCGGAACGGCCTCAAGCGGAAGCTCGACGCCAAGGTCTCCACGGGCAACCATGATCGCGTCAAACGCGTCGATGATTTCCTCAAGGTTTTCTACGGCCTGCGGCTTCTCGATCTTGGCGATGACGGGAACGCGACGTCCTTCTTCCGCCATGATCTCGTGCACGCGCGTGATGTCCTCGGCGTTGCGCACGAATGACAGCGCGATCAGGTCGGTGCCGAGGCGCAGTCCCCAACGCAGGTCCGCTTCGTCCTTGTCCGACAGTGCGGGCACGTTGACCGCAACGCCGGGAAGGTTGATGCCCTTGTTATTGGAGACGGGGCCGGCGACGATCACCTTGGTCGTGACGACGACGCCATCCGTTTCGACGACCTCAACCTTGACCTTGCCGTCGTCGATGAGAAGGAAATCACCGGGCTTGACGTCGTTGGGCAGGCCCTTGAACGTGGTTCCGGACAGTTCCTGGGTGCCGAGTACGTCTTCGGTCGTGATCTTGAAAATGTCGCCGACCGCGAGGTTGTACGGGCCGCCCTCAAACTTGCCCAGGCGAATCTTCGGGCCCTGCAGGTCCACCATCACAGCCACGGCGCGGCCGGAGTCGTTTGCGGCCTTCCGCACGTTGGCGTACACGCCTTCGTGCACCTGATAGGTGCCGTGGCTGAGGTTCATGCGACAGACGTCAACGCCCGCGTCGATGAGCGCCCTGATCTGCTCGTAGCTGGCAGCTGCCGGCCCGAGGGTGGCGACGATTTTGGCGCGTCTCATGCTGGAGGATCTCCGGTTTCTGCGCCATCGGCGCATTGTGACTCTGTTCGAACAAATGAAAAAAGGGGAAGGGCCTAGATCGCCATGGCCCCGTCAGTGGGTTTGACCGGTGACGGGAGGTGTGTTTCGCCCTCGAGGAACGTGTCGACGGCTGCGGCCGCCGCGCGGCCCTCCGCGATGGCCCACACGATGAGGGACTGCCCACGACCGGCGTCTCCGGCGACGAAGACTCCCTCGTGACTGGTCTGGTAATCCGTGCCGCGTTCGACATTACCCCGGTCCGTGAACGGAAGGTTCAGCTGATGCTCGAGGTCAGTCGCCTCCGGACCGGTGAAGCCGAGGGCGAGCAGCACGAGATCCGCGGGAATTTCCCGTTCCGTGCCCGCCTTGGGCACACGGCGTCCGTCCATGTATTCGGTCTCCGCGATGCGGATCGCCCGCACCTCGCCGACGTCATTCGACAAGAATTCAACCGTCGATGCGAGGTACTCGCGAGTTCCGCCCTCCTCGTGGGCGCTGGACACCTCGAAGAGTGTCGGCGCCATGGGCCACGGCTGGTTTTCTGGACGAGACGTCCCCGGCTGCTTTCCGATCGCGAGGTTCGTGACGGATGCAGCGAGGTGACGGTGAGCGGTGCCGATACAGTCCGACCCGGTGTCGCCACCGCCCAGAACAACCACGTGCTTGCCCTCGGCCGTGATCTGGTCGGCAATTGTTCCGCCGGCACCAACCCTGTTCTGCTGAACGAGGTATTCCATCGCAAAGTGCACGCCAGGAAGGTCGCGCCCGGGGATTGGCAGGTCCCGGGGCACCATGGCGCCCGTGGCCACCACAACGGCGTCGTAGCGGGCACGCAGGTCGTCCCAGGTAATGTCGACGCCAATGTTGACACCGGCGCGGAAACGCGTTCCCTCCGCGGTCATCTGGGCGAGCCGAATCTCCAGATGCTTCTTCTCCATCTTGAAGTCGGGAATCCCGTACCGCAGCAAGCCACCGATGCGGTCATCACGTTCGAACACGGCCACCGTGTGTCCGGCGCGGGTGAGCTGCTGCGCGGCGGCGAGGCCCGCGGGCCCCGAGCCGACAACGGCAACCGTCTTGCCGGTCAGGCGTCCGGGAGGCTGCGGCTGCACCCATCCCTTGGCGAAGGCCTGGTCGATGATCGAGACCTCCACCTGCTTGATGGTGACGGCCGGCTGGCTGATCCCGAGCACGCAGGACGACTCGCATGGAGCAGGGCACAGCCGGCCGGTGAACTCCGGAAAGTTGTTGGTCGCGTGCAGGCGTTCGATGGCCTGACGGCCCTCGTCCCGCCAGACCAGGTCGTTCCACTCCGGAATGAGGTTGCCCAGGGGGCAGCCCTGCTGGCAGAACGGTACGCCGCAATCCATGCACCGACCGGCCTGCCGCTTGAGCACGGCGGAGTCGCCCTGCTCGTAGACCTCTTTCCAATCCATCAAACGGATCGCCACCGGCCGACGGGCCGGAAGCTCGCGTTCGGTCGTCTTGAGGAATCCCTTCGGATCAGCCATTGGTTACCTCCAAAATTCGATTCCAGACAACGTCACCGTCGGGATCGAGTCCCTCATCGACGGCGGACTGTCTGGTCGCCAACACGGCCGCGTAGTCACGCGGCAGAACCTTGACGAATGTGCTCATGGTTTCGTCCAAATTGGTCAACATACGCTCGGCCAGGGTGGAACCGGTCTGGTCACGGTGCTGCTCCAGCAGGTCGCGCACAATCTCACGGTCAGCGCTTCCGAGCGCCGACAGCGTGAGCTCCCCGGAGTCGAGCGCATTGGAGTTGACGAGTTGCGCGTGAAGACCGTACACGTACGCGGTACCGCCGGACATGCCGGCACCGAAGTTACGTCCCGTGCTGCCGAGGATGACGGCGAGGCCGCCGGTCATGTACTCCAGCGCGTGGTCGCCCACACCCTCAACGACCGCGGTCGCTCCGGAGTTGCGCACGAGGAAACGTTCACCCACCATGCCGCGAATGAACATGCTGCCCTGCGTGGCACCATAACCAATCACGTTTCCGGCGATCACGTTGTCCTCGGCCGGGAACACGCTGCTGCGGTCAGGGAGCACGACGATCTGGCCGCCCGAGAGTCCTTTGCCCACATAGTCATTGGAATCGCCCTCAAGCTTCAAGGTGATGCCGCTCGGCAGGAACGCACCAAAAGACTGACCGGCGGAACCGGTGAGGGTGACCTCGATAGACCCGTTCGGCAGGCCGTTCTGGCCGTGGCGCAGCGTGACCTCGTGTCCGAGCATGGTCCCGACGGCACGTTCCGTGTTGCGAATGGGAAGGTCAATCTTCACCTGGCCACCGTGTGCCAGCACGCTCGCGCTGCGACGGATCAACTCGTTGTCGAAATGCAGTTCAAGCTCGTGCTCCTGCCCACGCTGATGCTGGCGAGGTTCCGACTCTGAGAAGTCCGGGCCCACCAGAATCGGAGCGAGGTCAAGGCCGGAGGCCTTCCAATGCGTCATGGCACGGTTCACGTCCAGCAGTTCGCGGTGTCCGATGACCTCGTCGAGGCTGCGGTAACCCAGCTCTGCGAGATACTCCCGCACCTCCTGGGCGATGAACTCGAAGAAGTTGATGACGTACTCCGCCTTCCCTGTGAAACGCTTGCGCAGCTCAGGGTTCTGGGTGGCAACGCCAACGGGGCAGGTGTCGAGGTGACAGACCCGCATCATGATGCAGCCCTCCACCACGAGGGGAGCCGTCGCGAACCCGAATTCCTCGGCACCGAGCAGGGCGCCGATGATGACGTCACGCCCGGTCTTCAACTGGCCGTCAACCTGCA
Source organism: Cryobacterium psychrophilum (assembly GCF_004365915.1). Taxonomy (NCBI): domain Bacteria; kingdom Bacillati; phylum Actinomycetota; class Actinomycetes; order Micrococcales; family Microbacteriaceae; genus Cryobacterium; species Cryobacterium psychrophilum. The sequence goes on from NZ_SODI01000001.1 coordinate 239,075, forward strand.
CGACGACGCGGTTCCGCATGCCGTTGAGCATGAGGGTCTGCTGCGTTTCAGCCAATCCCAGTTCCCAGGGGGTACCGGCGTGTTTGAGGGAGTTGAGCGGGCTGGCGCCCGTTCCGCCGTCGTGGCCGCTGATCAGAATGACGTCGGAGAGCGCCTTCGCCACACCCGCCGCGACCGCTCCAATGCCGGATTGGCTGACGAGCTTCGTGTGGATGCGCGCCTTGGGATTGGCGCGCTTCAGGTCGAAGATCAGCTGCTTGAGGTCTTCGATCGAGTAGATGTCGTGGTGCGGGGGCGGCGAGATGAGGCCGACGCCCGCGGTGGCGTTGCGTGTGCGGGCGATCCACGGGTACACCTTTGTGGGCGGTAGCTGGCCGCCCTCGCCGGGCTTCGCGCCCTGGGCGAGTTTGATCTGGATGTCGTCGGCGTGGGTGAGGTACATGCTCGTGACGCCGAAACGTCCGGAGGCGACCTGCTTGACGGCGCTGCGACGTTCCGGGTCGAGCAGCCGGTCAAGGTCTTCTCCGCCCTCACCGGTGTTGGAACGGCCACCGAGCTTGTTCATGGCGATGGCGAGGGTCTCGTGCGCCTCCTGGGAGATCGAACCGTAGCTCATCGCACCGGTGGAGAAACGCTTCACGATGGAGGACACGGATTCCACCTCGTCGAGCGGCACCGGGCGTCGGGCACCCTTGTTGAAGCTGAACATTCCACGAAGGGTCATGAGCGTTTCGGACTGGTCATCGACGAGCTTCGTGTATTCGCGGAAGATGTCGTACCGACGCGTGCGAGTGGAGTGCTGGAGGCGAAAGATCGTCTCCGGGTTGAACAGGTGCGGTGCACCGTCGCGGCGCCACTGGTATTCGCCGCCGGTGAGCAGGCGCTCATGAGCGGTGACGGCGGCATCCATCGGGTATGCGACCGCGTGGCGCTGCAGGTTCTCGGCCGCAATGACCTCGATACCGACACCGCCGAGCTTGGTCGTCGTTCCCGTGAAGTACTGGTCGACGAATTCCTGCCCGAGCCCGACCGCTTCGAACGCCTGCGCGCCCGCATACGACGAGACGGTCGAGATGCCCATCTTGGACATGATCTTGAGCACGCCCTTACCAAGGGCCTTGATCACGTTGTTCACGGCCTTTTCGGGCGTGACGTTCGTGATCATGCCGCTGCGGACGAGGTCTTCGCAGGTTTCCATGGCCAGGTACGGGTTCACCGCGGAAGCTCCGTACCCGATGAGGGTGGCGACGTGGTGCACCTCGCGCACATCGCCAGCTTCGACGATCAGGCCGACCTTCATCCGGTTCTCGGTGCGAATGAGGTGGTGATGAACCGCCGCGATCATAAGGAGCGACGGGATCGGCGCGAGGTCCTTGTTGGAGTCACGGTCGGAGAGCACGATGAACAGTGCCCCGCCCTCGATGGCCTCATCGACCTCGAGGCAGAGGGCGTCGAGGCGGCTGGAGAGCGCATCAGCGCCCTCCTCGAATCGATAGAGTCCGCGGATGGTCGTGGTGGTGCGGCTGCCGATGGCCGGATCGATGTGCTGGATCTTGGCCAGTTCATCGTTGTTGATCACCGGGAAGTCAAGCACGACCTGGCGGGCGTGCTCCGGGCCGGCGAGCAGAAGGTTGCGCTCCGGGCCGAGCCCGAGTTTGAGCGACGTGACAACTTCCTCGCGGATGGAGTCGAGCGGCGGGTTCGTAACCTGCGCGAACTGCTGCGCGAAGTAGTCGAACATGAGGCGGGGTCGATCGCTCAGTACCGCGATGGGGGTGTCGGATCCCATCGCGCCGAGGGGCTCAGCCCCCGTGCGTGCCATCGGGGCAAGCAGGATGCGCACCTCTTCTTCCGTGTAGCCGAAGGTGCGCTGGCGACGGACAACGGATGCCGGCGGGTGCACGATGTGCTCACGTTCTGGCAGGTCCTTGAGGTTGATGCGTCCGGCGTCGAGCCATTCGCCCCAGGGCTTGCTGGCGGACAGTTCGTCTTTGATTTCGTCGTCTTCGATGATGCGGCCGGCAACCGTGTCCACGAGGAACATCTTCCCGGGGCGCAGGCGGCCCTTGCGCACCACGCGGCTCGGGTCGATGTCGAGGACACCGATCTCGCTCGCCAGCACGACCAGTCCGTCATCGGTAATGAGGTATCGGCCGGGGCGCAGCCCGTTGCGGTCCAGCGTGGCACCGACGAGTGCTCCGTCGGTGAAGACGATGGCGGCTGGTCCGTCCCACGGCTCCATCAGCATCGAGTGGTACTCGTAGAAATCGTGGCGCTGCGCGTCAAGGTCAGGCTGGTTCTCCCACGCCTCCGGCATCATCATCATGACCGCGTGGGGCAGGGAACGACCGGACAGGCTCAGCAGTTCGACCACCTCGTCGAAGGACGCGGAGTCGCTGCCACCGGGCGTCACGATCGGGAGCAGAGGTGCGAGATCACCGAGTTCGACGGATTCGAGCTGTGACTGGCGGGCACTCATCCAGTTGCGGTTGCCCTGCACCGTGTTGATCTCGCCATTGTGCGCGATCATCCGGAAGGGCTGCGCGAGCGGCCAGGACGGGAACGTGTTGGTGGAGTAGCGCGAATGTACCAGTGCCAGGGTCGAGGCGAAGCGCTCGTCCGAGAGATCGGGGTAGAACGGTTCGAGCTGCAGGGACGTCACCATTCCCTTGTAGACCAGGGTTCGGCAGGACAGCGAGGGGAAGTACAGCTCAAGCTCGCGCTCGGCACGTTTGCGCAGGCGCAGCGCCTGGCGGTCGAGAGCGATGTCGCCGACGGTGTCGCCGGCTTCGTCCGTGAGGCGGCTCTGCACAAACAGCTGCTGGATCGCAGGCATGGCGGCGCGCGCCAGGTTCCCCAGCTGATCGGGACGCACCGGCACCTCGCGCCAGCCGAGAACATCGAGGTTTTCCTCACCCGCCTTGCGGTTTATGGCGCGTTTGATGCTCGTGCGTGCCGTTGGGTCGGTCGGCAGGAACACGTTACCCACGGCGTACCGCCCCACGGGGGGCAACTCGAAGTCGGTGACATCGCGGAGGAAGGCATCCGGGACCTGCGTGACTATGCCGGCGCCGTCACCCGTGCCGGCGTCGGAGCCGACGGCGCCGCGGTGCTCGAGGTTGCGGAGGGCGTCCAGGGCCAGCGCAATGATGTCGTGACCGGCGGTGCCTCGAAGGGTGGCGACCATAGCCAGACCACAGGCATCACGCTCGGCCGCCGGATCGTACAGACCCTGTTTGGCCGGCATCGTGCTGAATTTGGAGTAAAGAGAGTTCTGCGTCATTGAGACCGTCCTCACGAAATGACTGGCAGGGAGGGACGACGCTGGCCCGCTGGAAGGAAAATACACGCTAACCCGGGGCGGTGCGCGCGGGTGGACCGGGTGATGGGGTTGGCCTGGCCGGAGTTACGTGTGTGGAGAGGCGCTACCCGCGGTTGCTTGTGGCTGTGGGCGCGTTGCGTGCGTCGGACCCTTCGGCCTCGGCGCCGTGATCCTCAGGGTCCGGATCAGTGTCTTGTGATTCTACATCAGGATCAGGAGCTACCCATTCGCGGCCGGGTACGCAGGCGCTGGGCTCGAGCCCCGGATGCGCCCGACGTTGGACCAGGAAGATGATGATGCCGAGCACGATGGCTCCGAAGGCGGCCCACACGTTGGTGCGAATCCCGAAGTAGATCTCGCTCGGGTCGATGCGGATCGTCTCGAAGAAGCTGCGCCCGACTCCGTACCAGATCAGGTAGACGGCGATGGCCTTTCCCCAGCGCAGGTTGATGCGTCGTTCAAGCATCAGGATGACGAAAACGCCGACGACATTCCAGATCATCTCATACAGGAACGTGGGGTGGAAGAGCGTCTCCGGGGGAAGTCCCACCGGATAGGCCGGGTTGGTGGATTCAATTTCCAGGCCCCACGGGAGGGTGGTCGGCACGCCGAAGAGTTCGTGATTGAACCAGTTGCCGAGGCGCCCGGTGGCCTGGGCGATGAGCATGGCCGGAGCGACCGCATCCGCGAAGGACCAGAAACGTACTCCCGTCTGACGGCAGCCGATGTAGGCCCCGATGGCGCCTCCGATGAGGGACCCGAAGATGGCGTTACCGCCCTCCCAGATCTTCACCGTGTCCCAGAGGTCGGCTCCGTCGTAGAAGTAATCGCCCGGGTGTGTGAGCACGTGATAGACGCGTGCGCCGACGATGCCGAGCGGAACAGCCCAGAGGATGATGTCGAGTACGACTCCCGGCTCGGCGCCGCGCTTGGTGAGGCGGCGTGACGTGATCATCGTGGCCAGGATGATTCCGGCGAGGATGCAGAGGGCGTAGGCGTGGATGGTGAGCGGTCCCACGCTGAAGGAACTCCACTCGGGGCCCGGACTCGGGATGCTCAGGGGCATAGACAAATCAGTATTACCTTCCGGAGATTACAGGACGCTCAAAACCGTAGAAGCTGTGGTTTCCGCGGTCGATCAGTGAATTTATTCTAGAGTGTGCGAATGTCGCGTGTGCCCTCAGAGAGGGCCAGGGCGAGCGCTGCGACCGCAGGAACCCCGCCGTCCGCGAGGGCCTTCACGAGGGCTGAACCCACAATGGCACCGTCGGCGTAGCCGAGAATTTCGCGTACCTGTTCCGGCGTGGAGATTCCCAGGCCGACGCACGCGCTCGTGGAACCGGCGGCACGCAAGCGCTCAACCAGTATGCGAGCGGCGGAATCGACGCCGGCGCGCGCGCCCGTGGTACCCATGGTGGATACCGCGTAGACGAATCCACGGCTTGCCGCGATGGCCTGCTGGAGACGCGCGTCCGAGGAGGACGGTGCGGCCAGGAACACCCGGTCGAGTCCGGTCCGCTCGCTCGCAGCGAGCCATTCGCTCGCCTCGTCGGGAATCAGGTCGGGGGTGATGAGGCCCGCGCCGCCCGCGGCGAGCAGGTCATCGGCGAACCGGTCGACGCCGTACTGTACAACCGGGTTCCAGTAGGTCATGACGAGGACCGGGGCGCTCACCTGGGCGGTGATGGCCGCGACGGCTTCGAAGCCGTGGCGCAGGCGGAACCCGCCGGCCAGGGCCTTCTGTGTGGCGACCTGAATGACCGGGCCGTCCATGACCGGGTCGGAATAGGGGAGACCGAGCTCGATGATGTCGACGCCATTGGCGGCGAGGGCCACTGCGGCGTCGATGCTCTCGGTAAGGCTCGGGAAGCCAACGGGAAGGTAGCCGATGAGGGCCCCACTTCCCGCTTCGCGGCGCCGGGCGATCGTCGTCTCCACGGCGCTCACGACCGTGTGGCCGGCCGCGGCGTGGTTTGTGGCGTTGCTCATGACTGTTCTGCACCTTCGTCGACGAGCTCAAAGTACCGAGCTGCGGTTGCCATGTCCTTGTCTCCGCGGCCGCTCAGGTTCACGAGGATGGTCGCATCCGGTCCCAACGTGCGCCCGAGTTCCAGGGTTCCGGCGAGGGCGTGGGCCGATTCAATGGCGGGGATGATTCCCTCGGTACGGCTGAGCAGGCGCAGCGCAGACATCGCCTCGGAGTCGGTGACCGGGAGATAGCTCGCCCGGCCGATGCTCGCGAGCCACGCATGCTCAGGCCCGACGCCGGGATAGTCCAGGCCGGCCGAGATCGAATAGGACTCAACCGTCTGGCCGTCCTCGTCCTGCAGCAGGAAGCTGCGGGCACCGTGGAGCACCCCCGGGCGTCCCTTGGTGAGGGTCGCGGCGTGGCGGGGCGTTTCGGCACCATCGCCGGCAGCCTCGTAACCGTAGAGCGCAACGTCCGGGTCGTCGAGGAAGGCGTGGAAAATACCCATGGCGTTCGAGCCGCCGCCGACGCACGCGGTGACGGCATCCGGGAGCGTGCCGGTCAGGTCGAGAACCTGTTGGCGGGCCTCGTCACCGATGATTTTCTGGAAGTCGCGAACCATGGTCGGGAACGGATGCGGTCCGGCAACGGTTCCGAAGATGTAGTTGGTGTTCTCGACGTTCGTCACCCAGTCGCGCATGGCGTCGTTGATGGCGTCTTTGAGGGTGCGGGACCCGGTCTTCACCGGAACGACCTCGGCGCCGAGCAGGCGCATGCGAGCTACGTTCAGCGCCTGGCGCTCGGTATCCACCTCGCCCATATAGACGACGCATTCGAGTCCGAAGAGCGCGGCGACGGTGGCCGTGGCCACGCCGTGCTGGCCGGCACCCGTCTCGGCGATGACGCGCGTCTTGCCGATGCGCTTGGTGAGCAGCGCCTGCCCGAGGGCATTGTTGATCTTGTGCGACCCCGTGTGGTTCAGGTCTTCTCGCTTGAGGATGATGCGAGCGCCACCGGCGTGCTCGGCGAAACGGGGCACCTCGGTGATGATCGACGGCCGTCCCGTGTAGCTGCGGTGGAGCTCCATGAGCTCAGCCGCGAAGGCCGGGTCCTTCCTGGCCAGGTCGTACTCTGCCGTGAGCTCGTCCAGGGCGGCCACGAGGGACTCCGGGACGAAGCGACCTCCGAAATCACCGAAGTACGGGCCGGAGCGTTCGCTCAGGGGCTGGGCGCTTGTGGGCTGGGAATTCACGGGCATGTTTTATACCGCCAAAAATTCGGAGAGGGTGCGGATGGGGTCGCTCGTGACGAGCGCTTCACCGACGAGCACGACGTCGGCCCCGGCGGAGCGGTAGTGGGCGACGTCGGCGGCCGTCTTGACGGCGGACTCGGCGACACGCACCACACCGGAGGGAATCCGATCGGCCAGGGAACCGAACAGGTCTGGGTCGAGGGTGAAGGTGGAGAGGTTGCGGGCATTGACCCCGACCAGGCTTGCGCCGATGTCGAGGGCACGGTTCACCTCATCGCCACTGTGGGTTTCGACGAGCGCCGTCATACCCAGCTCACGAATCAGGTCGTGCAGGGACAGCAACGTTGGCTGATCCAGCGCCGCGACGATGAGCAGCACGAGATCGGCACCCGCCGCGCGGGCTTCGAGCACCTGGTACGGCGTTCCGATGAAATCCTTGCGGAGCACGGGGATCGTGGCGGCCGCGCGAACCTGTTCGAGGTCGTCGAGCGTTCCGAGGAAGCGGCGCCCTTCGGTGAGTACGCTGATGGCGCTCGCTCCCCCGGCCTCATACGAGGCCGCGAGGGCTGCGGGGTCGACGATGTCGGCGAGTGCCCCGCGGGACGGACTCGCACGCTTGATCTCGGCGATGATCTTGACGCGGTCGGCGGGCGCGAGCGCCGCCAGGGCGTCGAGAGCGGCCGGACGATCCAGTGCCGCGGCTTCGACGTCGGCAAAGGTGCGGTTGAGGCGGCGTTCTTCGGCATCGGCTATCGCGCCGGCCAGTAGCTCGGAGAGCACTCGGTCAGTGACCGTGCGGTGCAGCGGTCATGTCACCGACGCCGTAGCCGGCCTTGGTCATGATCCAGCCGACAGCGGCGCCGACGAGCAGGAGCCCGAAGGAGGCCCATACGAGCCACGGGATCACGAAAAAGAAGGCAGCGGTGCCGATCGTGAAAGCCAGCAGCATGATGATGACTGCGGTCCAGGCGGCCGGTGAGTGGCCGTGACCCGGGTCTGACGCGTCGATGCTCATGAATCTCCTTTTGTGCGTTGACGAACGTTTACATTCTAGTGGGCGGGCTCGACCGGTCTAGGCAGTCGGGTCCTCGCCGCGGCTGAGGTCGTCCCAGTCCACGACAGCATCGGGCTCGGAGCCCCCGGTCGGGGAACCGGCAGCCGGCACGAGGCGGGTGGTCTGGTACCTGGTGGTCGGGCCCGGCCAGCGCGACGCCGTGGCGATGATTCCCGCACCGGTCACGAACATTATGACGGATGCCGCAAGCGCGACGTAGGGCCACGGCGTCACCGAGGCCGACGCGACGGCAGCAAGAATCGACTCTGTTCCGGCGATTCCGGTGGCCGCGGTGACGGCGGGGGCGCTCGCGAGGGCGGGATTACCGAGGACCAGGTATGCGGAAAGGAAGACGGACACCGCCAGGAGAATTTCGAGGACGCCGAGAACCACGCGAATGCTGCGACCCGCGATGGTGAGCGCACCTCCCAGCGCGAAGCCTGCCAGGGCCAGCGCCGTGACCGCGGGGGCGGCGTCCGACCCATCGACGGCCAGGGTAAGGGCATCCACACCGGTTTCGGCGACGACGGCGTTCACCCACACCTGCGTCCACGCGAGGAGCGCGAGGGTGCTCGCAACCAGCACGAGCAGAATGAAGATGAGCTTCACCCGGCGCGGCGGCGTGTGGGACAGGACTCCGGCCATGATTTAGTCCACCCGGCGCATCGCGTTGGCAACGGCCACCGCTCGGAGCGGGGCGGCTGCCTTGTTCTGTGATTCCTGATACTCGGAGGCGGGGTCGGAATCAAGCACCACTCCTCCTCCGGCCTGCACCCGGGCGACACCGTCCTTGATGGTGGCCGTGCGGATCGCGATGGCGAGGTCGGCGTCCCCGGCGAAGCCGAAGTAGCCCACAACTCCCCCATAGACACCCCGCTGGGCCGGCTCGAGCGCGTCGATGACGTCGAGCGCTCGCGGTTTCGGCGCCCCGGAGAGCGTGCCGGCGGGGAAGGCCGCCCGGAAGACGTCGATGGCCGTCTTATCGGGGAGCATGTCGCCCTCGACCGAGGAGACGAGGTGCATGATGTGGCTGAACCGCTCGATTCGTTTGAATTCGGTGACTTCCACGGAGCCGGCCGCGCAGACCTTGAGAAGGTCGTTGCGAGCGAGGTCAACAAGCATGAGGTGTTCCGCGCCCTCCTTCGCGTCGGCGGCGAGTTCGTCGGCAAAGTCGGCGTCGGCCTCCGGCGTGCTTCCGCGCGGCTTGGATCCCGCGATCGGGTGGGTGAAAACTCGTCCGTTCTGTATCTTGACGAGGGCCTCCGGCGACGAACCCACAATCCAGTAGGGCTCACCAGTGGGTGATTCCAGGCTCAGCAGGTACATGTACGGGCTCGGGTTGAGGCTGCGCAGCACCCGGTACACGTCGATCGGGTGCGCGGTGCACTCCAGGTCAAAACGCTGCGAAATGACGACCTGAAAGACGTCGCCGGCCACGACATGTTCCTTGGCCGTCCTGACGGAGGCAAGAAATTCGTCGCGCGTGGTGCGGTTGCTCGGGTGCGCCGGGGTCGTGAGGTCAACCTCGGCCAGCCAGGTCTCGCTGGGCGCGGCGAGGCGGGCCTGAAGGGAGTCGAGTCGGGACTGTGCGGCGGACCAGAGTTCGTCGGGCGTGTCGGTACCGTCGTTGAGCACGTTGGCGATGAGCTGCACTGTGCCGTACTTGTGGTCGAGCACCACCAGATCGGCCACGAAACTGAAGGATTGGCCCGGCACGTCGTAGTCTGCCGGCGGCTGGTGCGGCAGCTTTTCGATCTGGCGGATGGCTTCCCATCCGATGAAGCCGACGAGGCCGCCGGTCAGGGGCGGGTGCGCGGCCAAACGCGGCGTCTGCCAGCGTTCGAACAGGTAGTCGAGGGCGGCGAGCGGCCCGAGGGCGGCGGCATCACCGAGCGCGCGGTCCGCGGAGATGCCGTAGTCGATCCACCGGGTCTCTGCGCCCTCCTGGGTGAGCACGCCGAAGGACGACACCCCCACGAAGGAGAAGCGTGACCAGATTCCGCCCTGCTCGGCGGACTCCAGCAGAAAGCTGCCGGGCTTTTCGGCGGCAAGTTTGCGATAGATGCCCACCGGCGTTTCACCGTCGGCAAAGAGCTCCCGAATCACCGGGATGACGCGGTGGGCGCCGAGAAGTGCGGCGAACTGGCCGTTCGTCGTCGACCCGGCCGTCATTTCGCGGGCCGTTCCATCGCGACGACGTCGAGTTCCCGACCGTCAAAGCATGTGCGGGTTCCGGTGTGGCAGGCCACACCGACCTGGTCGACCCGCACGAGCAGGGTGTCGTTGTCGCAGTCCAGCGCGGCCGAGTGCACGTATTGGGCGTGGCCGGAGGTGTCACCCTTGCGCCAGTATTCCTGGCGACTGCGCGACCAGAAGGTCACGCGTCCCTCGGTGACCGTGCGCCGCAGCGCCTCCTGGTCCATCCACCCGAGCATGAGCACCTCGCCCGTGTCCCACTGCTGAATCACGGCGGGGAGCAGGCCGACGGAGTTGTAGACCGCAGCGTCGAATCGTGTGTCGTTCGTCATCAGCGCACCTGCATTCCGGCATCCGCCAGCTCTCGCTTGACGTCACCAATTGTAAGAATTTGGCCGTGGAAGACGGATGCCGCGAGCACAGCGTCCGCGCCCGCCCGGATGGCGGGCGGGAAGTCTTCGACCCGCCCGGCGCCGCCGGAGGCGATCACGGGGACGCGGCTGATGGAGTGCATCAGGGCGATGAGCTCCGTGTCGAACCCCTGCTTTGTTCCGTCGGCGTCGATGGAGTTGATGAGCAGCTCCCCCGCACCCAGTTCGATGGCCTGCCTCGCCCACGCGACGGCGTCGATATCCGTCTCGGTGCGACCACCGTGAGTGGTGACGATGAAGCCGGACTCGGTGCGGTCGCTGCGCTTCACGTCGAGGGAGAGCACGATGACCTGCGCGCCGAAGCGGTCGGCGATTTCGGTGATCAGCGCCGGGCGGGCGATCGCGGCACTGTTGATGCCGACTTTGTCGGCGCCGCTGGCCTGCAGACGGGACACGTCTTCGACGCTGCGGATACCGCCGCCGACCGTGAGCGGGATGAAGACCTGCTCCGCGGTGGCCCGCACGACGTCGTATGTCGTGGAGCGGTTGTCGACGGTTGCGGTGACGTCGAGGAACGTGAGTTCGTCGGCGCCCTGCTCGTAGTACATCCTCGCGAGTTCGACGGGGTCACCGGCGTCGCGAAGGTTCTTGAAGTTGACCCCCTTCACCACACGCCCGTTGGCCACGTCGAGGCAGGGAATGACTCGCACGGAGAGGCTCATGTCGGGATCCCTGCGCTAGAGACGGGCGTTGTGGATGGTGGTGACGAGGATCGCCCTGGCACCGAGGGCGTAGAGGGCGTCCATCACGTTGTTCGTGTCGAGGCGCGCGATCATCACGCGAACGGCAACCCATTCCGGGTCGTGCAGCGACGAGACGGTCGGCGATTCGATCCCGGGGGCCAGATCGCAGGCAGCGTCGAGCAGGGTGGACGGAATGTCGTAGTCGAGCAGCACGTACTGCCGGGCGACGAGCACGCCCTGCAGACGGCGCAATAGTGTGGCAATGCCTGGCTTGTCGTTTTCCGAGCTGATGAGCACGGCGGTCGACTGCAGGATGACGGGACCGAAGATCTCCAGGCCGGCCTTGCGCAGTGTTGTGCCGGTGGAGACGACGTCGGCGACGGCATCCGCGACACCCAGCTGCACGGCGGACTCGACGGCGCCATCGAGGGGAACGAGGGTCACCTTCACGTCATAGCCGGCGAGGAACGTCTCGACGAGTCCGGGGTAGCTTGTGGCCACGCGCAGGCCGGTGAGGTCGGACAGCTCGCGAAAGCGTCCCGCGGGTCCGGCGAAGCGAAACGTGGAGTCGCCGAAATCGAGGCTGGCGATCTCGAGCGCCGTCGACCCGGAGTCGAGCAGCAGGTCACGGCCGGTGATGCCGACATCGAGGGCGCCGGAGCCGACGTAGGTGGCGATGTCACGCGGACGCAGGTAGAAGAACTCGACGTCGTTGCGGGGGTCGGCGGCGACGAGGTCGCGCGGATCGCGGCGGCCGCGGTAACCGGCCTCCGACAGCATTTGGGCTGCAGTTTCGGACAACGAGCCCTTGTTGGGCACGGCAATTCTTAGCATGGGGACACTCTCTGGTGGTGTGGATTCGGGTGCTGTATGGCGCACGTGCCGCGTCGCAGTTCTCGATCAGAGATGTCGGTACACGTCGGCGGGCGACAGGCCCTTCGCGATCAGCAGAACCTGAAGGTGGTACAGCAGCTGGGAGATCTCGGCCGCCGTCTCTTCATCGCTCTGGAACTCTGCGGCCATCCATACCTCGGCGGCCTCTTCGACAATTTTCTTGCCGATGGCGTGCACTCCGGCGTCCAGTTCGCGAACGGTACCGGACCCTTCCGGGCGGTTCAGGGCCTTGTCGCTCAGCTCAGCAAAAAGGTCATCAAAAGTCTTCACTTGTCTAGGTTACTCGTGCCCGTGGTCGTGCCGAGCCGCAGCGGCGCGCAGCAGCGCGATCTGCTCGCCGGGATCGGCAGCCCCGAACACGCTGGATCCGGCCACGAATGTGTCTGCCCCTGCTTCCGCGGCAATGTCGATGGTCTCCGCCGTGATGCCACCGTCGACCTGCAACCACACGTCGAGTCCGCCCCGGTGCACAGCGGCGCGTAAGGCGTGGAGCTTGTGCATTGTTGAGTCCATGAAGCTCTGGCCGCCGAAGCCGGGCTCCACAGTCATGACCAACACCTGGTCGAATTCGGGCAGCAGCTCAAGGTACGGTTCGACGCTGGTCCCGGGTTTGAGGGCGATTCCCGCCCGAGCGCCGATGGAACGCAGCCGACGGGCCAGAGCGACCGGGTCGCTCACCGCTTCCGCGTGGAAGGTCACCGAGGACGCTCCAACCTCGGCGTAGCCGGGAGCCCACCGGTCGGGGTCATCAATCATGAGATGCACGTCGAGGGGCAGCGGCGAGACCTGTTGCAGGCGCTCGACCATGCCGAGACCGAAGGTCAGGTTCGGCACGAAGTGGTTGTCCATGATGTCGACATGCACAAGATCAGCGGCGCGGATGCGCCCGAGCTCCCGTTCAAAGTTCGCGAAGTCGGCGGCCAGGATGCTCGGGTTAATGCGTATGGGCATGCTGAAAGCCTAGACGAACGCATGCCGCGGGCTGGCGTGCCGCGCTCGTCCAGTCACGCGCAGAGACACGCAGGTCGCTCCCGTTGCCATCGGCCAGGAGAGCCGCTTCTTCGAGGAACGGGGCCGTGGCAACTGGAGAGCGGATGGCGCTTCCCTGCGCTTTAGGATGGATCCTTGTTCCAGTCAGTGGAACACCCTTCCACTGGGGCAATTGCCGCTCGTCAGTCCCCGAGGGGCGCTTCTCATGCCTCCCGGCAGACGTCGCCGACTGAACGGTTCGCCCGGCACAGCCGCCCCGTGCTATCCCCCGTGGTGGTCTCCTCTCCGATGTGCGTGGAGCGACGTTGTGCACGAGTCGTGAGGTTTCATCAGGAATGTCGGTGGTGGGTGGGAGCATTGACGTGTGGAAGGCCCCTTGGAAGGCCTCACAGGTCTCGATGAGCAGTTGCGTGCGCCCGCCGCAGCGGTCGCCGACCACCGGCGACTCAGCGACACCTACTCGGCGTTTCTTTCCGGCACGATCAGCGCCCGCTCCCGGCGAGAGCTCGGCGCCACCGGACTGTCAGCGCGGCAGGGGTTCATCACGCCGGAGGCGATGGTGCAGCACGCCACCGGCACGGCGCGGGGTGAAGCGGCGAAGCTCGTCGCCGCCGGCACCCTGATGGCCGAGACCGACAGGGCAGAGAAAACCGTGCACAACACGGCGCAGCACCCGGAAACGCGCCTCCCGGTCCGCCCGGTTCCGTGGCAGGCGCCCGTCGTGCACGCGGTCACCTCCGGCGCGCTGTCGGTCGATGCTGCGGACGCTCTCCGCCGGGGCCTCGGAGACGTCGACCAGCCCGTCACAGCCGAGAGCCTCGTGACTGCCCTGACCCGGGTGCTGAAGGAAGCCGCTGACCTGACAACGGACCAGTTGTTCAAGCGGGCCCGTCGACGACGAGACGAACTCGACGAGGCCGGTATCAAGGCCCGGGAGAAACAGGCTCGCGACGACACGAGATTCACGATCTTCCGCCGCGCGGACGGCATGGTCGCCGTCAACGCCCTGCTCGCCCCCGAGCAGCGCGAGTGGTGGGTATCCACATTCGACTGCGTGACCAGCCCGAGGCGCGGCGGGGTGCGATTCGTGGACCCGGAGAAGGCGGCGTAGGCCGCCGGGGTCCAGAGCGACTCGCGCACCCTCGATCAGATTGCCGCCGACGCGTTCACCGACCTGCTGCGCCAGGCCACCGAGGTCGACACGGGCCGGGTGTTCGGCGGACGCCGCCCCGCCGTGCGGGTGATCGTGACAGAGAAGGTGCTCACCAAGAAGACCGGACACGCTCTTCTCGAGGGAAACCCGGCCTCGGTGTCCGGGGAGAGCATGCAGCGCGAGCTCTGCGACGCCGGGTACATCGACGTCACCGTCGGTGGCAGCGGGCAAGCCCTGGACGGAAGGCGCACGGAACGGTTTTTCACCCAGACGCAGCGCATCGCCCTCGGCGTGCGAGACGCCGGCTGCCTGCTCTGCAGACGCGACCACCTCAGACTGCACAACGATGGCTGGCGCATCCTGCATGACAACGGTCGGTATCGGCTCAGGCTGCCGCCGAGCGTGGATCCGGAACGAAAGCTCCTCCCCTGCCCAGCAAGAACCCACTGATGCTCGCCCTCCGCGCCTGATGGACGTCGTGTGGTCCATCAGCCCACGCTCGTGCTAGTCCGGAAGACGCTCCAGCAGTGTGATGAACATGGCGTCTGTGCCGTGGCGGTGCGGCCAGAGCTGCACACTCGACGGGTCGCCGGCCAGGTCGAGTTCGGAGTTGCTCAGCGATTGAACGACGGCGGCCGTGTCGAGGGCGTTCACCGTGCCCGCCCACTTCTTCAGCGCGGTCGCCACAATGCCACGTGTCTCCGCGGTATGCGGTGAACAGGTGACATAGGCGAGGACTCCGCCCGGCTTGAGTGCGCCGAGGGCGGCGTCGATCAGGCCGGACTGCAGTCCGGCGAGCTCGGCGACATCCTTCGGCTGCTTGCGCCAGCGGGCCTCGGGGCGGCGGCGGAGCGCGCCCAGACCTGTGCAGGGGGCGTCGAGCAGGATCCGGTCGAACTCCCCGGGGTGCAGCTCGGCGATGCGGGTACCGTCAAGCTCCCACACCTCCACGTTCTCGGGGATTGCGGCCAGCGCGTTGCGCACGAGCGTCGCCCGGCTGTGCACGAGCTCGTTGGCGACGAGTTCGGCGCCGTGGGTTCGCGCTTCCGCGGCCAGCAGGGCGGCCTTGCCGCCGGGGCCAGCGCAGAGGTCGAGCCAGCGCTCCCCCGACTCAATCGGGCGAGCATGGGACAGCGCGAGGGCCGCGAGCTGGGAGCCCTCGTCCTGCACGCGAATGCGCCCCTTCGCCTGGGTCATGAGGTGGTACGGGTCTCCCCCGGCCAACACGTACCCGGTGGGGGCGTAGGCATCCTTCGTTCCGAGCAGACTCTCATCGTCGGCGGTCGCGATCCCGGGAAGGGCCACCATATTCACCTTGGCCGGCACGTTGTTGGCCGCGAGCAGGTCTTCGATCTCGTCCTCACGGCCCTCGGCTTTCAGCGCCTGGCGGAACGCACGTACGACCCACGAGGGATGCGAGTGCTCGGCCGCGAGGCGATCATCGACACCGGCGGCTCCGTCGAGCACCCGCTCGCGCCATTCCTCGGCGCTCGAGCGCGAAATGGTGCGCAGCACGCCGTTCGTGAATCCGGTCGCCGACCGTGAGCCGACCTGCTTGGCGATCGAGACCGATTCGTTGACGGCGGCGTGGGTGGCCACGCGGGTCGCGAGAAGCTGGTGTGTGCCGAGGCGGAGCACGTCGAGGATCGCCGGGTCGATCGCATCGACGGAACGGTTCGCGGCCAGCGCGATGACCCGGTCGTAGAAACCCTGCATGCGCAGGGTGCCGTAGGTCAGCTCGGTCGCCAGGGCGGCATCCGCCGTGTTCAGCGCTGCGCGCTGGATACGGGTGGGCAGCAGCAGGTTCGCGTAGGCGTCGGATTCTCGCACGGCCGCAATGACCTCGTAGGCCACTCGACGGGCCGGCTGCACGAATTCCGTGGTCGCTGCACGGGATTTCGGAAGTTGGACGCGATCATTCATGAGGCGACCACCTCATCTGCTGCTACTCCGCGCCACCAGTCGATTGCTGTCATTACTGTCTTTCCGGCCGGTTGTACGCGTCGAAGCTCAAGCGGCGTCGTACGCGTGCCAATCAGCACCGTTCGTTCTCGTTCCAGGATGTGCCCTGCGGGAATGGGTGGGTCGTGGGCGTCGTCGCGGTCAGCGCTCGGCACGACGGGTGCCACGTCAAGAATCTTAAGGCGTGCGTCGCTCACGGTGGTAAAGGCACCCGGCTCCGGGGTCACGCCGCGGATCAGGTTGTAGACGGCTGCCGCCGACTGGTTCCAGTCGACGTGTGCGTCATCGATGGTGAGTTTCGGTGCCAGCGTCACCTCACCGGTCTGCTCGGTGGCCCGGGCGGTGCCGCGGCCTAGGTCGTCGACCACGCGGAGGAGCAGCTCGGCGCCACTGTGGCTGAGCGACTCGAGAAGCATGCCCGACGTGGCATGCGCATCCAACGGCTGGGTGAAGCTGTCGAAAATGGCACCCGCATCGAGTTCCCGCACGAGCTGGAACACGGCGGCACCGGTGTCGGCATCGCCCGCGATCACGGCGCGCTGCACCGGTGATGCCCCTCGCCACCGGGGCAGCAGGGAGAAGTGCAGGTTGATCCAGCCGAGCCGAGGAACCGACAGGAGCGGTTCGCGCACGATGCCGCCGTAGGCGACGATCACTCCGAGGTCGGGCTGAAGGGCCGCGATCGTTTCGGTCGCGTCAGCATCGAGGCGGTTGGTCTTGAGCATCGTCAGGCCGAGCTCTTCGGCGGCGGCGGCGACCGGCGACGGGGTGAGTACACGCTTGCGACCGAGCGGGGCGTCGGCCCGGGTGACGACGGCCTCGATCGAGTGCCCCGTCGCGGCGAGGGACTTGAGGCTCGGAACGGCGACGTCGGGCGTACCGGCAAAAATCAGTTTCATTACAGGAGCTCCGGGTCGTCGAATCGAACCTTAAGTGTAGGCGTCGGCTGGAACGAGCCCGACTTCGTGGGCCGGCGACGCCTGGCCGCGTTACGCACGACGGATGCTTTGAGTGCGTGGGACACCCCGTCGCCCTTCGCGTAGGCGAATCGGACGATCGCCCGCACGAGGGGCACCTCGGTGTCGACCGGGCCCAGCACGTCGATGCCGGCGCTCTCCCTCAGATCTGCCAGAGCGGAATCGACGTCGGCGGCCGTTCCGGTGACCGAGGCGACCCGCACGGCCGGGGGGAACCGCAGCTGGCGCCGGTCGGCGAGTTCCGAACTCGCGAACGCCTCCGGCTGCCAGGCATTCAGTGCCCGGGCGAGGGCACCGCCCACACCCACCAGGACAACGGGCGCCCCCGGCGCGGCCAGCGCGGCCGCGTTCGACCACCAGCGCAGGCAGTCCTCGCCAACGCGCAGAGATTCGCGGGCGAGCATCCGTTCCCCGTCGAGAATGAGAATGGCGCGATAACCGCTCGCGGGAATCGGTTCTGCGCCGCGGGTGGCGATCACGAGCGCGGGCTCCGCGCCGAGCGTCTGGATGGAGTGTTCACCGTCCGCGATGATGATGCGGGCTCCCGGAAAGGCGCGCCCGAGCTCTTCCGCCGTGCGCCCGGTTCCCATTGTGACGACCCGGAGTTTGTGGCCCTCGCAGTGGATGCAGGTCCACGCGGCGGCGAGTGCACCGCACCAGCGGCAGGCGGGTACCGCGCGCGCCGAGGTGAGGCCGAGCGGGCCCTGGCACGTGGTGCAGCGCGCCGCCTTCTTGCAGGTCTGGCAGGCGAGCATGGGTGCGTAGCCGGGGCTGGCGACCTGCACGAGCACCGGGCCGTGGTGGAGGGCTTCCCTGGCGGCGTTCCACGCCGCCGTCGGAATGCGGGCGGCGCGGGCCTGCTGGTCGGATTCGGACTGGAAATCAGTGGGGATGACGCGGGGGTGGCGGTTGATGGCGGGGTGTACCTCGCCGAGCCAGCCAAGTTCGACGAGCCTCTGCGTTTCCACGCTGCGGGTGTGGCCGAGCAGCACGAGGCTGCAGTCGGCTTCCTCGCGTCGGATAAGAGCGGCATCGCGAGCGTGCACGTACGGGCTCAGGGGCTCCGAGTACAGCGGGTCCCCGTCGTCCCAGAGGGCTATGAGGCCGAGTGAGGCCGCGGGGGCGTAGACCGCCGACCGGTTTCCGAGAATGATGCGAGGCTCGGTGCCGAGGCAGGCCAGGAAGGCCCGGTAGCGGTCGGGGTTGCTCTGCCGGGCGTCGACCCTGCTGACCGAACCGGCTGGTGCCAGCTGGTCGAGGGCGGCCTGCACCTGGTCCTGGTCCCGGTAGTCGGGGACGCACAGCACGGCGGTCTTGCCGGTCGCCAGCGTGGCGACACCGAGCTCGGCCAGGGTCTGGGCCCAGTGCCCGATGGTGGTGCCGTCGTCGAGCTGTACGAGCTCCGGGATGGCGGCGACCGCCACCCGCTGGCGGTCCATGATGGCGGTGTCAAGCCGGCCCGTTGGGTAACCGACGAAGGCCGGTGCGGCCAGAGAGAGCCCGATGGTTTGGACCAGCGGGGTCTCGACAGGCTCGACCGGCGTGGTCGGCTCGACCACCGGGGCCTGCGCGATCAACCAGGCCTTCTCCACGCGCACCTGGCGAGGCGGCACGGCCAGACGGATGATGTCACTCGCGTTACCGGCGGCCCGGTCGGCTGCTCGACGCGCGAGCCGCCACACCTCGGGGGTGAGCACCTGGGCCGCGGAAACCACGGCATCGAGCGGGCTGAGGGTGCCGGAGAACTGCTCGCTCGGTGCCGTCGACGGATCGATCACCTCGATGAGGTAGCCGTCGATGATTCGACCGCCGGAGCGGAACGGCACCCGCACCCGCACCCCGGGACGCGCCACGTCAGCGAGTTCCTCGGGGATGCGGTAGTCGAACAGGTGGTCGAGCTGCGGAAGGGGCGAGTCGATGAGCACACGGGCCACGAGTCCGGAACGATTCACGCTGTCCCTCTCCCCGTCGCCGTCACTACCGATGTGCGTTCCCTACAGCCCCGCAGCGCTTCGGAGGTCGTCGACGCGGTCGAGGCGTTCCCAGGTGAAGTCGGGCAGTTCCCGGCCGAAGTGGCCGTAGGTTGCCGTCTGCTGGTAGATGGGCCGCAGCAGGTCGAGGGAATCGATGATCGCGGCGGGACGCAGGTCGAAGACCGAGCGAATCGCGGCGGTGATCTCCTTGTCGGGTAGTGCCCCGGTGCCGAAGGTCTCCACATACAACCCCACCGGGGAGGCTTTGCCGATGGCATACGCCACCTGGACCTCGAGCCGGTCGGCGAGTCCGGCGGCGACGGCGTTCTTCGCCACCCAGCGCATGGCGTACGCGGCCGAACGGTCCACCTTGGACGGGTCCTTGCCGCTGAACGCGCCACCGCCGTGCCGGCTCGATCCGCCATAGGTGTCGATGATGATCTTGCGACCGGTGAGGCCGGCGTCGCCCTGCGGGCCACCGATCTCAAAGCGTCCCGTGGGGTTGATGAGCGTGGCGAGGCGCGAGGAATCGAGATCGATGCCCTCCAGCACGGGGCGTATAACGAGTTCGTTGACCTCGGCCCGGAGCCGCTCGGTGGTCACGGAGGGGGCGTGCTGCGTCGAGACGACGACGGTCTCAACCGTGCGCGGCACGATGCCGTCATACCCGATGGTGACCTGCGTCTTGCCGTCGGGCCGCAGGTAGTCGAGTTCCTCCGACTTTCGTACGTAGGCGAGGCGTTCCGCGAGCCGGTGCGCGATCCAAATGGGAATCGGCATCAACTCGGGGGTCTCCCGGGTTGCGTAGCCGAACATGATGCCCTGGTCGCCGGCACCCTGCCGGTCGTAGTCGTCGAGGCTCGACTGCTCCCTGGTCTCGAACGCGTTGTCGACCCCCTGGGCGATGTCGGGAGACTGCCCGCCGATGGAGATTTCCACGCCGCAGGATCGACCGTCAAACCACACGTCGGAGGAGTCATAGCCGATATCGGTGATGCACTTGCGCACGATCGAGGGGATCTCGACGTAGGCCTCGGTGGTCACTTCGCCGGCAACGTGAACAAGCCCCGTGGTGACGAGCGTTTCGACGGCCACACGGCTGTGCGGGTCTTCGGTGAGAAGGGCATCGAGGATGCTGTCGGAGATCTGGTCGCAGATCTTGTCGGGGTGGCCCTCGGTGACCGATTCGGAGGTGAAGAGGCGAAGATCGCTCATCTGGCCCGTCTCTATAGATGTGTCTGTATGAAAAGACTGTGCGTATGGATAGCCGCGTGGCGGAAGCTACGGCAAGCGGGTCTGGACGACCACGTCAAGTATGCGGTGGGCCACCGACATCTTGCTGCCGGAAGCCTCTTTCACTATAACTCCGTGCCGGTCGAGCAGCAGAACCGTGTTGCGGTCTGTGGCGAAACCCTCAGACCATCCGACCCGGTTGACCACGAGATAGTCGCAGCCCTTACGGGTGACCTTCTCCCGCCCCAGGGTCAACAACCGATCAGGGTCTGACTCGGTCTCGGCGGCAAAGCCCACGATCACCTGCCCCGGCCGGCACGCGGCGGAGAGCTCGGCGAGGATGTCGGGATTTTTCACGAGTTCGAGAGTCAGCGTGTCCCCGGTGTGCTCTTTTTTGATTTTTTCGCTCCGGACATCTGTGGGGCGATAGTCGGCAACCGCCGCCGCCATGATGATGACGTCGGCCGACGCAGCGGACGCGCTCAGGGCTTCCTGCAGGTCGCGGGCGCTGCCGGCCTGCACCACGTGCACCCCGTCGGGCGCCGGCACCTCAAGGTTGCAGGCCACGAGGGTGACGAGTCCGCCCCGCGCGCGAGCGGCTTCCGCGAGGGCGACGCCCTGCTTTCCGCTCGACCGATTGCCCAGGAAGCGCACCGGGTCGAGCGGTTCTCGGGTTCCGCCGGCGCTGATCAGGATTCGCCGGTTCACGAGATCCTGCTCGGGTTGGCCGGCGTCCGGCGTGCCCTCGAGCGCGGCCATGGCGACCGCCACGATCGTGTCGGGCTCCTCCATCCGGCCGGCTCCGACGTCGTGCCCGGTCAAACGCCCGACGCCGGGACCCACGACGGTGACGCCGCGGCTGCGAAGCGTGGCAATATTCGCGACGGTCGCCGCGTGGTTCCACATTTCGGTGTGCATGGCCGGGGCGATCACGAGGGGTGCCGTGCTCGCGAGGATGGTGTTTCCGAGCAGGTCATCCGCGAGGCCGGCCGCCAGCTTGGCGATGGTATTCGCGGTCGCCGGTGCGACCACGATCAGGTCAGCGGACTGGCCGATTGCCACGTGGCGCACTTCGGCGACGCCCTCATAAAGCTCCGAGTAGACCGGATGCCGTGAAATCGCCTCGAGGGTCGGTTTACCGATGAACCGCAGGGCCGCCGGTGTGGCGACGACGTGCACCGAATCCCCGTTTAAAACAAAAGCGCGCACGATGTTGACGGCCTTGTACGCAGCGATGCCTCCGGTGATACCGACGACAATCGTACGGGCTGTCTTCATCGTGCGCGCTTCCGCGAGCCCGATTACTCGACGATGGGAGTAGAGGTGAGCTTGTCCTCGTTGATCTCGCGAAGGGCCACCGACAGGGGCTTGTCTTCGACGGTCGAGTCGACGAGCGGGCCCACGTTGTCGAAGAGGCTGCCTTCGTGCAGGTCAGCGTAGTAGTCGTTGATCTGACGTGCACGCTTGGAGGCGAAGATCACGAGTGCATACTTGGAATCGACCTTGGAGAGCAGGTCGTCGATGGGCGGGTCAATGATGCCAGTGGGCTTGTTTGCCATTGGTGTCACACTCCTTTAGAGCAGTTCGAGAACAGGGCTGTTCGAAATAAAACAGTGCGTCTTGGTCAGCACGGCCGCGTCAGATGACGCGTAAGAAATCTCCAGCGGGCGCTACGACGTTTCCGCCGCAGGGCGTACCTGCATCAAGTCTACGACCTCCCGGGCCGCTTCGGATGCGTCTGCGTTGACAATTCGGTAGTCGAACTCCCCCTGAGCGGCCAATTCGAGCTTGGCGGTCTCCAAGCGGCGGGCCTGTTCCGCGGAATCCTCGGTGCCTCGACCAATGAGCCGACGCACAAGTTCCTCCCAAGTGGGCGGCAGAAGAAAGACGAGTTTCGCCTCCGGCATGGCCCGGCGTACGGCCCTGGCGCCCTGGATGTCGATCTCCAGCAGCACACTGTTGCCGGCGGTGATGGCTGCATCGACCGGTCCACGAGGCGTCCCGTAGCGATGCGCGTTGTGCACGGTCGCCCATTCGAGCAGTTCGCCCGATTCGATCATGCGGTCGAAGGCTGCATCGCTGACAAAGAAGTAGCTGACACCCTCAACTTCGCCCGGCCGCGGGGCACGGGTCGTGGCCGAGACGGACAGATGCACGTCGGGGTAATTCTCGCGAATATGGTTTGCGACCGTGCCCTTGCCGACGGCCGTGGGGCCAGCAAGCACAATGAGTCCTGAGTCGGGTGCCCCGTGGCGCGTGGCCGGGCGGTCGGACAGAAAGTCCCGCAGGCGATCGCGCTGGTGGCGTCCGAGGCCGCCGAGGCGTTTTGACGGGGAGATTTCGAGGCGGTGGATGATGCGCTGCATCTTGGTCACGCCAATGGAGGGAATGCTCACGAGCATCTCGGTGACCCGGAGACGTCCTTCCACACCGAGGGGGTCTTTCAACGCCGCGCCAAGAACTTCGAGGGCCGAACGCTCGCCGGAGGCGATCTGCGCTTTCACCCTGGCTCTGGCACGCCGCGCGGCAACAGCAGCACGCGAGGCTGCAACCCGGTCGACTTCGGGTGGGGTGGGACGGTTTTCAGCCACGGACGGCTCCTACTTCACTAACGCGGCGCTCGATCGCTGCCGCAAGCCGGTCGGAACCCTGGGAGAGGACACTACGCGACTCACTTACGATAACCCCTCCGGCGTATTCACCATATATCGAGACAAGATCCATGATATTCCCACCTTGGTGTCCGAAGCCGGGTGCGAGAACAGGAGTCAGGCAATTTTTTGGCGCCGCCGCAACGTCAATGCCGAACTCTGCCAGGTCGAGGGTGGCTCCCAGCACAACCCCGAGAGAGCCGAATGTGGGCGTCGTCACCGTGACGGCATCGGCATTGAGCCGGGCGACATCCTCGAGAACGGCTCGTGCAACCGTGAGTCCGGCGTGCGGTCCGCCGGCGACGACGGCCTGCTGCACGCCTGCTGCCTCGGGGTTCGACGTCGCCGCGAGGAGGAACAGCCCTTTGCCGTGTTGCAGGGCGATCTCGATGGGGCGTTGGAGGGAGCCGACGCCCATGAAGGGTGTCACCGTGATGGCATCCACTTCGAGGGGTGATCCCGGCGTGAGCCACGCGTCGGCGTAGGCCTCGACGCTCGTACCCAGGTCGCCCCGCTTGACGTCACCGATGACAAGCAGTCCCGCGGCGCGCGCATCGGCGAGCACGCGTTCCAGGGCCACGAAGCCGGCCGAGCCGAAACGTTCGAAGAACGCGACCTGCGGTTTGACGATCCCGGCCCGGCCGGCCGCTGCGGCAACAACCGAGCGGCCGAAAGACTCCGCGCCGGCTGCCGAATCGGCCAGACCCCAGCCCGCCAGCAGCCAGCTGTGCGGGTCAATACCCACGCAGAGCTGGCCACGCGCGGCAAACGCCTCACCGAGGCGGTCACCGAACGTGGAGACCGTCATGGCCCCCTGGCTCACAGAAGTGCCTCCCGCGCGACGGTGTACTCCTGAAGCGACGTCACCTCGAAACCGCCACGAATCGCGTCAATGGAGGCAACCGCCGCGCTGAGTTCCGCGATGGTCGTGAACAGGGGAAGGTCCCCGGCCACGGCGGCCGCACGGATCTCGTAGCCGTCGGCACGTGCCGTGCGCCCACCAGGCGTGTTGATGACGATCTGCACCTCCTCGCGGCGAATCAGTTCGACGATCGACACGTCCTGCTCGCCGGACTTCTCGCTGTACTTCGTGACGATCCGGGCCTGGATGCCGTTGCGCTGGAGCACCTCGGCGGTGCCCTCGGTGGCGGCGATCTCGTAGCCCAGCTGCTGCAGGCGCAGCATGGGCAGGATGATGGCACGCTTGTCGCGGTCGGAAACCGAGACGAAAACCGTTCCGCTGAGCGGGATTCCACCGTAGGCGGCCAGCTGGCTCTTCGCGAACGCGCGGGGGAAGTCACGGTCGATGCCCATGACCTCGCCGGTGGACCGCATCTCCGGGCCGAGAATGGAGTCGACGACGTCGCCCTCCGGTGTACGGAAACGGTTGAACGGCAGAACCGCTTCCTTCACGGCGACAGGCGCCTCCATGGGCACCCGCGAGCCGTCGATCTCCGGCAGCTGGCCGGAGGCCTTGAGCTCAGCGATGGTCTTGCCCACCATGATGAGGGCCGCGGCCTTGGCAAGGGTGATGCCGAGGGCCTTCGCGACGAACGGGACCGTGCGCGAGGCGCGCGGGTTCGCTTCGAGGACGTAGAGCACGCCGGCTCCGATGGCGAACTGCACGTTGAGCAGTCCGCGCACCCCGATGCCCTGTGCGATTCCCAGAGTGGCCTCTCGGACGCGGTCGATTTCCGCGCGTCCCAGGGTGACGGGCGGCAACGTGCAACTGGAGTCACCCGAGTGGATCCCGGCCTCCTCGATGTGTTCCATCACGCCGCCGATGTAGAGCTCGTGTCCGTCGTAAATGGCGTCGACGTCGATTTCGATGGCATCGTCGAGGAAACGATCGACGAGGAGCGGATGCGACGGGCCGATGATGCCCTGCCCTGCCATGCGCGCGAAGTAGTCCGAGAGGGAGGCGGAGTCATAGACGATCTCCATGCCTCGCCCGCCGAGCACGTAGCTCGGGCGCACCAGCACGGGATAGCCGATCTCTTCCGCGGCGACAACGGCACCGGCGTAGTCGATGGCCACGGCGTTACGCGGCGCGAGCAGACCCGCCGCGTCAAGAATGCCCGAGAACAGTCCGCGTTCCTCGGCAAGGTCGATGGCGTCCGGGCTGGTGCCGAGAATCGGGATCCCTGCGGCCTCGAGGCCCTTGGCCAGGCCGAGGGCGGTCTGGCCGCCGAGCTGAACGACCACGCCCACCAGTTCGCCGCTGAGGCTCTCCGCGTGGATGACCTCAAGCACGTCTTCCAGGGTGAGGGGCTCGAAGTAGAGGCGATCGGAGGTGTCGTAGTCGGTCGATACCGTCTCCGGGTTGCAGTTGATCATGATCGTCTCGTACCCGGCGTCGGACAGGGCGAAGGAGGCGTGCACGCAGGAGTAGTCGAACTCGACACCCTGGCCGATGCGGTTGGGGCCGGAACCGAGGATGACGACCTTCTTGCGGTCGCTCGGGATGACCTCCGTCTCCTGGTCGTAGCTCGAGTAGTGATACGGCGTGAGGGCCGGGAACTCCCCCGCGCAGGTGTCGACGGTCTTGAAGACGGGACGCAAGCCGAGAATGTGACGCACCTTGCGGACATCCGCTTCGCCGAAGCCCCGGAGCTCGCCGATCTGGGTGTCGGAGAAACCGTGGTCCTTCGCGTGGAGCAGCACGTCACGGTCGAGGCGGTCGGCGCGGGCAACGGAGTCGGCGACCTCGTTGATGAGCACGATCTGGTCGATGAACCACGGGTCGATCTTGGTGGCTTCGAAGACCTGCGCAATGGTGGCACCCTTGCGCAGCGCCTGCTGCACGGTGACGATGCGACCGTCCGTGGGAATTTCCGCTTCGATGAGCAGTTCGTCGACAGTGCGGTCCTCGGTGCCCCAGTGGAATGAGGACCCGCGCTTCTCCAGCGAGCGGAGGGCCTTCTGCAGGGCGGAGGCGTAGTTGCGGCCGATCGCCATGGCCTCACCGACCGACTTCATGGTGGTGGTGAGGCGGGGGTCGGCGGCGGGAAACTTCTCGAAGGCGAAGCGCGGCACCTTGACGACCACGTAGTCGAGGGTCGGTTCGAAGCTTGCCGGGGTCACGCCGGTGATGTCGTTGGGGATCTCGTCGAGACGGTACCCGAGGGCAAGCTTGGCGGCGATCTTGGCGATCGGGAAGCCCGTTGCCTTGCTCGCGAGTGCCGAGGAGCGGGACACGCGCGGGTTCATCTCGATCACGATGATGCGGCCGTCGGCCGGGTTGATCGCGAACTGGATGTTGCAGCCACCGGTGTCGACGCCGACGGCGCGGATGATGTCGATGCTGATGTCGCGCAGGTTCTGGTACTCACGGTCGGTCAGCGTGAGCGCCGGGGCGACCGTGATGGAGTCTCCCGTGTGCACGCCGACGGGGTCGACGTTCTCGATGGAGCAGACGACGACCGTGTTGTCGGCGGTGTCGCGCATCATTTCGAGCTCGAACTCCTTCCAACCGAGGATGGATTCTTCCAGGAGCACCTCGGTGGTGGGGCTGTGGTGCAGGCCATCCCCCACAATGCGGCGCAGCTCCTGCTCGGTGTACGCGAACCCGCTGCCGAGTCCGCCCATGGTGAAGGACGGGCGCACCACAAGCGGGTACCCGAGGTCTTCGGCAAAGCCAACGGCCTCGTCGACCGTGTGCGCGATGAACGAGCGAGCAACGTCGGCGCCAGCGTCGAGCACGAGCTGCTTGAAGATCTGGCGGTCTTCGCCCTTGTTGATCGCTTCGAAGCTTGCGCCGATGAGTTCCACGTCGTACTTCTCGAGGATTCCGCGTTCGTGCAGCTGGATCGCCGCGTTGAGCGCGGTCTGGCCGCCGAGGGTGGGGAGGATCGCGTCGGGGCGTTCCTTGGCAATGATGGTTTCGAGGATCTCCGGGGTGATCGGCTCGATGTATGTGGCATCCGCGAAGTCGGGATCGGTCATGATCGTGGCCGGGTTGGAGTTGACCAGGATGACGCGTACGCCCTCGGCCCGCAGCACGCGGCAGGCCTGCGTTCCCGAGTAGTCGAACTCACAGGCCTGGCCGATGACGATCGGGCCGGATCCAATGACAAGGACGCTGTTGATATCGTCGCGCTTGGGCATTACTTGCCGTCTCCTGCTCCGGCGGCCGCGTTTCGTTCGACCACCACGTCCCTGAACCGATCAAAAAGGTAGTTTGCGTCGTGCGGGCCTGCTGCGGCCTCTGGGTGGTACTGCACCGAGAAAGCGGCAAGGTCGAGGCAGCGGATGCCTTCGACGACCTGGTCGTTCAGGCTGTAGTGGCTCACTTCCACGCGGCCGAAACCGGTGCGGGACTCGTGCACGCCTTCGATCGGCATGTCGACCGCGAAGCCGTGGTTCTGCGAGGTGATCTCCACCCGGCCGGTGGCCTTGTCCAGCACGGGCTGGTTGATGCCGCGGTGGCCGAAGGGCAGCTTGTAGGTGCGGAACCCGAGGGCACGACCGAGCAACTGGTTGCCGAAACAGATCCCGAAGTAGGGAACCCCGGCGCGCAGGATCTCCTGCAGCAGCGTGACATGCGCGTTCGACGCGGCCGGGTCCCCCGGGCCGTTGGAGAAGAACACGGCGGAGGGCTTGAGTGACAACACGTGCTCGGCGGTGACCGACTGGGGCAGAACGAGAACCTCGAAGCCCCGTTCGGCGAGGTGCGTGAGCGTCGACTGCTTGACGCCGAGGTCGAGCACGACCACGGAGCCGATGCGGTCACCCACGGGCGGCACAGAGAAGGGTTCGACGGTCGAGACGGTGTCGGAGAGGTTTCGCCCGGTCATGGCCGGCCCGGTGCGCACCCGATCCAGCTGTTCGCCGTCGGAGAGTTCAAGAAGGTCCCCGGAGAAGATGCCGGAGCGCATGGCGCCCTTATCGCGGATGTGGCGGGTGATGGCCCGGGTGTCGACGCCGCAGATACCGACGATGCCGCCCTCCTCGAGGTCGTGGTCGAGCGTGCGCGTGGCCCGATGGTTCGAGGAAATGCGAGCGGGATCGCGCACCACGAAACCGGCGACCCAGATGCGCCGGGATTCCATGTCCTCGTCATTGGCGCCGGTGTTACCGATGTGCGGTGCCGTCATGAGCACGATCTGCCCGGCGTACGAGGGATCGGTCAGGGTCTCCTGGTAACCGGTCATTCCGGTTGCGAAGACGATCTCGCCGAGCGTTTGTCCTTCGCTGCCGTAGGCGCGACCTTCAAAGCGCTTACCGTCTTCGAGTACGAGAACGGCCGGGGCCGTTCGATTGATTGCCTTGTAGTCGGCGACTGAGAGCACCAAGCTACACCTCACTTTCGTTGCGGTCAGCGGGCGCGGTGGCCTCGGCTGCAATGGAACGGATCGCGTCGACGAGACGGGCGCGATCACTCGGGTCAATAATGCGGAAGTAGCTGTCGACCGAACGGCCGGGCTCTGGTGTGGCGCCCGGCGTCGGGGCGAGTCGCCAGCCGAGCAACACGAGGCCGTCGGTCTCGACCACGCGGTCGATGGCCCACGTGGCCGGGGTCAGAAGTTCGATGGCGTCGGTCGGCACGAAAACCGGGCCTGTCCCGGTGAGATCGAGCCTCACCCCGGCATCCGTTGCGGTGATCTCGGCCCTGGCTCGAAACGCGAGGCCGGGGATGAAGAGCCGTTCGAGCGGCGTGTCGCGGGGTGTTGTCGCCACGTAGTAGCCGCGGGCAACGGCCAGCACCATCTCGGTGCCGCTTGGCACGGGGTACCCGGCCACGGTTCCCGAGTCGCGTTTGCTGCGCTTGCGCCAGCTGCGGAACATGAGGGTGAACACGCCGAGGAGAACCACGGCGATGATGATCGTGGGAACGGCCCTATCCATTGCTGTGCTCCGCCATCTGAACGCGAGCGGCGGCAGCGACCTCCGCGGCGTCACGCAGCACGCCGTCGAGCAGCGTGGCGTAGCCCTGGTAGAAGGTGGCCTGCACGACGCCTGGAAGCGTCATGGACAGGTACGGCGAGTTCACGCTGGTTCCCGACAGGTCGGAGCGGGTGAAGACCCGGCTGGTCGAGGCGTCGTAGAGCGTGAGGTGGGCCGGGCCGCCTTCCCTGATCGGTTGCCCCTGCGAGGCGAGGCGTCCGATCCGCGCGGGCGTGGCGGAGAGCACGCGGGCGATGTCGCTCCAACCGAGCAGACCGTTGGAGACCACGGATGCGTGAACGACCGACAGCGCGGACTCGAGGCCCACCATGCCGTTCGCCGCGGCATCCCACTCGCAGTCTTTCGACTCGATCGGGTGCGGGGCGTGGTCGGTGGCGACGATGTCAATGGTGCCGTCGGCGAGCCCGGCGCGCAGCGCCTCGACGTCTTCGCGGCGGCGCAGCGGGGGGTTCACCTTGAACCGCGCGTCGTAGCCGGCCACGAGATCCTCGGTGAGCAGCAGGTGGTGTGGGGTGACTTCGGCGGTGACGTTGATGCCGCGGGCCTTGGCCCAGCGGATGACGTCAACCGAACCGGCCGTCGAGACATGGCAGACGTGCAGGCGAGAACCCACGTGCTCGGCGAGGAGCACGTCGCGGGCGATGATGGATTCCTCGGCGACGGCCGGCCAGCCGACGAGACCGAGTTCCCCCGACAGCGCGCCCTCGTTCATCTGTGCCTTTTCGGTCAGGCGCGGCTCCTGCGAATGCTGGGCAATGACGCCGTCGAAGGCTTTGACGTATTCGAGTGCGCGGCGCATGAGCAGCGGGTCTGACACGCAGAAGCCGTCGTCGGAGAAGACGCGGACCCGGGCCCGACTCGTGGCCATTGCTCCGATCTCGGCGAGTTGCTGGCCCTTCAGGCCCACGGTCACGGCACCGATCGGCTGCACTTGCACGTAACCGGAACGTTCGCCGAGGGCGAGCACCTGTTCGACGACGCCGGCGGTGTCCTGGGCCGGTGAGGTGTTGGCCATGGCGAACACGCTCGTGAAGCCGCCGCGCGCGGCGGCCTGGCTTCCGGTGAGCACGGTCTCGCTCTGCTCGTAGCCTGGTTCACGCAGGTGGGCGTGCAGGTCGACGAGGCCGGGGAGGGCGATGAGCCCGTCGGCGTCGACGAGGGTTGCTCCCCGGTGGGACAGGCCCGTTCCGAGCTGCTTCACTCGACCGTTTTCCAGCACAATGTCGGTACGCGCGCCGTCGGGAAGTGTCACTCCCCGGATCAGGTACGTCTGGCTCTTGCTCGACTCAGCGGGCATCATGCATCCTCTCGGTCACCGGACAGCAGCAGATACAGCGCGGCCATCCGCACGGAAACCCCGTTTGCGACCTGCTCGAGCACGGTCGAATTGACCGAATCGGCTGCCGCAGACGATATTTCCAGCCCGCGATTCATCGGGCCAGGGTGCATAACAATGCTATCCGTGCCGAGTCGATTAAATCGCGCGTCGTCAAGCCCCCAGGCGCGGGAATACTCCCGACTGGTGGGAAAAAATGCCGCGCTCATGCGTTCGGCCTGGATTCGGAGCATCATGACCACGTTGGGTCGGGCGTCAATGGCCGCGTCGAGGTCGAAGCCGAAGGTGGCCGGCCAGCCGCTCGTGTCGGCTGGCAGCAGGGTGGGTGGTGCGACGAAGGTGACCTCGGCGCCGAGGGTGGGCAGCAGCCACAGGTTTGAGCGGGCGACACGCGAGTGCAGCACGTCCCCCACGATCGTGACGCGCACGCCGTCGAGTCCCTTGCCGCGGCTGGCCGCACCGTGGATGCGGCGCCGGATGGTGAAGGCATCGAGGAGCGCCTGGGTCGGGTGCTCGTGGGTGCCGTCGCCGGCGTTGATGATGCCGGCGTCGATCCACCCGCTCTGTGCGAGCACGTGGGGTGCGCCCGACGCCGGGTGCCGAATCACGACCCCGTCGGCGCCGATGGCGGCCAGGGTCTGTGCGGTGTCCTTGAGGCTTTCGCCCTTCGACACGCTGGAACCCTTGGCGCTGAAGTTGATCACGTCGGCGCTGAGCCGTTTGGCGGCGGCTTCGAAGGAGATGCGGGTGCGGGTGGAGTCCTCGAAGAAGAGGTTGACGACGGTCTTTCCGCGCAGCGTCGGGAGCTTCTTCACCTCGCGCTGGGAGACATCCGCCATGTCTTCGGCAATGTCGAGGAGCGCGATGGCGCGGTCACGACTGAGATCGCGCGTTGTGAGCAGGTGCCTCATGAGACTCGCCCTCCCTCGATCGATACGAATTCGTCGCCGTCGGTTTCTTCGAGGTGCACGTTGATGCGTTCCTCGGTGGAGCTCGGCAGGTTGCGGCCCACGAAGTCGGCGCGGATGGGCAGCTCCCGGTGCCCGCGGTCGACGAGTACGGCCAGTCGCACGATGTTGGGCCGGCCGTGGTCGCCGAGCGCGTCGAGCGCCGAGCGGATGGTGCGGCCGGAGTAGAGCACGTCGTCGACGAGCACGACCGTGGCGCCGTCGATGCTTCCCGGCACGTGGGTTCGAGATGGCGTTCTCGTGCGTGTGTGGGCGAGGTCGTCGCGGTACAGGGTCACGTCGAGGGAGCCGGCCTGAACGTTGGTGGCGGTGGGTTCGATCCGAGCGATCGTCTCGGCGATCCGCCGGGCGAGGACCACGCCGCGGGTGGGTATGCCGAGGATGACGAGGTTGTCTGGACCCCGATTGGACTCCAGGATCTCGTGGGAGATTCGAGTCAACGCGCGGGTGATGTCAGCTTGGGTGAGCACAATGTGTTCCAACAGCCGACCTCCTTCCCCGTCTCACAGGACGGCTGTTAAAGGATGTCAATTTTCTGGGGTCTATCTGGATCTCATTCAGAATAACGGATGCTGCGGGTCAGATGAAACTCGACCTTGACACCTCGTGTTACTAGGCCTAGCATCTCTAAGTATGAACAGGGAAGCACTCAAGGGTCATCTCGACCTGCTGGTCCTGTCCGTCCTGGCCGACGGACCCCTGCACGGTTATGCCGTCATCGAGCAGTTGCGCACGCGCAGCGACGACGTTTTTGACCTCGCAGAGGGCACCGTCTACCCCGTCCTGCATCGGCTCGAGGTCTCGGGTCTGCTCGAAAGTGAGTGGAGCACGGTCGCGGGTCGCAGGCGCCGGTCATACCGGCTCACCGGTCCCGGACACGCCATGCTCTCGGAGCAGAGCGAACGCTGGCACCTGTTCTCATCAACCGTCAATTCCGTTCTGCGCAGCAAGCCGTGGCCGACTACCCCCTGATTTCGAGCTACATCACCGCGTTTGACGCTGCGCTCAGCAGCCGACCCGACGCCGTCGATCTCCGTGACGAGGTTCATGATCACCTCATCACCGCCGTAGAAGGGCTGTGTGCTCGCGGTCTCGACAGCGAAACGGCCCAGCGCCGCTCCCTGGATATCTTTGGCGAGCCCGCCGTCATAGCGGGGATGATCTCTGCAGTTCCCGTGAAAGGTTCACCCATGAACACCTTCTTCACCCGCGCAGCCCCATATTTGGGCTTCGCGGCAGCGGCACTCTGGATCGCGGCGGCCGCTGCGTTCCCTTTTGCTATGGATACCCTGTTTTGGTCCTGGCGTCCATTGGGGCGCTCCTCTTCACGTGGTTCTGGATTC
Organism: Cryobacterium psychrophilum; assembly: GCF_004365915.1. NCBI lineage: Bacteria > Bacillati > Actinomycetota > Actinomycetes > Micrococcales > Microbacteriaceae > Cryobacterium > Cryobacterium psychrophilum. The sequence goes on from NZ_SODI01000001.1 coordinate 271,369, forward strand.
TCTGGCTGGGCCTGCTCGTCGCCGCGACCATCCTCACATTCGTCCGCAGGAAGGATTCAGAGCTGGCGCGCGGAATCCCGCGGGTCCTGCTGGTCGTGGTCTGGCCGGTTCTCGTCCTGGGCACGGTCGTGGCAGCAGTTGTCGAACCTCAGTGGGACCCGAGGTCGTCCGCAACCGTGCAGGCGGCGGCGCTGGCCACTCTGTGCCTGATCTACGGACTCGGAATCGCGGCGCTCGGTGTGCGCCAGCGTAAGTCGGCCCGAACAGTCGACAGCAACCGGCATCCGCTCATCACTGCTTAGCGCACGGGTGGATCAGGGAGTGAAGGCGCCCGTCACGAACTGGGCAAACTCCACCGGGTCGGTGAGGCTGCCTCGGTAGACAGCGCCGTCGACGAGCACGGTGGGGGTTCCGGAGATCGCGGGGATCTCCGCACCGTCAAGGGGGCCCGTGACAGCTGCTTCGGTGTTGGCCTGCGACCAGGCGTCGTAGGCACCGCTCGTCAGGCAGTCCGAAATGCTCGCACCACCGGGCACGAGGGCGACGAGTTCGTCGTCGGACAACCCCTCCGTGTCTTCTGCCGGCTGGTTGGCGAACAGGGCGGCGAGGTAGTCGAGGGTCAGCTCGGGGTTGAGCGTGGCCTGGCAGGTGAGCGCCGACGACGCGCGGGTGGAGTAGTCCGTTCCCTGGGAGAGACGATCGAGGAAGGTCATCGAGTGCAGCCGCAGCGTGATCGCGTCGTTCGTGGCGGCCAGGGCGAGGCTGCCCCCATTCGTCTGCTCGAACTGCCGGCAAAACGGGCACATGGGGTCGAAGTACACGTCAATCGTGACCGGGCCGGTGCCCACGGTGAGGTACCCGGCGTCGAAGTCGGCAGTGCCGACCTTGCCGGAGGGCTCAGTAGAGGCATCCGGAGCGTTCGGGGAACCGGCGTGCGGCGTCGGTGAGGCTGACGACGGAAGGCCGTGGGGTATGCCGTTCAGGGCGGCAACGAACACGGTGCCCATCGTCGCCGCGAAGACAACCATCAGCACCACCACGAGGGCGGTGAACACGGTGGCGACCGAACCGATGATGATTCCCGCCAGCGCCAGTCCCCGCCCTGCTTCCCCGCGCGCTCGAATCTGCGCGAGGGCCAGGAATCCCGTGACGATGGCGATGACGCCGATGAAGAACGACAACGCCAACGACACGACGGCCAGGGTGTTCGTCTTCGGTGCCTGCGGGAACGGCTGCGCCGGGGGCTCGGGCTGGTCCGGTCCGGTACTGGTCATGAGATCCCTGGATTACTCGATTTGGCGCCTCAGGCGGTGGGGGCCGTCTGGGCGATCTTGCCGAGGAGTCCGTTCACGAAGCCGGCCGAGTCATCCGTTGACAAGGTCTTGGCCGCTTCCACGGCTTCGTCGATGGCCACGGCGTGCGGAACGGCTTCGTTGTAGAGGATCTCCCAGATCCCGATGCGCAGAATGGCACGATCGATGTTGGGCAGGCGTGCCAGCGACCAGCCCTGCGAATAGGTCTCGATGAGTTCATCGATCTCTTCGCGGTGGTCGACGACGCCGTCTACGAGTTCGCGAGCGTAGAGCCACGACGCGAGGCGAGCCGGTTCGCTCGCCGCACGCTGCGCCTCGGTGGCAAGCGACTCGGGGATGGTGATCTGACGCACATCAGCGGCGTACAAGATATCGATGGCGCGTTTGCGTGCCTTGGTGCGGGCGCTCACTAGTTGACGCGGCCCAGGTAGTCGCCGGTGCGGGTGTCGACCTTGACCTTGGTGCCCTGCTCAAGGAAGAGGGGAACCTGAATCTGGTACCCGGTCTCCACGGTCGCCGGCTTGGTGCCGCCGGTTGAACGGTCGCCCTGCAGGCCGGGCTCGGTGTACGTGATTTCGAGTACAACGGATGCCGGCAGCTCAACGTACAGCGGGTTGCCGTCGTGCAGTGCCACGGTCACGGACTGGTTCTCGAGCATGAAGTTGATCGCCTCGCCCACGACGGCCGAGGAGACGTGCAGCTGGTCGTAGTCGGCCATGTCCATGAAGACGTAGGACTCGCCATCGGCGTAGAGGTACTGGAAATCGCGACGGTCAACGTTTTCGGTGTCGATCTTGGCGCCGGCGTTGAATGTACGGTCGACGGTCTTGCCGGAGATGACGTTCTTGAGCTTGGTGCGAACGAACGCACCGCCCTTGCCCGGCTTGACGTGCTGGAATTCGATGACGGCCCAGAGGTTACCGTCGATCTTGAGCACGACGCCGTTCTTGATATCAGCGGTAGAAGCCATGGGGGGTGTGATCCGTTCAATTGTTAAAGTGCGTGGTCGATTCGACCGTGAACGAGTCTACGTGACCGAACCGCAAGAGCCAAAGGGGGCGGGTGTTCAGTGCTTTCGGGTGACGAAGTCGAGGGCCAGGCGGTACGAATCGAAGCCGAGCCCGGCGATGACGCCGGTAGCGATCGCGCTGACCACGCTCGTGTGCCGGAAGGTTTCCCGCGCGTGGGGGTTTGAGATGTGTACCTCGATGAGTTCGAGGCCGGCCGTGGTCACGAGGGCGGCCGCGTCGCGGAGCGCATAGCTGTAGTGCGTGAACGCCGCCGGATTGATGATGACCGGGAGGCTGTTATCCACGGCCTCGTACAACCAGTGGATGAGTTCGGCCTCGTCGTCGGTCTGCCGGAGGTCGATGGTCACTCCGTCCGGAGCTGACGCCGTGAGCAGGGCGCGAAGGTCATCGAGATTGGCGGAACCGTAGACATCCGGTTCACGACTGCCGAGTCGACCGAGGTTGGGTCCGTTCAAAACCAAAACTGTGCTCATGACCACAGCCTAAAGGCGTGCAGGGCCCGTCTCCGAACCGGGGGCAGGGCGTCACCCGATGACGAACCACGCGAACAGCGCGATCAGCACTCGCCCGGCACGCACCGCGGACGACAGGAAGGACGCTTTCGTGATCTGCGCGTGTCTCGCTCGAACCGGGATTCGAGCTAGCCAGCCCGGGTCTATGTGTCGTGGGTGCCCCAGGGCGGATCGCTGCTCGGGGTGTTCGCCCGGTGGGTGGCGGCGGGTCGCCAGGTTCGGGTGGGGTCGAAGAGCACGGGGCCGCGCAGGTGGGGCCTCCCGTTGATCATTCGAATGTCCCACCCGGCGGTGTCAATGGTGTGGTGGTGGAACCAGCACAGCAGCACACCGTTTTCCACGTCGGTCAGTCCGTGGGATTGCCACGGAATCACGTGGTGCACCTCGCACCAGGCGGCGGCGATTTTGCAGCCGGGGATGACGCAGCCGCCGTCGCGGGCGGCGATCGCGCGGCGCTGGGCGGGGCTGAAGAATCGTTCCTTCGCTCCCAGGTGCAGTACGTGGCCGTCGTCGCCGATGATGACCTGCCGGTAGCCGCCCGCGCACAGCCGCTGGTTTACGCTGCGAAGGCTGATCGGGGCGTCCACGCCGTCGATCCAGCCGACGCCGCGACCGTTCTTCAGGTCGCGGGCGTTCACGTGCACCATCACGACGGGCGCCGCGCCGCCCATGGTCGGGGTCTTCGGGTCACGGGCGGTCTTTTCGAACACCGCCCGCAGAATGTCGGCGCACTTCTCCCCGCCGGTACGGTCGTCGACGGCTTCTTCGGCGCCGGGGATGAGTTCCCCGGCCTCCAGGCGCGCCTGGTCCTCCGCCGACGGAAACGCCGGTGCCGCGTGGGCACTGAGGAACGTGTTGAACACCCCGTTCATCACGCCGCGAAGGTCGGGCGTCACACCGCCGCGCAGCGGATACAGCCCATCCCGCAGGAGCCCGAACCCGAACGTGCTCTTCGCGGCCGTCTTGTCGTCGCTCGGCGCCGCCCCATCAGGGTCGAGCATCGCCGCCCATTCGTGGGCCTGCGCCCGAATGAGGTCGGCACTGAACGCGATCCCGGCACCCGGGAGTCCTTCGGTCTCGGCGGTGATCGCCCCCGTCGCCGACGCCACCAGGGCGCGTTCGGCCCGGTCGAGGTCGTCCGGGGCGACCCGGGTCGAGATCTGCTCGAGTGCGGTGACGATGACGTCGGCGGCGTCCACCCCGAGTTCCCCGGCGGCCAGACTCTCGGCGACGGCGGGGTGCCGCACCGGCATGACTTGCCCGACCAGGCCGCTGGTCGCGGACGAGACCCCGGTGATGGTGCCGCCGAGGCGCATCCGCCGCTTCGCCTCGCTACTCGAGATACGCGTCACCCCGGTGATCAGTTCGAACTTGCCGCGGCATCCGTTCTTCCACGCGAGCGAGTCATGACCGAGGCCGGAGTCGGCGCGAAAAGCCACGTTGGCGGCGGAGCTGATCCGGCCACCATCCACCCGACGCCCCACGGCCTCCAGCGCCGCCATCACGCTGAGTGCATCGTCATCATCGAGGAGGCTGAACTGCACTCCGGCGAGGGCGGCCGTGACGAGTTCGCCGGCCTGCAGTAGCAGGGCGACCATCTCAGCTCCGGACTTCACCGTCGTGAACATACCCCCATTTTAGCGCGAATCGAACGTAAACGCGAGAGTTGCTCACGTAGCTCTTTCTGAGTTTCGTATCTGATTCCCTCGCGTCGACGCCCCGAACACACCCGTCAGCGGCCCCACGGGCGGCACTGACGCCGGTTCCGGGAACGGACACAGCTCACCCACCGGCCAATTCTTTGCCCTGGCTTCGGCGCTCAACCTGGTCGGTGCAACATGCCAGGCTGCTACTTACTTCTGGCCCATGCTGAGCCACGCGCCGCCGACCGACTCGACGCTGTCGAAGCGGTCGCTGAGTGCGTCGACGGGTTCAACAATCGACGCGTCCACGGCGAGATCGGCTACATTCCCCCGGTCGAGGCCGAAACCAACTCCGACGCCCACCCACCCGCCACCGTCCAGAGGAAACGCATATCGCCGGGGCTTGACAGTGTTGCGTGGAAACGCCATGGTCGACGTGATCGTCGAACCCGCAGAGTTAACTTCAGTGCGATGGCGCAACGGCTGCTGGGGCCCGTCGAACCCGCACGGACATTACCGTGGAATGGAACGTTGCAGGGTCAGAGCTGGAGAGGAGTCCCACGTGGACGAGAGCGATGACGACGCTCAGACCGTGCGTGGAACGATCGTCTTCCCGCCCGCGCAGCGCCCCGAGGAGCCGTTCACCGTCATTGTCCAGCTCGAAGATGTGTCGCGAATGGATGCCCCGAGCAGGATCCTCGCGGAGGTCCGGCTGGCCAACCGCGACTTTGGGGCAGGCAGGGGCCGCGAACTTCCGTTCCGTCTGCCGTTTCCGACCGAGTTACTCGACCCGGCGAAAGCCGGCCCGCTTCGCCTCAACCTGCGGGTGCATGTGCGTCACACGGCAGTGAGTCATGAGCCCGCCAGTCGCGGGATCATGACGCACGTCGATGTGACCGAGGGAGATTTCGTCTCGACTCAATCACACCCGGTTCCACGGGGTGGGGCGCTAGTCCGTATCCCGGTGCAGCGAGTCTGATCCGGTCTTCTGTTCAGGCTCGTCGAACGCAGTGATCACCCCGCCGAGACTCTCGTAACCGGTCAGCGACGGGCCCCACGCCGAGCCATTGAACCACTTGTGGAACAGTGCACTGTTCGTGCCCGTCAGGAACACGTCGAGCCGGTTCGGCGCCCAGGAGACCACTCGCGGTTGCGAGGTCGCAATGCCGCCCATGTTCTCGTACCCGGTCAGCGACGGGCCCCACGCCGAGCCGTTCCACCACTTGTGGTGGAGCGCGCTGTCCGTGCCGATCACGAACACGTCGAGCCGGTTTGGACCCCAGGCGACGACCTCCGGTTCGCCGACACAGACCCCGCCCATCCGTTCGAAGTCATTGATCGACGGGCCCCACGCCGAGCCGTTCCACCACTTGTGATAGAGCGCGCCGTCGGTGCCAGTAACGAACACGTCCAGCCGGTCCGGCCCCCACGAGACAACCCGTGGCGATGACATGCAGACTCCGCCGAGCCGTTCGTAGCCCGTCAGCGAGGGACCCCACGCGGCACCGTTCCACCACTTGTGGTACAGCGCCCGGTCGGTGCCGATCACGAATACGTCGAGCCGATTCGGGCCCCAGGAGGCGACCTCGGGTTGGCCGATGATACCGCCGCCCATGGCCTCGTAGCCCGTTACTGACGGACCCCACGCCCCGTTGAACCACTTGTGGTAGAGCCCACGGTCGCTGCCAACAACGAAGACATCGAGCCGGTTCGGCCCCCACGAGACGATCCGTGGGTCGCCGAGGCAGACCCCGCCCATGTATTCATAGCCGGTGGCCGAGGGCCCCCACGCCGAGCCATTCCACCACTTGTGGTAGAGCGCACTGTCGGTGCCGGTCACGAACAGGTCGAGCCGGTTCGGTGCCCACGCGACCGCCTGGGGTACGCTTTCGGCGATGCCGCCCATGTTCTCGTAGCCCGTCACCGATGGCCCCCAATTCGCGCCGTTCCACCATTTGTGGAACACGGCGCGGTTGGTGCCAAGCACGAACGCGTCGATCCGGTTTGGCCCCCACGACACGACCGGCCCCGAACTCGCGCGTGGCGTCGACGGGTACATGAAGTCGACCGCCGCAATATCGCCGGCCGAAAGCGCGGTGCGCTGGCCTATCTGGACCCCCGCCTGCACCGGGGTAATCGTCTCAAGCCCGTTCTTCGAAAAGGCTGTGCGTGGATAGTGCATGATCGAGCCGTAGTCGTAGGCCCCCACATCATCACCATCAACAATGTGCTGGTCAAACTGGCTTTCCATCCCGGGAGAGATGTTCTGCCGGTTGATCGTGACGAAGGTGTCACGGTCCTCACGACTCTGCTCATGCCACAACCCCACCGTGTGGCCGATTTCGTGGATTGCATTGCCGGTCGTGCAGTCGCTGCCGAGACTGATGGTTTGCCTGCCGTTACCCTGCATGCCGAGTCGTGACCAGCATCCGCCGGCATCAGAGAACTCGACAAAGTTCGGGAATTGAGCGGCATTGGCCGGCGTGCGCTCGGGGAACCTGATCGGCGTACGTGCTTCCCAGTGCGCGATCGCGTCCCGTACTCGCTGTTGGTTGGGTAGAGCAGCGTTGATCTGGAACGGGACCTGGGAATTCGGCCAACGGAACCGGGCGCCGGGGATGATGACGGCGCGGGCATGCTCGTCGGCCGAGAGTCCCTGGGCATCCTTGGTCTGTTGCATCTCGGCCACAGTGCCGAGCACAATGTCACCCTCGAAGACTGCCAGTCCGTCAACCTCGTGGTACGTCACCTCCGTCGGGGCCAGGTTCACGCCGGAAATAACGGCGGTTCCTGTGGTCTGTTCGGCTTGGAACTCGCCCTCACTCGTGAAGACTCCGAGGCCATCGTCGGACTCATTTTCGTTCATCTTGTGTACTCCTCACTACTGTTCGGGGTCGCCCAAGGCACTCCTCAAGGCACGCTCCGAGGCATGTGTGCACAACGTCCACTGAATGCGCGCCAGAGTACGCCGCGGGGCGTTATCGACGCGTTACTGCTGCGCAGCACGGGTGCACCGCTTCCCGGTACACCGAAGGCGGTCCGGCGCGAGCCGGCCGGTGGCATCCCGGTAGGGGCGACGTTCGTGAGCGCTGATCGGACTGCGCCCGCACCGCACGCTGACGAGACGGCTGGAGTGGTCGAGCCTCACAACCTCTGCGCATGAGGGCCGCGCGGCCATGGTGTCGACGCAGCGGCCAGGCCATAGGGTTCAGAAACTTTTTGGCGGCGTGCACACATCGGCATTCCCCTCTTCCAAGGACCGGTGTGTCGATGTTGCGGCGCGCCTGACGATTGCCCAACTCCGATTCGATGCGATAGTCAATCGCGCCGGGTCACGCACCTGCCGCTTGGATAGCCGTGACCTTTGGGTGGGACTCAGGCGCGGGATTCAACCTCAAGCACGGCGGCTTCGAAGGCCACCCAGGGCAGCATGGCGCACTTGACCCGCGCCGGATAGCGCGAGACACCGCTGAAGGCTGCCGCGTCTCCGAGCACGTCCTCGTCGGGCTCGATCTTGCCGCGTGACCGCAGCATTTCGCGGAACGTGTCCAGCAGCGTGCGTGCCTCCGCCACGGTGAGGCCGCGCAGTGTGTCGTTCAGTACCGAAGCGGATGCAATGGAGATCGAGCAGCCCTCGCCTCGCCACACGAGGTCCTCCACAGTGGTCTCGCCCCCTGCCGGGCTGAGCGTCACGCGCATGGTGACCTCGTCGCCGCAGGACGTATTCAGCTGGTGCGACTCGGCCACCCGCGGCGAACCCGCGGCGTCGAGAGCCGCGAGGGGTTCCGCGGAGGCACCATGCCGCGCCTTGTAGTGGTCGAGGATGATGGTCTGGTACAGCTGTTGCAGGTCGCTCACGGCGTGACTCCAAAGAAAGGTGCGACCTCACGCAGGGTGGCCAGGAACTGGTCCACCTCGTCGGTCGTCGTGTACAGATAGGTGCTCGCGCGGGTTGATGCGGTGACTCCCAGACGGCGGTGCAGTGGCTGGGCGCAATGGTGTCCCACACGCACGGCAATGCCCGCGTCGTCGAGGTACTGGCCCACGTCGTGCGCGTGAACGCCGACCACCTCGAAGCTCGCGAGTCCGAGGCGTTCCACACCGATTCCCGGGCCCAGCACGCGGATGCCGGGAATCTCGCCGAGTCCCTCCATGAGGCGCTGCCCGAGCGTGGCCTCCCAGCCAGCGATGCGGGCCATGCCGGTCTCGCGCAGGTAGTCCACCGCGGCAGCGAGGGCTATGGCCTGCGAAATGCGTTGCGTGCCCGCCTCGAAGCGCTGGGGCGGCGCCAGGAATTCAGCCTCATGCATGCTGACCGTGGTGATCATGGAGCCACCGGTGAGGAAGGGCGGCATGTCGGCGAGCAGTTCCGCCTTGCCGTAGAGCGCGCCGATACCGGTGGGCCCGAGCATTTTGTGACCGGAGAAGACCGCAAAATCCACATCGAGCTCGACCACATTCACCGGCAGGTGCGGAACGGACTGGCACGCATCAAGAACCACGAGGGCGCCGACGCGCCTGGCCAGTCGTACCAGCTCGGCAACGGGGTTGATCCCGCCGGTCACATTGGACGCGTGCGTGAACGCGAGCACACGTGTGTGCGTCCCCACGATCTCGGCGGCCGCGACGAGGTCAAGCGTGCCATCGTCGTGAACGGGGATGAAGCGAAGCGTGGCGCCGGTGCGCAGGGCGAGCTGCTGCCAGGGGATGAGGTTGGCATGGTGCTCCATCTCGGTGACCACGATCTCGTCACCCCCAGCGAGCGCGAAGCGTTTCGCGGCCTCTCCCCCGAGTCCGAGAGAGGCATTGGAGAACGAGTAGGCCACAAGGTTGATCGCCTCGGTGGCGTTGGACGTCCAGACAAGCTCGGTGCTCTCCGCCCCGATGAAGGAGGCAACCGTCTCGCGGGCGGCTTCGAACACCTCGGTCGCACCGACCGCGAGGGTGTGCGCCCCGCGGTGCACGGCGGCGTTGCGCTGCTCGTAGTACTCCTGCTCGGCTTCCATCACGCTGATGGGGTTCTGCGATGTTGCCCCGGAATCCAGATAGTTGAGCGGATGTCCGTTCACGAGTTGGGCCAGCACGGGAAAGTCATTGCGGATGCGTTCCACCTCGGCGGCGGTAAGCGTGGGTGCCATCATGGTCGGTGGAACAAGAGAGGTCATACATCAAGGATATTCCCTCGCTCGGTTTGTGTTTCCGCCAGCGTCCTCACAATTGCTCGGGTGCGAGCGGTGGAAATCGGTTCGAAGCCGTGTAACGCTTATACGGTGACCGTGACCGAGCCCCTACTTGACGTGCGTCCTGACACCGTGCTGGATCGGCCATGGGTGACTCTGGTCTGGAATGACCCGGTCAACCTCATGTCTTACGTGTCCTACGTGTTCCGCAGCTACTTCGGTTTCACCCCGGAGGAGGCCGAACGACTCATGTTGCAGGTGCACCACAACGGCAAGTCGGTCGTGGCAACCGGCAACCGTGAGGCCATGGAACGTCACGTCGAGGCCATGCACGGCTATGGTCTCTGGGCGACGCTCGCCAAGGCCGACTCGTGAGCATCTTCGGACTCGCTGCCTCCGGCAACCTTGTCGGTCGGTTCAAGCCGGTCGAGGCCGACCTGATGCAACTCGCGGTCGCCCAGCTCGTGGACATGCTCGAGACCGCCGGTGACGACGTGGTTGTGGCATCCGCTGACCCCGTGCTGCGCCGCATGCTGCCGGATGCCTACCCTGACGACGAGGAGGCGACCGCCGAGTTTCGTCGCTTCACGGCCGGCGACCTGCTCGCGGCCAAGGTGTTCAATGCACGGGTGGTACTCGCGACCCTGCGAGCGGCCCTCGCCGATACGCCGATGACGCCGGCCGATAACTCGCCGGGCGCGGCAGCGCGGCGCGCCCGCGAGCCGAACCCTAAACCCCGCGAACCCGTCACCCTCGACCTCGACCCGGAGGCCGTGCAGTCGTGGTTGCGCACGCTCAACGACCTGCGCCTCACCCTGGCGCAACGTCTGCTGATCTCCCCCGACGGTGCCCTGCACCTCGAAGATGACGAAGCACCGTTCCTCAACGAACTCTATGCGTGGGTCGGCATGGTGCAGGAGTCACTCATTTACTCCATTGATATCTAGCGCGGTCTGATCTGTCGCTCAAGCGATAGGTGGCCTGTTCGCCCGTTTCGTGTGGCCAACATCAACCCGAGGGCTGTGCCGCAAGCCTCGCCAGGCGAAGAAGCGCGATGTCTCGCAGTTCGTTGGTGACGTTCGTCAGTTCTGCGGCATCGTCGAGTTCAAGTCGACGATTGAGTTCAGTGAGAATTTCGGTCCGTGAGCGCCCAGCGGCTCGAATCAAAAAGATGCGACCGAAACGCTCTTCGTACGCCCGATTTCCTTCCGCGACGGCCTCGTCGACCGCCTCGTCGTGGGCGTCAACGGATTGCTGCTCGCCACGGGAGAACTGACTGGCCTGCGAGTCACCCGCGGCGGCTTCCCCGATCCGAGGGTGCCCGGACAGCGCCTGCTCGATCTCGGCCGGGCTGAGCGGGGTCGCCTCCTCCCGCGCCGCCAGCAGCAGGTCGGCTGGCGCATTGAATGGCCCACGGGCCAGGACCCCGTCGACCCACCGCGGAACGGCCAGGCACGATTCCAGCCACCCGCGTAACTCCTGAGCACCTACAGTTTTCATTCGCTCCCCAGACCTCGATCGACAAGGATAGTGTGCTCGATCAGCCTAGGGCCTGCGCCGCGGCGAGACCATACGGCGGCGGGCCGGCGAATCGGCGATGAGCACGAGCGGAATCCCGCAGCGGCGACCAACTCGTCCGCGTGGCGGCCGCGGCCCCTCAACGGGCGTGGCGGCGGATTGAGGTGAGGACTCCGTTCGGGAGCATGCCCTACAGACTGAGCAGCTGGTGGGCGAGGGAGTCAAGAGTCCCAGGGACGAGCTTGTAATAGGCCCAGATCCCGCGTTTGTCCCGCGACAGGATGCCCGCCTCAACGAGGATCTTCAGGTGGTGGGAGACGGTGGGCTGGCCCAGGTCCAGGGGCGCTGTCAGGTCACACACGCAGACTTCAGCCTGCTCGTGCGCGGCGACCATGGAAATCAACCGAAGCCGGGTCGGGTCGGCGACCGCCTTGAAGATCCGAGCCAGGTCAACGGCGCTCTCGGCGCTCAACGCGGGCGTCGTTGCTGGTTGGCATGCGCTCACGTCGGTCAGTGGGAGCAACTGGGCTAACGGCACGTGAACACCCTCTCGCTAGATTGACAAGTATCGATACATTCGTGAAACTTAACATATCGAAGTACTTCGATCTTATCCTGGAGGCGACCGCGCCCAATGATTTCCCCCGAACCAGTTTCTTCGGCGTCACTGTCGCAGGGGCCGCCCCAACTCGGGCTCACCGACCGGTACCTGCCGGTCTGGATCATCGCGGCGATGGGAGCCGGCCTGCTCCTGGCCGCGTTCCTTCCGGCTGTCGGTGACGCGCTGCACGCATTCTCGATCGGCTCAGTAAGCGTCCCGATCGCGATCGGATTACTCGTCATGATGTACCCCGTGCTGGCGAAGGTGCGCTATTCGGATGCCCGGACGATCGCGGGCGACAAGCGCCTGCTCGTCTCCTCGCTGCTCCTGAACTGGGTGCTGGGTCCCGCGCTCATGTTTGCGCTGGCATGGATCTTCCTGCCCGACCTGCCCGAGTACCGCACCGGACTGATCATCGTGGGCCTCGCCCGCTGCATCGCCATGGTGCTGATCTGGAACGACCTTGCCTGCGGTGACCGGGAGGCCGCCGCGTTCCTGGTGGCGGTCAACTCCGTGTTCCAGGTCATCGCCTTCGGTGCGCTCGGCTGGTTCTACCTGCAGGTTCTCCCCGCCTGGCTGGGCCTGCCCACCACAAGCGCGGACTTCTCCTTCTGGGCCATCACCGCAAGCGTGCTCGTGTTCCTCGGCATCCCGCTCCTGGCCGGCTACCTCTCCCGGCGCATCGGTGAAGCGCGCCGCGGCCGCACCTGGTACGAGGCAACATTTCTTCCCAAGGTCGGACCGTTTGCGCTCTACGGCCTGCTGTTCACGATCGTGATGCTGTTCGCCCTGCAGGGCCGACAGGTGATCGACGCCCCGTTTGACGTCGCGCGAATTGCCTTGCCGATGCTGGTCTACTTCGGCGTGATGTTCCTGCTCGGGTTCGCCGTGGGCAAGATCGCGGGCCTGGCCTACGAGCGTTCGACCACGCTGGCCTTCACCGCCGCCGGCAACAACTTCGAACTGGCCATCGCCGTCGCGATCGGCACATTCGGTGCCACGAGCGGGCAGGCCCTGGCCGGGATCGTCGGTCCGCTCATTGAGGTGCCGGCCCTCGTGGCCCTTGTCTACGTGGCGCTCTGGTTGCGGCCCCGCCTCTTCCCCACCACTCCCGCATCCACGCCGACTCCGGCATCCACACCGACTCCGGCATCCACACCGACTCCGGCACGGCAAAGGACAACACCATGACCTCTCCCACACCCATTGTGCTCTTCGTGTGCATTCACAACGCCGGCCGCTCGCAAATGGCCGCCGGTTACATGACGGCCCTCTCCGATGGCGCCGTCCGGGTGCTCTCGGGCGGGTCGGAGCCCGGCAACCAGATCAACCCGATCGCAATCCAGGCCATGCAGGAAGAGGGCATCGATATCACGGGCAACGTGCCCCAGCTTCTCTCCACCGAGCAGGTACAGGCCTCCGACGCCGTCATCACCATGGGTTGCGGCGACGTCTGCCCCATCTTCCCCGGCAAGCGCTACGAGGATTGGGAGCTGACCGACCCGGCCGGCAAGAACCTCGATGAGGTGCGACCCATCCGCGACGACATCAAACGGCGCGTGCAGGCGCTGCTCGCCGAGATCCTCCCGGCCACGGTCTGAGTCTTCTGACAATCGGGGCCGGCCGTGGAGACACCCCGTCCCTGCTGCGTGCGCGGGAGGCACCGCGACCGGGCATCTGGCGCGCGCCGTCGTCGACGCCTCCGGCACACCCGCCGGCCGCACCGCCGGGTTGGGATGGGGACGTGCAGCAAAACCTCGACTACGGGGCGTTTTCGGCTGGTGTTCCCTCGTTGGCGGGGAAGTGGCTCTCAGCCTGATCGATGGCCCACGCGGCATTGATCAGTCCGACGTGACTGAACGCCTGGGGAAAATTGCCCAGTTGTTCGCCCGTTTCCGAGTCGATCTCCTCCGCGAGCAGGCCGACGTCGTTGGTGTGGCTCACGGCTCGCTCGAACACCTCGCGGGCTTCACCGGACCGGCCTCCGGCGGCGAGGACATGGGCGAGCCAGAATGTGCAGAGCAGGAAGGTGCCCTCGTTTCCGTTCAGGCCGTCGACGCCCGTGTCTGTCTGGTACCTGTAGACCAGCCCTCGGGTGTCCGTGAGCCGCTCGATGATGGCGTCCACGGTGGCGAGCACGCGGGGATCGGATGCCGGCAGGAACCCGACGATCGGTAGCATCAGTGCCGCCGCGTCCAGGTCGGGCGAATCAAAGGATTGCGTGAAGGCGCCGGCCTCCTCGTTCCATCCCTTCTCGAGGATGGTGGCGCGGATCTGCGCGGCCATCGTTGACCACTCGGCGACTCGGTCTGTTGCGTGCAGCTGCTCGGCCATGGCGATTGCGCGGTCGAGGGCTACCCAGCACATGAGTTTCGAGTAGAGGAAGTGGCGCGGGGCACCGCGGATTTCCCAGATGCCGTTGTCCGGCTGCTGCCATTGGCTTGCGGCCGCATCGGCGAGGGCGACCAGGAAGGTTCGTGTGGCAGGTTCGATCTCGCCGAGTTGCTCACTCAGCCGGAACGCCGCGTCGAGGAGTTCGCCGTAGACATCAAGCTGTGGTTGGTCCCACGCGCCGTTTCCCACCCGGACAGGGCCGCTCCCGCGCCACCCGGTCAGTTGTGGGAGGAACCGTTCGGACAGGTCATGTTCGCCGCCGATGCCGAACATGATCTGCAGATGACGGTCGGGGCTGGAGTGCGCGGCGGCGGCGGTCATGAAGTCGAAGAATTCGTGGGCTTCATCCGGGCAGGCAGCAACCCAGAGGGCCTTCATGGTGAAACTGGCGTCGCGTACCCACGAGTAGCGGTAGTCCCAGTTGCGTTCACCGCCGATTTCCTCGGGCAAGGATGTCGTAGCGGCGGCCACGATCGCACCGGTGGGCTGGTAGCTCAGCGCCTGGAGCACCCGTCCCGAGTGATGAACCAGCTCCCGCCACGGCCCGTCATAGCTTTGGTGGATCGCCGACCACTCCTGCCAGCTCGCGGTCGTGGACGCCAAGCCGGTCGCGATCTCATCCTGGGTGTAGGCACCCGGTAGCGGCTCGCCGAGGCGCGTGCGCTGCAGGGCAAAATACCGGTGTTGTCCCGCCTCGAGAGTGAACCGAACCCGGATCTCCCCGCCGAGGCCCGTCACCGGGGCAGGAAGCGACAGGGTGAGCCGGCCCGAACCGCCGGTGGCGACAACACCGGAATCGATCTCAGCAAAGACCGGGACCACCAGACCGTATTCGGGGCGGGGGCGGCAGGTCATCTCGATCGTGACCCGACCCCTGGTGCAGTGCACGCCGCGCAGCAGGGTGTGTGGCGCATTTTCGCCGAGGCGGTGTGGATCGCTGGAGTCCCCCAGCTCCAGGGCGTCGATCAGTTCGAGGGTGCCCTCATCGGTGTGGAAAGTGGTCTGCAGGGCCATCGTCCCTTCCACGTACGAGCGGGTTGATGTGGCCAGCGTGCTGGGCCGGATCGACCAGTGCCCGGCAGCGTCGTCCAGGATCGACGCAAACACGGATTCGCTGTCGAACCGGGGGAAGCACAGCCAGGCGATCGAACCGTCCCTGGTCACCAGGGCGGCGGAGTGCCGATCCGAGAGCAGCGCGTGGTCGGCGATCGGAAGGTCACTCATCCGAGTTCTTCCGCATCAACAAGCGCCTCGGGCCCAGACTCACCATCGACAGGCCGGGCGATGGTGGTTGCAGTGTCGATGTGGCATGTCATAGTTTCGTCCCAACAAGGTTTCGTCCTAACAAGGTTCATACGCCACAACCACCCGCGGCCATGTTTTATTGCAGGTGGTTCATTCGCTGACCTTCTCGACCCAACCCACTGGCCACGCGCCCAGAGACACTCTCATCCCGGCTGCTGCCGACGCTCAGTGCACCGCCACAGAGGAGAGCTTGATGGTCGCCCCGGTGGGGTCGGAAATTTTGGCGAGTCGCCCGAAAAGAGTGTCTTCGGCCGCCTGCACGAGGCTTCCACCGAGCTCGAGGACCGTGGCGATCGTCGCGTCCACGTCGGTCGCACCGATGTAGATCTCCCAGGTGCCCGGTGCGTTCTGTGGGTAGTACGCGCTCGCATCCATGATGCCGGCGTAGTCCACGTCACCGCTCTTGAGCAGGGTGTAGCGTAATTGGTCGGTGTCGCTCATCACCTCGGTGTGCCAGCCAAAGGCCTTCTCGTAGAACGTCACCTCCTTCGCGTAGTCACTGGTCTGCAGCTCGTGCCAGACGGCTGTCGAGGCCTCGTCCGCGAGATCGAAGCCGCTCATCGTGCCAGGTTCCCACACGCCCACCATCGCCCCGGTCGGGTCGAGCGCGATGGCCATGCGCCCGACACCCCTGACATCCGACGGCTCGAACAGCACCGTTCCACCGGCCTCCCAGATCGTGGCGGCGGTGGCATCGGCGTCGATGCTCTTGAGGTACGTGATCCACCCGTCGGGCGCTCCGCCGGGGTTCTGCATCATTCCGGCGATGCGGGCGCCGTTCTTGCGAAAGTTCACGTAGTTGCCGTGCTCGGGTCCCATCTCCTCAACAGTCCATCCGAAAACACCCGCGTAGAAGGCCTGGGCCGCCCCGGGGTCAGAACTCAAGAGATCGAACCAGACGGGGGCACCGATCGGTGAAATGTCGGAAGCGGGCACGATGTCTCCTTTGACCGGTGCCGTCACCGTTCGGGTGTGGCGGCTTCCGGCGAGTGTATGACGACCACGGGGCGCCGACAAGACTGCGGTTTTGCAGCCGTGACCGCGCGACCCGCTCAACCCGTGCGAACACCCATCAGTGCTTCGAAGGCGCGCCGCGGCCCTGTACCACCGGAGAGGGAGACCCCCAGGTGCCTCAGCCGGCCGCGGGGCTCCCCGGCGAGAAGCAGCAACCGCGCCGCAGCCGCACGAATCTCATCTGTCGACGCGATATTCGGGTCGAGCGTTTCCCCGAAACCAGCCGCATCGAGGGCGGCGGCTCCCGCGAACTGGTCAGTGGAAAAGGGCAGAAGAAGCAGGGGAACGCCGGCCGTCATCGCCTCAGTGACGCTGTTGTTGCCCCCGTGGCTCACCGCCAGTACGGAATGCTCCAGCAGGCGCACCTGCGGCAGGAAACCACGCACGAGCCAGGGCGTGGGAATGGGCCCGAGCGAGGTGGGGTCGGTGGAACCCGTCGCGAGGGCAACCCGCACGGGAAGACCGTGGAGCGCCGCGACCACCCGTTCGAGCACGTCGCCGCGGACGGACAGAAAACTCCCGAAACTCACGTACACGACGGGTTCGCCGCTTTCCTCGAGCCAGGCCTCGACCTCGGCATCCGTCGCCTCGGACCGTACCGCCGATCCGAGGAAGGCATGCTCGGGCAGCAACAGGCCGCGCGCCGACGAGTGCAGTTCGGCGGGGTAGTTCAGGAGGAGAACATCGCCCGTCTCCCGGAAGGCGTCGGTGCTGGGCACGGCCTGCGGGTCAAGCTCAAGCAACGCGGCGTTCCACTGTGCGGTGAAGGAATCCCGCACCGCTTCGCAGAGCAGCCGCAGCGCGGCAAGGTCGTTGATGTCGGGGCGGAAGATACTGGGCCACGTCGGCGGGTAGCCGTAGACCTCACCGACCACGGGCAGTGCGGACGGATGCCCCAGTACGACGTCGGCGTGACGCACGCCCGCCGCGAGCAGGCCCAGCCTGGCCGCGAAGGCGAGGTGGTCAACGATCACCTGGTCCGGCTGGACCCTCTCCACCAGCTGCTGAACGCTGCGGGCAATCTGCACCGGATTCCACAGCAGGTCGTTGCTGCGCGCCTCCGCCTGGAAACGCAGGGTCTCGACCATTCCCAGCCGGGTGGCCGCGAAGAAGCCACGGAGCGCGTCATCCTCGCCGCGAGGCTGTGCCTCCGCGCGGATCACCCCTGGATTGGATCCCCGGCCGAGCTGCAGATTCTCCCGCTCGAACCCGAACGCGCGCACGATGTCGGCCGTCGCGGGGCCGCTGGCCACAACGACACGTTCCCCCGCCTCCTGCCAGGCCGTTCCGAGCGTTGCCAGAGGAAACAGGTGGGAGGCATAGTCGGGGCTGATGATCAGGAGCGTCACAGGGCGTTCAACGCCCAGGTGGCTTCTTCGCTGGCGTTCGCGACATCCCGATACACCTGGGTGAGCGAACGGGCCATGGCCTGAATCGTGAATGATCGGGCCACCATGGCGCAACCCCGTTCGGCATACTCCGGGCCAAACGGCCCCACCGCCAGCTCGAGCGCCGCACAGATTGCCCCGGCGAGGGCACCGCTGTCTGTCGTGTCCACCAGGAATCCGGTCACGCCATGCTCCACGTACGTGGCCGGACCACCGGCATGCGGCGCGACGACCGGCAGGCCGGTGGCCATGGCTTCCAGAAGTGCGAGCCCAAATTCCTCCTTCACGCTCGCGCACACATAGGCGCCGTGCGGCGCATTCAACCCGGGTCGGCCAAAGCGGGCCGCCACGAGCCAGCTGGACACGGTGTCGTTGGCTCGATGCCCCGCGAGAATCAGGCCGTGCTCTGCCGTACCGTCGAGCGGCACCACAGCACCGATACGACTGAGCTGTTCCTGTTCGTCGGGCGATGGATGTTCGAGGTCACCCCCGACAATGAGCAGGTTGCCACCCTCATGCAGGGTCGGGTCTGCCGCCCACGCCTCCACGAGACTCGCCATTCCCTTGACCCGGTGCAGCCTGCCCACGGAAATGAGCAGAGGAAGTCCGCGCCGATGCTCCGGCAGGCCGTGCAGCAGAGCGTCCAGCTCCGCCAGCGCCGGCGGCACCGGCGCGCCATCGCGTGGCGTGCGGGCGCCGGCGAGGGAACGCTCAATCACCGCGACATCGATGCCCTCCGCAGCGACCGTGTGCCGCTCCGGGTGTGCCGTGATGTCAATCCCGACGAGGTCACGCATGTCCCGTTCCAGGTCCGGGCGGGGAAAGAACACCGTGTGGGCGGCATCCGCTGCAAGCCGCTGCACGAGGCGCGCGCGAAACCAGAAGTGCTCGGCTTCGTCAACGGCACCGAAGTTGCCGCGCGTGAGGGTGCCGGAGCGTTCGAGGGAGTCGATGACGGCGTGCGGGTCGGGCGCCACGGTGAAGACGATGGGAATGTCGAGTTCCCTGGCGACCGTGGCCGCCGCGAGACTCCCCACGTCGGCCATGCGCAAATGAATGGCATCGACGGTTCCAGCGGCGCGCAGCACTCGACGGATACCTCGTTGGGCCGCGATCCGCCGGGGCCAGGCATCCGCTGCCGGCGTCACTCCCCCGACAAAGGGAACGGCCGCGAAGGCATGGCCCGACAGAGTGGATGCGACCTCCGACAGGCACGACAATGCGGTCTCGTGGGTACCGCGAGAGAGGGTGAGCACCCGCTCGACCTGCTCGGTCGCGGTGAGATCTGAGCGGCTGCTGAGGTCGACCCCCGATGCTCGGTGCCCGGCCACCAGGGCGTCGCCGAGGCGAACGAGCAGTGTCGCGATGCCGCCGTTGTCCCCGGAACCCACCCGCGACAGCGCGCCGTCGATGTCGGCGTGCAGGAAGAGCTGGGCGATGGTTGTCCCGTGGCTCCAGGGTGGGCGCGGGTGGCTCGCGGTCGTGAGATCGAACAGCGCCAGTCGAGCAACGGCGGCGAGCTCGCCCTCCCCGAACGCGAGCGCGGTCACGATTCGAGTTCTCTCGTCGTTCGCGCCGCGGTCACCGAGTCCGGCAACGGCGGCGGTCCTGGTCTCAAGCGGCTCGTCCGGGTCCATTGCCACGGTTCGCAGCATCCGCTCCGAAATGCGACCGGGCACCAGCCCAATGGTCTCGACCAGACGCGAGCGGGCGCCGGGTTCCCGTACCCCGAGGAGCGCGGATTCGAGCGACAGCGCGACCGAATCAGCGGCGGAGGCCGACCACTGCTCAAGCGTGCGCTGGGCCACCATGCCAGAGAATCCACCCTCGCTCACCATGCGCACGAGGCCCGCCACGGCATCGAGCCGCGGGAGGCGAATACCGAAGGCCCAGGCGGCGTGTTCTCGCAAATAACCGGAATCATGGGACAGGAGCGGCACGAGCACGTCATCGGCCGAGTCGTCGAAGATGCGAGCCAGCGCGTGCACGGCGGCGATGGCCGTGAGCTGGTCGACGGGATCGATGGCCGCGGCGGCAAGCAGTCGCACGGCCCGACTGCCCCCATCGCGGCTGGACGCAACGGTGAGGTCGTCGGCACACCTCATTCCAGCCAGAATGGATCCGGACTGACGCATGACATCAAGAGCGGTGTGCGGTCCCACGGTGGTTCTCCCGTCAAGAATTCTGGCTATGTGATCAGGACGATTCATGAGCTGGCGATCGGAATGCACGGGTCGCCGGATGCATCTTCCCATAATCCGGCGACCCGTGCGCGGTCGTGAGTTCCTCGCAGCAAAGCTCCAGCTAGTGGACCGTCAGCTGAACAGAGCGGTGACCTTGATCAGTGTCTGCGTCACACCGTAGGCGAGTGGAACGCCGACAAGGGCCCACCCCAGAACGAGTTTCAGGCTCTTCATGTCAAGACTCCAATGCGGGTTCGGCAACGGCCACGGGTTCCACCACGGGCTCGTGGAAGGTCGCGGCAACCGGCCGGACCATGAGGTTGGCGACAAAACCAACAGCGAGGATACCGACCATGGTCAACAGGGCTGGTCGGTAGTCTGCCGCCGTGAGCAGGCCTGGTGTGCCCTGGGCATCCAGAATCGAGTTCACGATGAGCGGACCGGCGATTCCAGCGGCCGACCATGCCGTGAGCAGGCGTCCGTGGATCGCGCCCACCTGGAATGTACCGAACAGGTCGCGCAGGTAAGCCGGCGCCGTGGCGAATCCGCCGCCGTAGAAGGAGATGATCACGAAGGCCAGGACCACGTACAACGCCGTCGTCGTTGACCCCAGAAGGGCAAGCACGAGGTAGAGCACGGTACCCACACCGAGATACACCCTGTAGATGTTTTTGCGGCCCGTGAAGTCCGATGTTGCCGACCACGCGAATCGGCCGCCCATGTTGGCGATCGACAGCAAGCCGACGAATCCTCCGGCGACGACCGCCGAGACGAGGGATGAGCCGTCCGACTGCCGGAAGAAGTCCTGGATCATGGGTGCCGCCTGCTCGAGAATTCCGATTCCCGCCGTCACGTTGCAGAACAGCACGACCCAGACCAGCCAGAACTGGCGGGTCTTGATCGCGTTCTTCGCCGACACGTGGTTGCTGCTCACGAGCGCGCGAACCTTCACCGTCGCTGGATCGAAGCCTTTCGGTTTCCAACCGACCGCGGGCACCTTGATGGTGAACGCACCGAACATCATGTAGGCGAGGTAGACGACGGCCAGGGTCAGGAAGAGCTTCCCCACCGCATCACCGCTCGCAACCCAGCCGACCGCACCGGAGTTGGGGTCGTATGCGGCCAGCAGGGCGGTCGAGACGGGGCTGGCAATGAGCGCGCCGCCACCGAAGCCCATGATGGCCATGCCCGTGGCCAGTCCGGGGCGGTCGGGGAACCACTTGATAAGCGTCGAAACCGGCGAGATATAACCGATGCCGAGGCCAATACCACCAATGAACCCGTAGCCCAGGTACACCAGCCAGAGCTGGTTGCTGAAGATTCCGAGGGAACCAATCAGGAATCCACCTGACCAGAACAGGGCAGAGACGAACATGGCCTTCCGGGGGCCGTTCGTGTCGACCCACGTACCCATGATGGCGGCCGAGAGGCCGAGCATCACGATGGCAATCGAGAAGATCACACCGATCTGGGTGAGGCTCGCGTCGAAGTGTGCCACGAGCGCCGTCTTGTACACGCTCGTGGCATAGGCCTGCCCGATGCTGAGGTGAACTGCCAGGGCGGCCGGCGGGATGAGCCAGCGGTTGAATCCGGGTGGGGCAATTGTGCGGTCGCGATCGAGCCAGCTCATAGGGTGCATTCCTTTACCGCGGGGTGGCCTCGATGCCACGTTGCTGTCAGGTTGACACTATACGAACGCATTGATGTTCTTTTCACCCCACTGACACCAAAATGGCAGTTTCGGGTAGCATTTCACGCGAAGATAGGAACCATGACACGTGGAGCACCGATCGACGACATCAACGAAGACACCCTGATCGTGAAGAAGCCCGAGACCCACGCGGCAGGCATCAAGGCCGTGGTGGTGGCCTTGGATCGCGGCATCGCGCAGGCCGGCGTGGCACGCACCGCCCGCTCTCTTCTTCGGCTGAACCAGCGCGACGGCACGGACTGCCCCGGGTGCGCGTGGCCGGAATCCCAGGGTCACCGAAAGACCGCTGAATTCTGTGAAAACGGCGCAAAAGCGGTAGCGGAGGAAAGCACCCTGCGCGCCGTGACGCCCGATTTCTGGGCCGAGCACTCCATCGCAGAGCTCGAGACCAAGACGGAGTACTGGCTCGGAAACCAGGGGCGCATCACGCATCCGGTCGTCATCCGTCCGGGCGACACGCACTATTCGCAGATCAGCTGGGACGATGCCTTCGAGCTCATTGGTGAGCACATTCGAGCCAGCGTTCCCGACCGCACGGTGTTCTACACGTCCGGCCGCACCGCGAACGAGTCCGCTTTCCTCTATCAGCTGTTCGCCCGGTCGATTGGTACGAATAACCTGCCCGACTGCTCCAACATGTGCCACGAGTCCTCGGGTTCGGCGCTCAACCCCACGATCGGCATCGGAAAGGGAACCGTCTCCCTCGAAGACATTCACCAGGCCGAACTGATCTTCGTCGTGGGCCAGAACCCCGGAACGAACCACCCGCGCATGCTCTCTGCCCTCGCCGAGTGCAAAGACAACGGTGGCAAGATCGTGGCCGTTAATCCGCTGCCGGAGGCCGGCCTCTTCAACTTCCGTGATCCCCAGACACCCGCCGGCGTCATCGGCAAGGGCGTTGACCTTGCCGACGAGTTTTTGCAGATCAAGGTGGGCGCAGACCTCGCCCTGTTCCAGGCCCTCGGACACCTGCTGCTCGAGGAGGAAGCGCGTGTTCCGGGCTCGGTGGTTGACCACGCCTTCATCGCGGAGAACACCGACGGCATCGACGCCTACCGCGCCGCCCGTAAGACCATCAACTGGGAAGAGACCGAAGCCGCAACGGGGCTCTCTCGCCTGCAGATAGCCACCGTCGCCGAGATGATGGTCGCGTCCAAGGCCACCATCATCTGCTGGGCTCTCGGCCTCACGCAGCAGCCGCACTCGGTCAACACCCTCAAGGAGATCATCAACCTGCTCCTGCTGCAGGGTAACTTCGGCAAGCCCGGCGCCGGCGCCTGCCCCGTGCGCGGGCACTCCAACGTGCAGGGTGACCGCACGATGGGCGTGTGGGAGAAGCCGCAGGAGTGGATGCTGGCCGCCCTCGACAAGGAATTCGGCATCGAGGCGCCCCGCGTGCACGGTCTCGACTCCGTCGACACCGTGGAGGCGTTCGAGAACGACGACGTGGACGTCTTCGTCTCGATGGGCGGTAACTTCGCGCTCGCCTGTTCGGACACGGTCGCCCTTGAGGCTGCCATGAAGCGCGTGGGCCTGACCGTTCACGTCTCCACCAAACCCAACCGGTCCCACGTGTGCCACGGCCAGACCTCGCTCATTCTGCCGACGCTCGGCCGCACGGACACCGATGACAAGCATCCGTCCGGGCGTCAGGTGCTCTCGGTCGAAGACTCCATGTCGGTCGTGCGCACCACCCAGGGCCGCCTGGAGCCGATTTCCGAGCACATGCTCGCGGAACCGGTGATCATCGCGCGCATGGCAAGCGCCACGCTCGGGGAAGACCACGCCGTGGATTGGCGGGCGATGGCCGAAGACTACGACCTGATTCGCGACCGCATCTCGCGCGTGCTGCCCGGTTTTGAGGACTTCAACAAGCGCCTCAAAACCAAGAATGGTTTCGTGCTTCCCAACCCGCCGCGCGACACCCGCAGTTTCAAGACTGACATCGGTCTGGCCCGGTTCACGGTGAGTCCGCTTGAGTACCTCACGCCGCCGGAGGGCCATCTCATCCTGCAGACCATACGCAGCCATGACCAGTACAACACCACGTTCTACGGCCTTGACGATCGCTACCGCGGCATCTCCAACGGGCGCCGCGTCATTCTCATCAACGCGGACGACGCCGTGCAGATGGGCTTCAAAGACCGCGACCTGGTCGATGTGATCAGCACGTTCAAGGGCGAGGAACGCCGTGCTGACAGCTTCCGTCTGGTGGTATACCCGACGCCGCGTGGATGCGCCGCCGCCTACTTCCCGGAGGCGAACGCTCTCATGCACCGCGAGCTCGTGGCCCGCGAGTCGAACACGCCGGGTTACAAAGCGATGGCCGTTCGATTTGTCGCCCGCGCGGAAGAAGATGTCCCGCAGCTGAGCTGAGCTGCTCTACGGGGCGACGGGTCTACGCGGGAACGTTCTCCGTGATGCGTTCGTCGCCCGCGTAGATCACCATTGAAGACCCGCGTAGAAAGCCCACGAGGGTCATGCCGACCTCCGCAGCGAACTCCGCGGCGAGCGATGAGGGCGCGGATACGGCCGCGAGCACGGGAATGCCGGCCATGAGCGCCTTCTGCGCGAGTTCGAAGCTCGCGCGGCTGGAGACCATGAGCACGGTTCCGGTGAGGGGCAACCGCTCCTCCTTGACCGCCCAGCCGATCACTTTGTCGACGGCGTTGTGGCGCCCCACATCTTCGCGCAGAACGAGGAGCTCGCCCGTCGTTCCGTCGAACAGCGCGGCGGCGTGCAGCCCGCCGGTCTTCTGGAACACGTCCTGGCCGGCACGGAGCACGTGCGGGAACGTCGTGAGGAGCTCGGCGTCGAGCCGCAGGGCATCCGCTGAGACGTCATAGATCGATTTCGTGCGCACGGCGTCGATGCTCGCTTTGCCGCAGAGCCCGCACGAACTGGTCGTGATGAACGAGCGCTCGAGCCTCGGGTCGGGCGGCACGACGCCGGCGGCGAGCGTGACGTCCATCACGTTGTACGTGTTCTCACCGTCGACGGTGGCTCCGGCGCAGTACCGCGCACTACTGAAATGGGCGCCGCGGGTGATGATGCCCTCCGACACCAGGAACCCGGCCGCGAGGTCGAAGTCGTTGCCGGGAGTGCGCATCGTGACCGCAAGAGAACGACCGTTCACGCGCATCTCGAGCGGTTCCTCGACCGCGAGAAAATCCTCGGTGGCAAGCGGATGCTCCCCCGCCGTCAAGCGAATAACCTTGCGTCGCGCCGTGATTCTGCCCATTACTCAACCGCCAATGTATGACATTTCAATTTTCTTCTTACCGGATGCCCGTAGCTCGCGGGTCTTGGAACTGCGCAGCTCGGAGTACCGGTCCGTGCGTTCGCGCCAGATGTGCGCCATCACGGTGGAGAGCTGCTCATCGGTGCACCCATTGCGCATGAGCGCACGGAGGTCGTGGCCGTCGGTGGCGAACAGGCACGTGAAAAGCTTGCCGTCGGTGGAGACCCGCGCGCGCGAGCACGAGTGGCAGAAAGACTGGGTGACACTCGAAATCACCCCGATCTCGCCGCCGCCGTCCCGATAGCGCCAGCGTCGACTGGTTTCGCCGTCATAGTTCGGGGCGACCTCCTCGAGGGGAAGCTCGGCGTGGATGCGGGCCACGACCTCGGCGGAGGGCACCACGGCGCCCATTTCCCATCCGTTGCTCGTGCCCACGTCCATGAACTCAATGAAGCGCAGGATGTAGGGGGTTCCCTTGAAGTGTCGGGCCATGGCCACAATGTCCTGGTCGTTCTTGCCACGTTGCATGACCATGTTGATCTTGATCGGTCCCAGGCCCACCTCGTGGGCTGCGTCGATGCCGTCCAGCACCTTCGCGACGGGAAACTTCACGTCGTTCATGGCCCGGAACGTCGCGTCGTCGAGCGAATCGAGCGACACGGTCACTCGCTTGAGACCGGCGTCCTTCAGTGCCTGCGCCTTGGTCGCGAGGGCCGAACCGTTCGTGGTGAGGGCGATGTCGATCTCACGGCCGTCGGGGGTGCGCAACGCTGCAAGCATCCCCACGAGTTCTTCGAGGCCGCGGCGCAACAGCGGCTCGCCGCCCGTGAGACGAATCTTCTCCACGCCGTGGGCAATGGAGATGCGCGCGAGACGTGTCATCTCCTCAAAGGTCATGAGCTCATCGCGCTCCATGAACGCAAAATCCTTGCCGAAGACCTCCTTGGGCATGCAGTAGACGCAGCGAAAATTGCACCGGTCGGTCACCGAGAGACGCAGGTCCTGGAGCGGTCGATCGCGAGGGTCGGTGAGCGAACCGGTGGCGGCCTCGCCCTGCAGAGGAATGTCCGACACTTGATTGTAAAAGCGCTGCGTGAGTGCGGAGGTATCTGCGCCAGTCATGGGTTAAACAATATGCGTACGCGACCTAAATTTGAAACGGGGCACCCCCGACTCCCGTCCACCTCACAGGCCGCATACGGGCTTGGCGCGGTGAAAGAGGGCGACAGCCTGCGCCGTGGTCTCCCGCACGCGTTCGCCCGCCTGCCGCTGCAAGTCGTCGAGTGTCGCCGGACCGCCCGCTATCGAGAAAGCAGCCGTGATGCGGGATGCCCGGGTCTCCGTGGCGGACAGCGCTACGCGGCCGGCGACGACGATCACCGGGCAGCCCTCCGGGGCCAGGTCGGCGACAGCGACGACGACCTTGCCGCCGAGGGACTGGCTGTCGAAACTACCCTCGCCGGTGAGCACAAGGTCGGCGGCGGCCAGGGCCGCCGGCAGACCCACGGCATCCGCCACAAGGATTGATCCGGGCACCATCTCGGCCGCGAGCAGCGGCACGAGGGTGGCGGGCATGCCCCCGGCCGCGCCCGCGCCCGGGCGGTCGCGCATGTCTTCGCCGGTTGCGCCGAGCACGACAGCGGCCAGGTTGGCCAGACCCGCATCGAGCGCCTCAACATCACCCGGCTGTGCTCCCTTTTGAGGACCGAAGACCGCCGCGGCCCCGCGGGGACCGCACAGCGGATTGTTCACGTCGACGGCCACGCGCCAGCGCACCTCGCGGGCGCGCGGGTGCAGCTGGGAGACATCGATCGACGTGATGGCCGAGAGTCCGGCCCCGCCCGGAGCGACCTGCTCCCCCGTCGCGCCCCGGAACCGCACACCGAGCGCGGTGAGCAGACCGGTTCCCCCGTCGGTACTCGCGGAGCCACCGATGCACAGCAGGATCTCGTCGACGTTCTGGTCGAGCAGCTCACGGGCCAGAAGGCCGACCCCGAAGGTGTCGGCGCGTTGCGGTTCAGAGGGCACATCGGTCATGAGGGGAAGGCCGTTGGACTCCGCGGCTTCTATCACGCCCGTGCGAGCATCGGCGGACAGCCCGTAGCGGGCCGTGCAGGTGCGGCGGAGCGCGTTGACGGTGGTCAGGCTTCGGGGTTCGACGCCCCACACGGCGGCAATGGCGTCGAGGGTTCCCTCGCCACCATCGGCCATGGGGCAGAGCACGATGTGCGCCGCGGTACCGACGACGTCACGCACCCCGAAGGCCATGGCGGCGGCGGCCTCGGCAGCGGTCAGGCTCCCTTTGAACGAATCGGGGGCGATCACGATGGTGAGTGGCTTCGGTGACGCAGGGTCGGTCATCTGCTCAGACTAGTGTGCACGGAGCCACGTGCTGGGGGCACCGCACCCACAATTTCCGACCCCTTTACGCGGCGGTATGTGCATTGTGCACACCCGTGCGCCGGAGGCCCCGGGTGAGCCGATTCGCGCGATGACGTGACGTCACGCACCTGCTCCGGGGCCAGGTCGCGACCGGCTCGGGGCGTGGGTGCGGCGACGTCGAGGGGGTTGCGTTCATGGCGTCACCGTATGTCGCGCAAGCTGCAACCATTGCCTGAAGGTTGGCTCTGGCGAGTGTCGGTGGGGTGGCATACACTTTTCATATAGAACATGCGTTCTAAGTACAAGAGCGAATCGGCTTGTTGAACGCAGTGCTGGGATTAGATGAAGGCGAGGAATCCTGTTATGCCGCAGATTATTGACGCAACTGTTGACGTGGAGCTCACAAGCGATGGTGACCCGCGCGCTTTCGTGTGGAACCGGTTCGAACACACCGTGATCGGGCAACCGCAAGCGGTTTTCAAGCGCACCCGCTGGTGGGAAGACGCCGGCACCCCCACACGCATCGACACCGAACTGTGGCGTCTGGACGCGTCACGTGGCGGTGAAGAGCAGCACCGTTACGACCTGCGCCGCGGGGCCGATGGAGCGTGGGTTCTTGCCCTCGACTGGGGATGAGCGATGGCCTTCTCACACCTTCACGTTGCGAGTGCATATTCCACTCATTACGGGGTCACCCTTCCGGAAACCCTCGTCGAACAGGCGAGTGAACAGGGCGCCACATTTCTCGCCCTCACCGACCGTGACGGTCTTTACGGCGCCGTCAAACACGTGCGGGCGTGCGTGGCCGCGGGCATCCGTCCGGGGCTCGGTGCCGAGCTGGCCGTGCACGACGACGACCATCGTTCCCTCGGCAGAGTCATCGTGCTCGCGCACGGCAACAACAAGGGACAGGGGTATGCCGCGCTCTGCCGCGCCATTTCGGCCGCCCACGACAATACGGTTGCTCCGGTGGCCGCGACAGCTGCACCGACCACCGACCTGCCGACACGGGCGATGGTCCAGGCGAGGGCACGAGCCAGCCACGTCCCGAGCATCTCCCGCGACCGCCTCGCCGACCTCGCGGCGCTGCGGTCCCTCACCGTTCTGCTCGGCCCCACCTCCGACGTTGGCGTGTCCATCCAGCAACGCAACAGTCTGGAGGCCCAGGCTCGCCTCGCCGACTGGCTCCGGGTGATGCCAGAACACTCCGTGCAACTCGAAATCGTCTGCCACCTCGCTGAGCCCGGTAGCGCGGGCAGCGTCGCCCCCGCCACGCGGATGCTGTCCCTCTCCGAACATTCCGGCGTTCCTGCGGTGCTCTCCAATGCCGTGCGCTACGCAACCGCAGACGAAGCGGTCACCGCAGACCTCGCCGACGCCGCCCGCACACTCACCCCGCTCGCCGATCTGCAGACCTTGCAGACCAATGGGCAGGCCTGGCTCAAACCGATCGGAGCCATGCGACAGGTCGCGCGCATGGTCGTTGATGCCGGCCTGCACGACGATGGCGCACTCGAACGGTTGTTCCACACTACCGACCGGCTCGCCGAGCACTGCAGCCTCGACCCCGACACCGATATTGGCCTCGGTCGCCCCCGCATGCCAGAGGCCCGAATCATCGGCGTCACCGGCGATCCGGTCGCCGAGTTGTGGCGCCGGGCACAGCACGGCATCGACGACCTGTACGCCTCGGTCGGGGGCACCACTCGCGCCGACGCGCACGCCCAACTCGCCCATGAGATGAAAACGGTCGAGCATCTGGGGTTTGCCAGCTATTTCCTCACCGTGGCCCGGGTCGCTGACCTCATTCGCGGTATGGGAATCCGTATCCAGGCCCGAGGGTCGGGGGTGGGGTCCGTGCTCAACTACGCGCTGCGCACATCCTCCGTTGAACCCCTCTCAAACGGCCTGCTGTTCGAACGGTTCCTCTCCCCCGAACGGCAGACCCTGCCCGATATCGACCTCGACGTGGAGTCGGCCAGGCGCCACGACATCTATCGGAAAATTTTCGAGACCTTCGGGAACGATCGTGTCTCGTTGATGTCGATGACAAATGCGTACCGCGGGCGCGGCGCCGTGCGCGATGCCGGGCTGGCCCTCGGCATGCCCGATGACCAAATTGCCTCGATCGCCAAGCAGATGTGGCGGTTCAACGCCCGAGACTTCCGCCGTGCGCTCGAAGAAAAGCCAGAGCTTGAGGCGCTGGCCGCCGAGGTGCGCCAGTCGCAGCAACTCGACCTTCTGGTCGATCTCACCGCCCGACTCGACCGACTCCCCCGGCACATCTCGGTGCACCCGTGCGGCGTCATCCTCTCCGACGCGAGCCTGCTCGACCGCACCCCGGTACAGGCGTCCGGCATGGGCCTGCCCATGTCCCAATTCGACAAGCACGACATGGACCCGATGGGACTCATCAAGCTCGACATCCTCGGCGTACGCATGCAATCGGCCATGAAACACGCCGTTGAAGAGCACCGCCGGCTCACCGGGGAGAGCATCGACCTCGATCGGGTCCCCCTCGACGATCCCAAAACCTACGAGCTCATCCGGTCCACTCGAACGCTTGGAATCTTTCAAATCGAGTCACCGGGCCAGATGGAACTCGTGGGCAAGCTACAGCCAGAAGTCTTCAACGACCTCACGGTCGAGATCTCCCTGTTCCGTCCGGGGCCGATGAAGAACAACATGCCGCTCACCTACCTGCAGGCACGGCATGGCGAGGTGGCACCGGACTATATGCACCCCCGCTTCCGGCCCATTCTCGAGGAGACCCGCGGGGTCGTCATCTTCCACGAACAGGTCATGCGCCTGTTCGACGAGTTGACCGGGTGCGGCCTGGGCAAAGCGGATGTCTTTCGACGCCATCTGGGTAAACCGGAACAGCTCCCACAGATCGAGGCCTTCGTACGCGAACGCGCGCTTCTGCGCGGGTTCCCGCCGACGGTGATCGACCGGGTCTGGACCGTGCTTGCGGGGTTCGGCAGCTTCGGTTTTGCAAAGGCGCATGGTGCCGCCTTCGCCCTCCCGACCTACCAGTCCGCGTGGCTCAAGACCCACCACCCTGCGGAGTTCCTGGCCGGGTTGCTCACGCACGATCCGGGAATGTGGCCCAAAGACCTCATCGTGGCCGAGGCCCGCACCCTCGGGGTTCCCGTGCTCGGGCTCGATGTGCAGCGCAGCGCACTCGACTACCGTGTGGAAGAACTCGCCGACGGGACCCAGGGCATCCGTCTCGCCCTCCCCGAGCTGACCGGCAGCACAGAGACCGAGCGGGCGCGCATTATGCGACACCAGCCCTTCAGCTCCCTGCAGGACTTTCGCGACCGGGTTCGTCCCCGACGACGCACCTTCGAGGCGCTCGCCAGGGTCGGCGCCCTGGATTGCTTCATCGGTTACGACCGCACGCGTCGGCATGAGCTTCTGGCGCATATCCAGTCGCTGCGCGGCACCGCCGTGGCGATCACCGCGGAGCAGCTGGCCTTCGACGTGGAACTTCCCGTGCATGCCTATGCGGGAGATGGGGTGGGCGCGGTCACCTCGCTTGAGCTACGCGGCCGCACCCAGACCGACCTGGAACTTCTCGACCTGAACCTGGCCATTTCAGACCACCAGATGACCAGGTTTCACTCCCTCTTCACTGAGCTGGGGGTCACCCTGGCGTCTGAGCTGGGTAACCTGCCCGGCGGAACAGAGGTGCTTCTCGCCGGTGTGCGCCGGGCCACGAACACCCCGCCCATGCGGGGCGGCCGTCGTGTGGTGTTCATCAGTCTCGATGATGGCAGCGGACCGGTTTCAAATGTGGTCTTCTTCCATGACGCCCAAGAGCGCATCGGCGCGCACGTATTCCAAACGAAGTACATGCTCGTGCGGGGAAAGACCCGCCGGTCGGGAGCGAAGGGGGTTTCGGTCACGGGCGACAACCTGTGGGACCTCTTCGACGTTGCACGCGAGGTGCGGGAACGGCGCCAGCGGGAACGCGCCGCCCAACAGCTGGCCACGCTGGCCGCTCCGGAGGCCGACCGGCTCGCGGCACACCAGGCAGCCGAACACCTCAACGACGCGTCGGGGAACAGGTTCCCCGACGGTCGTCGGCACCTCCGGTCCGCCAGGCGGGCCTGAGCCAGGCAGACCGGAGCCAAACGGACCGGAGCCAGGCGGGCTAACGCCGCGGAGTGGGAGTGGGGGTCGGCGCGTCCATGCCGGCGGATTCAACGAGATTGTCACCGCCGTACTTCGCGTTGGCCACCGACATGACCGCCGGCCACATACGGTGCCGAGCCGTCGCCACCGGCCCGCTCGAAAATTTCAGCCGGCGCTGGTTCACAGATCCGGTGAGGCTGACGACCGCCACCACGGTCGCCACCTTGGAGCTTGCGCCACTCATCCACGTGTCCTTCGCGTCATCCGTCGTGCCGGTCTTACCGATCATCGGAACCCACGGACGGGTGTTCGCATTCGACTGCTGCGCCGTCCCCCTCGTCATCACCCTGCCCATCCCGTACACCATTCCCTCAGCGACCAGCGGATCCACCGACTCGATACACTGCGTTTCCGGTACGGGGACAGCGGTGCCGTCCCGGCCCACGATGCTGTCAATCGCAATCGCGCTGCACGTGACGCCCTTGTTCGCGATCCCCGCAAACGCGACCGCCATCGTGAGCGGTGCGACTTCGTTCGTACCGATGACCGTCGCGGCACTCTGCAACAGCGGCCCCCCGTCGGCGCGGTGCACGAGAAAACCTTCCGCCGTCTTCCGAATCCCGCACAGGTCCAGGCGCTTCGCCATTCCGATGAACCCGGTGTTGAACGAGCCGATCGTGGACTCAAGGGCGCTGTAGTTTGCGCCGGACTCATTTTGGTCGTTCCGCGGACTCCAGTGCTGCTTGTCGTAATTCTGCGGCCCCAGGCAGCTGTCCTGAAACGTCCCCCAGTTGGCTTGGCGCCGGGAGTCGACCCGTTCGCTGAGCCGGTGTCCTTCCTTCAACCACTGTGCCAGGGTGAAGACCTTGTACGACGACCCGGGTTGGAAGCCGCTGGAACCTCCGTAGGCATAGTCGGTGTTGTAGTTGATGCCCGTGTAGTTGGCGCCCGTCGCCTGAACGGCCGGGTCCTGGCTGTAATCTTTGTTCTGCGTCATAGCCAGGACCCGACCGGTTCCGACCTGCACGCTCGTGATGACAGCCCCCAGGTCGCCTACCGGGTAGGTCTTCGGCACCTGCTCCGTCATCGCCGTAACGGCCGCCTGTTGCAGGTCCAGGTCCAGCGTCGTGTAGACGCTGTAGCCTCCACGCCGAAAGTTGAGCATGCGAGCGTGGGGATCCTCCCCGAACGTGGGATCATTCTGCAGGATCTTCGTGACGTAGTCGCAGAAGAAGGCATTGGCTGCCGCGGTCTGGCACCCGGTACTGGGCTCAGTAATGACCGGCTCAACGGGCATCACCACCGCCGCGGCATACTCTTCGGCGGAAATCTTGTGATATTTCAGCATCGCCCCGAGCAGGTAGTCCCTGCGCTGTTTGTTGGCCGCGTACCCGTTGGCGGCTCCGTTGCTGAGGCTGTCCGGTCGGTCAATCTGAAACTTGACGGGGTTGTTCACAATCGCCACGAGGCTCACCGCCTGCACCAGCGTGAGGTTCGCTGCCGTGGTGTTGAAGTAGTAATTGGCGGCGGCCTCTATCCCATAGACCCTGCCACCGAACCCGGCAATGTTGAAGTACTGGCGCAGGACGTCGTCCTTGCTTATGCGCTTCTCCACACCGATGGCGAGCCGCATTTCCCGAAGCTTGCGCTCCGGGGTTGTCTCTGTCGCGTTCACGTAGCACGCATCGTGCTTCTTCTTGTCGGCAATCAGCTCGCACTTTTGAATCAGGACGTTCTTGACGTACTGCTGGGTGATCGACGAACCGCCCTGGATGCCCCCGCCGGACAGGGTCGAGGCCGTCGCCCGCAGCGTTCCCTTCAGATCGATTCCTCCGTGTTCGTAGAAGCGCGGGTCCTCACCGGCAATGGCAGCGTCCTTGGCATACTGACTGATCGCGTCCGCGGCCACGTCGATGCGGTTCTGGTCATAGAAGGAAGCGAGCAGGACCGGGGTACCGTCGGTCTGGCTCGCGTAGATGTTGCTCTTCTGGGAGAGGGCATCAATCGCGACGAAGTCGGGGAGCCCCTCAAAGGCGTTGATGGTGTTTGACGCCGCCAAACCGGAAACGGCGACGACGGGCGTCATGCTCGCGGTGACGAGGACCCCCACGATTGCGCTCAACGCCACGAATCCGAGCAGCCCACTGAGTGCGCCGCGCACCGTACGCGCCGCTGAAACGGCCATTGTCGTCGAGTTGCTGACCATGAGTGCTCCCTCGTCTCTGCGTCGGGTCCATGAAACATCACTCACCCCGCAACGGCTAGGGGTGCGCCGCGCGAATGCACGTACATTTTCACGGACCACCGGAACCGGCTACCATCCCAGCAATGAAGCAGGGGGCGATGATGCGCACATTCGGCACGGAAGAGGAATTTATGTTCCTCGACCGCTCCACCCTGCGTCCGCAGAACGTGAGCGCAGAGGTTCAGTCGCTGCTCCGCGGGCGGTCGCAGTCGGGTTCCCTCGGCACCGAGTTCGTCGCCCCTGGGTTCATTACCCCTGGGTTCATTACCCCGGGGTTCATCACGCCAGAGCTCGTTCCGCCGGAGCTCGTTCACTCGGAATTCCTCACGTCGCAAATCGAGCATTCCAGTCCGGTCTTCGAACACCTCGATCAGGCCGAAGCGACCCTGCTGTCCTTCCGGTCGCGGTTGGCCGCCGCGGCAGCGGCGCAGGACGCTCTGGCGGCCGGTGTCGGCACGCCCTTTCAGGGATCGGACTCGCCGGAGGTCACCGACACGGTCCGGTACCGCCGGGTCGAGGCTGAGCTCCGCGGCCTCGTCCCCGAGAATCTCATCAACGGCCTTCACGTGCACGTGGGGATCCCGAACCGGCAAGCGGGGGTTGCCGCGCTCAACCACGTGCGGGTGTGGCTTCCCGTCTTGCAGGCCTTGTCCGGTAATTCCCCGTTCTGGAACGGCCGCGACACCGGTTTCACCAGTTGGCGAAGCATCCACGCCAGACGCTGGTCAACGGCCGGCTGTCCGCCGCACTTCGCGGACGCGGCCGATTATGATCGACGCGCCAGAAGCCTGATCGGTGTCGGGGGCACACTTGACCTGCATACGATCTGGTGGGGTGCCCGCCTGGCCGAGAAATACCCGACGCTTGAGGTGCGCGTGTGCGATGCCCAACTCGACACGCGGAGCTCACTACTCTTGACGGCGCTCACCCGCGCGTTGGTCTCAACGGCCCTCGCGGATGCCGATCGGGATACCGCTCCCTCGCGCCTGGAGCCGGAACTCCTCGATGCCTCCCTCTGGCACGCCGCGCGCGATGGCGTGCAGTCGAACCTTCTCGACCCGATCTCGGGCGAGCTCGCCCCGGCCCGCGTGGTCGTCACCGCGCTGTTCGGAGCGGTGTCCGATGCGCTCGAGGAGGCCGGCGACGCCGACCGGGTGCGCGAGCTTCTCGACCGATTCTGGCGTCTCGGCACCGGCGCCGAGCGCCAGCGTGCGGCGTTCGCCACCGGCGGTCCCCGTGCGCTCGGCGTTTTGCTGCGCGACTCAGTCAGCGCGGCCGACTAGTGGTTCCCGCGACCTCGGCAGCCGCTGAATCACACCGACCGGCGAGCCGAGCCCGTTCGGCCGGTTGCGCCAGGGGGCTCGGGTCTTATTACGAGTCGGGCCCACGTCTCGTCACGCGCTCGGGTGAATACGTCCTCGGCCGCGCGGGGAAACGGGTATCCGGCAGGGCCGACGAACGTGAAGGCCGACTGGTCGGCCTCCGGCTTCTGTGATTTTCGTTCTCGCTCGTACGCCTCAAACCAAAGGTCGTAGTGCTCAATGAGGTCAACGGCCGGCCCGCGAAGCTCCGGGGTCAAGAGGTAAAACTTGTCCAGAAGGATTGCACGGACCCTGCCGTTGCTGTCCGCGATTATGAGCGTCTCGAGAAGGATGTTCCTGCTCTTCCACCGCTGGAACGCCATCTTCGTGCGCTGCTGGTGCACCGTCACGGGCCCGAGTACGTCACGCAACAATTCCCACTCGAGGCTTCGAGTTTCGGTGATCCTCCTGGCCTCGTCCTCGACCGTCGACTTGATCTGCGCCACCCACCTCGCGGTCGTAAGCGTCAGGACCGTCGCGATGACGCCGCCGCTGACAACTCCCGCGAGCAGGTTCGACCAAAACTCATCCACAGTTGCGCCACCCTTCGTCTGGGGCTCTCGCCGGTCACTATCCTCGTTGTATGTGGAGCTGTCAAGACGATTCTCCCGGTGGAAAGTGGGGTTTCTGCGACTGTGTGCCAGGGGCATGAAAGACTCCCAACATCCTCAGGAAATTTCAATCCAGCACTGATGGTCGTTCGTCACGGCACCCGTCCATGCGTCTACAGGAGGATTCGACCATGCCCGAAATTATCCACTGGTCCTCCGCGGCCGTGGGCAAGGCTTCCGCCGGCCGTTCGCTCTCGTGCGCACTCACGCTGAGCGTGGCGAACAACAGGTCGCGCTGCTCGGGGCAGGCGCGTGAACGCTTCCGCGTTCGCCTGCTCGATCGTCTCGGGAGGCGCGGTGCGCAGAAGTTACGGGTAGCACTCGACGGCGATCTCATCGTCGCTACGCCGAGGGATGCCGCTGGCGCTCTGAGGCGCGCGGGGCGGCGGAGTGTTGTCGCCCTGCCCAGAGTCGTGGCGGCCGAGAATTCAGTCGAGCGCGACCATGGTCGTGCTCCTTGTCGGTGCAATGTGCATCACGATTCCAGTACCAACGGGGTTCCCGCTGCACGCGAGCACTGGCAGATCGCTATTGCGGGCGGCGGGCATTGCCCCACGACCGGAAACAGGAGAAGATGACGGAATGAGTCCCCGACGTAGCTCCGCCCTCCGCGCCGTCAGTGTCACCGCCTTCGGCGGAGTCGACACCCTTGAGATCATCGAGACGGAACGCCCGCAACCGGGTCCGGGCGAGGTGCTCGTCGAAGTGCTCGCCGCTGGCATCAACCACGTCGAGGCCTTCCTCCGCCAGGGCCGGTACCAGAACGAGTTCCCCGTCGAGCTCCCGATCGGGCAGGGCAGCGATTTTGCTGGCCTCGTCGTCGCGACGGGCGAGGGTGTCACGAGCTTCACGAAGGGATCGGAGGTGCTCGGTCACACGAGCATGGCCTCGCACGCGACCTTCGTCGTGGTGCCGGCCACGTCTCTCGTCGCGAAGCCGGCCGCGCTCTCCTGGGAGGTTGCGGGCAGCCTTTTCCTGGCCGGATTCGCCGCGAACGACGCCGTTCAGGCTGTGGGAGTGGGGCAGGGCGACGTCGTGGTTATTTCCGCGGCCGCCGGAGGAGTCGGCAGCATCGAGGCGCACCTCGCGATGGCGCGCGGCGCGACCGTGATCGGCACGTGCGGTGAGCGCAATTTCGACTACCTGAGGCAGATCGGCGTGAAACCAGTTGTCTACGGCGACGGCCTCGCCGAACGGATCAGGGCGGTTGCCCCGGGCGGAGTCGCCGCGTATCTCGATAACTTCGGAAAAGACAACATCGATGTCTCGGACGAGCTCGGCGTGAGTCGCTCGCGATTCCGGTCGAGCGAGAACAGACGAGATGTGGAATTGCGCGCGATGGCGCCGAGCCCGGAAGACGCAGTGGCGCAGACCAGGGTGCTCGCGCGCATCGCCGGCTTCGCCGCTGATCGCACGGTGAACGTGCTGATCTCGGGCTTCTACCCCTTCGACCGGGTGCGGGAGGCGTTTGACGACCTCGAGAAGCACCACGCGCGCGGCAAGATCGTGCTCGGCATGCGGCCGGTCGACGATTCCTTCCACGGGTTCGGCTACCGCAAGGTGCGGGACGTGCACGAACGGTCCTAGCGATCCGCGGGGGTGAGAACTGTGGCATGTGTTTTGAGTTTTGAGGCGGCCTTCCCCGGGCCCTTTCGGTCGCGCGGTCAGAAACCAGTATGTGAGGGTGAGTCTTGCGCGGCGGTAACCCCGTGACGCTGCCGTTGTCGCGGGATGCAGGGAAATCAAGCGCAGATTGCCGCAGTCCCCGTGACGGTCAGAACTCCGCGGGCAAGATCCAGGTCGGTGTCG
Source organism: Cryobacterium psychrophilum (assembly GCF_004365915.1). Classification (NCBI taxonomy): domain Bacteria; kingdom Bacillati; phylum Actinomycetota; class Actinomycetes; order Micrococcales; family Microbacteriaceae; genus Cryobacterium; species Cryobacterium psychrophilum. The sequence continues at coordinate 308,951 of NZ_SODI01000001.1, forward strand.
TCCAACGCTAGGCATTCACTTATGCGCATCCCCGTGGCCGCCGGCGGCCATACCTCCACGTCCGATGGGCTCCGTCAACCAATAGCGCTCACCGAGCTGACCGGTGGGTTGCGCGGTCATTCGGCCCCGGTCGAAGTGGAGTACAGGGCAAAGCGAACAGGGAGATCCCGCCTTCCGGGGGCGCGATCGGCACGGGAGTGTGACACTGGATTCATGTTCAGTAGAAGAGTTCGGGGGCCCAGCCGCAGGATCGGGTTGGCCTGCCTGGCCGCCGGGGTCGTGCTTCTCGCCGGATGCGCCGCCCCGCCACTGCCCTTCAGCGTTTCCCCGACGCCAACACCCACGGCCACGCCGACCGCGTCGCCCTCCCCGCCATCAACGGCAACCGCAACCGCGACCGCCGGTGTCGCCGTCTGCGGGCCCAACACGCTCGCGCTGTCCCTGCAGTCTCGTCCGTACGACAGCGGCGCCGGGAACTTTTTCTGGGATCTGCAGCTGACCAACAACAGTTCGGTCGAATGCACCGTCGAGGGCTTCCCGGCCGTCTCCCTGGTCAGCGCGAACTCCGGCGCCGTGATCGGGGCCGTCTCCAGCGAGGAACCCGGCCGCTGGTTCCCCGTCGCCGTCGTGCCGTTGGCGCCGGGGGCATCCGCTTTCAGCCTGCTTCACCTCGGTCAGGCCGGCGCCTACAACTGCACGGTCGTGCCGGTCACCGAACTCACGGTCACGCTGCCGGACTGGACGGACCCGCGCCAGGTGGCCACACCCAAACCCATCGACGGCTGCGACGACACCAGTACGACCATCGTGCGTTCCGGCCCGCTGGCGCCGTCCCGGGTCGTCTTCTAGGGGTCCGGCTTCAGCGGTGCGCGCAGGGCACAGCCTCGAGGGTCGCCGCCTGAGGATCAAGGCCGGGATGCCGAACCTGCCTTTGACGCCCTGGCCGCCCAGGCCTCCCGGCCGGCGCCGTCACCGGGACGATGTTCGGCGCCCGCACGATCACGCTGCGCAGGAAGGCCTTCGCCTGCCTGCAGGCCGACACCATGGCTCTCAAGCCCGGAGCGGGCAGCCCGGAGCACACCCGCGCGCTCAATTCGGTCAGCACTGCCGATTTGTGGCTCCCGCGACCTCGCGATGCTACTTCTGCAGCCCGTTCACGAATCCGGCGGCGGCGTGGCGTGCAGCGTCGGCGGCTGCGGAACCGGCCCCGGAGGCCAGCACGTCCAGGTCGGCGTCGGGCACCGACGCAGGGGCGTCGTCCACGTCGTCCGCCGGCACGGTGTCGGTCTCCGGCGTGGCCTGCTGCTGCTTCGTCTTGGACAGGGCGGCGCCCGCTGCGCTTCCCCCCACGAGGCCGGTGAGCAGATCCTTGATCCCCACGCCCATGGTGGACGAGAGCACGGCGTCGACCTCGGAGAAGCCGGACGCCACATTCTTGCTCAGCTGGCTCGCACCATCCGTGGAAATCACCGTCAGCTGGTCGATGTTGCTCATCGGCGCGGCCAGTTCGTGGGCGATCTTGGGCAGCATCTCCACGAGGCGCAGCTGGATCAAGGCTTCGGACTGTTGTGCGACGGCCTCCGCCGACAGTCGCGTTGCAGTGGCCTCGGCGGTGCCCCTGGCGAGAATGGCGTCGGCTTCCGCCTGGCCCTCGGCCCGCGTGGCTTCCGCGTTGGCGACGCGGCTATCCCGGTCGGCGGTTGCCGCGGCAACCGATGCCTCGGCGGCCGCCAGTGCCGTCACGCGAATACGGTACGCATCCGCGTCGGCAATCGCGTTCACCTCTGACTCGAGCTCGGCCTTGCGCAGGCTCGCGCGACGCTGAGCGGTAAGTTCCTGCTCCTGCACGATGGCCTGCTGCGCCTTCGCCTCGGCGAGCGGCCGGGAAGCGGCTGCCTCGGCGGCCGCCTTGTCGGTGTCAAGCTGAAGCGCCGCCTGACGCAGCGCGAGCGTGTTCCGGGCCTCGGCCACGGCCTGCTCGGCCGCGATCGAGGCTTCCTGCGATTCCCGGTTGGCGAGGTGCTCGGCGACCTCGGCCTGACGGCGCACCTTGGCCTGCTCCGCACGTCCGATATCGCGAATGTAGTCGTTCTCGTCGGTGATGCCCTTGATCTCGAACGAGTCGACGTCGAGTCCCTGGTTGGCGAGTGACTCGCGTGCGGTGGCCAGTACGGCGCTTCCGAGCTCATCCCGTTTCTGGATCACGGTCATCACGTCGGTGGCACCGATCGAGGAGCGCAGGGAACCGGACAGCACCTCCTGGGCGAACCCATCGATGTTCTTGTCCTGGCCGAGGAAACGCTGGGCGGCGGCGCGGATATTGGCCGGGGCGTCACCCACCTTGACGATGGCCACGGCCTCGACGGTCAGCGTGATGCCATTGCGGTCCTGGGCGATGGCCGTGATTTCGATCGCCCGGCTGCGCAGGCTGATCTTGAAGGCCTTCTGAAAGAAGGGGGTGATGAAGACGCCCTGGCCGTGCACGACCCGCTGCCCCGACTCTTCGAGGGTGGCCCCGTCGACGATCGTCTTCCGTGATTTCTTGCCCGTGATGATGAGGGCCTCGTCGGGTCCCGCGTTCTTGTAGATGGTGCGCGCGTAGATGAGGGCAACCACGAGGATGACCACAACCGTGACGAGAATTCCGGGCAGCGGGCCGAACAGGAAATCGAGCATGGGGGTCCTTCCGGCGCCGAAGCGCAAGGCTGACACATCCCCGGCCGGTCGCCGCGGGTGCCTGATACCCCATCAGTGTCGCAGAGATGCACATGGTCTGCCGCAATTGCGAAGATGCGCAAATCCGTCTCGGACGCGCATTGACAAGGCGCGCAGTGCTGGCCATTCTGTCGGTAGCAGACGTGTGCCGTTGGATGCGGTGGCGAGGCCAGACTGTTCTACTCGGCAGCTGATGCGAGGAGGACGACAATGCCAATTCTTGTTCCCCGGTGGGAACTCACCCTGCTCGGTTGCTGGCAATTGAAACAAAACGACCAACCGGTCGACGTCGGCGCCAGACAAAAACGCGTCATCACAGCAATCGCGCTACTGGGGATTCGGCCGCGCCACTTCATTGCCACACTGCTCTGGCCGGACGGGTCAGAGGCGCAAGCCGCCGGAAATCTCCGGGCCAGCATCTTTCGAATCTCCCACGAGCTCCCCTTCCTGATGCGCACCACCGAACCGCTTCAGCTCGGGAACCAGGTGGCCGTCGACGTGCATCAACTACGGCGGATGATCGGCGCCGTCATCGACTCAGGGGAACCGGGGGTCCCGAGCGCCACGATCGAACTCCTTCGCACGACCGAGCTGCTGCCGGGATGGTACGAAGATTGGGTTGTGTGCGAGCAGGAGTTGCTCCAGCACGAGCGCGTGGACGCGCTGGAGATCCTTGCCAGGCGGTATCTGGCCCGGGGGGATCCCTCTCATGCCATTGTGGCCGCGCGATCCGCGGCATCCATTGAACCGCTGCGGGAAAGCCTGCAGCTTCTGCTGGTGCGCGGGCATCTTGCGGCCGACAATCGCCCCTCCGCATTGAGTGCCTACCGAGATTTCTGCGTTCGCCTTCGACGCGAACTCGGCGTGGCGCCCTCACCACGCTTCGCCGCACTTCTCAAGTCTGAACTCGCCGGCACCGTTAGGGCGACCTGAAGCGCCGACCGCGGTCCCGCGCTGAAGGCGTCGTCGCACCGAGCTAGAGATCCCTAGGACTTCCTAGTATGTTAGGTGCACGTCGCTGGCACAGTCGCCCGGACATGACGGCACCATTCGAGGGGACATACATCAGATGAGCACCTACGAGAACATTTTGCTGGAACGCCGCGGTCAGGTTGGCTTGATCACACTCAACCGACCTGAGGCGCTCAACGCACTCAACGACGCCCTCATGCGCGACGTTGTGGCCGCTGCGGCCGAGCTGGATCGGGACCCGGAGATCGGTGCGATCGTGATCACCGGGTCCGAGCGAGCCTTCGCCGCCGGAGCTGACATCAAAGAGATGGCCCCGCAGTCGTACATGGAGATGTATGCCGCTGACTGGTTCGCCGGCTGGGGCTCCCTGGCGGCCGTGCGCACCCCGGTCATTGCGGCCGTCGCCGGCCACGCGCTCGGTGGCGGCTGCGAACTCGCCATGATCTGTGATTTCATCATCGCGGCCGACACCGCCAAATTTGGCCAGCCGGAAATCAAGCTTGGCGTCATTCCCGGCATCGGCGGCTCTCAGCGGCTCACCCGCGCCGTCGGCAAGGCCAAGGCCATGGAGCTCATCCTGACCGGGCGCACGATGGGCGCAGAGGAAGCGGAGCGGTGCGGCCTCGTCGCCCGCGTTGTGCCGGCTGCGGATCTCCTCACCGACGCGCTCGCGACGGCTGCGGCGATCGCGTCGCGCTCCACCCCGATTGCGATGCTCGCGAAGGAAGCGGTGAACGCGGCCTTCGAGACCACGCTTGCCGAGGGCATCCGCTTCGAACGTCGCCTCTTTCACTCGACGTTCGCGACCGAAGACCAGAAAGAGGGCATGGCGGCGTTCGTGGAGAAGCGAAGCCCGGTCTTCACCAACCGGTAGGGCAACCTACGTCGTCGGTACCCGGATTCCGTTGACGACGAGGGCCGCGAGCTCGTCATAGGCCTGGGCCGCGGTGAGGCCCGTGCTCTCCGAGATGTGCTGCTGTTGAATGCGCACCATCACGGCAGACACGGCCTCAGCGATGAATGCCGCCGGCACCTCACGAAACGCCCCGACGCGAACACCGTCGCTGATGAGTTCATGCACGCGCGCCGAGGCGAACTGCGTGTTGCGCTCATAGATGGCATTGGCCGGCGGGAACGCTGCCACGTCGTCGATGAAGGCAGCGGATGCCGGACGCAACTCGTCGCCCACCGCGCGGAGATAGGAGGCAATGCGGTCGGTCGGGTCGAGCGTGCCGTCGAGCTTACGCTCCACCCGCTCGGTCGCGCCACGAAAGAAGAACACGACGGCCTTCTGCACGAGCTGCTCGCGGCTACTGGCGAGGGAGTAGATGGTCGATTTGGAGCAGCGCAGTCGATGGGCCGCCGCTGCAAGAGTCACGTCGGAGAAACCCTCCCTGAGGAAAAGGTCAACAAGTTGGCCGAACAGTTCATCCTGACGTGCAGACCACCGTTCACGGGGACGCTGGGCGACGGTCGGAAGAGTCATGGTCGATCCTGTCTGGTGATACATATGGTGTACGCTCGTACTCGAAATCGTACCAACGATTTGCGCGAGGTAACACGAGGTAAACAATGACGTTCCGCTCCCCGACTGCCACACACCTGCCGTCCACGACGGATCTGCCAGCCCCCGCCGACCCCGTGGGCGCAGACGTACCGTATCCAACCGCCGACCTGCTGTTCATCACGGATCTACTCTCCGAGGCCGAGGGCGACCGCCTCGCTCGCGCGCGGCAGTTCTTCCAGGCGGAGGTCCGCCCGATCGCGGTCGACTTCTGGAATCGCGCCGAATTTCCCTTCGCCCTGCTCCCCAAGCTGGCCGCGCAGAACCTGAGCGGGATCGGAGAGAACGACACGAGTCACCTGCTTGCCGGCCTCCTTCAAATGGAGCTCACCCGCGCCGACACGTCCATCTCCACATTCTTCGGCGTGCATCACGAACTCTTTGCCGCCTCGATCGAGCAGCTCGGCTCCGAGGAGCAACGTGACCGGCTGCTGCCCGACCTGCTGGCGCTTCGAAAAATCGGGGCCTTCGCGCTCACGGAGCCACAGCACGGCTCCGATATTTCCCGCGCCATGGAGACCACCGCCACCGCCGACGGCGAGGACTGGGTGCTCAACGGGCACAAACGCTGGATCGGGAATGCGGCCATGGCCGACTATGTGCTGGTGTGGGCGCGCGACACCGCCGACAACCAGATCAAGGGCTTCATTGTGGAGAAGGAACGCCCCGGATTCTCCACGAGCACCATTGAGAACAAGATTGCCGTGCGAATCGTGCAGAACGCCAACATCACCCTCGACAACGTGCGCATTCCGGCCGGCAATCGACTCCCGGGCACCAACAGTTTTCGGGACACGAACGTGCTCCTGCGCAACTCCCGGGTTTGGGTCTCGTGGCAGGCCGTCGGACAGCAATTCGCGGCCTTCGACGTGGCTCGCGCCTACGCTCTGGAACGACGTCAGTTCGGGCAGCCCATTGCCGCCTTCCAGCTGATTCAGGAGCAGCTCTCGCGCATGATCGGCAATGCCACGCTCTGCCTCACGCTCATGGTGCAACTCGCCCGCCTGCAGGAGTCGGGTCGCCTGACCATGGACCAGGCCGCCCTTGCGAAATCGACGTGCACCGCACGCATGCGCGAAACCGTCGCTCTCGGGCGTGGCATCCTCGGCGGAAACGGAATCAGCACCGATTACGAGATGGCGAAGATATTTGCCGACGCCGAAGCGATCTACTCCTACGAGGGAAGCTACGAAATCAACGCTCTCCTCGTGGGTCGCGCCGTCACCGGCATCTCCGCGATCGCCTGACCGACTACCTCGCCGCATCCGGGTGTGCCCGCCCGGTGAGTTCGACGACTTCGGCCAGTTCCGCCAGGTGGTAAGCGCGTGACGCTTCGGCGGGAGTGAACGGGTCCCCCGGACGCGAAAAGTACAGGGGCTCATTCCACGCCCGCGGGATCTTCAGGAGGGTGTCATCGACCGGCCCCGCCGGCACGGTAACGATTCGCGCCGACAGGAGTTCCGCCGTCGCCTGGGCGAGCTCGCCCGGATCGCCCGCAACCCGGGCCGCCAGGCCGAGCGCCTTCGTCTGCCCATCGGTGAGGGCCAGCGGCGTGGTGGGCCACACACGCGTCGCCCGGCCACCACTGGCCATGATGCTCGCGAGGATGTCGTCGTCCGAGAGCTCCCCCGGCGCGCTCACCACGAATTCGTCGAGGACGCCACCGTCCACGGGATGCACATGGATGCTGAGAATATTGACGTCAAGTCGCGAGAAACCATGGGTGACCCGCTCCAGGGTCCCGCTCTCGTCGGGAAGTATGGTGCGTACCCGCCACAGCGCCGGCGAGGCGTGCAGGGTCGACCGTCGCCGCAGAGCCGGAGCGTGCAACCAGCGTCGAAGCAGCCGCCGCGTCCCGGGTTCGGCAACCCAGATCACGAGTGTCGTCGCCGTCAGGGCAAGGACGAGAACCTTGGCCACATAGGGCAGCTCGGTGCGCACGACAGCGGCGTGTACCAGCAGCTCGATAGGGAGAATCGTGACAACGTTCGCCACGGTCTGGCGCGTCTTGGACGCCTCCGGCAGCTGCCCGCAGTCGTCGCAGCGCAGCTCGGCGGTGGCCAACCTCGGTCTTCTCGATCTCATCATGTTCTCAGTCTGGGGAGTCCACGTTTCTCACTCGTTGCGCGCAGGTCACATGCCAGCGAATTGTGCGCAGGCGGGTACCGGCGCCCGGTCATGACCAAAGACCCTGTGATTCGGTCGTGTGCGCGCGTACGCTGGCCGCATGACTGACCAGGAGCGTGCGAATCGTGAGGTTCATGACACGGATATCTTCGCTGGCGACCTGCCCGACTTTCTCAATCGCTGGGTGTCCGCGCAACGGTGGTTTCCGAACGGGAGAGTCCCTCCCGCGCTGAGCCTCGTCGGGCAGTGGACGCTGGCCTCGCCGGATCCGGACGTGCAGCTGCGAACTCTTCTCGTTCGTGACGAATCCAGTAGAGGAACTGCGGTCTATCAGGTTCCCATCAGCGAACGCGTGGCGCCCGCCCCCCACCTTGAGCCCGCCCTCATCGGCGTGGCAGGCGAGGCAGCTGGTGCAGCTCGATTTGTGTACGACGGAACCCATGACACCGTGTGGGTCACCGCACTGCTGCGTTTCATTGTGGAACGCGGACTCGTCCCCGAGCAATTTCAGGCCTCATCCGCGACGATCGCGCGGGGACAACCGATTCACGCCGCACATCCCTCCTCCTCGCTCGCGAGCCGGGTGATCTCTTGTCCGGTGCGCTCCAGCCGGGTCCTGACCGGTGAACAGTCGAACACGTCGATCATCTGCGACCTGGGCGGCGGGGACCGTTCGGTGCCGCCGGTCATCTGCAAGGTTTTCCGAGCGATCCATCACGGGCAGAACCCGGACGTCGTCGTGCAATCGGTACTCGCGCAGGCGGGGTCGATCTATATTCCCGAGCCGCTCGGCGCCGTGGCCGGCGAGTGGAACGATCCCGGCCAGCCTGACGGACGTGCCTCCGGTCATCTCGTCTTTGTTCAGGAATTCATTCCCGACGTAGCGGACGCCTGGCGCACGGCCCTGCTCGCGGCCGCCGCCGGTGAAGACTTCAGCGAACCGGCCCGGCGCCTCGGCCACGCGACGGCGGGCGTGCACGCCGACCTCGCTGCGGCCATGCCGACACTCGAGGCGACCCCGCGCGTGATGGTCACCATGGTGACGGCCATGCTCGATCGGTTCCGTCAGGCCGCGATCGAGGTCCCCTCGCTCCTGGCCGTACGTCCTGAGGTCGAGAGAATCTTTGCGCGTGCCCTCACGGTTCCCTGGCAGCGGCTGCAGCGCATCCACGGGGATTTTCACCTCGGGCAGGTGCTGGATGTTCCGGGGCGAGGGTGGATCCTGCTCGATTTCGAGGGAGAGCCGCTTCGGGCCGTCAGCGAACGCGATCAGCCGGACGCGCCGCTTCGCGATGTCGCCGGGATGCTTCGCTCATTCGACTACGTTTCCGGCACCGTCACCCACTCGCACCCCCACCTCGACCCCGAGCGGGTTGCCGCGTGGGCGCTGGCCTGCCGACGTGCGTTTCTTCAGGGTTATGCCCTGGGATCGAAACCGCGGGGGTCACGACAGAGCATGTCCGACGGTGAGCGCGAGAGCGGCGACCACGCCGGTGACAACGCCGGTGACAACGCGCTTCTCACCGCGCTCGAACTCGACAAGGCCATTTACGAGACGGTTTACGAAACCCGAAACCGACCGGATTGGCTGCCCCTGCCCCTGGCTGCCGTGAGACGCATCACGAGCACCTACGCACGCAGCCGGAACGACCACGACTGAATGGACACGGGTGTCACCGGCGGCAGGCGGTGGACGAGTGAGGCCCGGCGGCCGACAGACGATGCGCGGGACCACTTCGCTGCCTCCTCGCCGCGCGCTGATCAACGGACTAGCCGGCCTCCTGGATTGCCAGGTTATCGGCGACGAAGTGCCAACCGTCTGCATCGGATAGGCGGTCGATGCTGGTGAGCTGGACCTTCGTGCCACCCGAATTCGAGGAGATCAGCGGAAGAGACGGGGAGCACGCAACCGTCCAATCGCCGGGCTCGGGGGCAGCGACCAGGCACGGGTCGCCGGTTGTGATTGCCTTCGCCGCGAAGTACTCGACATCGTCGATGACGGCGAGCAGGCGGGTCGATTCCGGGCTGACACTGGCGACGTCCTGAAGTTCAGCCGGCAGCACGTCGGCCTCGGTCTGATCACGATCGAACGCACCGACGCCGCTCGAATCGGAGGAACACCCCGAGAGCACCAGGACGGAGAAGGCAATCGACAATCCGGCTAATGCAATTCGAGGAAAATTCGCCGTCATATCTGAATCCTGTCATGTCCGGCCCCGCGAGAACCACATCACCCACGACTGCCCACGTTGTGGAGTCGCTGACGCTGATTCGCGCCTGAAGACGATGTACTCCGGTCGACCGCTCTCACCGAATTCTCTCGCCGGGAGGCAGAAGACGAGTTGTTCGAGGGAGAGAACCGATCACAGGCTCGCACGACGATGACACCACGTCCCAGCGACGCGCAGGTCGACACCGCCACGCAAACGTATGCACGGCTGTCCCGAACGTCCCGGCTCACCGGCCTCGTTGGCGTGCCCTCATCGATGGCAGGGTGATCGGCGTCAACCCGTTCGGGGCCTCGCGGTTCGTGGTCGTGGTCGTGGTCGTCAATGATCATTCCGGCGCAAACGCACCGGTCTTCTTCAGTCGAAAGCTCTCACAGTGGCCTGCCCTCGGGGCGACACGCTGACATGCAGCGGAACTGGCTACAGTGTGCAGCATGACGCTAAAAGCAATCGAGCCTCCTGCCCGCACGTTCAGCTGGTGGCTCACCAACGAGGAGGTCGGCCGGATGCTCGCCCACCACCGCGGCTGGCGACTATCGGACCGGGGCGCGGTCGTGGCCGGCAAGGTGCTGCACAAGACAATTGCGCCCTCGCTGGAGGTGCTCGGAACGGCGGCGCTCGCCTCCGGCTGGACGATGCGGGCGTCCGTTCCGCGCAGCGACGGAAGCGGGCCGACGCACTTCATGTGGGGCGTCTTCGACGCCCGCTCCGAGAGCGAAATCGCCGAGCAGGTGAAGTTCCTCGCGGCAGCGTGAAACTCTCACGCATTTACCGGAAATAATCTGCTAATGTCCCCTCCATAGGGGGTAGAATAATGCGGACGCAACCGTTCAGTCGAGGCGTGGGACTGGTCGTCGGAGCCATCGCCGGAAGCGCCGCGCTCCTGCTGTGGCTTGCCGTCGCATCAGATTCGCCGCCGCAGGGAAACGTGCCGAGCGAAGGCATCATCTTCGGCATCTGGCGGCTCTTCTACGATCTCGAGGCCCCGTCCCCTCGCGTGCTGCTCGCCGCTGTGGCCCTCGCCGTCATGTTTGCCGCCGGGGTCGCGCTCATCGAGATTCAGGTCTCGAACAAGGCGCGTCGCTCCTTCGACGTGCAAACGTCACCGCTGGCTCCGAAGGTGATCATGGCCGCCACCCGCGGCACGTTCCACGGCCCGGTGGTCGTGACCGTGTTGATCCCCGCCCACAACGAGGAAGCGTCCCTGCCCGACACGCTGAGGTCCATTCTGGCGCAGTCACACCGCCCCGGCCGAGTGATCGTCGTGGCCGACAACTGCACCGACGGCACCGTTGCCATCGCGCGCAGCCACGGCGTGGAGGTCGTTGAAACGGTCGAGAACACGGCCAGGAAGGCCGGCGCGCTCAACCAGGTACTACGCAGAATCCTGCCGGATCAGGGCCCGAACGACGTCATCATGGTGTTGGATGCCGACACAGCCGTTGACGACGGATTCCTCGCCGGTGCGGTCTCGCGTTTCACCAACGACCGCGGACTGATGGCGGTGGGCGGTCTCTTCTACGGCGAGGAGGGCGCGGGTCTGCTCGGGCAGCTGCAGCGTAACGAATACGTGCGTTACTCCACCCAGATCGGACGCCGCCGCGGCCGGGTCTTCGTGCTCACGGGCACGGCGTCGCTGTTTCGCAGCACGGCGCTGCGCAGCGTCGCCGCCCACCGCGGCGTGAGCATCCCGGGGATATCCGGTGATGTCTACGACACGGCCGCACTGACCGAAGACAACGAGCTGACGCTCGCGCTGAAGTCCCTCGGCGCGCTGATCATCTCCCCCGCCGAATGCACGGTCGTCACCGAGGTCATGCCGACCGTGGAAGCCCTGTGGGTGCAGCGCCTGCGTTGGCAACGCGGCGCCCTCGAAAACCTCGGCGCCTACGGCATCACACGGGCCACGTTTCGCTATTGGGCGCAGCAGCTGGGCATCGGCTACAGCGTGATCGCTCTGGGCTGCTTCGTGCTGCTCATCGTGATCACCGTTCTCGCCGTGAACGTCTGGGTCTGGTTTCCGTTCTGGCTGGGCCTCGGTTTCGTGTTCACGGCCGAACGTGTGGTGAGCGTCTGGAAGGGCGGCTGGCGCGCTCGCCTGCTCGCCGCCGCGCTGGTTCCCGAGCTGGTCTTCGATATCGTGCTGGATCTGGTCTACGTGCAGGGCATCATCGACATCACGCTCGGACGCACGGGCGCCTGGGGCCACGTGGACCATGCTCCGACCGCGACGGCCTCCGTCGAGGAGGCCTCCTCATGACCGGCTTCGTCCAGGCACTCCCCACCGGCATCCTGCTGCCAACGTCAGTGCTGCATTCCCACTTCTTTGCCATTCTGGCATCGTTCGTGGCCATCAACACGGTCATGTATGCCGCGCTCGCCATTGCAAAAATTGTGCCGATGGTGCACTTCGCTGATTTTGTCCCCGGTCGACGGCGTCGGGCCGAGACGCGCGGCATCCACCCGGATGCCGCAACCCGCGAACAGCCGGGGACGGAACGCGAGCCCGGCTGACGGCACAGAAACTGCTAACATCCCCCTAACGCGACGACGCTCGGGAGGGGTCCATGTCTGAGTGCGAACCTCAGGTGTATCGCCCCTGCGACCGGGAACTCCTCAAGGGAGCGCTTCGGGAGCTCGCAGGGCAATCCGGAATCGGAGTGATATTCGCCGGATTGGTTGACCGTTCCCAGCTCACGATCACCGAGTTCGTGGGCACCACCACGCACGGCCTACGAAACCTGGTCGTGCAAACCGGCGAGGGAATCGGTGGACGCGCGCTGCTGCAGGCCCGCCCGGTCGGCGTTTCCGACTACTTCAACTCCGACCGCATCACACACCAGCACGACAGGGCCGTACGCATCGAAGGCCTGCGCGCGATGGTGGCCCTGCCGGTCCTCGTCGGAGGCCAGCCCCGCAGCATGCTCTACGCCGCCACTCGCGACAGTGCGTCCATTGGCGAGCGATCGATCGATCTGCTCACCGCTGGTGCCTCCCTCATCTCCCGGGAACTCTTGATTCGCGACGAGGTCGACAACCGCGTCTCAATCCTCCGGGTCGTGGACCAGCACGCCACGGAGCCCCTCGACCGCGACCTGATCGAGATCGTGCGTATCGCCCACGCCGAACTGCTTTCGATGGCCCGCCTCACCACCGATCCGGCATTGTCGTTGCGGCTCCTCGCCGTGACCCAGCAGCTCGTCGGCTCCTCGAGCGTTCCGGCGGATGCCCCCCGCCTCACGCCCCGTGAATCAGATGTCCTCGCCCAAGTGGCTCTCGGCTGTTCCTATGCCGAGGTGGGCCGTCGCCTCGCCCTGCGCCCGGTCACCGTGAAGGGCTACATGCAGACCATCATGTCCAAGCTTCATGCCCATAGTCGCACCGAGGCGGTGCAGGTGGCTCGCCGGCTGCGTCTGCTGCCCTGATCCAGAATCCGCGCCGAACCACCTCCCCCAGGAGGTAGTGGCTCGCACAGCACACTGTCAGTCTGGGCATCTGCCAGGGCATAAGGCCCCGGCCACGGTGTCAAGGGAGATATCGCATGCTCGAACAAACCGCAATTCGTGAGGTGCGTCCCGCGCGGCGCCGCACATCAATGGCCAGGGTAGCCGTGGCGAGTTCCATGGGCAGCATCATCGAGTTCTACGACTTTCTGATCTACGGCACCGCAGCGGCCCTCGTCTTTCCGCAGGTGTTCTTTCCGGCTCTGGGCACGGCGGCGGGCACCCTCGCGTCGTTCGGCACCTTTGCCGTCGCCTTCGTTTCCCGCCCACTCGGAGCGATCCTGTTCGGTCATTTTGGTGACCGCCTCGGCCGCAAGAAAACACTCGTGAGCACGCTGCTCATCATGGGTATCGCCACCGTCACGATCGGCCTGCTCCCCGATGCGAGCATGATCGGTGTCGCGGCACCCATCATCCTCGTCCTGCTGCGTTTTCTTCAAGGCTTCGCCGTGGGCGGCGAATGGGCCGGTGCCGCACTGCTCGCGGCCGAATACGCTCCGCCGAAACGGCGAGGCCTGTACGCCGCGTTCCCGCAGCTCGGCCCGTCGATCGCCTTTGCACTGGCCAGCGGCACATTCCTCATCATCAACCTGACGCTTGGTGACACCTCTGACGCGTTCCTCAGCTACGGCTGGAGAATCCCGTTCATCCTCAGCGCCGTGCTTGTTGTCATCGGACTGTACATCCGCCTCAAGATCGAAGAGACTCCGGTCTTCACCGCGGAAACCGAAGCCAGGGTCGCGGCGCCGGTTGCCCGCAAGCTGCCGGTGTGGGAAGTCGTGCGTAACCAGCCGCGCCAGATCCTGCTCGGCGGGGCGTCGACCATGATGCTCTTCGCGTTCTTCTACACCGGTACCGCCTTCCTGAGCGCCTACGGCACCAACCCCGACGGGCTCGCCCACAGCCGCCCGACGATCCTCTCCCTCGGTATCCTCGGCGCCCTGGTCTTCGCCATCGGCACCATCGCAAGCGCGATTATTTCCGACCGCTTGGGCCGACGCCCGGTGATTGTGGCCTCCTGCATGATTGCTGTGCCATGGGCACTCGCCCTGTTCCCGATTCTCGACATCGGTACCGAGTGGTCATTCGCGCTCGGCCTCGCCGGTACGCTGCTCATCGTCGGAGGCATCTACGGCCCGGTCGGCGCCTATCTGCCAGAACTCTTCGCCACCCGGTATCGCTACACCGGTGCCGGAATGGCGTACAACCTGGGCGCATTGGTCGGCGGCGGCATCACTCCGCTTGTGGCGGCATCCATTGGAGCCAGCCTGGGCAGCTACTCGATCGGCCTGCTGCTTGCCGGCGTCAGCGTGGTCAGCCTGCTCGCCACCTTCGGGTTGCCGGAGACCAAGGGCATCAGCATGAAGGACTAGGGCCAAGATCCGTCACCGGACACACGCGAACAGCCCGCCGAGCTTCCCCTCAGGGAGAGCCCGGCGGGCTGTTCGCACGCACTACGTCGGCTACGGGATGTAGTTGAACTCGTCCGGGTTCGGGCCGGTGCGCTCGTCGCGGTTGAGCGCCGTGATCGAGGCGAGGTCGCCATCCGTCAGCTCGAAGTCGAAGAGCGCGAAGTTCTCGTCGACGCGGGCACGCGTGACCGACTTCGGGAAGACGACGTCGCCGCGCTGCAGGTGCCAGCGCAACGTCACCTGTGCGGCCGTGCGGCCGACGCGGTCGGCAATGGCCGTGATCACGGGATCCCCGAGCACGCCTCCCTGGGCCAGGGGTGACCAGGCTTCGGTCACGATGCCGTGCGCGTTGTTAAACGCACGCAGGGTGTCCTGTGTGAGGTACGGGTGCACCTCGATCTGGTTCACGGCGGGAACGGTGTCCGTCTCGTCGAAGAGCCGCTGCAAGTGTGCCTGCTGAAAATTGGAGACGCCGATGGATGCCACGCGGCCCGAACGCGCCATCTCTTCCATCGCCGTCCACGTCTCCACATAGTCGCCCACGGCCGGGAGCGGCCAGTGAATGAGGAAGAGGTCAATCGATTCCAGGCCGAGATCATCGAGCGTGCGGTCGAACGCGGCGAGGGCATCCGCTCGCGCATGGAAGCCGTTGTTGAGTTTGCTCGTCACGTACACCTCCGCGCGGGCGAGACCGGATTCGGCGATGGCCTGACCAACCTCCTTCTCGTTGCCGTACATCTCGGCCGTGTCAATGTGGCGGTAACCGGCCTCAAGCGCGGCGAGCGTTACGGCCTTTGCATCCGCCGCGGCGATCTGGAACGTGCCAAAACCGAGCTGGGGAATGGTGGCGCCGCTGTTGAGCGCGATGGCGGGTACGGCGGCGAGATTGGACGG
This sequence comes from Cryobacterium psychrophilum, assembly GCF_004365915.1. Lineage (NCBI taxonomy): Bacteria > Bacillati > Actinomycetota > Actinomycetes > Micrococcales > Microbacteriaceae > Cryobacterium > Cryobacterium psychrophilum. The sequence continues at coordinate 324,366 of NZ_SODI01000001.1, forward strand.
TGCAGTCATGGGAACTCCTAAATCGTTGACAGGCGTGGGCTTACGGCAGATCGACGGTGACGATGATCTTGCCGCGGGTGTGCCCGACCATGTTGAGCCGGTAGGCATCCGCTGCCTCAGCGAGCGGAAAGACGCGGGCAACGTCAATGGTGAACGCGTTCTCGTCGACGAGGTCCGCGAGGCGTTGCAGATCGGCGCCGGAGGGGTCAACCCACATCCACGTTCCGCCGTGCGCCTCGGCGTCACCGTCGGCGACGGATGCGTGTCGACCGCCGTCGGCGAGCACGGCGAGGGTGGTCGTGAGCACGCCGCCCACGAAGTCGGCGACGACGTCAACGCCGGCCGGGGCCAGTGCTCGCACGAGTTCGGTGAGGCCGTCGCCGTACTCGATGGGTTCGGCGCCGAGCGCACGAAGGTAGTCGTGGTTGGCCTGCGACGCGGTGGCCAGTACGCGCGCCCCGCGGGCGACAGCGAGCTGGATCGCGAGGGACCCGACTCCCCCGGCGCCACCGTGGATCAGCACGGTGTCCCCGTCAGCGACGCCCAGACGGGTGAGCACCTGAAACGCGGTCAGGCCAGCCAGCGGCAACCCGGCGGACTGCTCCCAGGTGAGGGACCGAGGCTTCCGGGCGACGAGCCGCTCGGGAAGAGCGATGAATTCCGCGAAACTGCCGGCCTGGACGACGTCCTTCCGGCCGTTGGAGATGACCTCGTCGCCAACGGCGAAGTGCGGCGCATCGACACCGACGGCTTCGACGACACCGGCCACGTCCCAGCCGGGGACGGCGGGGAAACTGATGTCGAGCATCGGATCGAGATACCCGGCCATGACCTTCCAATCCACCGGATTGACTGCGGCCGCCTTCACCCGAATCAGGACCGTTCCCGGTCCGACCTTGGGCAGGGGCTGCTCGGTCAACTCGAGAACATCGGGGCTGCCATATTCGCTGTACGTTATTGCTTGCATTGTGGGTGGAACGTGGCCTGGCGGCAGCGTATTCCGGCGGTCAGCGTCCTCTCAGCCGACGTTCGCTCCGTCCCGGGTCCGAACGCTAGCGAAACTCCGGCGTCAGCGGTTCTTCCGACACGAGGTAGAGACGCTGCGTGGCCCGGGTCATGGCGACGTACAGCGCGCCGGCACCCCGTTCCGATACCGCGATGACGGACGCGGGTTCCACGACGATGACGGCGTCGAACTCGAGTCCCTTGGCGTCCTGGGGGGTGAGCAGGGCAATGTCCCGAGTCAGCCCCAACGGCCCACGCCCAACGAGCGGGCCGAACTCCGCCGTCAGGGCCGCATCCAACGCCGTGATCTGCGCGTCAACGGCAATAACGGCAAGGGTCCCTTCGTGCTCGAGGCGCCGATCACGACGCACGGCCTCCGCAACATCCGTGACGTATTCCACCGGCCACAGGCTCGCCCGAACGGTGCGCGAGGGCGTGATGTGCAGGCCGTGCGCAAGCGCCACGCGTTCGGCGACCTCAGCGATCTGACTCGGTGTGCGGTAGTTCACCGTGAGTTCCTCCAACCGCCACCGGCCCTCCTCCAGCGATCCCTGCAGCACGGGCTGGAGCGCGTCCTTCCAGCTGGCGGATGCGGCGGCTGACGCCGCCTGGGCGATGTCGCCCACGATCGTGAACGAGCGCCGCGGACCGCGGCGCAGCAGCAGCCGCCACTGCATCGGCGACAGCTCCTGGGCTTCGTCAACAACGACGTGGCCGTACGTCCAGGTGCGATCACGACCGGCGCGTTCCGCGGTCGTCGCGCGATCGCCCAACTCGGCAAAGCTCTCCGCGAGTTTCTTCGCGTTGACCAGACCCTTGACCTCCATGTTTTCTATGGCCGATTCCGCGTTCTCAATGTCGCGCTTGCGCTGTTCCTTGGCGGCCCGTTTCTGCGCCTGATCGACAACGTTGTATTCGCCAAGCAGTTCCGCGGCCTCGTCGAGCAGGGGAACGTCGGAGATCGTGAGTTCAGCGTCGCGTGAACGCCGAAGGAGCGCCCGCCGTGCATCCGACCACCCGGGAGTGAGCTCGGCGAGCCACTGCGGGCGCGCGAATATGTCCTGCACAAGCTTCTGCGGGGTGAGGGGCAGCCAGGCGGTGTTCAACGCGACCCTGACGTCGTCGGCCAGGCGCAGATCTTCCCGCAGCATGGGAAGATCGGTGTCGTCCATTGACCGCCCCTGCTCCTTGAGCTGGGCCAGCCACTGTTTCGCGAGCGCACCGAGCGCTATCTTCACGAAGGTGACCCGCGCCTCGTTGTGCGGTTTGCCACCGGATTGTGCCCGGGCGATGGCGTCGCGGAAGAGCTGCGGGTGCACCGTGAGGCGATCGCCGTTCACGACGAGGGTGAGGGGTTGGGCCGGCACCCGCTGACGGGAGCGAACAGCGCGCGCCATGACATCCGCCATGAAGGTCTGGCCCTTGAGCTCGGCGACCGCCGGGATGTCCTCCCGAGTCGCTTCCACCCCCGAGAAGAGTTGGCCCACCGAGGCGAGCACGACACCGGTCTCACCCAGGGACGGCAGAACGGCTTCGATGTACTGCAGGAACGACCGCGACGGACCCACAATGAGCACGCCGGAATCCCGGAGACGGTCGCGGTGCGTGTAGAGCAGGTAGGCCGCACGGTGCAGGGCGACCGCGGTTTTTCCTGTTCCCGGCCCACCCTGCACCACCAGCACGCCGGGGAGGTCAGAGCGAATGATCTTGTCCTGCTCGGCCTGGATGGTGGACACGATGTCGGTCATGTGCCCCGTGCGCTGGGCAGTGAGGGCGGCAAGCAGCGCTCCCTCACCCTGGTGCAGGGTAGCGCCGGCGTCGTCGAGCAGCGTGGCGTCAAGAATCTCGTCTTCGATACGAACGATGTTGCGTCCGCTGGACAGCAGGTGCCGCCGGGACCGGGCTCCGAGGGGGGTGGCCGCGGTCGCCTGGTAGAAGGCGCTCGCCTGGGGAACGCGCCAGTCGAGCAGGATCGGGTGCAGTTGCTCGTCGCGGAGGCCGACGCGTCCGATGTAGCGAAAAACGGGCTCCCCGGTTGTTTCATCGGCTGCTGTTTCCAACCGTCCGAACGCCAACCGATCATCAACCTCGCGCAGCTGCATGATTCTGTCTTCGTAGAGCCTCGCGAAGTTGTCCCGCTCAGACCGCGCCTGGTGATTGCCACCCACGTCGAGTCTCCGCACCGCCGTCAGCTGCTGCTCGGCCTCCCGTTGCAGCGCATCCAACCGAGCGTAGAGCGTGGTGACGTAGTCCTGTTCACGCGCAAGCTCTTGATCGATCACTCAAACTCCCCTAAACCCAAAGCTCCAGTTTAGTCGCGGTCGACCGGGTGCCTGCCCGCCACAGGGGCCAGCCGTTGTGCTGCAAGAGAAAGCCCCGGAGGCACGTGCCCTACAGGTCGGCGTAGTGGATGGCCGCGACGTCGGGGTGCGCCCGCAGCCGACTCTTGAGGGCGTTCTCCCCGTACGTCGTGAAGATCGGGTTCTCGGGGTCAACGGTGATGCCGGGCGCGTGCAGGGTGTCCGGCAAATCCAACAGCGGAATCGTGGCGTCAAGGGCCGGCCCGAAAAAGAACGGGATCGAGATGCGGTCCTGCCCGATCAACGGGGAGATGACGCGGTGCACGGTGGCCTTCAGGTAGCCGTCGGTTGCCACCTCCAGCAGTTCTCCGATGTTGACCACGAAGGCACCGTCGAGCGGTGGCGCATCGATCCAGTCGCCGTCCTTCTCCACCTGCAGGCCGCTCTTGCCCGGCTCCACGAAGAGGAGCGTCAGCACGCCGGAGTCCTTGTGCGCCCCGACGCCCTGCTGCGGGGTGGGGTCGGACTTGCCCGGGTAGCGCACGATCTTGATCAGGGTGAAGGGTTTGCCGGCGAAAGCGTCGTCGAAGACATGCTCATCGGCGCCGAGGGAGAGCGCCCACGCCTGCATGAGACGAAGCGCGACCGCGTTCAGCGCCTCGCACCATTGGGCCATGACCTCCTGCAGCTCCGGCAGGGCGACGGGCCACTGGTTGGGGCCCTCCAGCCGCATGAAATCGCGGGTGTCGGCCGTGCGCGGCACGGTCTCACGTTCCGGGCCGATGTCGATCTGTTCCCGCCAGTCGACGATGCCCTTCGTGAGCTCGCCGCCTACCCGCGTGTAGCCGCGAAAGTGGGGACTCTGCAGGTTCTCAATGGCCATCTTGTCGGCTTCGGGGAGCGCAAAGAAGGCGCGTGCGCAACCCAGGACACGTTCGATGAGGCCGGCCGGAACCCCGTGCCCGGTCAGGTAGAAGAAGCCGAAATTGTGGGTGGCTTCGCGCAGTTCCACTCGGAACGCCTCGGCGTCCGCGTCCCCTCCGTTGAGTCGGGAGAGGTCGAGGACGGGAAGGGAAACGGATGGTGCGGCGCCTCTCATGCGTCTATCATTGCACTCTCCAGAACGGCCGGCGCCACGGCTGGCACGGTGGAGACCAGCGGGATGATGTAGGAGTAACCGGTGGCGTTGTTCTTCGTCATCGACAGCACGAGTTCCATGTGCGGCTCAAGGGCCGTCACCTTGTCGAGTGGGGCTCCCACAATGAGTTGGAACCCGAGACCCTTCCAGGCCGCAACGGCCCGACCGGCGAACTCCGAGTCAGACTTCACGAAGCCCTCATCGAGGAACACCGGGGCGAAGCGCGGTCGGGTTCGGCTCTCGTCCCCCAGCTGGAACCGCAGCGCGGCGCCGACAACAAAGGCGACGAGCTCTTGCGACTCTCCGCCGCTCTTACCGCCGAGGGACGAGTAGGTGCTCACGTCGACCCCGTCGGGGGTGGTGCGCACGGCGGTGATCTCCACGTGCTTGCGCACATCGAGCAGCAGATCGCGCGAGGATTCCTGGCGCGATTCCCCGTCAGGGCGACGAATCAGGTTCATGAAGGCCTGCAACCGCGTGAAGCGGCTCTCGGTCTGCTCCTCGGTGAACGCTTCCGTGGCGCCCGACGACAGCGCCTTCAGCTCCTTTTGGAAGGCGGCAGCATCCTCGGAGTGCAACCGTCGCAGCGAAATCTTCAGCCGATCCCGTCCGGCGCCGAAGGGAAGTGTCGTCAGGATCTCGTTGATCGGGCGGAGTCGGTCTTCGATCTCCTCGATGGAACTCGAGAATGCTCCGGCGAGCGGCACGAGGTCCTGCCCGCTCCACGCCGCGAGTCGTCGTTTCCATTCCTGGCGTCGCTCATGCAGTCCGAGCGTGTACACGGCATCGAGAATGTCCCGGTAGGCCGTGAACGATTCCATGGACACGCCGATGTTCGGGTCGGGCCAGCGGCTTTGGAAGGTCTCGAAGATGCGCATCAGGGAGTCCCGCGCGCGGAGGGCGTTGCCGCGGTCCTGCGCGGACTGCGCGATGAGTCCGTCGCGCAACCGTTTCACTCCCGCCTCGTACTGGGTCAGGTCGGTCTGGTCGGTTACGAGGGCGAACTGCGCGTCGAGGTGGGTGGCGTGTTCCGGCGCGAGGGTCACGGACGCGGTGCGTTCGATCCGATCGAGGGCGTCACTGAGGGTGTCCTGGGCGTCGACGATTCGCGCCTGCTCTGTTGCGAGCTGCTCGGTCGTGCGCTCCGTGGCATGCTTGAGCTTCTGCACTCCGTCGAGCTCGGTCGCGAGGCGTTCCTCCTCGTCTTTCAGGGCCAGGAGCACGTCGCTCGCCCCGAGCACCCGCTCATATTCGGCGGTTTTCTCGGTGATGCGCGCCTCTGCGCCCGCGGCGTCGATCGTCGACCAGACGGTGTCGACGATGACCTGCTGCGCGACGGTGTGTGCGCGCAGTTCGGTGATGCTGTTGCCCCGTTCTGTCGCTTCGCCGGCCAGCCGGGTGGCGGTGGCTCGACGCTCGGCTAGTTCCGTCTCGATGTCGTCGAGCCGGGTGCGGTTGGAGAATCCGATGATGGATTTCTGGTCCCGGTTCCACCCGTGCGCTCCTCGGCCGCCGTTGCGGGTCTGGCCGTTGCGGGTGACCCGCGCCCCGTCGCCGGGCAGGTCTGCCGCGCCCTCGACGCAGCGGGCGTCGAGGGCCTCGGCCTGAACGCGCGCCCTGACCCAGCCGCTGAACGGCGAGCCCTTGTGCACGAGCTTGCCGGAGACGAATCGCACGTCACCGTCCGCGGTCGTGAAGTCTTCGAGCGTGACGCCTTCGAAATGGATGCGAACGGGGAGGTGCAGCGGATCGATGGCTTCGCTCAGCGCCCGCAGGCGGGTCGCATCCACCAGCATCACCCGGATGATGGGGGCAAGGGTAACCTCGGCCGCGTGCCGCCACGCTTCCTCGGCCGGTGCCAGGTCGATGAGTTCCGCCACGAAGGGCAGGTCCTCGATCGGGATACCGCTCGCCTCGGCGATCATGACGCGGGCGTTGTGCAGGTGCTGCGGTACGAGGCTCGCTCGCCCGGTGAGAAAGGCGCGCTCCTGCGTGAGTTCCCGAATCTGGGCCTCCACCGGATACGACGTCTTGTGCAGCAGGTCGCGTTGTTCGTCGAGGTCACGCTCACGCTTGGCGCTCTGCGCGAGAAAGGTCTGGGCCGCGGCCTCGGCACCCCGCAGGTCATCGAGGGAGCGGATGTCGAGCGACAGCGCTCGCACGCGTTCGTCGAACCGGGCGCGTTCGCCCGCCACATCGTCGCTCTTGTCGCGAAGTCGCGCCTGTTCGTTCTGCAGGCTGACGAGCGCGTCACCGCCGTTGTCGCGCTGCCGGTGCTGAATTTCGCCGACCCGGGTCTTCAGGTCGGTCTCGCTGTCTCGGCTGCGCGTGAAGGCGGCGAGGTTGTCCCGTCGCTTCGCGCGGTTGGCGTCGGCGGCGAGGTCGAGCAGGCTGCGCTCGGTCTGCAGCTTCCAGAGCACGAACGGCGTGTCGCCGTCGCGATGCACGCCGAAGGTGTCGATGAGGTCGGCCTTGGCCGATGCCGCTTCGAAGTCACGGTACAGGTCGGGCAGGCGCTCGAGAACCTTGGCCTTCTGCGCCTCGGTGACCATGGCCCCGTAGGAACGTTCCAGGTCTTCGAAGTGATCGACGGCCTTGTCTGCGGCGGCGAACGTTGCCGGCTGCTCGAGCACCATCGACTTGTACAGCCCGTCGACGCTCTGGACCTGTTGTCCGGCCTGGATCCGGGCGAGCAGCCGCAGGGCTTTTCCTCCCTCGCCGTTGGCCCCGATGCCCAGGCGGGTGAACAGCGTCTGCGCGAAGGCGGCGTAGGTGTCGAAAACGTCCATCTCCGGGAACCTGGTCTTCAGCGCCCGCTTGTCGAATCGGGATTCGGCGATCTCGGCGAGGTCACGCAGGTCGAGGTGTCCGTCGACGGTTGCCATCTTCATCGAGATGTCAGCGAATCGTGTCGCCGCCCGCGGGAGGAAGTAGGCGCGCAGCACGGTGAAGCGCCGCTGGTTGTCGTCGATGAACGTCATGGCCACGGCGCCCCACGTTGACGAGTCGGCGCCGCGCAAGACCTGGTCGTGCAGTTGTCCGGTGCCCGTCTCGCGGGTGGAGTCGGTCTTGCCCTTGAGGTACGTCATGAGGTTGCGCTGGTCGGCGCTTCGCGCGCGGCCGGATCCGGCGTCATTGGACGCACCGTTGAAGGGGGTGTCCGACGGCATCATCAGGGCGAGGTACGCGTCAAGCAGGCTGCTCTTGCCCGTGCCGGATGCACCGGATACGAGTGTGGCGGTTGGCGCGAAGGCCACGTCGTGGTGGCCGTGGAAACCACCCCAGTTCACCATTTGAAAGGATTCGGCGCGCCACTGCGTGGTTCCTTCGGTGGATCCGTCGATGTAGAACAGTGCGGAATCGCTCATGAGATGCTCTCCAGTTCGCGCTCGCCGATGGTGTGCGTTTCGGCGGTTTCGGGCGACTGTTGCTCGTCATTCTGATTGAGCAGCCACTCCAGAAGTTCCGCGAGGCGCTCGACCGGCAGCAGCACCTCGATCACCGCGGAGATTCTGAACCGATCGGGGTCGCTCGTCTTCAGCAGCACCCGCGCCTTGGCAAGGCTGTCCACGGCCGCGGTGGCCCGGCGGGCGTCGCCGGAGAGGTCCGTGGCGTTCTCCGGCCGGAAGCGCGCCACATTGTCGACGAGGTTATCGCGGTCCACGATGACGATGTCCTGCCCGTTGGCGCGTTCGCTGCGAAAACGCTGGCGCAGCAGCACGAGCAGGATCGTCTCTTCACGCGAGTACGACACGTCGTGCAGCAGCGTAGGGAATCGGTCTCCGCCCTCGGCGACGGCCTGGCGTTTGAATGCGACCTCATAGTGCAGGTCGATGTGCAGGTCGAGGAACACGTCGTTGAGCCGAGATTTGATCAGGCCCTGCGCGGCGAGCAGGGTGCGCCATTCCACGGGTTGGAGCGCCGCAGAGATGTAACGCTGCTTCATGAGCAGCACCAGGGTCTTGCGCTGTGCGATGGTGAGGCCACCCTCATCCCCCTCAAACAACGAGAAGTTCTCCGTCGAATTCTCGAGGGGGTGCTCGGTGTCTGCGCCGCCGTCGGCGTCGTCGGTCCAGGTGTCAGTCATGATCAGGTCCTGAGTTCAGGGCGGCCAGTGCCGCCGTGTCGTGCTCGTTCAAAACAATTCGGGGCACGGCGAACGACCGCACCGTGCCGTCGGGGCGTACCGTCTCGAAGGCTTCACTGACCTTCGAGTGGTGCACCGTGCCCAGCTGGGTCGCCATGTGCAGCAGCCCCAGAATTTCGACGGGGCGGCGCAGGCCGGCATCCAGGCCATTGAAGGCGTCACCGATGGAGGCACCGTTCCCGGCATGGAGCGCCGCGGAGGACGCGGCAACAATCGCGAGACGCATGTCGTCCAGGAGCGGTCCGCCCTGGCCACGCAGCGCACCGAGGCTGGCCGGCTCGGGGGCGTCCCCCGACACGTCCTCCAGCTCGGGCGGCGCAAGGTGCGCTCCCGGGTCGTAGAAACGTTCGCGGAGGTGCTCCACATCGAGCGTTCCCGGCATCAGCTCGGCGGTGACGGTCGACCGGGGTCCGGCCGTCTCCATCCAGGTGGCCAGCTCCTTGTTGATCTCCCGCAGCAGGCGCTCAAGCTCCCGGTCCTTGACGACGTCATGGTTGACGATGTGCTCGCGCAAAGTCGTGGTGAGACCGTTTCGCTGCGTGAGCACATCGTCGATTCCCTTACGGATGAGGCTCACGGTGCCCATGAAACTGCGCCGGTCGTCGGCGCTCAGCTCCAGGGCGAAGGGGTGCAGCAGAATCGTTTCGAGGTCGTTCTTCAGTTCCTGCATGAGGGCGTCGTTGCGCAGCAGGGTGAAGGCCCCCTCGAAGGCGCGGCCCTCCGCGGTCGACGTCATGAGGGCATCCGTTTTCGTGAGGTAGTCGTCGAGAACCTCACTGATCGGGCGTTCCTCAGCGCGGAAATCGTTCACGATCTGCCGGTGCATGCCAGCGACGGATTCTTCGACCCGTTTGAAGTCGCTCGGAAGTTGGGTGATGAGGTTGACCAGGTTGGCGTAGCCCTCGTGCATTTGCTCCGAGGACGTTTCCGCTATTTCACCGCCGGCCGCGAGACGATCTCGTTCGCTCTGTTTTTCGGCGATCTCCTGGTCGAGGCGACGGATGCGCTGCTCACGATCCGGGTTGGCCTGTGTGGCGCGGTGACGCACGGCGTCGACGATCGTCGTCAGACGTGACTCGCTGATGAGCGCGCGGTCCCGGGAGAGGCTCGCGACCAGCAGCAGCGCCTCGAGGGCGTGCGACGTCAGCGAGTACTGTTCCTCGCCGTTGTCTCCCGTCTCGCGGTAGAGCCATTGGTCGTTCATCCACTGCACGCAGAGGGCACGACCGTTCTTGCCCGGCACCTCGCTGCCCACCGAGCGCAGGTCGGCCAGGTACGCATCCACCTGGGTGTGCAGCAGGTCGGCCTGCACGCTGCGCCGGTCACGACTGAACGACGATTTGAAGACGGCGAGCACGAAGGGCGCCCACTTGCGATCCAGGAGCCGAAGGGTCGGTTTGTCGAACGCCTCACGCACCCGCGCCAGTTCGGCCGCAATATCGCTCACTCAGTTATTCCCTTCAAGACCTCATCAACCGTAGTCGCCCGTAGGCCACACCTGGACTGCGGTCGGTTTCTCGTGCGGGTCATGGTCAAATAGATTCTGATGCACACGCCCCCCGCTCCCCCGCCCAAGATCGTTCACGCCACCGACGGCACACAACTGGCCACCTATGAATTCGGTGATCCGGATGCCCCCACCGTCTTTCTCCTGCACGGTTTCGCTTCCAGCGCGCTCGCCAACTGGCACCACACCGGTTGGGTGCGGGACCTGGTTCGTGCGGGCTACCACCTCATCGCCCTCGACCAGCGAGGTCACGGGGCCAGCGACAAGCCGCTCTCGGCCGCGAGTTTCGCCATGGGCACCCTGGTCGACGATGTGCTTCGCGTGCTCGACGCCTACCTGATCAACGAGGTCGGCTTCGTCGGGTACTCCCTCGGCGCCCGAGTCGGCTGGCGGGCGGCCCATGACCACCCGGACCGGATCAGCCGAGCGGTCCTCGGCGGCATCCCCGATGGGGATCCGCTGAAGCGCTTCGACATTGCGGATGCCCGCGCCCACATCGAGCACGGGGTGGACGTGACCGATCGCCTGACCGGTGCGTTCCTGAAGATGGCGAAGGCGGTTCCGGGGAACAACCTCACATCACTCGTGGCCCTCGTGGAGGGAATGCGCGATGGCGAACAGCCGAGCGCGGCGAATGCTCCGCTCCAGCCGGTCATGTTCGCGACGGGAAGTGACGACCACATCCTCGAGGCGTCGCGCGCGCTCGCCGCGGTGACCCCGCAGGGCACATTTTTTGAGATCCCGGGCCGCAACCATTTCAACGCGCCCACGTCCCGCGACTTCCGCGACGCGGCCCGTTCTTTTCTGGCGCACGCCCTGTGAGACTGTGACGAACGTTTCTTGAAGGAGCAACATATGAATGACCCCCGCGCGAAGATGGACGGCAACAACCTTCTGGGCATGGGCGCCCCACGCCCGGACTGGTCCAAGACCCCGGGCCGTGTGCCGGGCTTCTGGCTGACGCTCGCCGGTTTCATCCTGGCCATCGTCTTCCCCCTGCCGTCGCTCATCGTCGCGGTCATCGGCCTCGCCTACGCGACACAGGCGTTTCGGGTGATTCCCGCCAAGGCCAGAGGACGCGGCCTGGTGATCGTGTCGTTCGTGCTCGTGGGGCTTTCCGTCGCCCTCGCCCTGACCCGCACCATCCTCTCCCTGCTCCCGTAGCTCACCCCGGACGGTGGCCACCGGTCGGGGCCGGCATCGCGGCGGACGGGCACGGAGGCCTCCGCGCATGTGTCGAATTTTTACGGGCGTGTTCGCGAAAGGGCACGCGCTGCCACAGGCTGTGGTCATGTCAGTCTTCCCCGTAGCGCCCCTCGAAAGTATTCGGGCAGAGCGCAGCAGCATCAAGTGGACTCGGTTTCCGGCCGACGTACTTCCCTTGTTTGTCGCCGAGATGGACTACACCCTCGCCCCCGAGATCGTTCAGACGCTCGTGGAGCGCGTGCAGGCATCCGATACCGGCTACCTCGACGGCCCCGGCCCCCTGGCTCCCGCCTTCGCGGACTTCGCCCTCACCCGCTGGGGTTGGCGGGTGAACCCTGTTCATGTGCACCTCGCCACCGATGTGAGCGTCGGGATCGTCGAGGCGCTGCGTCTCGTGGTGCCGCGCGGTGGGCGCATCTCGATCACGCCGCCCGTGTACCCGCCCTTCTACGAGCTGGTCGAAGAGGTCGCCGCCGCCGCCGTCGAGACGCTGCTTCTCGAGCGCGCCGGTACCTGGTCGCTCGACCTCGACGCCCTCGAGCGCACGTTCGCCAGCGGAATTGACGCGTTCCTGCTCTGCAATCCCCACAACCCGCACGGCATCGTCTTCGACCGGGAAACCCTCGAGGAGCTCGCTCGTCTGGCCGCGACGTACGACGTCTTCGTCGTCTCCGATGAGATTCACGCCCCGCTCACCCACCACGGCGTCACGTTCACACCCTTCGCCCCCCTCGCCGCGGCGGCCGGCGCGCGCGCCGTCACCGTGACGTCCGCGAGCAAGGGCTGGAATGTGGCCGGCGTGAAGTGCGCGCTCATCATTGCGGCGAACGACGACACCAACGAGCTGCTGAACCGCCTTCCCGAGGAGGTGGCCTGTCGCACCAGTATCCTCGGGCTGCACGCCAATATCGCAGCCTTTGCCTGTAGCGACTGGCTCGACACTGCCATCACCCAAATTGTCGAAAACGATCGCTTGCTCGCGACCCTACTCCGCGAGCAGCTGCCCGCCGTGATCTATCACCGGCCCCGCGCCAGCTACCTGGCCTGGCTCGATCTTCGCCACCTGGGTCTCGGCGATTCTCCCTACCGCCGCATTCTCGACGACGCGAGGGTCGCCCTGAACGACGGCGAGTGTTTCGGCCCCGGCGGCCGTGGGTTCGCCAGGCTCAACCTCGCGTGCTCCCCCGATACCCTGCGCGAGGCCGTGGCGCGCATCGCCGCCCTCGTGGCGCGTGCGCCAGGCGCCCCCGCGCACGGTCCCGATCACGGTCCCGCGCTGACGAGTGCGGCCTGAGCGGTGCCTTTCACAACGGATACCCCCGCGCACGCCCCGTCGACCGCTACAGGACCCCCGATGGCAGCCACCGAGCCGGTGACACCCTCCTCTGAGGCCCGCGCCGTTGCCGCGCCGATCGCCGACTGGACGGACTTCAGGTTCGATACGCGCCAGGTTCACGTGGGTGAATATCCGGATGCGAACCGGGGCGCACGGATACCGCCGTTGACGTTGAGCGCTGGATACGTGTTCGATTCCTTCGACGACGGGGCCGCACGGTTCTCCGGCGATTCCCGTGAGCCCATTTACTCCCGCCAGGGCAATCCCACGAACGCCGTGGCCGAGGCCCGCCTCGCCTCCCTCGAGGGCGGAACGGCGGCCGTTGTCGTGTCCTCCGGACAGGCGGCCATCACGGCGGCCTTGTTCGCCCTCGCGGAGTCGGGTGAACACATCGTCTCGACCGCGAGCATCTACGGCGGCACCCGCATCCTGTTTGGCCGAAGCTTTCGCCGCTTCGGCGTGGAGGTCGACTATGTCTGGGACACCGATAGCGACGCGGCCTGGGACGCGGTCATCCGTCCGACCACGAAGGCGATCTTCACGGAGACCATTCCGAATCCGCGCAATGACGTGGTCGACATTGCGCGGATCAAAGCAGTCGCCCGCCGTCACGGTATCCCGCTCGTTGTCGACAACACCGTTGCCACGCCCTACCTGATTCGGCCGTTCGAGCACGGCGCCGACATTGTCGTGCATTCCACGACCAAGTTCTTGAGCGGCCACGGTGCCGGCGTCTCCGGCGCGGTAATCGACGGGGGCACCTTCGACTGGGCCGGAAGCACCCGCAGCTACCCGCTGCTGACCGATTCGCTGCGACCGGGCTCACCCTCGCTGCTCGACCGCTTCGGCCCGGCCGCCTACGCGCAGTATGTGCGTGAGGCCGTGGTCAACGACATCGGACCTTCGCTCTCCCCCTTCAACGGATTCCTGCTGCACCAGGGCATTGAGACTCTCTCGCTTCGGATGGAGCGCCACGTCGACAACGCGATAGCCATCGCCCACTGGCTTGAGGAACAGCCGGAGGTGCAGGCTGTGGACTATGCCGGGCTCGCCAGCAGCCCCCTTCGCGAGCTGGCGCAACGCTATTACGGCGGGCGAACCGGGTCGGTCTTCGCCGTCACGGTGACGGGCGGCACCCAGGGCGCCCGCGCCTTCTCCAACGGGCTGCGCATTTTCAGTCGCATGACGGGGATCGGGGACACCCGGTCGATGGTGCTGCATCCCCTCACCACGACGCACGCGTCGTTCGCCCCCGACCTCAACGCCCGGTTGGGCATCACCGCCGGAATGCTGCGGCTGTCGGTGGGGATCGAATCGGTCGACGATCTGATCGCTGATCTACGGGACGGTCTGGACCGGGTCGCCGCGGTACGCTGATCGCGCGTCGCCAGGCTCCTCCCGGCAGCCCGGTCACCGGCCAACCGGTTTCGAAGTGTGCACCCGCGTTGTCTCGCACCGCGCCGGGATCCGCGCACGCATTGGCGAGCAGCGCATCGGCTTCCACGGGCCGAGCACCATCGAGATCGAACAGCCAGACGCGTGTGGTCGTCAAGGGCACGTCCGTTGAATCGGGGAGAGCCCCATCCTGCGCCTGTCCCTCCGGCGCAGATCGGTCGTGCAGACCTGTACGACCACCGTTGTGCCGGAGAGGATGGCAAGCTGAACGGCCGCTTCATTGGCGATCCGCAGGTTTCCCGATGCGTCCAGGTCTATCTCAACATTGATCCGGGCCATGTGCCAGCCGCCACAGGACACGACGGCACGGCTGATGGACTCTGCTGATGGATTCTGCTGGCAGCAGACCGCGGCTCCAGAGTCGCACATTCCGCTCAGGATCTTCCCTGACAGCGGCGCGATCCGGAAGACCGAGCGACCGAGACAGGTGTTCAACGCCCTGAACAGCGCGGCTCACGAGCCGACCGAGCCTCCGGCCCGGTCGGACTCGCCCACCAACGACCCCCGCGTGCACCATTGCCGTCGGTATCTGAGACACGCGACGTTTATCGGGCACTGCCATCCGTTGCTTCCTCCCCCAAAGGTTCACGTTAGACATGCCTATCCTAGGCCCCCGGAAGGCCGACGACGCAACACCCGGTCGGATGGAGCGGTCCCGTTGAATCCGGTCACGCCGGGTTTCGCAATCCGCCCAGGGGTCAGGGGTCAGCGCCACACAGTGCACCAGGGGCCTCTTGCCGCGTGCCCAAGCACGTTAGACGGCGGTTCCCCCAGCGATCGTGTAGGACCACAGCTCGCTGCTCACACCAACGGGGCGGGCGACCGGTTCGCCTTCTGTGGGCTTCTCACTGCGATGGCCGTGTCCGAAGGCGGGCGATGAAACCCAGGCCTGGAAGGACTCCTCATCGGCCCAGCGGGTGAGGACAAGCCAGGTGTTGCGGTCGTCGGTGGGCTTGAGCAGCTCAAAACCTTCAAATCCGGGTCGATCGTCAACGGCACCGGCCCTCGCCGCGAATCTGTGGGCCAGTTCGTCGCCACTGCCATCGGCCACGGTGATCGCGTTGATCTTGATGATCGTCATAGGGCTGCTGCTTTCTGTCGGGGTTCGAGTGTGCCTCCCATGGTGGCAGCCCGTGCTGCGAATCCCCCACACACGATTTGAGCCTGTGCTCTCACAGGTTGCCATCTCTAAACTGGAGTGACCATGCGACTCCTTCTCATCCGCCACGGCCAGACACCCTCCAACGTTCTCGGACTGCTCGACACCGCGCATCCCGGCCCCGGACTCACCGCAGTCGGTACTGCTCAGGCCGCTGCCGTTCCCGGATCCCTGCGAGTCCATTCGACGGAGGCCATCTTCGCGTCAACCCTCATTCGCACGCAGCTCACTGCCGCTCCGCTCGCCGCAGCGCGCGACCTCCCCGTACAGGTGTTGCCGGGTCTGCACGAGATCGAGGCTGGCGCGCTTGAGGGGCTCAGCGATCGCGATTCCGTTCGCAAATACATGGAAACCGTCTTCGCCTGGGTGCATGGTGACCTGAGCGCCGCCATGCCCGGGGCAGCCAACGGGCAAGTCTTCCTCGACCGTTTCGACGCCGATATCGCCCATATTGCCGCCACTACGCAAACCGCAGTGGTCTTCAGCCACGGCGCGTCGATCCGCCTGTGGACGGCCATGCGCGCCATCAACGTTCCCCCGATGTTCACGGCGCACAACGATCTCGACAACACGGGGATCGCGGAACTGACAGGTTCCCCCGAAGACGGCTGGACCCTACAATCATATGCCGGACAGCCGTTCGGTGGCAGCGGGTTGGCCGACCCGGCGGCCTCCGACCCGATGGGCCATGCCGTCGACAGCGTTTAGGTCTCCCCCCGAGTCTCCCGGCGAGCGGGAACCCAGCTCTACGCCCTGGTGCCCCTGGCCCGCGGCACCTTCGGCCGCACCAGGGCATGGCTGGCATGGATGAGTTGCTCCACGAGTTCGACGTCCACATGGCCGTCGAGCACAATCGTGATCCAGTGCTTCTTGTTGAGGTGGTACCCCGGAGCGATCTGGCCGGGAAACTCCTCCCGCAGGGCGCGGCTCTCCTCAGGATCGCATTTGAGCGACACCGTGAGCGGATCTTCAGCCAGGGCGGAGAGCGCGAAGATCTTTCCGTTTCCGGTGGTCTTGAAAACACTCGTCTCCGGGCCGAAAGGAAAGGTTTCCTCCGACTGGGGCAGGCTCAGGCAGAATTCAACGAGGTCATCCGGACTCATGCCATAAATGTTACGCCCCGGCGCCGCGGCACCTGCGGTCCCGAGGAACACACCGTCGCGCGATGCGCACGGGCGATGTTCCCGGGCCGAGGGCAGCGGATGCCGTTACACCAGGGAACCGGCCATTGCCTCAGCGGTGAGCGCCACCGAGCGCAGACGGGCGTCAATCTGGGTGGACGGGTGCGCGAGGATGAGTTCGTCGGCCTGGGTGGACGCGGCGAAGTCCTTGAGGAAGGCACGCACCTCAACCGGCGATCCGACCGCGGAGTAGCGCATCATGTTGGCCAGCTGGGCGCCCTGGGTGGTCGTCAGGAAGGCGTCGATCTGCTCGTCCGTGTAGTCAGGCGTCGCGGGTCCGCGCGAGATCATGCCGCGCACGCGGCGGCGACGGACTGTCTCGAACTGCTGCACGGCATCCGCCGACTCGTCGGCGGCGATCACATTGGCCGCCACGATCACATGCGGCGCGGCGAGCTGCGCCGAGGGGGTGAAAGCACGGCGGTAGGTGGCGACGGCCTCGTACAGGGAGTCGGGCGCGAAGTGGGAGGCAAACGCGTAGGGAAGGCCGAGGGCCGCGGCCAGTTGCGCGCCGAACAGCGAGGACCCGAGAATATACAGCGGCACGTTGGTTCCGGCGCCTGGGATCGCCTGCACGCCAGGCACGATCGACTCGCCGCGCAGGTATGCCTGGAGCTCCGTGACGTCCTGGGGGAATTGGTCGCTCGCCCGCGGGTCGCGCCGCATGGCCCTGGCCGTGGTCTGGTCACTCCCCGGTGCTCGGCCGAGTCCGAGGTCGATGCGGCAGGGGTAGAGCTCGGCCAGGGTGCCGAACTGCTCGGCAATCACCAGCGGCGAGTGGTTGGGCAGCATGATGCCGCCGGCACCCAGGCGGATGCTCTCCGTATGCCCCGCAACATGGCCGATCAGGATGCCCGTGGCCGACGATGCGATTGTGGGCATGTTGTGGTGTTCGGCGTACCAGACGCGCGTGTATCCGTGCTTCTCGGCGGTTTGCGCGAGCGCGACACTCCCCGAAAAACTCTCCCGGATCGTGTGCCCTGGAGTGATGGGTGCGAGGTCAAGAATGGATAGCGGAATCGTCATGCTGGGTTCAACCGCTTTCATCCTCGAATCGTTACCAAGACGTCCAGAGAAATGTGGCGGCGTGAGTGGCGGGGGGTATCGTTCGGGTACACGACACAGTCGCTGAGCGCACAACCGCTGAGCGCACAACCGCGGAGGAACCCATGAAGGCCAGGAAGCAGTGGAGCGATCTCAGCTCGGAGCAGTGGAGCGATCTCAGCTCGGAGCAGCGGATCGGTATCAAACTTGCCGGCGTGCTGCAGTTCGCTCTGGCCGCCGCGGCGTGGTTCGATCTGGCCATGCGTCCGGCGAGAAAGGTTCGGGGCAAGAAATCGCTGTGGGCCATAGTCATCGGCCTGAATTTCGTCGGCCCGATAGCGTACTTTCTGCGGGGTCGTCAGTAAGTCTCGCTGGCAGCGACGGTGCCTCTATACACTCAGCACGTGCCCCGACTCGTCGTTGTTCTTCCGCTCTCGCCCTTGCAGGTGGGCGATCAATTCCCCGTGAACGAATGGCCCCTGCACATCACCGTGCTCGCCCCGTTTCGAACGGATGCCGCACCCGGGCACGTGGCAGCGCTCATTGCCGCAGCGGCATCTGCTGAACCGGCAATCCCAGCCGTCGTGGGTCGCAAGCAGATGTTCGGCCGCCGTCACGACGTGCCGGTCTCTGTCATGGTGGAGAACGAGGCTCTCACACGATTGCACGAACAGCTCGTGGCGGCCGTTGGGCCGTTGGGCGAATCGCCCCAAGAACCGGCCTTCACCGGAGCCGAGTTCACACCGCACATCACGTTTAAGAACCACGGTCGTATGCACGCCGGAGATACCGTCCTTCTGGAGCAGATTGCGGTCGTGGACATGGCGCCGCGGTCGGCCGCCGGCGGGCGCACGGTGCTGGCAACAGTGGTTTTGTCGGGGTCGACCCGCGGCGACCACGAGGCCTGAAGAGGATCGGCGCCCCGCACGCGCCGCTGTACAGTACGCTCGGAGCCAATCCCCGGCATATGCCCCCGTTTGGGTTACGCGAAGCGGATAACCGTTACGTCAACAATCCCCACGTATATGTGCTCTGCAGTGAGCCGCTCGACATGGACCTTTCCCGGCGCCTTCGTCGTGGCGACCAGCGGGGAATGGCAGCCGACGACCACGCTCCACCCGCATTCCTCATCGAGAAAGCCTCCTCATGATCCTCGCCATTGAACTCTTCGTCCTCGCCAGTCTGTGGGTGTCCGCCATTCTCTGTCTGCCCTCCGCGCTGCGTGGGAAAAGGCTGCTGGTGTTCTGGTTCCTGTTCGCGTTCGCCGTGACCATGACGCCGCAGCCGCTGCCGATCTACCTCGCCGTTGATTCCCTGCTGGGAGGGATCAACACGACAAGCTTCATTTTTCACGCCACGGCCATCATCACCATTGCTTTGATCGATACTCTCGTGCAGAGCGCCACGTCGAAGGACGGCCTGTCCCGGCGCCGCAATCTCATCTCGGCTTCCGTGACCACGGGAATCATCGCGCTGCAGGCCGTGCTTTTTTTCGGAGGCGAGTGGCGGTTCAATACCGTTCGTGAGGCCCTCCCCCAGGTCGATTTCATCCTGTACTCATCAACCACCTGGCTCGCTCTCGGGTTCTTCTCTGTCTCCGTCGCCGCCGCCTGCCTCCGCGACATTGCGCAGCAGACCCGAACCATCACCAAAGTATCGCTGTCCTTCATCGCCCTCGGCTGCCTTGGCGTGCTGGTCTTCGCGGTGGTGAGCCTCACCGGTGCGGGCCTCGGATTCGCCAACCACGAGAGCACGTTTTCTCAAGATGCCCACGGGCTCTACCTCGCGTCGTTGTTCATGGCGCCCCTGAGCCTGGCCATCGGCGCCGGCCTCACCTCCGCCGTGGATGGAATCATCACCCTGGGGCGAAACGCGCGGTCTCGTTCCCTGCTCCTGCGCCTCACGCCGCTGTGGATCGGTCTTATGGCCGACACTCCCGAACTCTCGTTGGATTCCGCAAACTCACGGGCCGCAAGCTTGTTCGGGAAAGACCCAACGCCTCGCCTGTACCGGCGCTATGTCGAGGTTCGGGACAGTCTGCTGGTTCATCCGCAGCAGATCACGGCACGCAATGAACAGATTCTGCGCGCGGCGGAGAATCACATTGCCGCGCAGTCCTCCACGTCACCGTCCCGCGCGGTGCCGGCGTCCTAAGCTGGACCCGCACCGGGCAACCGGAGCACTCACCAGAGGAGCTGTCGCCGTGAGCGAGCCGATCGTGCACCAGTTTTCGCTCGCGCAGCTCGTCGAGAAGGCTCGGACCCTCGCCGTGCCGGGTGAACGACACATTCTCGGTATCACCGGTGCGCCGGGAACCGGCAAGTCCACGGTGGCCGCGCTCGTGGTCGAGGCTCTCGGACCGGACCTCGCAACGCTCGTGCCGATGGATGGGTTCCATCTCTCGAATGCCGTGCTGGAGGACCTCGGTCGGCGCGGCCACAAGGGCGCTCACGACACCTTCGATGACTTTGGTTATGCCGTGCTGTTGCGGCTCTTGCGCCATCAAATCGGAACGCCCCGATCCCATACCGGCCTGCCCATCTATGCGCCAGAGTTCCGCCGCGACCTTGAGGAATCCGTGGGCTCGGCGATCCCCATTTCCGCCGCTACTCCGCTCATCGTCACCGAGGGGAATTATCTGCTCCTGGAGCGCAATTCCTGGCCGGATGCACGTCAAATGATGGATGAAGTCTGGTTTCTCGACCTCGCGGACGAAACTCGACGGGAACGCCTCATTCTGCGGCACGAGACGGTCGGCAAGACGCATGCCGAGGCCGAACTCTGGGCCTGGGGTTCCGACCAACGCAACGCCGCCCTGATTGAGTCCACGCGAGATCGAGCCGACTTCGTCGTGCGGCTGGTCTAGCCCTTCACGGGTAGGCGACTCTGCACCAATGCGGGCGGAACCAATGCGGTCGGGCCCTACAACGTCGGCTCGTCGCGGCGGTCTCGCTGAGCAGGGCGCCCCGTCATCCGTTCGATCTCCGCGTCCACGTCAGACTCGGTGTGGTAGCGCCGCCCGGGTCCGTAGGCGTCCAACCCGATGAAGAGCGCCGCCACTCCCATGCCAAAGATCGCCCAGACGGGCCAGAAATAGGCATCGGGAGTCGTGATGAACCAGATAACCGTCAACATGATTGACACGGCACCCCATACGCCGATGTAGGTCCAGAAGCTCGACCTGGCTTTGAGCCGTTTTCTCGCTTGTCTTCTCAGTTCCTCATGCTCATTCATGGCCATCACCATACGCGCGAAACGCGTGCCTGCCTACGGGAGAAAGTCCCGGCTCCGACCCCTTTCGAAAGGCCAAAATTCGGGTGATGTGGCTGCCGAGGATGAGGGTGTGCATCTCGTCGGTGCCCTCCTGGGTGCGCACCGCTTCAAGGTTGTTGGCATGCCGAAGCGGCGAATAGTCGAGCGTGATTCGGGTGCCGCCCAGAAGGGCGCGGGCCTTCCGGTAGATGTCGACGGCTTCCCGAAGGTTGTTGAGCGCGCCGGCATCCTTCAACCGGTTGATTTGGTGCGCCGCACGCGGCTTACCTGACAGCATGCGTTCCAGGGAATACGCGAGGTCCACCTCATGGTTGTCCCTCGCCGCGCTCTTTTCGGCCACGATCTCCACGGGGAAATGCGTTCGCTCGTGCCTGTCGGTGATCTGCGGCCGACGACGCTCCTTTAGCGGGCAGGTGCCCGGAGTGTCTGCCGCACGGTTGCGGCGCCCGATTCGAATGCGAACGTCACGACAACGTTTGCCGGTCCTCTCAACGTGAAGCGTGACAGGACCGTAAAGGCGAGGGCCTCTCCCGGTGCGAGCGTTCGTGGTGCTCCGTCGGCGACCGAGATTCGTCGCTGGTCCAGGTCGGTGTAGCCGGTCAGTGCCACGTCGTAAGCCGTTGCTGTTCCCGCGTTGATCAGCATCCACTGTCCGTCGGCAACGGACTCTATCGCCCAGGCCACCTCGGCGTTTGCCGGAATGAGTGCGGCCTGCCTGAGACGCCCGGGGCGCCGCGGTGCGGCAGTGACCGCGGCCAGTGCCGCGCGATTCTGGGCGTCGAGGGCTCGCCGGTTGTTCAGCAGGGTAAGGAAGCCAAAGATGGCGGCGACGATCACCGTGAGGAACGATGCGGCCACGCCCCACCACTCCGCCTGCAGGCTGCTCAGCGCAATTTGCTCCGGAGTCATGATCGCAGCGTAGCGGAGCCATTGCCCTCTGGCCCGGGGCTTGTCAGACTGACAGCATGATGTGGTCGGGAGTGTTTGCAAGATCCGGTGCACGAGATGCCTGACAACACGCTGATCCTGCTTCGGCATGCCAAATCAGACTGGTCGGGTCTTGAGGCCGACCTCGATCGGCCGTTGAATGATCGCGGCAGACAGCAGGCGCCGCTCGTGGGCAGGTGGCTGGGGCACCATGTCGCTCGCATTGATCTGGCCGTGGTCTCCCCCGCGATCCGGGCGCAGAGCACGTGGAGCCTCACGGCTGGCGAACTCGACGTGACACCGTCCAGAGTGACCGACGACCGACTGTATGCCGCTTCGAGCATGCAGCTTCTCGCCGTGGTGCGCGAGCTTCCCAGCATGGCGCACACGGTGGTGCTCGTGGGACATAATCCCGGGATCGAAGACCTGGTTGCTGTTGCCACGGGCGAGTGGGTGCACATGAATACTTCTGCGGTGGCCGTCATCCGTTTCGAGGGGGTGTGGGCAACGGCCGGTGACATGGCGGCGTCGCTGACCGTGTTCGGCCGGCCACCGAGGGAGATTCGGCACTGACCGGCTCCCGGCAGCGTGGCGGCCTGGCCCCGCTTTTCACGGTCACAGAGTGGGCAGGACCTGCTCTCGCACCTGTTTGCGCAGGATCTTGCCGAGCATCGAGCGCGGTGTTTCGGTCATCTGCACGATCCGGCGTGGAATCTTGTACGCCGCGAGGTGTTCCCGGCAATGGTCGCGCAGCGCGTCTTCGTTGAGTGTGGCGCCCGGTGCGAGTTCAACGGCGGCGACCACCAGCTCTCCGCCGCGTTCGAGCGGTTTGCCGAACACGGCGGCGTCGACAACTGAGGGGTGCAGGCGCAGGACGGATTCCACCTCGGAGGGTGAGATGTTGAACCCGCCGGTGATGATGAGCTCCTTGGCACGATCCACGATGGTCGTGAAACCGTCGGCGTCGACGGTGACGATGTCGCCCGTGCGCAGCCACCCCCCGGGCAGTAGGGCTTTCTGGGTCTCGTCCGGGTTGTTCCAGTAGCCCTGGAACACCTGTGGTCCCTTGAGGAGCAACTCCCCAGGCTGCCCCTGCTCCACATCGAGTTTCGGGTCGTCGAGGTCGACAACCCGCATGAGTGTCGACGGGAATGGTACGCCAATCGTTCCGGCGCGACGCGTCGGATAAAACGGGTTGCCGAGGGCGACCGGGGAAGATTCGGTCATGCCGTACCCCTCCACGAGAAGCCCGCCGGAGACCGATTCCCACAGCTCCACGACATGGTCGGGCAGGTTCATTGCGCCCGAAATGCAGTACTTGCACGAGCGGAGGGAGATCCCCTTCTCTTTGGCAGCCTGGGCGGTGCGCTCGTAGATGGGTGGGACGGCGCAGTACACCGTGGCGGGTGACTTCTTCATGGCGTCGAGGATCAGCCCCGGCTCGAATTTGGGGAAGAGCACGAGCAAACCCTGTTTGCGGATGCCAAAAGTGAGGTAGAGCGTCATGCCGAAGGCGTGGAACATGGGCAGGATCGCGTAGAAGATCTCCTTGCGGTACTCGGCTCCGTGCATCCACGCCTCGCCCTGCAAGGCATTGGAGTAGAGATTGAAGTGGGTGAGCATGGCGCCTTTGGGCCTGCCGGTCGTACCGGAGGTGTACTGGATGGCGGCGAGATCCTCGACGGACGGGCGCGGGTGCTCCGGGTCGATCGACCCGTGGCTGAGCAGCTCTTTCCACGGGATGGTTCCCGGAGCGGGTCCGGTCATCGCCTCTCGTGATTCCCTCAGGCTCTTCGCGGGAAGGTGCAGGGCGAGCCGTTTCACGGTGGGGAACGCGGACAGCAGGTTCACCGACACGATGTGGTCGATCTCGATGTCGTCGGGGAAGGCTCGCAGGGAGGAGACGGACTTGTCCCATGCAATCACGATGCGCGCCTGGTGGTCTTCAAACTGGTGCCGCAACTCACGGGAGGTGTATAGCGGGTTGTGCTCGACGACGACGGCGCCGAGGCGCAGCACGGCGTAGAACGCGACGACGTGTTGCGGGCAGTTGGGCAGCAGCACGGCTACGCGGTCTCCCGCTCGCACACCGAGCTTCCGCAGGCCCTCGGCCGCGCGGTCGATCTGATCGCCGAGCTCGGTATACGTTGTGCGGCGCCCGAAGAACTCGAGTGCGGGATGGTCACTGGCCTCGGCCACGGAGCGTTCGAGCATCGCCACGAGGGACTCGGTGGGGAGGTCGATCTCGGCCGGCACACCCGGTTGGTAGTTCGTGACCCAGGGTTGCTGCTCAGTGTTAGGCATATGTCTATCCTGCCCGAACCGTGCGGTCGCAGCGTGCGGTCGCAGCGTGCGGTCGCAGCGTGCGGCGGCGTGAGACGTGGATGCCACTACAGCGGCGATGGTGGTGGTGCGAGCGGCCCGTACGTGCCGGACGTGCGTGCCGAAGATGCCGTGCGTGCCGAGCAGCGACTGCTGATGCCCGTGAGGGCTGCGAGGGCTGCGAGGGCTGCGGTGAGGCTGGCGGCGCCGATGGGGAGAACCGAGCCGGGTGATGTCGTGCGTGAGGCGCGATCCGGTTCGTCGTGCAGAGCATGGCGGTGCCCGTCGTGCCCACTATGGCGGCGGGGTGGTGCGACGGTGCGACGGTGCGACGGTCAGCCTGTGCGGGATGCGCCGACCGGTGGGGAGGTGTCGTCGTTTGATCCGTATTCGTTGAGGATGAGAGCGTTCTTGCTCGGCATTGCGATGCGACGTTGTTGGCCATCGACGTCTGGTGGTGGCCGGAGCCAGTATTGGCCGCCGTTGCAGAAGATCTGCCAGCCGTTGTTGTGCAGGAGCAGGTGATGGAATTTGCAGAGGCTGATACCATCGGCGATATCGGTCTTGCCGTTGTGGGCTTTCCAATGATTGATGTGGTGGGCCTCGGTCCAGGAGGCTGGCCGAGTGCAGTCGGGCCACCGGCAGCCGCCATCCCTGACAGCGAGACCCAGTCGTTGGCGAAGGGTGAAGAGACGGGAGTCGCGTCCCACGTTCACGCACTGCCCATCGTCGGAAAACATCACCCCCACGGTTCCGGTGTCGCAGAGATTGCGGTCAATGGACTCCCACGAGATAGAGGCGGGGTTTCCCTCTAATTGCCCGAAGCCGCTGCCGTCGGTGAGGGTCTTCTGCGTGACCATGACGCGCACGGCGGGGCGGCGACCGCCGAACACGCGGGCGGCCAGGCGTCCCTTGGGATGGCCCTGGCCGAGTTGGTAGTCGCGTGGGTCTGCGCTTTCAGCTTCACCGGCCAGGCGGAGCATTTGCACGAGGGCATCGGCGGCGATCTGGTCGAGCGTCCGAGGGTCTTTCAGGAGGGCGTCGGCCCAGGACGCTTGCTCCGGGTCGACGAATCGCACTCCGGTGCGGCGGGGACTGGTCGCTGTTTCGTAGGCGGACAGCACGAACTCGCCCTCTTCGGGAGCGAGAAGGGCGCTGCTGCGCACCATGCCGTCCCGTTGGCGCCAGACCCTCCAATATCGCTGGTCGCGGGCGGCTTTTTCGCCGGCGGCGATGCTGGCCTCGTTAAGGCGGTCGCGCAGGCGTCGTGCCCGTTTGAACAGTTGATCGGCGTTAAGCGCTTCGGCCTCGTGAAGCAAGAGCTCAAGCGCTTCACCGAGTTTCTCGGCGGTGATGGCGGTATCAATGTTGCCGAGGCCTTTGCGGATGCCATCGGCCTTGGCGATGGAGAGCATCCCGCTGCTGACGGCGTGGCCGATTGGAGCCTGCCACGGGACTGTGACCAACGCGCGGCCGGGATCAGGGTTGTCGATGGCATCCTGCACGAGTTTGTCTACCGCCTCGGTCTCGGCTAGCAGTGTGCCCACCGAAATCAACGTGGTGGCCTCGCCGCGGGTGGATCCGGTAACCTGCTGGATCATGTCTTCTGGGTTCACGAATCCCCGCTTCGCGGCCAGCCCGGAGTGTCCGAGTTCGGGGCGGGACCGCCGCGCGATGCTCGCGGCCATCCAGGCGGCCCGCGTGTCGAGCAGGCGGCGGGCGTCGGCGATGAGTCGCTGACCTGCGATCGCCGCAGCGTCGGTCAGCACTTCGTACGCGGCGCTCGAGCAACCCAGTGCATTCACCGCGGTGATCGCCCGAGCGAGCTCGCTCCCCACATCGCCGGTCGTTGCCGAGGCTGGCGCGACGGGCGGCACGATGGGCATCGCGGGACGCGCCGCGGAGGGTGCCGCTGGTCGGGTGAACGATCGGCCCGATTCCTCGGCGGCGACCACGGCACCGGCGCTCAGGACGCGGACGGAACGGCGGCGCGGCCCCACGGCCAGCGCCGGGCTGAGGCTTCGGGTCGGGACTCCCGAGCGATCACCCATCACGTCAGCCACAGCATCCGCTGCCTGCCCGACTCTTATGGTGCCGCTGAGACCTTCCATACGACCATTGTAGCCCAAAAAGAATAAATATGTGAGTAATGCTTATCTTTTTGACTAACAGTCTAAGAAATATATTCGCCATCGAGACAGGCGCCACCTGGTTCACAGCACGGCCCCGCTTGCGCACGAGGAACCACTGGCCTGCTACTGAGCAAACCTACTCTGACCCACCGACACGCTGACCGCTGACCCGCACCCGTCAGTGCCGAGTTCGACGCGGTTCTCGCCGAGGCCCCCACGAAACGCCATACGTCGTCGACCGACACCAACTGACCCCGGCCGTCCCATCGGACAAATTGACGGCGTCCTCGTTCACACCTCACGCACTGATCGACGGCGGCGTCACGCCGCGCCATGCGTGCCACGGCATCCGTCAGTGTGAAGCGGATGCCTCGCCAACGCTGAGCGTGACCGGCGTGCTCCAGGGGTCGTCGACTCGCAGCCTGTTGCCGTCGTCCTGCACCGGGATGGATCGATGACGAAGGCGTTCACTCAACGCGTCGAGGTCGGCGCGCGTCGGCACCGTGATGGCGACCTCGGCGAGTCCGAGACTGGCGGCGCGGGGCCCGGCGCCACGACTGTTCCACGTGTTCATCGCCATGTGGTGGTGGTACCCCCCGGCGCTCACGAACAGTGCTCCCGGCAGCTCCGCCGTGATCTCGAAACCGAGGGCATCCACGTAGAACGCCCGGGCCGTCGCAACGTCGCCCACCTGCAGGTGCACGTGCCCCACCTTCGCCTGGCTGTTCGGCGCGGCGTCACCGCTCCCCTGCAGATTCTCACGCAGGTACCGGTTCGGGTCGAGCGCGAGCGTTTGCATCTCAATCCGGCCGTTCCGATAGACCCACTCCGAGCGGTCCCGGTCCACGTACAGTTCAATCCCGTTGCCCTCCGGGTCGGTGAAATAGAAGGCTTCGCTCACGAGGTGGTCGGCGCTGCCCGCGAAAGAGGAGCGGCGATCGCGCGAAGCCTGGTATACCGTCGCGGCGAGCGCAGCACGGGTGTCAAAGAGCAATGCCGTGTGAAACAGTCCGGCCTGGGAGCGCGACGAAACCGGCAGTCCGGATGCGTGCTCGAGAACGACGAGCGGGGTGAGACCACGCCCGAGCACAACGGAGGAGCCGCGCTCACTGAGGGTTTCAAGCCCGAGGGCGTCCCGGTAGTAGGAGGACATGAGCGCAAGGTCCCCCACGCGCAGGCCCACAGCGTCCATGCCGGTTTCGGCGGCCAGCAGATCTTCGCCAGATCGGGTTGTGGGCTGGGTCATTGTGGTTTCCTGCAATCTACGCTCCGGCGCATTTGGTTGTAGCTTCAAGTCAAGCAGAAAGTGATTGAAGCGTCAAGTAAAGTCGCCAGCCCAAGGTGCCGCTGGCAACGACCGCGCCCGGCCGACGGCCCGAGCATCAGCGTGCGCGCCTCGCCCGGCGGCGCTCTCGCCACGACAGGGCATCCAGGGCGGTGACTTCGCGTTCCTTCTGCTGCTCCCGCTCGCGGGAACGCGCCGCCCGTCGCTCCCGCCAACGAGACACCTCCGCGGCAATATCGCGAGTCGGCGTTACGACCGGCGGTCCGCCCTGGAGCTGCCGGCGCGCGGAAACGACCCGCCGGTTGAAGTCTTCGAGAATCTCCCGCACCATGGCCTCCGAGGTGGCCGCGTCCAATCGCGCGTCGAGGGCGGCGTGCTCGGTGCGCAGCGTGAGCGCCGGCGGGCCGAGACCGGTGATCTTCTCACTCTCGATCTTCTGGCGGATCCACCAGTCAGGGTCATACGCATTCTGCAGGTTCGGCAGCGGCTTTCCGGCGCCCGGCAGGTTGTCGAATTCACCGCGACGAATTGCCTGCTGAATGGCCATTTCCACGTACTGCGCGCGGGCCTCCATCATGGACTGCCCCGCCGTGTTCTCTTCCGGCTCCGGCGCATCCGTTGGAGGCGACCGCTTCTCCCCCTGATACCGGGCCACATTCAGCCGGGCGTCGCTGCGGTCCTTCTTGCCGGTCATAGGGGCAAGCCTAGAACGCGTTGCGGGTGGCCGCGAGTGCCTCCTGTTCTATTGGGGCGAACGGATGCCCAGGCGGCGGCCGTGAATCAGCAGCCAGAAGATGATGGCGACCTCACCGACGAACAGGAACTGGGCTAAAACGGCCGAGGAGCCCGCAACAAGAGTGATGCCACGGCGTCGGCGAGGTGTCCGGCGCCGGCAAGGGCGAGCAGACCGCCGAAGACCCCGAGGCTGGTCACCCAGATCGTGGTGAAGGCCTCGACGGAGTGCAGCATGAGGGCCGGTTCCTTCAACTGTGTGACCGCCCACGCCTTCTCGGCCATCGACAGCTGCATCTATGGATTCGCGGTGCAAGAAAAGGCACTCCCGTTTCACACCGAGGAGGAAACCGCTGCCATGGACTCACACGTGCTCGCCAACCTGCCGACGTCCGAGCACCCCTACCTCGCGGAGCTCACCGCAGATCACGTGCTGCAGCCCGACTACGACTACGACTACGACTACGAGGTCACGTTCGACCTCGACCTCGACCGCGACCGCGACCGCGACCTGAAGGGTCTCGAACGCATACGCGGGAATGCCACCGACGAGTAGTGGCCGCCATTGCGTGAGCCACGTCCCCGCAGCGACACGGTCAACCCGGGTCACGTGCCCACGCCCGAGCTAGGTACTCGACGTCTTCTCGAGCAGCCGCAGCACGGCCGCGACTGTCTCATCAGCCGCCTGCGCCTGTGGGTAGTGCCCGACGCCGGGGAGCAACACGACCTCCGCAGGCAACTGCGCAGCGATCCAGGCCGCCTCGGCTGCCGGATCTTTCCAGTCCACGTCAGCCTCCCCCATTACGACAACCGCCGGCGCACGAACCGCGGACAGCTATCGTTCGGCCGGTTCGTGGGTCGTGCGCGTGGTCTGCACGAACGCCGCCCAGTGACCGGGGCGCTGCAGGTTTTCACGCACCAACGCAGTGTGCGCGGCGAAATCAGCGGGACGGATGCCGGGCATCCATTTCGGGTAATACCACATGAAGGCGCGGGGTCCCCATGGTTTGGTCAGCAGCAGCCGCAGCATACGCGCCTGCGCACGGCCACCGGGCGGATTGCGCACGAACGGTCCGATGAGCGCGAGTCCGTGCACCTTTCCGGGCTCGTCGGCGGCTGCGATCACGGCCGCGCCGGCGCCCATCGAGTTGCCGACGATCACAGCGGGAGCGCCCCACTCATCGATGAGCGCCAGCAGATCGGTGGCCAATGCCACGTCGTCGTAGGCCGAAAAGGCGGCGTCGCTATCACCGTGACCACGGATGTCGACGGTCACGACCCGATACCCGTGGCGCGCCAGCACCGGGGCGAAGTGCCGGTAGGACTGGCGGAGCTCACCCATTCCCGGCGCACAGATGTCGAGTTGCCCCTCGGTCCCGAACACTTCATAGGCGATACGCCCGTTGGGGCGCTACATGGCTCGCGCTCATACCCGAAAGTTATCCCGCATGACCTCACCGGTCAAGTACCACCCCGCAGCATCCTCGGCGAGCTCGGGAGGGTGCGTTGCCCCCACCGGACGACTGCACGGCCGTGCAGAATACCGATTCCGGAGCATCCACTCGCCGCCGAGCTGGCAAGACCTCACAATTTGGGGGCGCGCATCGAGTACCGTTAGAGTATGACGCCTCCTGAAACAACCACCCGGAGCGATGCAGACGCTGCCCCCGCAACGATAACCTTCGCCGATCTCGGACTCAACGACGCAATGCTGAAGGCGCTCAAGGTCGTCGGGTACGAGACCCCCTCTGCGATCCAGGCCGCGACGATTCCGCCGCTGCTCGAAGGCCGTGACGTCGTGGGCCTCGCCCAGACCGGAACCGGCAAGACCGCCGCATTCGCCCTCCCGATCCTTTCCCGCCTCGACCTCGCGCAGAAGAACCCGCAGGCCCTCGTGCTGGCCCCCACCCGCGAACTTGCCCTGCAGGTCTGCGAAGCCTTCGAGAAGTACGGCTCCCACATGCGTGGCGTGCACGTGCTCCCCGTTTACGGCGGACAGGGCTATGGCGTTCAGCTCTCCGCCCTGCGTCGCGGTGTGCACATTGTCGTCGGTACTCCCGGTCGCATCATGGACCACCTCGAAAAGGGCACCCTCAACCTGAGCGAGCTCAAGTACCTCGTGCTCGACGAGGCCGACGAAATGCTCAAGATGGGCTTCGCCGAAGACGTTGAGACCATCCTCGCTGACACCCCCGACACCAAGCAGGTGGCCCTGTTCTCGGCCACCATGCCGACTTCGATTCGCCGCATCTCGCAGAAGTACCTGAACAACCCGAAAGAGATCACGGTCAAGAACAAGACCACGACCTCCGCGAACACCACGCAGCGCTACCTCGTCGTGTCGTACGGCCAGAAGGTGGACGCGCTCACCCGCATCCTCGAGGTCGAGAACTTCGAGGGCATGATTGTCTTCGCCCGCACCAAGAACGAGACCGAGACCCTCGCCGAGAAGCTGCGCGCACGCGGCTACTCCGCCATGGCCATCAACGGTGACGTTCCCCAGGTGCAGCGTGAACGCACCGTTGAGCAGCTCAAGAGCGGCAAGCTCGATATTCTCGTCGCAACGGATGTCGCCGCTCGCGGCCTTGACGTTGAGCGCATCAGCCACGTCATCAACTTCGATATTCCCATCGACACCGAGTCGTACGTGCACCGTATTGGTCGCACCGGACGCGCCGGTCGTAGCGGTGCCGCGATCAGCTTCGTCACGCCGCGCGAGCGTCGCCTGCTCACCGCGATTGAGCGGGCCACCCGCCAGCCGCTCACTCAGATGCAGCTGCCGAGCCCGGATGACGTCAACGTCACCCGCCTGGCCCGCTTCGATGATCAGATCACCGCGGCCCTCGGCGAGTCCGACCGCATCAGCAAGTTCCGCGACATCATCGCGCACTACGTGCAGCACCACGATGTGCCGGAGGCCGACGTCGCCGCCGCGCTCGCCGTGGTCGCGCAGGGTGAGACTCCCCTGCTGCTGACCGCGAAGGATGCCCGCGTGCAGCGCTTCGATCGCGACCGCGATGACCGCGACGCCCGCCCGCCCCGCGGTGATCGCAACGACCGCAACGACCGTCGTGACGACCGCGGAACGCGCGGTGACCGCCCCGAGCAGGGCGACCGCGTCGAGCGCCGTCCGCGCAACCCGGACCGCGCCCTCGCCTCGTACCGCATCGAGGTGGGCAAGCGTCACAAGGTGGAGCCGCGCCAGATCGTCGGAGCTCTCGCCAACGAGGGCGGCCTGAGCCGTGACGACTTCGGTCACATTCAGATCAACCCGGAGTACTCGCTGGTCGAGCTGCCCGCCGATCTGTCGTCGGAAACTCTCTCCAAGCTCTCCGGCACCCGCATCAGCGGCAAGCTGATCGAGCTGCGTGCCGACGGCGGCGGTGGCGTGCGCCGTGAGGACCGCGACCGCAGCGAGCGTCCCCCGCGCCGCTACTAGGCCTCCGCAGTCCGTAACGAATCGCCCCCGAGATTTCTCGGGGGCGATTCGTGTGTGCGAGGCCCGCACCGCGGCATCCGCCGGCGAAGAAGACATCTCCGCTGGCACCAGGGGCAGGTAAACACTGCCCGCCACACCTCAATCCAGCGATCACCCACGTGCTCGAGGCAGTCCTCACTGCCACTGCACTCGTTCGGAGCGGTGGCACTCGTTGGAACGAGTGCCACGGACGCCAACGAGTGCCACGAGGACGCACGCCGTCAACTGGATGGTTCGAGCCGCCCTCGGTCAGCGGATGCCGCCGATCGCCCGCACGAGAGCGGCAAACCTCGGGTTCGTGGCGAGGTCGTCGATCGATACGGGCTGCCCGTCCGGTCCGGCCAGCGGCACCCGCCAGTTGGGATACTCATCGACGGTTCCGGGCTGGTTCTGCGTGCGTCGTTCGCCGACCGCGTCGGCCAGCGCCACGCCCAGCAACGCCGAGGGCGTGAGCGCCGTGAACGCGTACAGGGCCTCCACGGTGGACTGAACGTCGACATCTTCCGCCAGCAGGCCGCGCTGGCGCAGCAGATAGAGCACGGTGCTCTGCTCGGCCGCCGCGATAGCGCGTTCTTCCTCCACGGGGTGCGTCAGCAGGCCGAGTGATTCACGCAGGGTCACGTGGTCGCCGGCGAGGTATCCGGCCGTCGGCGGGAGGTCATGGGTGTTGACGCTCGTGAGGCAGCGCTCCCGGTACAGCTCCGGCGCGAGCGGGCCATCCGCCGTGCGCTCGAACCAGAGAATCGACGTGCCGTAGATGCCGCGTTCGGTGAGGTAGCCGCGCACCCACGGCTCGAAGACGCCGAGGTCCTCACCGATGACAACGGCTCCGGCCCGCTGCGCCTCGAGTGCCAGGATGCCGATCATCGCCTCGTGGTCGTAGTGCACGTAGGTGCCCTCCCGCGGGCTGGCACCGACCGGAACCCACCAGAGCCGGAACAGTCCGAGAACATGGTCAACGCGAATGCCCCCGGCATGCCGCAGCACGCTCCGGAGCATGTCACGGTAGGCCGCATAGCCCGTGGCGGCCAGTCGTTGCGGATGCCACGGCGGCTGCGACCAATTCTGACCCTGCTGGGTGAACACGTCCGGCGGGGCGCCCACGGTAACCCCGGCCGCAAGCACGTCGCGCAGCGTCCAGGCATCCGCTCCTCCGCTGTGCACGCCCACCGGGAGGTCGTGCACGATGCCCAGGCCCATGCCGGCCGCGACCGCTGCGCGCTGGGCGTGCGCCAGTTGTTCGTCGCAGACCCATTGCAACCAGCAGTGAAAGTCGATGCGGGCGGCAAGGGCATCCCGATGGCTGCGGGCGAAATCGCTGTCCGGCCCGGTCGGTTCGACCCGCCACTCCGGGGCGTCGGGTGCAAACATTTCACTGAGCGCGCACCACAGGGCGAAATCCTCGAGAGATTGCCCGCGCTCGGCGCGGAAGTGCGCAAACTCGCTGGCCCGAGCAGCGCTCGGCGGTACGGCGTGCATGAGTTCGAGCGCGCTGAGTTTGGCCGCGTAGACCGGATCCCGGTCAAGCCGGTCGGGGTCGGTGTTGGCCACGTGTTGTTCGGCCGCGAGCCGCTGCACGATGGCGAGCTGCCCGGGCGCCAGCAGGTCGTGCTCCGGCACGTTCTCCACGCGAATGTAGAGCGGGTGAAAGAACCGCCGGCTGGTGGGGAGGTAGGGTGACGGTTCAACGGGTGGTGCCGGTTCGGCGGCGTGCAGGGGGTTCACGAGCACGAAATCCGCGCCGTAGTGGGCGACCGAGATCGTGGCGAGGTCGGCGAGGTCGGCGAAATCGCCGATGCCCCACGATCGTGACGAGCGCACCGAGTACAGCTGGGCCATCAGTCCCCACGCGCGTCGGCCGTCGAGAGCGCCCGGCGTCTCCAGGCGCTGCGGCGTGATCACCAGCGAAGCGGCTACCGCGCGGTCACCGCTTCGAGCGTGCACGCTGTGCCAGCCGAGAGGAAGCGAGCCCGGAATACCGAAGATGCGCCGGCTGATGGTCTCGCCGTCGATTTGCTCCGTGTCCCACCATTCGTCGTTTTGCTCCAGGTCGGTGCGGCTGCCGTCTTCGGCGATGATCCAGACCGACGCGGATGTTCCCTGCCGTGCATGCACCTGCAGCCCCTGTTCCGCGCCCTCGCGCAGTACGACGACAGGCGGCAGCATCAGCCGCCACGGAGCCAGGACGCGTTCGCGGCGCGATGCCCGCACCTCGTCGACGGTCTCGGCGGCCACACCCAGGGCGCGCAGCACAGCACGCAGGGTGCGCGCACTCACCGGTATGCGCTCGCCGCCCTCTCCCCAGTACCAGGTATCCACTCCGTGGTCCCGCGCCAGGTCGAGCAGGTCGGCTTCGCTTTCCGTGCTGGTCATGCGCACACTCTATCGGCCCGGTTTCGCCGCACGTTCTCCTTCGGGGCGTGCAATGACGCCCCGGCTCCGTTGGCCCCGGCCAGCGGGCGAAGTCGATGCCCTCGATCCGCTGGTCACGGCTATGACTCCGGCGTGACGATTCTCTCGCGGTCCCACGGCACGGCCCAGTCGAGTTCCTCGAACATGCGCGACAAGACGATCGCGGTGAAACCCCAGATCAGATTGCCATCAACACGGAATGCCGGGGCACGGAAGGTGCGGTCGCCCACGCTGTGCACCGTTGCGACCCGGTTGACCGGGTCGAGCAGATCCCCCACGGGAACACGAAACACGTCAACGGTCTCCCGGTGGTCGACTGCGGCCACCTCCGACGGGTGCGTCCACCACGCGGGCACCGGCGTGACGAGATGGTTACTCACCGGAATCGAGAAGTCAGGCAAGGTACCGAGCGGTTCAAGCCCATCGGGGTCGAGCCCGGTCTCTTCGACGGCCTCGCGCAGCGCTGCCGCGATGGGGCCAGCATCGGAGGCGTCCAATCGTCCACCAGGGAACGCGATCTGCCCCGGATGGCTTCCCAACGTCGAGGCGCGACGCAGTAACAGCACATCCAGATCGCGCGACACCGCAGCAATCCCGGTTCCCCGTGCCAGCTCCGAATCGAGTACTCCAAAGAGCACGAGCACTGCGGCCCGCCGCGGCAGCAAGGCATCCGGCAGCGCGCGCGAGATGTCGGTGTGCCAGTCGAGTCCCCGCTCGCACAGCGCTGCAAGCTCGGCGCGGGGGTCATCGTGAGTCATGGCTCCAGCCTACGGACAAGCACCGCCATATTGACCAGGCAGCGACCGGGTCAGTTGTGCGAATAATGGCGCGACGTGGGCCTGGTCCAGAGGAATAGAACCAGAGGGACCGCCATGATCAGAGCCATGAGTCCCCCGGCGATAACTCCGTACATCACGCCCGGGGTCGTGTACCCCATCATGTTCAACGCGATGATGGCAAACACAGCGAGCCCGATGAACGCGAGCAGACAGCCGAGCATCGCCCGTAACCATCCGTCAGCGGATGCGTCGAATCTGTCATCGCGAACGAGTACCACAACGCGTAATGCGATGCCGGCAACAGCCTGCCAGCAGGCAATGGCGGCGACACCCCAGATGACGGACGGAACCTGGAGTGGTTCGACCTCCGGGAACACGGCGACCACGCTCGCCGCTGCATGCGGGAGAAGCCACAGCTGCGTGAACACGGACACGAGCAGCACCGCGAGAAGTGCTGCGGTCAGCGTGAACGAGATCCCACGTCGCATCTCTGCCTCCCCTGTTTGGTATCCAACATGGTACGGACACCGCGCCGCAAGCCGCCATGACGCCGAGCGCTCTCCCGTGAACGCGGGACGCTGCTCCCCGCGACGCTCGTGCTCAGTCGAGAAGGGCGGCGACCGCTTCGATCTCAACCAGCTGGTCGGTGTAACCGAGAACGGTCACGCCCATGAGGATGCTCGGGGCATCGTGTTCGCCGAACGCTGCGCGCACGACATCCCATGCGGTCACGAGATCTGCCTGCTGGGCCGATGCGACCAGCACACGAGTGCTGATGACGTCCGTAAGCCCTGCTCCTGCCGCCGAGAGGGCGCTCCGCAGGTTGACGACGGCCTGTGCCGCCTGAGCGGCATAGTCGCCGATACTGCGGCGGTCGTTCCGTCTGCGTTCAACGGACAAGCGTCCGCCAGAAAGACCAGGCGCGCACCAGCTTGCGCCGTGGCGGCATGCGCATGGTGGGCGATATCCGACAGGGCGGTTGAGCGAATCACGGTCACGGAAATCGGCATGACCCCACGATACTGGTGCGCCACAAACCGGCCCGGTCTGCTAGTCGTCGGAGGGGCTGCGACGTTGTTGCTTCGTAGCGGAACGCTGCTCCTTGACGGCGAGCCACCGCCGTCCGGAACCGCGAGTGGGCTTGGTGGCGCGGCGGCGAGGGCCATCGGGCGCCAAAGCATCGGCCACGAGGTCGGCGAGCTTACGCAGCGCGATCTCCCGGTTTCGCAGCTGGGAGCGGTGCTCGGAGGCGGCGACGGTGACCACCCCGGAGACAAGTCGGCGGTCGAGGCGCTCGAGCAGTCGCATCCGTTGGCTGTGGGTGAGCACCAGGGAGTCGGCGATGTTCCAGGACAGCTGAACCCGACTGTCGGAGGTGTTGACGTGCTGGCCGCCCGGCCCGGACGAACGCGAGAATCGCCAGCCGATTTCCGATGCGGGAATCGTGAGTTCGGTCGATATCTCCAGATCCATGTTCCCAGTTTGCCATGCGCGAGGGAAAACCGCTCTTCCGCGCGCGACAGTAAACTTGGCAGGTGCAGTTCTCCCTGTGGTTGGCCCTGTTGGGCGCCGGTACCCTCATCAGTTTCACGCCCGGTGCGGGGGCGATCAACACCATGAGCAATTCCCTGAACGCGGGCTTCCGCCGTTCCCTGTGGGGAATTTTCGGCCAACAGGCTGCCCTGCTGATCCACATTGTGATCGTGGCGCTCGGCGTGGGTATCCTCGTCGCCAGTTCGCCGCTCGCGTTCAACGTCATCCGCTACGCCGGCGCCGCCTACCTGGTCTATTTGGGCATCCGTCAGTTTCTCGCCAGGCCCGCGCTCGATGCCGACAGGGCGCAGGCCCTGCGCGACGAACCGCGCTGGTCGATGTTTCGCCGCGGCGTGTGGGTGAACCTGCTTAACCCCAAGGCGATCGTGTTCTTTCTGGCGTTCCTGCCCCAGTTCATTCGCGTCGACCAGCCGATGCTGCCGCAGTACCTGATTGCCGCCGCCACCGTCGTCGTGATCGATATCGTCGTGATGTGGTTCTTCTTCGCCGGCACCGCACGGTCATTTCAGCGCTTCACCCGCGACGCTCGCGGTCAACGCGTGTTGAACCGAATCTTCGGGGTACTGTTCGTCGCCGTCGGCGTGCTGCTCGGCGTCATCCACTGAAAGGGGTCGTGAGGTCCTTGCGCATCTGCACCGCGGTCGTTTCGTACCCGAGAGATTCGTAGGGCGCGCGGGCGTTGACGTTGTACCCAAAAACGTTGCGCCCCATGGATGTTGCGCCGAGGCGACGTGCTTCCGCCTCGCCCAGCTGCATGGCGCGCCGCCCCAACCCCCCGGTACCACCACCGGTGGCGCTCACGGCACTCCCTGGATCCCTCTGCACTCGTTCCTCCCCGTGCCACCGGCCCCAACTAGTGCCGCGGCGGGTACACGGCCCTCACGCCGGGGACGGGCGCTTCGACCGGCTCTTCGCGGGCCGGGTGAACCGCTCCGCCGCGCGCGATCCGGCGACGGCGCTCGCGGCAATGGTGATCAGCGCTCCCAGAATGAGGGCTGCGGCCTCGCCGGGCAACAGCAGGTCCAGCTGCGTGCCAATGGTGGCCGCCGCGACCGGAACGCCCAGTTGCGCGGCGGACAGTACTCCGAGCGAGGCCGGCAACCCGATCACCCGCAGCACCACATGCACGAGCAGCGCCCCCAGACCGAGGCTGAGGCCCAGAAGCAGCATCGGTGGGCGAGTGACCAGGTCCCCAAAGCTCAGCGAGGCCCCCAGCCACACGAAGAACAGCGGGCCGAAGAATCCGTCGGTCAGGGCAAACAGTTGGTGCGCGAGGCGCCGCGGTTCACCGATGGCCGCCACAACCAGGCCGAAGGAGAATCCGGCCAGCATGATCGACACGTGACTGTAAACGGCCAGCCCGGCGAGCGCGAAGAGAATCGCCAACTGAATTCGCAGCTCCAGCGCAAATTTGCGGCGCTCGGACACGTTGTGAAGCCGGCGACGACTGCCCCCGCGTTCAAGCCAGCGCAGCGCAAAGAACAGAATGACCGCGCACAGGCCCACGGCGAGCGCGCCCAGTGCCGCGCGGCCGGCATGTGGCGGGTCCACGGCCAGTGGCAGCGCCACGATGCAGGCAATATCGGCCACGGCCACCTGGGTGGTCATGGCCAGAACCTGCGGGCCTCCGAGGCGCAGCGAATCGATGATCGGCAGCACGAGGGCCGCAGATGACGAGGCCAGCAGCACCACGTACAGCGGCGCATGCCCGGTGGCGAACACGACTGCGATAAACGTGCCCACACCAACGGCCAGCACGGCGGTGACGCCCGCCCGCAGCGCGCCCGTTCCCAGCGCGGAGCGAATCTTCGGGTCCAGCACGGGCACATGGGAACCCACAACGAACATGATCAGCGCGAAGCCGATGTCCGCGAGAAACGTGAAGATCGGATCCGAGGCATCCACGAGCCCCAGGCCGGTCTGGCCGATCATGATGCCAGCCAGCAGCTCACCGAGCACAACGGGCAGGTGCCATTTGCGTGGCAGCGCCAGCAGGGGCCCGACCAGGGCGACCAGGGCGATCAGGGCAAGGGTCAGGAACGTCATCGTTCTACTCCTTGGTGCCCCTGCCGAAAGTGGAACTGACTAGAGACTAATCCTGCGGCGTTCGAAATCCGAGGATTACCACCGTTCTACTTCCTCAGCGGGTACGACCACGCCGCTGACAGACCGGATGCCGTCACTCACGTCGACGAAACGCGGATCGGGCACCCACCGGCGGTTTAGCGTCCGAGGAGCTTGGCGAAGAAGCCCTTGGGTGCGGGGTCATTCTCGTGCCCGCGGCAGCGATCGGAGCTCGGAACGCCTCGCATGACCTGATCGACGTGCTGGCCGCAGCCCGCCCACGTGGTCTTTCCACACTTCTTACACGCAACTGCACGGCACATAGATAACTCCTTCTGATTGAACTACTTCATGCAAGCATACCCCATGGGGTATCTATCCGAACAGTGGGCGGCAGGTTGAGCACGTCGCGCCATCTCCAGTGTCGGACATGGCGCGATGTTCAGCCGTCAGCCGCTCGCGCAGGGCCCACGCAAGCAGAGCGACCGCAGCGAGCGCGACAACGGGGCGAACGGCCCCCGTGAAGATCGGTTCGACGGTGCGCATATCTGTTGCCAGATACATGGCGATCAGGCTCAGCACGGGCCAGCGCAGGTCACACCGGGTGGCTTCCCCGCCGATCGGAGCCGAGAAGTAGCTCGCGACGACCAGCCCGAGCATCCCGGAGCCGATCACGGTGAGCGCATAGGCCCACCAGGAACCGGGGAACGCGAGGGCTCCCCCGACAACGGCAAAGGCGCCCGACGCGATGCTCAGGACCACGTAGGTTATCGAGGCAACACCGAGCGCTATGATCCGGCGACGGGGTGCCCAGAGCCGCAGCTCAGCGAACGGGTTCGATATTCTCATGGGCACTTGACTCCTGGATCGGGGATGGGGCGGGCAGGCGGCAGGAGTTCTCGCGGGTCAGTCGCGCGTGTAGTGCCCAGCCGAGCAGAACGATGGAGGCGGCAGCCAGGTAGGGCTGCACGGGTTCGAAGAATTGCATCGCCCCCGTCGTGCCGAGGGCAAGCAGCACGATCTTGTTGCACACCGGGCAGCCGACGGCGAAGAA
Organism: Cryobacterium psychrophilum; assembly: GCF_004365915.1. Classification (NCBI taxonomy): domain Bacteria; kingdom Bacillati; phylum Actinomycetota; class Actinomycetes; order Micrococcales; family Microbacteriaceae; genus Cryobacterium; species Cryobacterium psychrophilum. The sequence continues at coordinate 363,856 of NZ_SODI01000001.1, forward strand.
CGTGATCACCCAGCCGGCCATACCGAGGCGACCCTCGGCGCGCTTCGGCGCTGCGCCCTCGGGGTAGGCCACGTAGGTGGCCGTCACGAGCCCGGCGAGAATCGCGCTCACGACCAGCACCGGCCAGGACCACACGGTGGGCGCCACTTCTCGCGAGAAGAACGGCGTGTCGATCAGGTCGGTCGGGATAGCGATCACCAGGTACGTGCCGACGGCGGTGAGAAGGGCAACCCCCCAGCGGCGGGCAGGCCAGCGCCGCAGCGACGCCCCGGCCACGCCCAGCGAACGGGCCACTCGCCCTGCGCGCCCCTGCTCCGAAGGCGTGACTGCTTTTCGTGCGATTCGTGTGCCCATTTGGCCTCGTCTGTAGGAAGTCTTATACCTAGCGGGGTATCTGATTACCGTACGACGCATTCGCTGCAGACTCAACTTCGACCGCCAGGCCATCGACATGCGGCTGTGGAACATTTGGGCGACCTAGAGTGTTGCAACGAGCGCAATAACTGTCGGCAGAGGTGCCGACGGCACGTGCCACCACGACGAGGAGAATGATGAACACTGAACAAGCAATCCTGGCTGGCGGCTGTTTCTGGGGAGCCCAGCAGCTGTTGCGTCGGCGTCCAGGAATTCTCGCCACCCGGGTCGGATACTCCGGCGGCGACACCCCGAACGCGACCTACCGCAACCACGGCGACCACGCGGAGGCCGTCGAGATCGAATTCGACCCCGCCGTCATCAGCTACCGCGAGGTGCTGGAGTTCTTCTTCCAGATCCACGACCCGTCTACCCTGAACCGCCAGGGCAACGATGTGGGCCGCAGCTATCGCTCCGCCATCTACTACACGTCACCCGAACAGAAGCGGGTCGCCGAGCAGACGATAGCGGATGTTGACGCATCCGGAATCTGGCCGGGCCCGGTCGTCACCGAGGTCGAGCCGGCCGGCGACTTCTGGGAGGCCGAGGAAGACCACCAGGACTACCTGGAGAAGGCCCCGAACGGATACACCTGCCACTTCGTGCGTCCGGACTGGCATCTGCCGGCGCGCGCGGACGCATCCGCCAACTGACCCACGTGTCCGAGACTGCCGAAGCCGGCGGTCTCGTTCGCATTCGTGGCACTCGTTAGACTTGCGTGCACGCGTTGGAACGCGTGCCGCCAGTTCTAACGAGTGCCACGACGACGGGGATTCCAGCCGGATGCCCGATGGCCGACGCGACGGGGCGAGAGGCTCCTGCCTCAGGCGCCCTCGCCGCGCACCGGAAGTCGGCGCACGCTCGCGAACCGGCGCACTCCCCCGTCAATCGGATCGGTGAACGTCACCTCGCTGGCGAGCAGCTGCAGCGGGCGAGCGAAATCGTGCACCGAGACATCCTGAACAACGGGGTACAGCGGGTCGCCACTGATGGGGATCCCGAGGCCCAGCATGTGCATGCGCAGTTGATGGGTGCGCCCGGTGCTCGGCGTCAACCGATACACGCCCAGGTCGCCTTGCACCCTGTCGAGTTCGACGAGCGTCTCGGCGTTGACGGGAGCATCCGGCACGACCTCGGCCTGCCAGTGGCCGTGGCGGGTCGTGAGGTGATTGCGCACGGTGACGGGCAACTTGAGGTCAGCCCGCAGCGGGGCGAGCGCGCGATAGACCTTGCCGACCTCCCCGCGTTGAAACATGGATTGATACGCCCCCCGCCACCGTCGCTCGGTCGCCAGAACCAGAACGCCCGACGTCACCCGGTCCAGTCGGTGCAGCGGCGAGAGCTCGGGCAGCCCCAACTCGGCTCGCAGCCGCACCACCACACTCTGTAGAACATGCCGACCGCGCGGAATCGACGAGAGAAACGGCGGCTTGTCGATCACCACGATGCGCTCGTCGCGGTGAATGACGTGCATCTTCCCGGGCACGAACACCTCGTCGGCCAGATCGCGATGAAACCACACGAAGGTGTGGGGCCGGTAGGGGTCATGGGCGGTAACCGGCGCCCCCGTCTCGTACACGAAACGCTCGTCGGCCAGAAACCCGGCCACGTCGACGAACTCCGACACCCGCTCGTGGAGCCAGTCCCCCATGGTCGCCCACGCTGGCGACTGCGTGCGCTCCGGGGTAGACACCCACGCGGCATCCAGCCCCTGTCGTTGCGGAAGAGGAGAACGCGGAGGCACCCCTCGATCGTACGTCGCCCAGCCGGCCGTGCTCCCACCGGCCACGTGCGTCAGGCCCACGGGTCAACCATCGCGCTCATCGGTGCCCCCGGCTGCCCAGCGGATGCCTACGCCGGGCAGCGGGTCCGCCCGCAAGTTGGGCGAGCTCAATCCGGGCGCACACGCCGTACGCCTGGGCGGGGCTGACGATCGGCGCGACGCGGGAGACAAAAGATCACGATGAGGTAAATCAGCAGCGTCCTAGTGCGCGTCAGCCAGAAATTCCGCACCCCGGTTCGGCCCTACGAGGTCGAGAAGATCGAGCAGGGCCGGCACGGTATGTCGTGGGCATCCGGATCGATACGCGACACTGGGAGCAGGCAACCGTTGTCGCCAGAGATGAGGCCCTGCACCCCATGGACAATCAGGCACCGCTCGACCCGGCACCGATCGATGGGGCACCGATCGATCCGTGCATGCCCGATCCATCCGTGGTCGATGTGGCGGAGGTCGTGCGCCTGCTCGGCACGGATGCCACGCTCGGCCTGACCCCGAAAGACGCCGCCGGTCGCCTGGCCGTCGACGGCCCGAACGAACTCAACGTGACCGCGACAACGCCGACGTGGCGCAAGGTTCTCGCACAGTTCCAGGACCCGCTGATCTACTTGCTGCTGACCGCGACCGCGGTGTCACTCGGAGCATGGGCGATCGAAGGCACCCCCGGCCTGCCGGTCGACGCCATCGTGATCGCCGCAATCGTCGTGCTCAACGCGGTGCTCGGCTTCGTGCAGGAATCCAAGGCAGACAATGCGGTGGCGGCGCTGGCCGGCCTGACCGCGGCTTCCTCGACCGTACTGCGCGGCGGCGAGCTCATCACCGTTCCGAGCCGCAGCCTCGTGCGCGGCGACCTGTTGGCGCTCAGCGAGGGCGACAGTGTCGCGGCGGATGCCCGGCTCGTCTCGGCGAAGTCCCTCCTCGTCGAAGAGGCTTCACTCACCGGGGAGAGCGGTGCAGTCAGCAAGGAAGCGCGGACTCTGACCGAGCCCGCAGCCCTCGGCGAGCGCCGGGACATGCTCTTCAAGGGAACCGCCGTCAGCCAGGGCGTCGGCCGCGCCATCGTCACCGGCACCGGCATGCACACGGAGGTCGGCGCCATCGCGACCATGCTCGAGTCGACGGTCGCCCACCCGACGCCCCTGCAGTCCGAGATCAGCGCCATCGGCCGGATGCTGAGCAGGGTCGTGATCGCCATCGCAGTCGTAGTGATGCTCACCATCGTGCTCGTGCAGGGGGTATCCACCCCGGCCGGCTTCGTCACCGTGTTCCTGCTCGGGGTGTCGCTCGCCGTCGCCGCAGTGCCCGAAGGGCTGCCGGCGATCCTGTCGGTGATCCTCTCGATCGGGGTGCAGCGGATGGCCAGGCGGAACGCGGTAGTCAAGAACCTGAAATCCGTCGAGACCCTGGGGTCGGCATCCGTGATCTGCTGCGACAAGACCGGCACACTGACCCGGAACGAGATGACCATCCAACGGGTACTGACCGCGTCAGGGCGCGTGGACGTCACGGGGGTCGGCTACCGGCCGCTCGGCGACGTGCTCCACGACGGCGAACCACTCACCGACCCGGCGCTCCTGGCTGAGGTGCAACTCGTTCTCGGCGCGGGAGCCCTCGCCAACAACGCCCGCCTGACCGAGCACGACGGCGACTGGCGGATCCAGGGTGACCCGACCGAGGCGGCCTTCCTGGTCGCCGCCGGCAAACTCAAGGGCGCCAACGTCAACATGGCCCGCTTCGCGCGGGTCGACGAAATTCCGTTCACCTCAGACCGCAAGATGATGTCCACCCTGCACCAGGAACGAAGCGACGGCAGCCTCCGCATCTTCAGCAAGGGTGCGCCCGACGTGCTGCTGCGGTTGTGTTCGAAGGTGCAGGTCGGCGGCGTCGTGGTTCCGCTGACCGACCAGCTACGCCGGCAGGCCCTCGACGACGTGCAGGAGCTGACCGAACAGGCCTATCGCACACTGGGCGTCGCCTACAGCCGCGGCGACGAGACCACCGGTTCGCTCGCCGAAGACGACGAACGCGACCTCATCTACGCCGGCGTGGCCGGGATCATCGACCCGCCGCGCGCTGCGGTGAAGCCGGCGATCGCAGAGGCCCACCGGGCCGGTGTGCGCGTGGTCATGATCACCGGCGACCACCCGGTCACCGCCGCCAGGATCGCCAGCGACCTCGGCCTGGTCGAGCCCGGCGCGACGGCCCTCTCCGGCCTCGAACTCGACCGGCTTGACGAGGACGGCATGCGGGCCGCCGTGCGCACCACATCTGTCTTCGCCCGCGTCTCCCCCCACCACAAGTTGCGCATCGTCGACGCCCTGCAGACCAACGGTGACATCGTCGCGATGACCGGCGACGGCGTCAACGACGCACCCGCCCTGAAGTCCGCGGACATCGGCGTGGCGATGGGCATCACCGGCACGGAGGTGACCCGGGAGGCGGCGAAGATGATCCTCCTCGATGACAACTTCGCCACCATCGTCGCCGCCGTGCGGGCCGGCCGGGTGATCCTCGACAACATCAAGAAGTTCCTCCGGTATCTGCTCTCCTCAAACATCGGCGAGGTGCTCACCGTGTTCCTCGGGGTGATCTTCGCGGGCGCTCTCGGCCTGACCGGGGCGAGCAGCGAGACCGTGGTGCTGCCCCTGCTGGTGACCCAGATCCTCTGGATCAACCTGGTCACCGATTCTGGACCGGCCCTGGCCATGGGCGTAGACCCCGAAATCGATGATGTGATGGCGCGGTCGCCGCGCGGTCCCGGCGACCGGGTCATCGACGGGCGGATGTGGGTGGGCATCCTTTACACGGGCCTGGTCATGGCCGTGGCCACCCTGGCCACCATCGACCTGTTCCTGCCCGGCGGGCTGCTCCCGGCCGGACGCGACAGCCTGGCCGTCGCCCGCACCGCCGGCTTCACCACGCTCGTCTTCGCCCAACTGTTCAACACCCTGAACGCCCGCTCGGCGCGTTCCACCGCGTTCCACCGCTTGTTCGCGAACCGGTGGCTCTGGGCGTCGCTCGGCCTCGCGGTGCTGTTGCAGTTGGCCGTGGTCGAGCTTCCCCTGCTCCAGACCGCGTTCGGAACGGCCTCGCTCGACGTCTGGCACTGGGCGATCTGCCTGGGGATGGCATCCCTCGTGTTGTGGGCGGAAGAACTGCGCAAGGTGCTCGTGCGCGCCCTCGCCCGCCGCTGACCCGGCCCCGACTCCGCCACACCACACACCGGCCTTGACGGGGCTGCTGTGAAGATTTCGGACAGCGGAAGTAATGGATTCTTCCACGCTGCCAGGGCTGGCTGATGCAGAACCCTTCGATGTGGCGGATACCGTCACGGCGGGCCGACCATGACCACCTCACCTCCACGACGCCGAGTTGGTTCCAGCGCAATTGCCAGCTTCGCCATGGGCAGGGTTTGTCGAGCGGATGTTTTGCGCCGGCGGCTCCGGCGCTGGAGCGTTCCAGCAGCGAGCTGATCAGGAGGAGACCGGCACGCCGTACTGGGCGGCGCTGGCGAATTCGATCCCGACGAATGCCTCCTCGCCGACGACGCGAGCGTCATGGCCCGGCGGGATCGTATAGGAGTCGCCGGCCGTGATGGTGGCCGATTGTCCGTCATCGAGTTCGATCTCGAGCGTGCCGGAGACGCAGTATCCCACGTGATTCAGCTGGCAGGAGTCGGTGAGTACCACGGGCTTGATGCACTCGGACCAGACCCAACCGGGTTCCATCTGCAGGCGACCGATCGTGTGTTCGCCGAGGTGGTTCACACCCAGGCTGGTCTTCTCCGGTGCACGGTGCTCATCGGGCGAGTCGAAAGACTTCACCTGCAGCGAATTCTTGTTCCCTGACACTGGACCCTCCTTCTATGGGCCACCGGGCATAGCAGCTCTTGCGGCCACAGTAGTCTCCGGGCGACTATTCGTGAAGGGCCAAAGAGTACTTTGTGGCGTCTCCTCACGACTCCCAACATCCGCCTGGGATTTGCTGGCTTGTGCAGTGTCGCACCGCTGAAACCGGGGCTACTCTTACCGTCACAGGGCTCGGCACGCCACATTCCACCGAGTGCTGGGCCACGAGGAGAGGCGGAGCGAATGACGACGAACGCTCGAGGGAACACGATCGTGCGGGATGGCCCGTGGGGCTTCTTCTTTCTGCTGGCGTATATCGGAGCCGCGATCTACTTCGTCTCCCTGTCGAACGGATCATTCTGGGGCGTGATCATCGGGCTGTTGCAGGCGATCGCCTGGCCGGTCTACGTCGTGTTCCACGTGTTGACGCTGATCGGCGCCTGACCGCCGACGGTTCTCATGCGGCCGCGCATTCGCTGTGGGAACAGGCAGATAACGGGGATGCACGCTGTACCGTTGTCCTCAACAAGGAGGAGTCATGGTCCAGGCCCGAGAGAGTGTCACCGTGCAGTTTCCGATCGACGAGGTGTTCGCCTTTCTCGCTGATGGGTTGAACAATCCGAAGTGGCGCCCCGGTGTTGTGTGCATCGCCCTGAAATCAGGGTCAGGCGTGGGCACCGTGTACACCCAGACGATGGCGGGGCCCGGTGGCCGAACGATCCAGGGCGACTACCGAATCACCCGCAGCGATGCACCGACCCAGCTCGATTTCGAGGTCGTAGCCGGCCCGGCTCGCCCCACCGGGTCCTTTCGACTTCGTTCGCTCTCCCCGACCAGCACTGAGGTGGAGCTCTCGATTAAGTTGATCCTCACCGGCATGCTCACACTCGTGCCCGCCATGGTCGCCAGGCAGGTCACGACCGAAGTGGATGCGATCCGCCGACTGCCCAGGGCGATGGCCGGCTGACCGTGCAGGGACCACGACCCACCGACGACAACAAGGATGCCGTCCGTCGCGCTGCCGCCGATCTGCCAGACGCCTCGGTGAAGCACATGTTTGACAATGTGGCTGCGTTGGTCAACGCCGCGGCATAGGTCAGTCGAGCATTCCGCAGGGGTGAGCGCGCTACCGCCCACGGCTCCACAGCGCCCAGCGTTCGGGCAGCGCGCGTGAACCGAACGAAACCCGGCAACCGCCATCAGGATCAAGCCTGACGACGGGGCCGGGGATGTTTTCTGTCAACGCTGGGACGACACCTTGCTGCGCTCGGCGCCAGAGAGCTGCGCAACGTCGAGGGCGAACAGGTCGCTGGACCCCGCGGTCGCGGCACCGAGCAGTCCGGCACAGGCCGGCAGAAGCTGCTGGGCATAGAACCGGGCCATCACGAGCTGGGTCTCTGCCTGCTGCGGGTCCCCCGCCGCCGCGCCGGCCAGGGCGGAGCGAGCCAGCAGCCATCCGCCGACGCAGAGTCCCCACATGCGCAGGTAGGGGACGGAACCGGAGAGCACGGCGTTCGGGTCCGCGCGGCCGGTGCGAAGCATCCAGTCGGTCGCGGTGTCGAGGGCGCCCAGTTGAGCGTCGAGGCCGTGCCGGATGGAATCGAACTCTGCTCCGGCGTCGGCCAGTTCTGCAAGGATGCCGCGCATGGTCGCCAGGAATTCGAGTGCGGAGTCCCCGCCACGCACGCCCAGCTTGCGACCGACGAGGTCGGCGGCCTGGATACCGTTGGTGCCTTCGTAGATCGCCATGATGCGCACATCGCGATAGTGCTGGGCCGCGCCGGTCTCCTCGATGAAGCCCATGCCCCCATGAATCTGCAGGGCGAGCGAGGTGAGTTCGTTGCCCAGGTCACTGCCAAAGGCCTTGCAGATCGGGGTCAGCAGACCGGCAATCTCGTCGGCGCGGGTGCGCACCGCGGCATCGGGGTTGTGAGTGCTCTGGTCGACGTACACGGCGTTCAGCAGCATGAGCCGGCGCGCGGCAGCCAGGTAGGTCTTCTGTGTCAGGAGCATGCGACGCACGTCGGGAAAGTCGATGATGGCCGAGTCGCGTTCCGTGGCGCCAATGGCCCGGCCCTGGCGCCGGGTTTGGGCGTAGTCGAGGGACTGCTGATACGCACGCTCGCTCACGCCGACGGCCTGCATGCCCACGGAGACGCGCGCCGTGTTCATCATGACGAACATGATCTGCATGCCCCGGTTCTCCTCGCCCACGAGGTACCCGGTCGCGCCGTCGTAGTCGAGTACGCAGGTCGGTGACCCGTGGATGCCAAGCTTGTGCTCGAGCGACAGCGCGGAGACGCCGTTGCGCTCGCCGAGGGACCCGTCGTCGTTCACGAGGAATTTGGGCACAATGAAGCAGGAAATGCCCTTGGTTCCGGCGGGAGCGCCGGGCAGGCGGGCAAGCACAAGGTGAACGATCTGCTCGGCCATGTCGTGGTCGCCATAGGTGATGTAGATCTTCTGGCCGGTGATGGCGTAGCTGCCGTCGTCGCGCTTGACGGCACGGGTGGTGAGCGCGCCGACGTCGGAACCCGCGTGCGGTTCGGTGAGGTTCATGCTGCCGGTCCACTCCCCGCTGACCATCTTCGGAAGGTAGCGCTGCTTCAGCTCATCGCTGCCGTAGTGCAAAAGTGCTTCAATGGCGCCCTGGGTGAGCAGCGGACAGAGTGCAAAGGCCACGTTGGCGGTGGACATCAGCTCCTGGATGGCCAAACCGACCGTGTGCGGAAAGTCGCCGCCGCCGAATTCCTCGGGCAGCGGCACCGCGCCCCAGCCCGTTTCAACGTACTGGCCGTAGGCCTCCTTGAACCCCGGGGAGGTGACGACGGTGCCGTCTGACTCCCGTCGCGCGCCCTGTACATCGCCGGCACGGTTGGTGGGCGCGACAACCTGCGCCATGAACTCGCCGCACTGCTCGAGGAGGTCTACGACAGTGTCGAGGTCCGCATGCTCGAATCCGGGCAATTTGGCGATGCCGGGATATCCCACTACGTGCTCGAGGGTGAAAGCGATATCGGCTGTTTGGGGACGAAATTGGCTCATGCCTGACAGCGTAGCTAGGGATATCGCCGCGGTGGTGAGACCTCAGCATCTGTCCGGTTTTGTGCCGATTCCCTACAACTCTGTCGATAATCCACCGCGAATGGCGTTGTATTCCTACAAACAAACCGCGTTGGCACCGCAATGGCGCTCGTCGACGTGACCGCGCTGGTTAGTTTCCAGCGACGATCGGGATGCCGGTGGCGTCGGCGGCGCTTTGGATCGCGCCCGCATCGTGAACGTTGCTGAACCCGGCGGACTCCATGATCGACACGGCCTGGGCCGAGCGGTTGCCCGACTGGCAGTACACGATGTAGTCGCCATCCACCGGATATTCGGCGATCTCCTGCTCGAAAGATCCCGACTGCAGGTTGACGTTCACGGCCCCGTCGAGGTGCCCCGCGGAGTACTCGCCGGGAGTGCGCACGTCAACGATCACGGTGTTCGCGGCCACTGTTAGGGGTTCGGGCCCCGCACAGGCGGTGAGGCCGAGGCCGACCACGGCGAGAAAGCTGAGCATCAGGGGCAGGGTACGCAGGCGGCGCATGGCGGGTCTCCTTCAGAATGGGAATCAGCCCCAGTATACCCATAGGGGTATCAGGAGTGTTCGGCTTGTCACTGCGTTGACTGTCCGCGAGTGAAACGGCTGGCCGCGCAGCTCAGCCGACCCGGCTGCGAAGCACTCCGTGGTGATCTCTTCTCGAAGCCGCAGCCCGCGAACGAGGCGTCGGAGGCGGAAGCGCATTCGGCCGTTCTGTTAAGACGTGTTCTCGGCAACGGGGCCACCTGACTCGTTGCTGCTCCCCGGCTCACTGATCCGGGGAGTCGGGAAGCGGCGGGACGGGATCGGCCTGTCGGGTCCTGTTGTCGGCGGGGTCACGCTGGCGTCGGCTCGCGAGCAGAAACGGAATCCCGATGAGCTGCACGACACCACCGATCACGAGCGAGGTGCCGTAACCCCCAAGATCGGCGGCACGGCCCAGCGCCGGTTGGATGAAGACCCCGCCAAGGCTGCCGAACAGCGAGTCGAATGACAGCACGGTGGCGCGTTGCTCCGACGGGATCATCTCGTTGAGGTAGGCCTGCCGTACCGGTCCGGCAACGGCGAAGACGAAGCCCCAGACCATCAGAAGCGCGATCGCGAACCAGAAGAGGCTGTTCAGTCCGAGCACGACGAGAACGACCGCGCTGATGACGGATGCCCCAATCACGGCGGTGGTGCGCAGGGCGAACAGCCCGCGGATTCGGGGTGCCAGCATTCCACCGGCCACCTGGGAGAGCGAGAGAATGGCCGCGGCCAGCCCCGCAACCGAGTACGCCGATGGATCCCCGTAGAGCTCCAACAGATACGGCTGCAGCGCGTAGAAGGCATAGAAGCCGACCCCCGAAGCGAAGGGAGCTGCGAGCATCACGTAGCGCACCGACCGCCTCTTGAGTCCGTACTCGATCGACTGCGCCAGCACGTTCCGCGTCGCCTTCAACGGCCCCGCCGAACGGTCCGGAGTGAAGCCGATATCCTTCATCACAACGGCTGCAAAGACGAATAGGGCGATCAGCACCGCGGCGCGCAACACGAAGGGCACGCCGAGGTTGGTCACCTGAGCGATCACACCGCCCAGCACCGAACCCGTGAACATGGCTATGCCCGTGACCACGAGCCCCCGGCCGAACACGGCCTCGAGGCTACCGGTGTACCGGCTGAATGCCAGGGCGTCGACCAGCCACGCTTCCACGGCGCCCGAGAAGAAGGTGAAGCCGAGCCCGAGCAGCACAGAGACGATTGCCCACCAGACGAACGGCGCATGCCACAGCCACAGCATCCAGTAGAGCCCGGTCGTGACCGAGAGCGTGATCGTGCCGAGCAGATAGGAGGCCTTTCGTCCGATCGTGTCGGCCACGACACCGGTCGGAATTTCGAAGATGACCATACCCACGGTGAAGAACGCGTTCGCGGCGAACGCTTCAAAATTGGACAGTCCCGCGTCGAGCAGAAAGAGCATGTTGATGCCCCAGATGAACGACGCCGCGAGCGTATTGCCGAGTAGAAGGGTCAAGTAGATGCGTTGCACGCGCCTCGCCGCCGGGTTCATGACCCGCGACCGATCAGCGCACACGACTTCGTCACGCATCAATCATTGACCCGATCTGAGCGGATGGCTAGATGTTGCGGGTGAGCAGGCTCTCATTCCTGGAGCGACGATGGCGCCCTCGAAGAGCAGCATCACGGTTCGGCCCGTCGCCGCCGGATCGGGACAGTCGCGCCGTGCATGCGGGCAATTCGGACATTTCCTGGAGGTTCACACCGCGATCGCCAGCCGCACCGACCCACTGGCCACCAGAGCGGGTGGTCCGCCGGCAGGCACATGACGGAAAAGGGAATATAACCGAAAGACGGCATAAATTCCTCGATAGTCAATACTGAGACTCAATCGTTATACGGAAGCCATCCCACTGAGTGCCGATTTCACGCCGCCGGCCGCAGCAGCACTCGGTGATTTCACCGTGGGGAGCATGCCCGAAATCCGCGGGATCCTGCGGGTCAGTGCCGTGTTTGCATCAAGAAGTTCACTTCGAGAATGGGCTTGCGCGCCTGGCCCTGCTGACCGGCGTTTGGGCCCGCGCCGGGCACCGTCAATCGGGCGCAACTGTCGTGGATGCACCTGTTTCCACGGCTAAATGGGGCTCAACGACGACAACGCAGCGTATTTCTGTGAGACTTGATGCACTGAATCACCCCTACATCGGGCATTCGAACCGGGGAAACCCACTGGAGAAAAACCCAATGACGGATCAAACCTTCCAACTTGTAGCAATCATTTTGTATTTAGCCGGCATGGTCGCCATCGGCTGGTTCGCTTTTCGGCAGACCAACGACCTCGATGACTACATGCTCGCGGGACGTGGCCTGAAGCCGGGCACCGCAGCGCTGAGCGCAGGCGCCTCTGACATGTCCGGCTGGCTCCTGCTGGGTCTTCCCGGTGCCATCTACGTGTCCGGCCTGGTCGAGGCGTGGATCGCCATCGGCCTGACCATCGGCGCCTGGCTCAACTGGAAGTTCGTTGCTCCTCGGCTGCGCTCGTACACGCAGGTGTCCAACAACTCGATCACCATTCCGAGCTTCTTCGAGAACCGTCTCAAAGACAACTCGCGCATACTGCGCGTGGTCTCCGGCGTGATCATCCTGGTTTTCTTCACGTTCTACGTGTCCTCCGGAATGGTCGCTGGCGGCGTGTTCTTTGAGAACTCCTTCGGCTCGACCTTCCTGGTCGGCATGCTCATCGTTGCCGGAGTCACCCTGCTCTACACACTCTTCGGTGGATTCCTCGGCGCGACCCTCACGGACGTTGCCCAGGGCATCCTGATGCTCGTCGCACTGATCGCCGTGCCCCTCGTCGCCCTGAACGCCGCGGGAGGCATCACCGCAACGCTCGAATCCATCCGTGAAGTTGATCCGACCCGACTCTCCCTCACCGCCGGCGGTTCCATCCTCAGCGTCATCTCCGCCGCAGCGTGGGGTCTGGGCTACGTCGGCCAGCCGCACATCCTCGTGCGTTTCATGGCGATGCGAACCCCGCAGGACGCCAGAGCCGGACGCCGCATCGGCATCGGCTGGATGGTCATCACCGCCATCGGCGCCGTCAGCACCGCTCTCATCGGCATCGCGTACTTCCAGCAGCACCCCGAGGTAACCCTGCAGAACCCCGAGACGGTGTTCCTGCTGCTCTCGCAGATTCTGTTCCACCCGTTCATCGCCGGTCTGGTGCTGGCTGCCGTGCTGGCCGCCGTCATGAGCACCATCTCGTCGCAGCTCATTGTCTGCTCCTCCGCCCTGGTTGAGGATCTGTACAAGATTGTCGGCAAGAAGGATGCCACGCCGAAGCAGATGATCATGCTCGGCCGCCTCGGCGTGCTGGTTGTGGCGCTCGTTGCCGGACTCATCGCGCTCAACCGCGATTCCACCATCCTTGAGCTGGTCGGGTTTGCCTGGGCCGGTTTCGGTGCCGCGTTCGGCCCCGTCGTTCTTCTCTCGCTGTACTGGAAGAAGCTCTCCACCTGGGGCGCACTCGCCTCCATGGTCACCGGCGCCGTCGTGGTCTTCATCTGGGGCAACTCTGCGCTGAGCGACAGCATGTACGAGATCGTGCCCGGCTTCGCTGCCAGCCTGCTGGTCGCCGTGGTGGTCTCCCTGGCCACCTACAAGCCGTCTGCGGAAATCGAAATCGAATTCGATACCGCTGTGGAGCAGTCCCACCCCTCCTACAAGGCTCCCAAGCCGGCCAAGGTCTAGCACCGCCAGCACCACGCATCACCAACAACACAGGCACTTGCCCCGGCCATCACGGCCGCGGTAAGTGCCTGTGTTGTTTGCGGTGTGACTCAGGGGCAGGTGCAGCGCTGTGCCTGCGGAACATCGGCCATCGCACTGTCGACGTGCTCACCGCACCCCGCCCCGGTGATCTTGCTACAACGATTGCATCGGACTGCACTGCACATGGGAGCTCCTTCATCGTTTGCTGGAAGTACTCACTATCCCCTCGGGGGTATCGCAAATATGACTCTTAGCTGTCACAATTTATACCCTGTAGGGTATCCTGTTGTTGTACGACCATCCAGGCGGGCCCTGGGCGGCGCCTCACAATCCCATCGGTCGAGAAGAAAAAGGTGGCCTGAAATGACTTCGCAAGATACGAAATCCGATGACATGCGCAAGATAGTGAACCGGCTCAAGCGCGCGCAGGGTCAACTCGCTGCGGTGATTGCTGCCGTCGAATCCGGTGCGGATTGCCGCCCGGTGGTTACGCAGCTCGCCGCCGTGTCCAGCGCGATTGATCGCGCCGGTTTCACGATCATTTCCTCGGCCATGAAAGAATGCCTTGTCGATAATGCCGACACCGGCGACAAGAAGCCACTCGACGTCAAGGAACTTGAGAAGCTGTTCCTCTCGCTGGCCTGAACCGGCTCTGGTCCCGGCCAGACCGAGCAGGTCAGCGGTTACGGGATCGTGGCCGCCACCGCTCGAATGTGTCCGCCGCTGAGTGACATTGAGCGCACGTCCACGCCCTCGCGTTCGATGACGGTCCATGGGCGAGCGTCGAGGTCGGCACCGCCGACGGCGGCAGCCAGGCGCGCGAGAGGCGAAAACACCCGATGGATGCCCGTGGGCAATTGCATGTCGACGATACCGGCGCGGCCGCCGGGCCGCAGGAGCTCACACATCCGATCCCACGCCGGATGCCAGTCATGGAAAACGCTCATCGCATAGCTTGAGAACACGGCGTCGACGTGCCGTTCCCCCGTCGGCAGCTCGCTGGCGACCTGCGCAGGGGCGAACGTGGTGGCATCCGCCTCGAACAGGCGCACGGTGCTCCACCGGTTCGATTCCACTCGATTCCGAGCCATTCGCAGCATCGCCGGACTGCGATCGAGAGCGATGACGGTTCCGCTCGGCCCTACGGCATCAACGAGAAGGGCGAGGTTCAGCCCGGTGCCACATCCCAAATCCAGGACCGTATCGCCCCGGCGCAGACCGAGGAGCGTCACTCCGGCCTCACGTCCGGCCCGATAAACGAACCGCTCTCCCGAGAGCGCATCGTAGAAGCTGGCAGCCGTTTCGTAGACGTTCGCCATGGTCCAGACCCGGCCTTTCCTCCCCCTCAGCCTAACCACCGGCGCTGCCGTTCACCTCCCGTCGACGAACGTCAGCGCCGGGACCTCGGCGGCACGAACTCCGGCGACCGCCTACGCTCGCAATCATGGACAAAACGAACGAATGGGACCTCGTCGTCATCGGCGGTGGATCGGCCGGGCTCGTGGCCAGCCGCACCGCCGCGAGTTTTGGAGCGAGAGCACTCCTGATCGAAGACGATCGCCTCGGCGGGGATTGCCTGTGGACCGGATGCATCCCGTCCAAGTCGCTCATCGCGGCCGCGGACGCCGCCATGACGGCCCGGTCTTCGGCGCATCTCGGCGTGACGGCTGGAGACGTCGTCGTGGACTTCGCCCGGGTGATGACTCACGTGCATGACGCCAGGAACGAAATTGCCCCGATTGATTCCGCAGAGTCGCTGGAGAGAGACGACATCGACGTTCTGCTCGGGAAGGCGCGATTCACCGGGCCCAATACCGTCGACGTGAACGGCCGTGAGGTGCGTTTTCGCCAGGCACTGATTGCCACCGGCGCGTCCCCCGTGCTGCCTGAGATATCCGGAATCGTCGACGTGGACGTTCTGACCAGTGCAACGTTCTGGGACCTGCGAACACTTCCGGAGCGCCTCGTGGTGCTCGGCGGCGGAGCGATCGGTTGTGAAATCGCGCAGGCCATGGCCCGCCTGGGATCGACCGTGACGCTTGTGCACCGCGGCGCACGGCTCCTGCCCAAGGAGGACGAACGGGCCAGCGCCATCGTCGAGGCGGCCCTCGTCGCCGACGGCGTCGACGTGCGCACCAGTCGCACCGTCACCTCCGTCACGTCGACCGACCGTCTCGCCGGAACATTCACCCTCAGCGATGGCAGCATCCTGCACTTCGACCGCGTCCTCGCGGCTCTCGGCCGCCGGTCAAACTCCGTCGGACTTGACCTCGACCGTGTCGGGGTGCGTCGTGACGCACGCGGAAACGTTGTCGTCGATTCACTCCTCCGCACCTCCAACCCCCGCATCTGGGCCGCGGGCGATGTCACTGGGCTGCCGCAGTTCACGCACACCGCGGGGGTCAACGCGAGCGTGGCCGCAACCAACGCGATTCTCGGCCTGACCCGCCGGGTGGACACCACGGCGATCCCCCGAGTCACGTTCACTCACCCGGAAGTGGGCGCCGTTGGCCTGCAATTCGCCGATGTGGGCACCACAGGCCACCGAGTCGTCACCCGTGATCATGCCCACGTTGACCGCGCTGTCACGGAGGCGCGACAAGACGGGTACACCCAGCTGATCGTCGACAAGCGTGGCCGCGTCCTCGGGGGAACCGTCGTGGGCCCCCGGGCCGGTGAAACCCTCGGCGAGATCTCCCTCGCAGTGAAGAACCGGCTCAGCACGAGCGACATCGCCGGGACGACACATGCCTACCCGACGTACAACGACGGTCTCTGGAACGTGGCCCTGGCCGACGTTCGCGACCGGCTCGGTTCAGGCCTCATGTTGAGGGTCACGCGCACCCTCCGGCAACTGCGCAACGCTCGACTGAACTGACCGGCACGGGGCGGTCAGCGCAGCGCCCGGTACCCCACGATGATCCGTTGGATCGCGCTGATGCCCACCCATCCGGCCCAGGCGAGCGCGATCTGCCAGGCGAAGAAGGGAAGGATCAGCCACAGACTGTGCACGACGATCGTCTCCCCGCCCTCAGCGATACGGCCGAAAAACGAGAGGGAGCGTCCATCGTCGATCTGCCGGTTCGTGCGTTCAGCGATCGAAGAGAACGCCAGGAACGCGGCCCCGTTCACGTAGTAGGCCACCAGCACGAGCACGAACGGCCACCACGGTGCGTTGAAGGCTGCCGTGGCCCCGATCCCCACCCCGAAAACGGTGAACCCGTACACGGTGAAGTCTGCGACGATGTCGAGGAATCCGCCGGCCTCACTGTCCGGGGCCCCCGAACCGACGCCATCCCCCCGCTCCCGGCGCAGTCGGGCCAGTGTGCCGTCGAGCCCATCGAGCACTCGAGACACCAGCCACAGGGCGAGTGACCACCACCAGAGCTGCGTTGCCGCCGCGGCGGCGCTGCCCAGGCCGAGAAACAGACCGGCGATCGTCAGCCGGTTGGGCGTGACCCAGGGAAGGTCAACGGTCACGGCCACGGCGCGCAGCGGGGCGTTGAGTGCGCGCCGCAGGGAGGAATCAAACATCGCGTTCGTCTTCTGACGCTGCCGAAGTATCCGCTGGCCGCCCGTCCTCGGTCGCAGATCGCGCTCGGGTTTGTCGCCGCGCGCGGTTTCCGAATATGAAGCCCAGCAGGGTCAGCCCGCCGAGAGCTGCCAGCGCGATCCACAACTGCCATCCGGGTTCAAGACTGTAGGCGCCCACCGCGACATACGCGAGAGTGCCCGGGAGGATTCCGAGGATCGTGCCGAGCGCGTAGTCCCGGCGCCGCACCGCGGTCAATCCGGCAGCGTAGTTGATGGCGGTGAAGGGCAGCACGGGCATGAGCCTGACTGAGATAACCGCGGCAAGTCCTCGGCGTTGCAGGAGCTCATCCACGCGGGCGACCCGGGCGCCCGTGAACCGTTCGACCGCTTCCCGACCCAGAAAGCGCCCGATCGTGAAGGCGAGCGTGGCGCCGAGGAGGGCGCCGAGGTAGACCAGAACGACCCCGGTGCCGAAGCCCCAGATCACTCCGGCGGCGATGCTGATCACACTTTTCGGAACGGGCGCCAGCGTGAGCAAGCCGTAGCCAAGCCCGAACCCGATCATTCCGACCAACCCGGCGGAACCGGCCGTGGCACGCACCTCGTCGACGCTCGGCACCGGGACCGTACTCCCGACGATGACCACGACCACGATGAACACGACGAGCACGGCGAGTCTCCACCGCGGTCGTCGACGACCACGGACGGAGACCGTACCGCTCACCTGGTTCTCCCCAATGTCATATAAGCCTCTTCCGCGGTTTACCCTAGTCGAACAGGATCAATGGTCCGCTCCGCCGCACGCCAACCGGTCCACCCCGAAGCTGTAGTGCCAAAAGGAAACCACACCGATGAAACGCGCCCCCTCCTGGTTCCGTCGCCCGGCTCCCCGCGGGGTTCTCGGTGCTCGCGCAACGCGTGCGGGCAGGCTCGTGGCCGTCGGCACGGCCCTGGCGTTGACCCTCGGTGCGTGCGCCGCGCCCGCGCCGGACGGCGCCCGCAGCAGCTTCACCAGCTGGGATGACGTCGTCTCCGCCGCGCAGGGACAGACCGTCAAGTTGTGGATGTATGGCGGCGACGCGCAGGGCAATGCCTACGTCGACGACGTGCTCGCCCCCGCTGTGGCCGCTCAGGGCGTAACGCTCCAGCGGGTGCCGATAGCCGATACCAAGGATGCGCTCAACCGGGTGCTCTCTGAGCTTCAGGCCGGACGAACCCAGGATGGAACGGTCGATCTGGTGTGGTTGAACGGCAATAATTTCCGCACGGGGAAGGAAGCCGGGGCATGGCTGTGTGACTGGACGACGCTGATGCCCAACCTGGCTCTGACAGCACCCGACGATCCACTCCTCACCCACGATTTCGGCACCCCGGTAGAGGGCTGCGAGGCACCATGGAGCAAGGCGCAATTTACCTTCGTCTACAACTCCGGCGTCATCGCCGACCCGCCGACCACGCTGGACGGAATCCTCGCGTGGGCCGAGGCGCATCCGGGTCGCTTCACCTACCCGGCACCGCCGGATTTCACCGGCTCCGTCTTCACCCGTGAGGTTCTCTACAGCGTCTCGGGCGGATACGACAATGTTCCGGCCGCGTTCGACCAGAGCTCGTTCGACACCTTGACGCCCGCGCTTTTCACGAGATTGACAGAGCTGGCGCCATCGCTCTGGCGCGACGGAAGCACGTACCCGGCCAATGAAAAGGAGCTGAACCAGCTCTACGCGGACCGTCAGATCGATATGACCATGACCTACGGCCCCGCCACTCTCACCACCCTGGTGAACGACGGGACTTACCCGCCCGGCACCACGGTGCTCACCCGGGAGGAGGGGACCGTGGGCAACGCGAGTTTTCTCGGCCTCCCCGCCAATGCCGGTTCCACCGCCGGAGCCATGGTCGTCGCCAACGTCGCCCTCTCCGCCGAGCAGCAGCTCGCGAAAGCCGACCCCCGGACCTGGGGCCAGTTCACCGTGCTCGACCGGGGCCTGCTCGCGGCGACCGACAGGGCCGCGTTCGACGCGCTGCCCTTCTCGCCCGTCGTGCCGTCCTACGACGTGTTGTCGAAGAATGCGAACCCTGAGTTGGCGGCCGCGTGGGTCCCCGCGCTCGACGACGGCTGGCGCACCTCCGTGCTCTCCGGCCGGTAGTCGGCGAGCCGAGCCCGATGAAGCGGATGCCGAATGCCCGCCAGAACACGACGACCGCCGCGGACCGTCGCAACTGGGCCACCCTGCTGGTGCTGCCCGCGCTGATTCCGGCCGTGTTCGTTGTCGTCGGCGGGGTCGGGGCCGCGGCCCTGCAGAGCCTGGGCCTCATGCCGTTGGCCGGTCCCGTCCGGCTCAGCGTCGACGCGTACACCGGTCAGTCCGGTGACCTGATCCGCGCGCTCGGACTCTCCCTGGCGCTGGCGGTCGCATCCACCGTGATTGCCGCGGTCGTCGGGGTGGGCACGGCGCTGCTGATCGTCGGCGGTCGGCGGTGCGGCCGGATCGTGGCCCTCACCAGCGCCGCGACCGTGACCGTCCCGCATCTGGTCGGGGCCGCAGCGGTCGGGCTTCTCCTGGCCGATTCGGGCGTGCTCGCCCGCGTGTTCGGTGTGCCGGCTGAGCTGTGGCCGTCGCTCGTCGGCGGGCCCTGGTGGGTGGCCGTGGTCGCGGAATACGCGTGGAAGGAGTCGGCGTTCATCGGGCTCGTCGTAGCCGGCACGCTACTCACCCGGGTGGCCCGTTTCGATGAGGCGGCCGCGATGCTGGGCGCCGGGCGGTGGAACCGGTTTCGGTTTGTGATGCTGCCCCTCGCGTTGCCGGCGCTGGCCATTTCGTCGACGATCGCGTTTGTCTACACGCTGGGTTCCTACGAAGTGGCGTGGCTGCTCGGGCGCACCTACCCCGAACCGCTCGCGGTCATGGCCCTGCGCCTTTTCAATTCCGTGACGCTCACGGCTCGTCCCGAAGCTGCGGCGGCCGGTGTGCTCACGGCTCTGGTCTCGTTCCTGATCGTCGGGCTCTGCTTCTGGGCACTGCGCAGAACGGCGGTATGGCGATGAAGCCCCCGGCCCCGGTCTCCACCGCCGACATACTCGCCCGCCCAGTCGCACGGATCCGGCTGCCCGGTGACCCCGGCAGCACGCTGACGCGGTCCCGCGCATCCGGCCGAACCGTGCGTATTCTCAGCACAATGCTGGTGGCCGGCTGGTTCCTGCTTCCGTTCGCCCCGCTCGGGCTTTGGGCCTTCGCGAACGACTGGTCGTTTCCCGCTGTCCTGCCCACCGAGTGGGGTTTCGAGGGGCTGACCAGCGGCATCCGGCAGGGCGCACTGCCTGCCCTGGGGCACTCGCTCACGCTCAGCCTGCTCGTGGCAGCCATCGCGACCCCGCTCGGGGCCATGGGTGCCCGGGCGCTGACCTTCGGCACCGTGCGATGGCCGCGAGCGGTGAGCCTGGCCCTGCTCGCACCGATCGCGCTGCCGCCTTTCGCTGCGGTAATGGGGCTGAACGTCATTCTTCTCCGCGCCTATGTTCCTCCCACGGCCGGGCTCCTGCTGGTGTTGGTGGTCATGGCCATCCCCTACACGACCTTCACGATGCGGGTCGCCTACGCCGCCCACGACATTCGCTATGAGGAGGAGGCCCGCACGCTGGGCGCCTCCCGGTGGAACGTGCTCTGGCGCATTCATCTGCCGCTCGTGGCTCCCGCCCTGGCGCGCGCCGCCTTCCTGGCCTTTCTGGTGGGGTGGAGCGACTACGTGGTGACCATCGTGGTCGGCGGCGGCCAGATCGTCACGTTGCCACTGGTGACCGCGTCGATGGCCGCGGGAATCGGAAACGATGCCACGGTCGCCGTGCTGTCGCTGTCGGCCATCGTGCCGCCCCTGATCCTGCTCGCGCTGGCCGGGCTCACCGGGCGACGCCCCGGCACAAACACGAGAACAGCGGATAGCTACAGAGGAGAGCAAGAATGAGTGCCGGTGTGTTGCTTCACGAGGTATCGAAGTCGTTCGGGGCGGCGCGAACGCCAGCGTTGACCGGGGTCACGCTCGCCGTGGCGGACGGGTCCTGCACGGCGATTCTCGGGCCGAGCGGTTCGGGCAAGAGCACCATCCTCCGGGTGATCGCGGGCCTCGACGAGGTCAGCGGCGGCACCGTGCACGTGGACGGGGTCGATGTTGCCGGGGTCCCGTCGGAGCAGCGCGGCATCGGCTTGGTGTTCCAGCGCCCGTTGCTCTTCCCGCACCTGAGCGTGCTGGACAACGTCGCCTTCTCCCATCGGGTGGGCGGCGCGAGCCGGGCCGGCTCCCGCCGCCATGCCCAGCACTACCTCGATCTCGTGCAGCTGGGTGGCTTCGGCGGCCGGCCCATCCAGGCGCTCTCCGGCGGGCAGGAGCAACGCGTCGCCATCGCCCGCGCCCTGGCCGCGGCGCCGCGCGTGCTCCTCCTCGACGAACCGTTCAGCGCCCTGGATCCTGCGCTGCGGGAGGACATGCACCTGCTGCTCGACGACGTTCGCAGCGCCCTGTCCCCCACCATCATCCTGGTCACCCATGACCGCGAAGAGGCCGCCGCCGTCGCCGACCGCATCGCGGTCATCCACAACGGCGCGCTCCTCCAGCACGACACCGTGGATCGCATCTACCACCGACCGGCATCCACTCGGGTGTCCCGTCTGATGGGCGGGCTCAACGAGATTCCCGGCCACGTACACGGCGCAATGCACGTCTCCCCCCTCGGCCAGGTCCCGGTGTCGCCGGGCACGCCTGAGGGCCCCGGCATTCTCGTCATCCGCCACGAGGCCATTGAGGTCTCCCGCTGCACCGACAACGAGCCATCCGCCTCGGGTGTCGTGGGGCACGTCTCGCGGGTGCGTCAGTTCGGGCCACGCCGCATGGTGACCGTGACCTTCGGCGACGGCAGCGAGTTGTTCGCGGCGCTCCCACCGGGCGACGGGATGTACGACGGATGCCGAGTGGTGCTTACCCTGCCGACCGAGGCCGTGTCTGTCGTACCCCGGTAAGCCCGCTGGGCCGGGACACGATGCTCTCGGCCGTTCCGACGATCGGCAGCAGTTTTCGAAGGCCGATGTTCTCGATCGGGTCGAGCACCGAGTGTTGCACGCACGCCGGAACGAGTCGGTCGTCGCCCGGGTGGCTCATCGCGTACATACAGGCGCCGAGGCGTTCCTGCGTCTCGATCGTCTTCGCGTCGTCGCCGACGACTCCGCGCTGTATCAGGTCCCAGGCCGGCGCCACATCGACAGCGTCCATGAAGCTGTGCACCACGAACGTCTTGAATCCGAGTCTCCCGGCCCTGGCGGCCCGAAGAATTCCCCGGGCGCCGCCGGCCCGGCGCAGCACGCGCCCCAGCAGCCCGAGCAGCGGCGGGATGTCGCCCGGGTGCGCGGCGAGGGCGCGCACGATCTTGACGGTCAGGATGCGCACGGGAACATCGCCGAAGATCATCCCGCCGAAGTGGTCGAGAAAACGGTCCCGCGCGGCAAGGTCCCTGGGTTCGTCCGGGTCGAGCAGCGGCGCGAACACGTCGCCCGCCCGCAGCCCGACGGTGGTTCGGTTGCACCGCGGGTCACCGAATTGGGTGGCCTGCCAGGGCAGCTTCTGCCCCGCGCCCTCTTCAATGCGCTCCCAGACCGCGTCAACGGTGACGTCGTCGAAGTCTTCCTTCCACCGACGGTCGTCGCCGATGAATGCTGCCGGCTGGAACGACATCATGTCGTAGGGCATCTCGAGTACATCCCGGGTGACGGCGCTGACCTCTCCCACGTTCGACGGGGTGACGGTCATATTGTGTGCCAGGTACGAGTTCACGCCGTGGTCGCGCTTGAGGTCAATGAACATCCGCGCGAACTTGTCGCGGAATGGATTCAACGCGGCCTCCGAGTACGGACGAACCGCACCGCGGCGACCGCGCATCAGAGAATCGAAGTGAGCGGCGAAGGAGACCTTGTCGAATCGGGGCTTCCCGTGCTCGTCAAGCACTACATCGAGCAGATACTGGTAGTCGAAATCACCGTGGGTCATCGACATCGGTTCGCGCCCGTTCGCACGCATGGCGAGCAGCGCCGCCGCATGGTCCGCCGCGGGGAGCAGACTGACTTCGCCGCCAATGAGCTGCGCGTGCGCGCGGGGGCCGCGAATCCGGCGGAGGTACTCCATCTGCTCGGTGACACCGGCGACGGTGTGATTGCCATCGATACGCACCTTGTTGGCATCCGCCGCGTGATAGCAGGGCGAACAGGTCAGGTCGCATTTGGGGAAGACCCCGTGGGTGCCCTCGCAGCCGATCGCGCACCGGCCGAGCAATTGGTTGTCCGTTTTGGTGTGCTCGGGCAACTCCGCCCAGCGTTTGTCGAGTGCCACCCGAGATTCCGGGTGAATCGGTCGCGTCTCCAACTCGAAGGCCCGAAGGGCACCTGCGATCGTCATGGTTCGCCCGCTTCCGGAACGGCATCTCCGCGTGTTCCTGCATCTTCGACGATACCAGACCGATCGGTATAGCTGTAGGTTTTCACCGGTGCAGCAGGCCGAGCACGACGTCGGTCGGTGAAGCGGCTAGTCCAATCCCAGGTATGCCTCGATGACCTTCTCGTCGGCGAGCAATTCGTGCGCCGGTCCGGAATGCGAGACCTCCCCGGTCTCCAGTACGTAGCCGAAATCGGCTGCCGCGAGGGCGCGCCTGGCGTTCTGCTCGACGAGCACCACCGTGGTGCCGGTCTGCCGAATTTCCTCGATCACCGCGAATACCTCGTCCACGATCTTCGGCGCCAACCCCATCGACGGTTCGTCGAGCAGAAGAACCTCCGGCTCGGCGATCAGCGCGCGGGCGATCGACAGCATCTGCTGCTCGCCACCGGAGAGGGCTCCGGCCTGGAGCTTGCGCCGTTCGAACAGCACAGGGAAACGCTCGTACACCTTGGCCACGTTCGCGTGCAGGGTGCTGCCGCGGTGCCAGCCACCGAGGCTGAGGTTCTCGGCCACGGTCAGCGTGCCGAGGACCTCTCGTCCCTCCGGAACCTGCACGAGTCCGGCCTTGACCAGACGGTGAGCCGGCCATTTGGTGATGTCCTGGCCCTTGAATTTGATGACGCCCTGGCGAGGACGCACGAGACCGGACACGGCATTCAAAACGCTGGTCTTGCCGGCCCCATTGGCCCCGACGAGGGTGACCAGGGCGCCTTCGGGCACCTCGAAGGAGATGCCTCGCACGGCCTCCACGCGGCCGTAGTTGACCTGCAGGCCCTCGACGCTCAGGATCGGATCGCTCATCGGTTTTCCTCCGGGTCTGTCGCGCCGCTGGGGTCCGCTGTGCTGTCGGGGTCGGTGTCGGCGGGGCCGCCATCGTGATCCCTCGCTGACTCTGCGGTTACCTGGGCCAGATCTTCTGCGGCCAGAACGGCTGCCGCATCGGCGTCCGCGTCGGAGCCCGCGGACCCGAGGTACGCCTCGAGCACCCTCGGGTCCCTGGCGATCTCGGCGGGTTTGCCTGACGCGATGACCTCACCGAAGTTCAGCACCGTGATGCGGTCACAGGTGGCCAGCATCATCCGCACGTTGTGCTCGATCACCAGCACGGCGATCCCGTCGGCGGCCAGCGCACGAATCAGTTCCGCCAACCGTCCGGCCTCGACGTGGTTCATTCCGGCGGCAGGCTCATCGAGCACCAGAAGCGACGGATGCGAGGCCAGCGCGCGGGCAATTTCCAGCCGCCGCTGGTCACCGTAGGACAGGTCGCCGGCGGCGTTGGCCGCCTTGTCGCCGAGGCCAACACGAATCAGCTGCGCGGATGCCATCGCCACGGCTTCTTGCTCCAAGCGACGTGCCGACGGCAGGAACAACAGCCGACGCAGCAGCGTGTCCTGGGTGATGCGGTACCCACCGACGAGCACGTTCTCGAGCGCGGAGAGCCGGTTGAAGAGCTTGATCTGCTGGAAGGTGCGGGCGACCCCGGCCTGGGCCAGGCGGTGAGCCTTCGTGGTGGCGGAGAGCGGCACGCCGAGCACCGTGCCGATGCCCGTGCTCGGGGGCGTCAACGCGGTGACCATGTTCACGAGCGTGGTCTTGCCGGCACCGTTGGGCCCGATGAGGCCGAGGACCTCCCCGGCATTGACGGTGAGGTCGACCGATCGCACGGCGTGCACCCCGCCGTAGGACTTGCCGAGGCCGCTCAGACGCACGAGCTCGGAGCCGGCCACCGGCAGGGCAGGCAGGTCGGGGAGGAGCGACGGATCGGTGATCAGGTGTTTGGCGGACTTTCTGCGCGGAATGAGACCGGATAGCCCTCCCGGGAGGAAGAGGATCACCACGAGGAGCAACACGCCGGAGATCGTCGGGCGGATCCAGCCGGCATCAATGCCGACCGCGCGCTGCACTTCGGGGAGCACGCTGAGGAACACGGAGCCGAGGATCGGCCCAACGAACAGGGTGACCCCGCCGACGACGGCCGTGACGAGGCCGTCCACCGCGGCCGTGAACGAGAACTCGTTGGGATCAGCAAACCGGGAGAAGTACGCCAGCAGCACACCGTAGAGGCCGGAAACGGCTCCCGCGATGACGAAGGAGGCCATCCGGTACCGGGCAACGTCGATGCCCATGGTGGTGGCGGCCAGTTCGTCTTCACGGATCGCCGCGAAGGCGCGTCCTAGTCGGGAACCGGAGAGGCGCCAGAACCAGAAGGCCACAACCGCCAGGGCGATCCAGGCGATCTCAAGCCCGACAAGCTTGGGGAAACCCATCCCCTGCGCGCCGTTGGTCCAGCTCTGGTTGATCAGGAAGATCCGCACCATTTCGCCGAACGCGAGGGTCGCGATGGCGAGGAAGACGCCGCGGAGGCGGATGACGGGCAGGCCCAGGATGAACGCGGCGATGATGCCCACGCCCATGCCGAAGACGATGCCGATGGCCAGCGGAGGGATGAAACCGAACAGCGGCTCGTCGGGAACAACGAGCGCGGCGGTGAAGGCGGCCAGGGAGGCCAGCCCGACCTGGGCCAGGCTCAGCTGTCCGGCAATCAGTACGGCGTAGAAGCTGAAGGCGAGGATCGCCGTCAAGGCGATGAGGGTGATGAGTGAGTTGTATTCCGCGAACATGATCAGACCTCCCGCGTCTTACGTGCGCCGAAGAGGCCCTGCGGTCGCAGGATCAGGATGAGGAAGAGAAGCCCGAATGCCACCATGTCCCGCCAGGAACTGCCGATGTAGTTCACGGCCAGCACCTCGGCCACACCGAGGATGAGGCCGCCGACCAGGGCGCCCGGCAGGGACCCCATCCCGCCGACGACGATCACGGCGAGGGCCTTGAGCTCCACGGCGTGACCGATTCCGAGGGAGGCCGCGTTCACGTTCAGGGTGAACAGCACGCCGGCCACCGCGCCGAGCGCCGAGGAGAGCGCGAAGGTGGTGCTGCTGATCCGGCCGACGTTCAGGCCAAGGACCGCGGCGGCGTGCGGGTTCTCGGCGATGGTGCGCATGCCGCGTCCCAGCTTCGACTTGGCCACGAGCCAGGTCAGAACGACCATGAGCGTCACGCTGATCACCAGGATGATGACCTGCAGGAGGGAGACGGTAGCCCCGAGAATTTCCACCCGGGTGCGCGGGAATGCGTCTGCGGGGAAACGTCGGGTGTCGGCGCCGTACATTGCCTGCAGCAGCGAGAGCACGATCGCCCCGAACGCGATGGAGGAGATCAGGCCTGCGAAGTGCGCATCGTGCCGGCCGGCGAGCGGCCGGAACGCGATGCGTTCAATCAGGATGCCCAGCACCGCGCCGATGATCAGCACCATCGGGATGAGCAGCCAGATCGGAACGCCGAGCCGGGTCACGATCTCGATCCCGATCAGCGCGCCGGCGGTGAAGACCGCGGCGTGGGCCAGGTTCAGCCGGTCAAGAATACCGAACACCAGGGTGAAACCGATGGCGAACAGCGCATAGATCGAGCCGAGAAAAATCCCGTCCAAGAAAAGTTGCATTGGTGACGTCCCTGTTTTCGGCCGTGTGCCGCCCGAGGGCGACACACGGCCTGTGTGTAGTGGTGGAGCGGTGACGTTATTTCAGGATGGTGAACTGGCCGTCCTGAACGATCTGCACGAGGGCGTCGTGCACGGCGTCGCGGTTCTCGTTCAGGCTCACATCGCCGAGGACCGTCGGTACGTCGGTGATGTCACCCAGGGCCGACTTGATGTCCTCGCGCTCGGCCGAGCATTCGGAGCGAACGGCGTGGTCGATGATCTGCATGCCGGCGTATGCCTGCGCGGAGAACTGGTCGGGAGCCGAGCTGTACGTGGCTGTGTAGTCCTCGATGAACTTCACGTTCTGCGCGTTGTCGGAGGCCGAGTTCCACGCGGCACCCACGATGACGCCCTCGGCTGCCTTGCCGGCGCCGGTGAGGAGGGCAGGTGAGTTGAAGCCGTTACCGCCGATGATCGGCGTGTCAATACCGATTTCGCGGGCCTGGCTGACGAGCGGCACGGCCGCGTCGATCAGGCCGGAAACGACGATGGCGTCGGCGTCGGACTGCTTCGCCTTGTTCAGCAGGGCGCGGAAGTCGGTGTCCGACTTGGAGAAGGTGAGGGTGTCGGCTACTTCGACGTTCTGGTCCGTGAGTGCTGCGGAGAAAGCCTGGTAACCGGACTCGGTGAAGGCGTCATCGTTGCTGTACATGACAACGACCTTCTTCACGCCGAGCTTGTCGACGGCAGCCTTGACGGTCTGCGGGATGACGGCATCCTCGGTGAGGGAATCGCGGAAGATGTAGTCGCCGATTTCGGTGATGCCGGCCGCGGTGTTCGACACGCCGAGCACGGGGACCTGCGCGTCTTGCGCGATCGGGTTCGTCTGCTTCGCTGTGTTGGACAGGGTCGGGCCGATGATGATGCTGGCGCCGGAGTTGACGAAGGTGTCGAACACCTGAATGGCCTGTTTCGGGTCGGTTGCGTCGTCTTCGACGGTGAGGTCGTAGGTGACCCCGCCAACCGCGTTCAGGTTTTCAACGGCCAGTTCCAGCGCGTTCTTCTGGCTCGCACCGTACTGTGCGCCGGCACCCGTGAGGCTGAATGCGGCGGAGATGGGGACGGCGGATTCGATAACGCAGTCCGCGCCGGTTCCGGTGCCGGTCAGGCCGCCATCGGCGGTCGTATCGGTTTCCGCGGGGGTGCTGCAGCCGGTCACGGCGAGCAGTAGGGCTGAACCGAATACAGCGGTAGAGAGCAGTTTTCTTCTCATAGTGGACCTCCTTGGCCAAAGCGAGCGATCGTACCGCGTGGTGTCCAAGCGGAGTGCAACTGTCAGAGCTTATCTTTCCCTCCCAAAGCCTGACGCCAAATGACCGCGTTGGGGGTTTCGATATGGTCACGTTTGTCCGTCGCGACAACGCACGCGAGTTTGCATGGATGCCCGTGGCGCGGTTAGAACAAGGGCCAGGGCACCGCGGGCATCCCCCCACGTGGCGCCGGGAACCGGCCTTCGGACCGCAATCGGTCGCAGCGCGCGGCGAAAGCAACGATCTCCACATCGCTGAGCAACCCAGCGAGGGCTTCACCGAGGTCGCCGGCAAGCCGCGTGCTGACTCGGTCGATCCCGGCCAGCTCCTCGGCGGAGAGGTCGTCACCCAGCCACCCCCAGAGCACGGTGCGCAGCTTGTGCTCAACGTGGAACGTGAGGCCGTGATCGACGCCATGACGGTGCCCATCGGCCATCGCGAGAATGTGGTCGCCCTTGCGGTCGGCGTTGTTCACGATAATGTCGAACACGGCCATCCTCCGCAGGGCGATCGAATCCTCGTGAATGAGCGCGACAGGGCGACCCGTCTCGTCCGCACCCTCAAGCACCTGGCGCCATCCCCCCTCGGGTACGGCGTCTGCCGCGACCAGGTCGACAGCGTCCTGCGCGGGATCTGACTCCTGCCACAGCTGCACCATCCCCGGGCCCATCGGACCATCACGCAGCCAGGTGCGCGGCACGACGTTCCACCCCAACGACTCCGACACCAGGTACGCGGCGGCCTCCCGGCCGGCGAGATTCCCGTCGGGAAAATCCCACAACGGATTCTCGCCGGCTATCGGCTTGTACACGACGGGGACTCCCCCGATGCTGCCGAGGAACGTTGCGTTGGAGGCTGTGCGGATGCGGCCCGTGATTTCGAGCGCGTCGTCGAGGTCGGCAGCGGCAGGCATCAGGCGGTGGGGAGGGGGCAGCTGTGGCCGTCCAGGTCGATGGGGTTTCCGCAGAGCGGGCACATGGGCCGGCCGGCTCCCACGATCTCGCGGGTGCGTTTCGCAAAGGCCCGGGCGGTGCCGACGGGCATTCTTACCACCAGCACTTCCACCGGCTCCGCGGCATCCACTTCAAAAGTCGCGTCGTCGCCTTCCTCAAAACGATACGCCTCGATCACGACCTGCACCGTGGAGGGGTCCCAGCCCAGGCTCATGGCACTGGTTCGGAATTCTTCTTCGACGGGTTGCTCGAGCGGGTCGTTGTCCACGAGTTCGAGGGGCGTGATGGTGGGGATGCTGAACGGGTTGCCCTCGTAGTTGATGAGCTGGTCGAGGATCTCGTCGATTTTCTCGGCAAGCAGTGCCGATTGTTGCTTCTCCAGGGCGACGCTCACGATTTGGGCTCCGGTGCGCACCTGCAGGTAGAACGTACGCGCCCCGGGCAGACCCACCGTTCCGACGACGACGCGATCCGGCCAGGCGAACTCGTGCACGATTTTAGGCATGCAGATATTTTAGGCGTGGGATTCGTGCGGCGCCTGATGACCGGCTCCACCGCCGACGGGCGCGTCGGCCGTCGGGCCAGTCCCGGCAAGCCAGGACAGGTCGCCGGAGTCGGTGTTCGTGGCGTGAACGCTCGGGCGGCTGGTTGCGTAGCGCACGATCGAGATCGACGCCGGACCCACATTGATGCGCTGGAACAGATCGAGGTGCATGCCGAGGGCGTCGGCCAGGATGGACTTGATGATGTCACCGTGACTGACCGCCGCCCACACGGCGCCCGGTCCGTGCTGCGCCTCGAACGCCGCGTCGAGTCGTCGAATCGCGGCGACTGACCTGGCCTGCATGGCCGCCATGGACTCGCCACCCGGAAAGACCACGGCGGACGGCTGCGTCTGCACGACCGGCCACAGGTTTTCCGCACTCAGGTCGCTGAGCGTTCTGCCCTGCCAGGCACCGTAGTCGCACTCCGTGATGTCATCTTCCACCGGTGTGGCCGGGGAGCCGGCCTGGTGATCGAGGATGAGTTTCGAGGTCTGTCGGCAGCGCTCGAGCGGACTCGAGACCACGCCGACCAGCGGCACGACGGCCAGGCGCTCACCGGTGCGGGCCGCCTGGTCCCGCCCGATCTCGTCGAGCCGGATGCCAGCGGCACGGCCGGCGAGGATTCCTTGGGCGTTCGCGGTGGTGCGACCGTGCCGCACGAGAATGACTGTAGCCATGCCTACAGCCTAGGCAACCCCTCGATGTGCTGGTGTTCCGGGTTGCCTGTGGTCGTTCCGGTCCTCTGCGGAGTGACTCGACGATGGGTTTGTGCAGGACCGCCCCGATGCTGGTGCTAATGTTCACACGTGCCGTACTACATATATTGCATTGACTCATACGTTGGTGGCTTGTCGTGACCGCCCCGCAAGTCCCCCTCCGACGCCGGTTCTTAACCGGTACGGGAATGCTCACCCGGCCGCGGCTGGGGGGCACCTCCTATCAGCTGGCAATCATGGCCGTGATCGTCGGCGCCGGGGCTGGGCTGGCCTCTGTGGCATTCCGTTGGCTGATCACCACAGCCACCCAGATATTCAGTGGCACCGCCGACTACTCCGCCACCCAGGACCACCCCGCACACCCGTGGCTGCCATGGGCAGGGGGCCTGTTCGTCGTGCTGGCTCCGGTCGTCGGCGGGCTGTTGTACGGCCCCTTGGTCCAGCGCTTCGCCCCGGAGGCCCGCGGGCACGGCGTCCCCGAGGTCATGTACGCCGTCAGTCAGCACGGCGGTCGCATCAAGGGCCGGGTGGCCGTGGTCAAGGCCCTCGCCTCAGCCATCTGCATCGGTTCCGGCGGGTCCGTGGGCCGGGAAGGGCCGATCGTCCAGATTGGTTCCGCGCTGGGCTCCTGGCTAGCCAGCGTCTTCCGGATGCCGGAATCCCGGGTCAAGGCGCTGGTCGCCTGCGGTGCCGCCGGCGGAATCGCAGCCACGTT
Source organism: Cryobacterium psychrophilum (assembly GCF_004365915.1). Taxonomy (NCBI): domain Bacteria; kingdom Bacillati; phylum Actinomycetota; class Actinomycetes; order Micrococcales; family Microbacteriaceae; genus Cryobacterium; species Cryobacterium psychrophilum. Next base: position 394,974 of record NZ_SODI01000001.1, read on the forward strand.
CAACGCCCCCATCGCCGGCGTGTTCTTCGCCCTCGAACTCCTGCTGGCTGACTTCGCCGCCGGCTACTTCGGCGCCGTCGCCCTGTCGGCCGTCACCGCATCCGTCATCGGGCGCGCCCTCCTCGGTAACGATCCCTTCCTCCAGCTGCCGCCTTTCACCATCACCTCCGCCGCCGAGTACCCGCTGTTCATCCTTCTCGGGCTGCTCGCAGCAGTCACCGGCATCGGCTTCACCCGCATCCTGTACAAGATCGAGGACGTGTGCGACTGGGCCTGGCGCGGTCCGGCGTGGCTGCGGCCGGCTGCCGGTGGGCTATTGCTCGGCCTGCTGTTGCTGGTTTTGCCACAGATGTACGGGGTTGGTTACCCGGTCCTGCAGGCGGGAGTTGCCGGGAGCTACACGATCGGCTTTCTGGTGGTGCTGCTTCTGGGCAAGATCATCGCAACCAGCCTCACCATCGGCATCGGCGGATCCGGCGGTGTCTTCGCCCCGTCCCTCTTCATCGGCGCGATGCTGGGCGCTGCTTTCGGGGAGATCGCCGGCATGCTCAATCCCGACCTCCAGGGCCAGGTCGGCGCGTTCGCCCTCGTGGGGATGGGGGCCGTGTTCGCCGGCGCCGCTCGAGCCCCGATCACCGCGGTCATCATCATGTTCGAACTGACCGGGCAATACTCCATCATCCTGCCGCTGATGCTCGCCATCGTTGTCGCCACCGGTGTGTCCAAGGTTCTTAGCCCTGACACCATTTACACCCTGAAACTGCGCCGTCGCGGCGTGGACCTCCACCGCCACCCCGGCACCGACGCGTTGCGCAGCACTCTCGTCAGTTCGGTCATGGATACCTCCGACCGTTCCCTGCCGGATACCCTCACCGTCGCGGAGGGCGCCCGTCTGCTGCTCGCCTCCGGCCATCCGGCATTGCCGGTCATTGACAGTTCCGGCCGGCTGGGCGGCATCGTCACGGTGCACATACTCTCTGAGGTTCTCAGCAATGACGAGGACAAGGACCGCGTCCGGCTAGCGGCCGTCGCCGAAGTTCCTGTCACGGCGCGCCCCGCCGCGAACCTCGAATCGGCTCTGGATGCCGTGCTGGAATCCTCGGCCAGCGGAGGCCTGCCCGTGGCTGATGCAGACGGCATGATGCATGGGTGGCTGAGCCAGGAAGCAGTTCTGCGCATCCTCTCCGGACCCGGCTCCGCCCAAGCCCAGGCTGCACCGTAAATGGGCGGCGGCGGGACCGAGCCCCCACAATCACGCCGGATGATATAAACGTGGGATCCCCGATGGCCAAAGCGGCGTTTTCACCCGCGCACGGCCGTGCACCGTGACAACGGTCACGAGATCGCGCTGGCCCATGAGCTCCCGACCGCGTTCGCGAAAACCCGAGCCGGCCTGCCCCTCGCCGCGCTCGTATTCCTCGCGGAGTTCGGCGCTGCCTTCGCCACGCTGCCGGGTGAACCGACACCTCGAATCCATGATGTGATGCAGAATATGTAGTATGGCGAGCATGAAGACTACGACAGCCTCTGATGCTGCCTCCGAGGACTCGGGAATCGGCCATCACAGTGATGCCGTTCTCGACAGCGCGCTGACGGCTTCACGGGCGCTGCTGGGCGTGATCGCAAGGTCGCTGGCACCAGTGATGGACACGGTCACCCTGCCCCAGTTCCGGGTGCTCGTGGTCCTGTCCAACTTTGGGTCGCTGCGTATGGGCCAACTGGCACTCCACGTGGGGGCGAACCAGTCCAGCTTCAGCAGGTTCGCCGACAGGATGGTCGCGGCGGGCCTGATTTCACGCTCGACGAGTCCGGACAACCGCCGCGAGGTAATCATCTCCCTGACGGACGACGGCGCACGCGTCTACGACGAGGTCACCGACGCCCGCAGGAAGGAAATCTCGCTGGTTCTCGAGAAACTCTCCGGCGCGGAACTGGACACCGTTCGGGCTGGTTTTGACGTCTTCGCCCGTGCAGCAGGCGAGCCGTCCGCAGATGCAACCCTCATCCTGGGAATCTAGCCACGACGCGGTAAACCGCAGCACCAGGGGCGTCGCCGTGCGGTCCGCCTGCACGCCAACCGGGCTAGCATGGCCGAGTGACCGAGCAACAGCCTTACAACGTGGTGCGCACGTACGACGACTTTGAGTTGCGTCGATACCCGGAGCATCTGCTCGCGGAGGTCACCACGGATGGACCTTTCAAGGATGCCGGCAATCGGGCCTTCCGGTACCTTTTCGCCTACATCTCCGGTGAAAATCTCTCGAGCCAGAAGGTCGCCATGACCGCGCCCGTGGTGCAGGCCGGCGCCTCAGAGAAGATCGCCATGACCGCCCCCGTCGTACAACAGGGCAGCACGACTACCGGACTCTACGAGGTCGCTTTTGTGTTGCCCGCCGGTCTGACGGCCGACTCGGCGCCGCAGCCGACCAGCCCGAGAGTGCGGCTGCGAACGGTTCCCGAGGGTGTTGTCGCGACTCTCCGTTTCCGTGGCGGTTGGAGTGAGGCGAACTTCACCAGACACCTTGAACAACTGAGGACCGCCCTCGCCGCCGCCGGTCTCACCGCCGCGGGCGCACCGAGGTACGCGCGGTTCGACCCGCCCTTTCAACCCGCGTTCTTGCGACGCAACGAGGTCATGCTCGACATTGACTGACCGCTCTCCGCCGGGGAGCGTATGTAACCTAGGAAGAATTCGCGACACGCCGCGAGTCCAGCCAGGAGGTCCGGCGCGGCGCGAAAAAGTCCGAGCTTAGCGCGGCTCCCCCGGCGCCTGCCGACGGGGACGACGAGCTAGCGGGCGTCTTCCGCCGCGATCGCACGTTCGATGGCCGCCACGGACTGCGCCACAGCGTCATCGTCGGTCATCCAGTTGCTCACCGAGATGCGCAGTACTTCGCGATCTGCCCAGCGCGAGCCCGACATCCACGTGGTGCCATCGGAGAGCAGCCGCGCGGTGATACGGCGCGTTCTCTCGTCTGAGCCGAAGCTCACGCATACCTGCGTGAAGACAACGTCGTTGATCACCTCAACCCCGGGAATTCGCGAGAGTCGCGTACCGAAGGATTGCGCGTGAGCGACGAGTCTGTCCACCAGAGCAACCACACCAGACCTTCCCAGTGAACGCAGAGCCGCCCACACCGGCACGCCGCGAGCGCGGCGGGAGAACTCCGGAACCTTGTCGAAGGGGTCGCCCGGTCCGTGTTCCTCGGTTTTGAGATAGCTGGTGTGCACGCCGAAAACCGACCGGACCACGTCCGGCCGCGACACGATGGCCACGCCACAGTCATAGGGAACGTTGAGTGTCTTGTGCGCATCCGTCGCCCACGAATCGCAGGTCTCCACTCCGGCCACCAGATATCGGTGTGTCGGGCTCGCCGCGGCCCACAATCCGAAGGCGCCGTCCACGTGCACCCAGGCGCCATGCGCATGCGCGATCGCCGTCGCTTCGGCCAGCGGGTCCGAGGCGCCGGAGTGCAGGTTCCCGGCCTGCAGGCATACGATGGCCGGGCCGCTCGACGCATCCATCGCCGCGGCGAGCGCGGCGGGCAGCAGCCGGCCCTGGGCATCCGTTGCCACCTCGACCGGCTTGGCCAGCCCCAGGTAGCGCAGCGACAGATCTACGGATGCGTGTCGGTCCTGCCCCACGAAAACCGTAACGCCGGGTGACCCCGCCAGCCCATGGGCCGGCAGGTCCCAGCCTGCCTGCTCCAGCACGTACTGCCGAGCGGCGGCCAGACCCACCAGATTCGACCCGGTCGCCCCGGTCGTGAAGCCGACGTCGCACCCGGCCGGCAGCCCGAGAAGGTCAAGCAGCCACATGCCGGCGGCCTGTTCCGCCGCTGCCGTCGCCGGGGTCGCGTACCGCATCGCGGCATTCTGGTCCCACGCGCTCACCAACCAGTCCGCGCCCAGCGACGCCGGGAGTGTGCCACCGATCACCCAGCCAAAGAATCGACCGGACGGCATGGCCATCAGCCCGGGTTCGGCCAGCCTGGCCAGTTCGTCGACAACCGATGCCGCATCAATTGGCTGGTCCTGCAGCGGCACTGCAAATCCCTCAAGCAGTTCATCGGCGGTGCGGCTCGGCCCGATTCGCCGGTTCGGAACGGAGTGCAGCCACTCCGTCGCGTGGGTGTGGGCTCGTTGCAGGGCCTCGGCATACTCGTCGTCCGGCTGCGTTGCCATGTCCCCAGTGTATGGAATCCGAACCCGATACAACAGATGGGCCTGCTCGCCATGAGGAGGCACAACACGGGCCGGGATATTCCTGGTCCGGCCTGGCGGCGCGGCCCCGTGTCCTTGCGCGGCGATTCGGACCCGTGGTTCAATGGCGATCGAGGCCAGCTCTTTTAGCGGGGCGGGCGGGCCGCACGTGTCGCTTGGCATCCGTCAGAGGTACGTCACAGCAGCTTCATGGAGGCAACCGCATGATTCGCACCATCCTGCTTCGCACCCGGGAGTCGTTCTGGTTTCTCCCCGCCGTCTTCGGAATCTCCGCAATCGCGCTCGCCCTGGGGCTGGTGTTGCTGGATCGAACGTTGACTGACAACGGTGTCACCAGCGCGTTCTTCCTTGATGCGCTGAGCGCCAGCGGAAGTCGCGCGATTCTCTCCATCATCGGAGCATCGATGCTCACTGTGGCCGGCACCACCTTCTCGATCACCATCTCCGTACTCGCCACGACATCATCGACGTACGGCCCGAGGCTGGTGCGCAACTTCATGGCCGATCGGGCCAACCAGTTCGTGCTCAGCGTCTTCACCTCAACCTTTCTGTATGCGCTCGTCGTGCTGCAATCCGTGCACACGCGGGTTGAGGACAACCAAAGTTTCGTGCCGATCACCGCCGTCTACTTTGCCGTGCTCCTCGCGGTGCTCAATGTGGCCGTGCTGGTGTTCTTCATCCACCACATCGCGGACTCGGTGCAGATCACCACGCTGCAACGCGGGGTTAAAAAGGATCTGACCGCCACCATCAACCTCCTGTATCCGGACGATCACGATGGTGTGGCGCAGCCGGCTGGTGTCCTTTCTTCCGCTGAGTCGCAGGTGATCACATCCGTGGCGGGAGGATACGTGCAAGGAATCGACCTGCAAAAGCTCGTTCGACTTGGATCTCATCACCGGTGCTTCATCACGGTCACCGCGGCGCCAGGCACGCATGTTCTCGCCGGCGAAGAAATTGTGGAGATCATCACGTCCAAAGCGGACGACACGTCGCAGAAGCAGCTGGAACGCAACGTGCGGGCCGCCTTCACCCTCGGGTCCGCCCGAACTCCGCGCCAGGACATCCGATTCGCGTTGCAGCAACTTCTCGAGATCGCGGTGCGCGGTCTCGCATCCGGCTCGAATGACCCGTACACGGCGGTGAGCGCATTGGATCTCGCGGGCGAGAGCCTGACGTCGCTGTTTCGTCGAGCGGTTCCGCCCTCCCATCTGGTGGACGGTGACGGCGTCACCCGGGTGAAATGTGTGTGGCCCACCGCTGAAGAACTGACCGGTGAGATCTTCGCCGGCATCAGAATCTACGGCCTCGAACATCCGATCGTGATTCATGCCGCCCTGCGCCTGGCAGATCGGCTCTGTACGGCAGCCTCCACCGGCTCGCGTCGCAGCCGCGTGGTCAGCGAAACGACCAGGCTCATCGCGGCGTTCGAAGCGTCTGCACCTGACCCGGACACGATGGAGCGAGTTCGAGCGGCCTCGGCCGCCGTGCTCGCGCTGGCCCCAGCCGCGGAGACCGGGACCTAAGCAGACATTGCCCCCGCGGACCACTTTCTGCCGGGCGGTCAGCGGTGGGTGCCGGTGAGGTAGCGCTGAATGGTCGGGGCGATCTCGGTGACGAGGTCGTCGTGCGCGAGGGCCACGAGGGGCGGCAGTTTGATCACGTAGCGGGCGATCGCGGTGCCGAGGAGGTGCGACGCGGCGAGCGCGACACGGTGGATGCGTTCGTCGGCAACCGTACCGAGGTCCTGGTCGTCGGGGATATGAGCTGCGATGACCTCGAGCAGCATCCGGGCCGTCCGATCAGAGGTTGTCGAGGAACGCACGAGGGCGAGCAATATCGTCTGGGTCTCCGGCTCCTCCCACAGCCGGAAGTAGGCGTCGGCGACTCGGGATCCGAGGCCTAAGGAGTCACCGGCGAGTGCCGCGCCGAGGCGTTTCGGAATGGCCGTGCGGTCTTTGATCGTGGCGGCAAAGAGGCCGTCCTTGTCGACGAAGAAGTGACGGATGAGTGCGGGGTCCACCCCGGCGACCGCAGCGATCGCGCGAATTGATGCTCCGTCGTAGCCACGCTCGGCGAATCGGTCACTGGCGGCGTCGAGGATCGCGTCGCGCGTGCCGCTTTCCCCCGCGCGCCGTCCGGAGGGCCGCTTGCGCGGGTCGTCGGCGTTCTCTGGCATTCCTCCAGAATACTCCACGCGTGGGGGTTTCCTCGTCTGTAGAATTGACGATACTGTGACCGCAGGCTGCACGAATGAAGGGTTGACCGATGAGCGCGAGCGCGGTGATCGAGGTCGAAGAACTCACCAAGTCCTATGGAAGGTTCCAGGCACTCAAGGGCCTTGATCTGCACGTCGAGCAAGGCCAGGTGCACGGCTTCCTCGGACCGAATGGTGCTGGCAAATCGACGACCATCCGCGTGCTGCTGGGTCTGCTGAGGGCGGATGGCGGCTTGGTGCGCCTGCTCGGCGAGGATCCGTGGCGTGACGTCGTGAGCCTGCACCGCCGTCTCGCCTATGTCCCCGGCGAAGTCTCGCTGTGGCCGGGCATGACCGGCGGCGAGGCGATCGACCTGCTCGGTTCGCTGCGCGGAGGCCTCAATGAACGACGGCGCGCCGAGCTGATCGAACGGTTCGAGCTGGATCCGACCAAGCGTGGCCGGCAGTATTCCAAGGGCAACCGGCAGAAGGTGGCGATCGTCGCCGCGCTCTCGTCTGACGTGGAGCTGCTGATCCTGGACGAGCCCACGAGCGGCCTGGACCCGCTGATGGAGAACGTGTTCCAGGAGGTCATCGGCGAGGCGAAGCAGCGCGGGGCCACCGTGCTGCTCAGTAGCCACATCCTGGCCGAGGTGGAGATCCTCGCCGACCGGTTGAGCATCATCCGCGACGGACGCATCGTGAAGAACGGCAGCCTCGCCGAACTCCGCGGCCACACCCGTACCTCCGTGCACGCGACCCTCGATCATCCGCCGGCGCTCGAACTGTTGACGCCTCTCGGCGACGTGCACCTCGACAGCTCCCGGCTCAGCGCCTCGATTGATTCCTCCCGCATCGGCGATGCGATGACGGCTCTCGCCCCCTACGGCATCAGCGCGCTCACCGTCGAGCCCCCATCGCTGGAGAGCCTGTTTCTGCGCCTGTATGAGACGGATGCCGCCGCCGGAGCCGAGCGATGAGCACCGCTCTCGCGGGAACAGCGCCACTGCTGCGCACAACCCTGCACCATGACGGGCGCTCCTTCGCGCCGTGGATCCTGATCGTGACGGTGCTGGCGACGTCTTCGGTACTGGTATACCCGTGGGTCTTCCCCTCCCAGCAGGACCGAGCCGGGCTGGCCACCGCGATCGGCGCCAACCCCGCGCTGGGACTCATCTTCGGTCCCGCCTACGACCTCAGCACCGCCGACGGCTTCACCGCCTGGCGCAGCCTCGCCCTCGGCGGCTTCCTCGTCGCTCTCGGGGCGATCTTCACGGTGACCCGCGCCACTCGCGGGCAGGAGGATTCCGGGCAGGCCGAGCTGCTGGCATCCGGTGTTCTCGGACGCTCCAGCCGACTCCTCGCCGGCGTCGGCATGGCTCTGATCGGCTCCTTGCTGCTCGGCATCGTCGCCGGTGTCGCCACCGCCCTGTGCGGCGGCGCGTGGGATTCGTCGCTGCTCCTCGGCGGCACGTTTGCGGCCACCGGGTGGATGTTTGCCGCCATCGCGGCCGTCACGGCACAGATCGGATCCGACCTGCGTACCGCGAACTCCCTCGCGGTCGGCACCCTGGGTGTGTTGTTCCTCCTCCGCGGTTTCCTCATCTCGATCAGCGCACCGGAGTGGGCGGTCTGGGCCAACCCGCTCGGTTGGATGACCCAGACGCGCCCGGCGACCGAAAACAACTGGTGGCCGCTGCTGTTCGCGGTCGTGTTCACGCTCGTACTCCTGGCGATCGCATTCGCGCTGCAGGCTCGTCGCGACTTCGGACAGGGGGCGATAGCGCCCCGCCAGGGTCCCGCTCGGGGCCGCATCCGCTCTCCACTGCGGCTGGCACTGCGCATCCACGGCGGACCCGTGCTGACCTGGACGATCGCTTTCCTCGCCCTGGGAGTCATGTTCGGGTACTTCACCTCCTCCATCACCGACCTGCTCGGCGCGGACAGCGGCGTCACACAAATGCTCGCCTCTGGAGGCGCCAGCTCCGACACGCTGGTTTCGGTGTTCCTGGTCACCATACTCAGCCTCGTGGGCATCATCGCCACGATCCCGGGTGTGCAAAGCGTGCTCAAGGCGAGGGCCGAGGAGATGGATGATCGAGTCGAGCCCGTCATCGCGGCCGGAATCCGCCGCTCCCGCTACTTCGGCAGCAATGTTCTGGTGGCGTTCGCCGCCCCAACCGCCTACGTGCTGATCGCGGGCGCGATCATCGCGGCGCTCGCCTCGAATGCCGACATCGGTATTGACTACGGCAGCGCGTTCCTGCAGGCGCTCGCGACCGTCCCAGCCGTGTGGACCGTGATCGCCCTCGCGGTCGCCGTGGTCGGCGCCCGCCCTCAGGTGACGCTGGCCGCCTGGTTCGGTGTGCTCGCTTCCTTCGTGCTCACCCTCCTCGGACCCACGTTCAAGCTTCCCGATGGGGCGCTCGCGATCAGTCCGTTCTGGCACATCCCGCTCGTGTCCTCCGTCGACTTGGACCTGAGCGGACTCGTGTGGATCACCGTCGTCACCCTGGTGCTCGGTGCGATCGGCTTCGCGGGCTTCCGCCGCCGCGACCTCGCCCGCTGAATCGTCAACTCCCGGAGGCCCATCGCCGGCGCGCCCTCCCACTGCCATCGGGTCAGGAGTGGAATGGACCACCGTTGAGCGCGAGCGGAAGCCGGACGAGAAATACCGCGCCAGCCTGACCGTCAGGCCGGTCTTCAATGGTGATGGTGCCGTGATGGTCCCGCACGATCTGCCTCACAATGGACAAACCCACCCCGGCGCCACCGCCGCGAACCGTGCGACTGCGAGCGTCATCCAGGCGGGTGAAACGCTCGAAGACCCTGTCGCGGTCCTCCGCCCGGATGCCGTCGCCATCATCCGTGACCGAGAACTCGGCCCACTTCTCGGTAGTTGTCAGCCGAATTGAGACGAGTGAGCGGGCGTGGTCACGGGCGTTGTCGCCGAGGTTGCGCAGCAGCCGGGCCAGATCCCGCTCGGAGCCCTCCACCCGGGCCGCACGAACTCCGTCAAGTTCAACGGCGCGGCCGCCCAACTCGCGCAGGCGTTGCATTTCCGACAAGACAAGATCGTCAAGATCGACAAGACTCGTCGCCCTCCTCGGCGCGCCCTCCGCGCTGCGCGCCAGAAAGAGCAAGTCAGCGATCAACGCTGACATCCTGACGACCTGGCCGTGAACGTCTTCCAGGATGAGAGCCGAACCCGGGTCTTCCGGGTGAGCGAGCGCGACCTCCACCTGCACCTGAAGCGCTGCCAGTGGGCTGCGAAGTTCGTGCGATGCGTCGCCCACAAATTGACGCTGGCGAAGCGCGGCCCCTTCCAGCCGCTCAAGCATTTCGTTCATCGTCACCGCAAGGCTCGCGATCTCATCGGAGCGCTCGGGCACGGGCACGCGCTGGGACAGGTCTTCCCCACCAATGCTCGAAGCCCTGCGGCGAATGGCATCGACCGGACGAATGACCTGGCCTACCGCACGCCACAGCGCCCACACGACGATGAGGAGGACCAAGGGGAGTCCAACACCGAAGAGGGCGGCCAGGTTCCCCACGGCCGCATCGACCTGAAGAGTCGACGTGGCCACATAGACCCAGCCGCTCCCGGTCGGCAGCCGCACCGGCGCTGCAACCACTCGAAAGGGACCGTCGCCCGCCGGCATCCGGTCCAGGCTAAGCACCGTGGTCACTCCCCCGGAGGGCGGCTGGGCCAGAATCGGCTCCTGCCCATCAATACTGCTGGTCGCCGCAACAACCGAATTCGAGGAGTCGACAACCTGCACCAACGAGCTCTCGGAACCCGTGTTCGTCACGGTAGGACCCAGGTCGCCTCCAGCCACAAGCGACGCAACCGTCTGTGCCCGGTCCGTGGCGGCAGCGTCGAGGCTGGCGATGAGGGACTGCTGAAGGAGCACCACAAGAGTGATGCCACTGGCCAACAGCATGAGCGCCACAACCGAGGATGCGGTGAGGGTCACCCGAAATCGGATCCCTGAATACCACCGCCTCGCGTCAGGCCGATTGGGTGGCATTGGAGCTCTCCTCGGCCGTGTCCATGAGTCGGTACCCGATCCCGCGGACCGTTTCGATGAGGCCCCTTGTGCGGCTGTCGCCGAGTTTTCGACGCAGATACCCGATATAAACCTCTATCACGTTCGAGTCGATATCCAGTTCCGAATCCCACACGTGCTCAGCGATCGTGTTGCGGCTCACCACCTGACCTTTTCGGCGCATCATGAACTCTGCGAGTGAGAATTCGCGGGCCGTGAGCGTGACCTCCTCTTCTCCGGACCAGCAGCGTCGGGCCGCCGGGTCCAGCCGGATGCTGCCCGCCGTGAGCACGGGCTCGCGATCACTGGGCGCTCGCCGCAAGAGCGCTCGGAGGCGAGCGAGTAAGACGACAAAAGAGAACGGTTTGGACAAGAAGTCGTCGGCGCCAAGGTCCAGGGCATCCGCTTCGTCGTATTCGCCGTCCTTCGCCGTCAACATCAGGATCGGTACCGTCGAACCGCCCGCACGCAACCTCCGACACACTTCGTAGCCGGATAGCCCCGGGAGCATGATGTCGAGGATGATGACGTCGAAATCGTTCTCTCCTGCCATCCAGAGGCCGTCAACGCCGTTCATTGCGGCTTCCGTCACAAACCCCTCTGCTGTCAGTCCGCGCTGTAACGCGTCGACCATGGCGGCTTCGTCTTCGACGAGAAGTACTTTCATGTGCTGTCCTTCCCCCGACGAAACCGGGATGCGCGCGATCGACACATTCAGCATCCCATCATTAGATAAGGAGACGCTAAGCCTCGCTCGCCACAAGGCTCAGCTTGCTGCCAGCCGCACTTATCGGCCTCTTACCGGGAACTGCGAGAGTCATGATCGTTCCAGTCAACCGAACCTCAAGGAGAACACCATGAACCAGAAGAAGCTCGCCGCCGCCGGAGTCATCGTTCTTGCCCTGACCGGCATCGGTAGTGGTGCGGCCCTGGCCGCAACGCCCGCGGTGCCCACCTCCGGTACTGCGGTAACCGACACCGCAACACCCGGCACCCCGGAAGCGCCCGATTCCGAGTCAGAAGATGAGACTCCGGGTACCGAGGCGACCACGCCGGAGGATGGCAACGACGGTGGCCACGCTGACCCCGATGGCGTCGACGTCAACCATGAAGGTGGAGCCGACGAGAAGTAACACCCAGAGTGGCCGTGGCCGGCCGCTCCGTGCGAACGGCCATGGCCACGCGGTCTCCCTGTGGCAGAGAGAGAGTCCGTGCCCGATCCTGCTGTGCGAAACACGAAAACCGGGAAGATTCACACGGCAGTCGCCGGCGGACTGGACCCTGATGGGCGACATACCGGCAATCCCTCGGGGACAAGTCCCGGCTGTTCTCAGCTCTCATGATGGTCTGGGCGCCCGCTCGAGTCCTATACCCGGGTAGCTACCCGGGCCTCTCCCCTCGACGGCGATCCCCTCAGCCACGTACGTCGACACCGACCTCATCCGGCGCAGTGGCCAAGGAATCCCCTCGAGTCGGCGGCACGCGACTGGTCTGCATGGAGAAGCAGACCCCGAACGGAACCATGAAGATGTGGTTCACGGGCGAGTACCGCGACATCGTCGAGAACGAACGCCTCGTCTACACCGAGTCCATGTCCGATGAGCACGGCAACATTCTCGACCCGGTCGACATGGGTATGCCCGCCGATCACCCCGCCACCAACGAAATCACCGTCGAACTCGACGACCTCGGCGACCGGACCCGAATGATCATGACCCACGCCGGTATCCCTGCCGATTCCCCCGGAGCACTGGGCTGGAACATAGCCCTCGACAAGCTGGCGACGTACATATCAACGCGTCCGTAGCCGGGAGGGAATCCACGAAACGGCGGAGGACACATCATTCCCCTCAAGGGCTCACCGTGGGCTCGGCAGGGCGTCAGAACCAGAAATAGGCTCTTCCGCAGGCCGATCGACGCCTAAAACTTCTCCCGTCGCAGCACGGCGACGTCGCTCATGAACAGGATCATGGCGTAGTCGTCATAATAGTGCTCCTGCAGGTGGGCAGCGATCGCGTCGGCCGTCGCTTTGTCGCAGACCACCTCGATGCGAATGTTGCCGCTCGCCTCCCACCCGGCATCACGAACGCCGCGGCTCCCCCTGCCGCGGGCGTCGGTGATGGTGTAGCCGTGGGCGTTCAACCGGTCAAGATCTCGAGCGAGGGTGCCCTCGAGTACTGCTTCGGTGACGACGGTCAACAACGTACGGGTGTGGCTGTGCATGGGTCTCATCCTCTCGCGAACGCATGGGCCCACACGGCGAGCGCGTGGTAGATCGGGATGCCGAGCAACACATTGAACGGGAACGTAATCCCGAGCGCGGCAGCCAGCGACAGAGTGGGGTTGGCTTCGGGCACAGAAATGCGCATGGCCGCCGGCACCGCGATATAGGAAGCACTCGCCGCCAGCGTCGCGAGGATGGTCGTTCCGCCAATGGAGAGGCCAAGTGCTAACCCCACCCCGGTCCCCACCAGCGCGGAAAAGAGCGGCATCCCAATGCCAAAGGCGACCAGAAATGGTCCATACCGGCGCAGGCTGCCCACTTGTTTCGCCGTGATCAGCCCCATCTCCAGCAGGAAAAGGGCGAGGAAACCCTTAAAGAGATCGAAGAACAGGGGCTCGATCGGCTTCAACCCGTTCGGTCCTACTGCCCAGCCGATGAGCAGTCCGCCCAGGAGCAGAACGATGCCCTTACCCAGGAACACCTCGTGGGCCACCGACCTCCAGTGCGTCTCTCGTGAGAGGCCCCGCGCGAGCACAATTCCCACGAGAATGGCCGGTATCTCCAGCATGACCAGAAGCAGCGGCATGTGATCTTCGAATGCGATCTGCCGACTGCTGAGGTAGGCGATAGCCACGGCAAAGGTACCCACGCTTACCGAACCGTAGTGGGCCGCGATTGAAGCCGCATCCGCGCGCTTGAAGCGGCCCAGATAGCGCAGCACGGGGAAGGCAATCAGGGTGAGGAGAAAGCCCATGGCCACCACCGCCACCATGTGCGGCAACAGGATGGAAAAGGGTTGCTTGGCGAGTTCGACGCCGCCCTTGAGGCCGATGCTGAGCAGCAGCACGATACTCACGAACTCGTACACCGCCGCGGGTAGCCGCAATTCCGAACGCAGCAGGCCTGCGACGCCTCCGAGTAAGAAGAAAAGGATGATGGGATCGATCACGCGGTGACTCTCTGGTTCGTTTCTGTCCGCATTCCACCGGAGAGGCCCAGGAGGAACCAGTCACCGTCACATACGCTGTACAATACACGATAACAATAGCGTATATTGCAGAACGTGTGTCGCCTATGCTGTGAGGGTGGCCGACTGGACTTTCCTCACTAATCACGCACACGTTCTGCTGTGCGTTTCCACGGATCCCGGAATGCGGTTGCGGGACATCGCCGTAGCCGTGGGCATCACAGAACGCGCCGCCCAGCGCATCATCGCCGAACTTGTCACCGACGGGTATCTCACCCGCCGCCGCGAGGGACGGCGTAATCACTATCAGCTCCACCCCGAGCTCCCCCTTCGGCACCCGTTGGAAGACCACCACCACATTGGTGAGCTACTCGAGACCCTCGGAACCGATCAACGGGTTCAGGCACCGAACTCGTAGACCGAGATGTCGTGCGTGACCTTCGCACACAGTGGAGCTCCGCCCGCCTACCCACGACGCTCCACCGAGTTCAACCGATCTGCGCTCACAGGATCTACACTGACTGGATCTGTGCTCACATCACGGCGGTGAATGAGATCCGCGGCCGGCCATGACAATGACGCGAATGTCACGGGGCCGACTCAGTGAAGGCGGTCGGTCACGTTCCGAGTGCGACACTATATGTTCGCGGCCGCGGGTCTCGAGCGCCCGAACTTGTCGAGGAGAATTGGATCATGACGACGTCCCCCGTTCTTGACGCTGGTGCGGTTCTTGGAGAGACGTCGGAATGGTGGCAGGTTGCCCTGAGCGTCATTGCCGGTCTGGTCCTGGTCTGGCTGGTGCTGGTTCTCGTTCTCTGGCTCGAGCAACGCAAACATCCGGGCCGTGCGTCGCTCACAGACATTCTGCGCCTCGCACCCGACGTGGTGAGGCTGCTGAAGCGCCTCGCCTCCGACCCGACGGTGCCGGTGGGCGTGCGGATCTGGTTGGGCGTGCTTCTGGTGTATCTGATCTCCCCGATCGATCTCATCCCGGATTTCGTCCCCGTGCTGGGTTTTGCGGATGATGCGCTAGTGGTCGCGATCGCCCTCCGGTTCGCGACCAGGCGTGCGGGAAGCGATGCTGTCAGGCGACACTGGCCCGGAACCCCGGCCGGCCTGGCTGCCGTCCTGCGCCTGGCCGGTCTGCCGTCGTCCTCACCCGGTCGCTGATCACCGCCCGGCAGTGGATGCCCACGAGTACGTCGTGAGGAACTCCCCGCCGGATCCTGACCCGGTGGCGAATCGCGGCGGAAGGCTGGTCGCGATCGGCCGCGCCAAAATGGTCCTGACACGGTCGATGGCGGCGGAGTGCGCCTACGCTGGGTCCATGGACGGCTTGAGGACAGCGACGATGCGGCAGATTCTCACGCTGACGGTGAACCCGGCCCTCGACGTGAGCACCTCGACAGATCGCGTGGTCAGCGGACACAAACTGCGTTGCGGCCCGTCTCGCCTCGACCCCGGCGGCGGAGGAATGAACGTGTCCCGAGTGGTGCAGCGGCTCGGCGGGCAAGCCCTGGCAATCTATTCCGCGGGTGGGCCGACGGGTGAGGCCTATCGCCGACTCATTGAGGCCGAACACATCCCGACCCTGGTGGTGCCGATAGCCGGGAGCACGCGCCAGGACATCACTGTCGACGAGACGGCAACAGGCAAACAGTTCCGTTTCGTACTGCAGGGCCCCGAACTGGATGAGCTCGAGTGGCGTTCCTGCCTGGCGCTCGTCGCGGAGTCGATCCCCAAGGGCGGGTATGTGGTCGCCAGCGGCAGCCTGCCGCCGGGGGTTCCTGAAGACTTCTATGCCCGCGTTGCCCGCCTGACGCGCGAACACGATGCGCGATGCATTGTGGATGCCTCCGGTCCGGCTCTCGCCGAGGCTCTCGCCGAAGGGGTGTTCCTGATCAAACCCAGCCGGCGCGAGCTGGGAGAGTTTCTGGGGACGACTCTCGACAGCGACCAGAGTCAGGTCGAGGCTGCCTCTTCCCTCGTCGCTCGGGGCTCAACCGAATTCGTTGCCTTGACCCTGGGCGGCGCGGGAGCCGTGCTCGCCTCGGAGGCCGGAGTCATGCGCCTGCAGGTGCCACAAGTGCGGGTACAGAGCACCGTCGGGGCGGGCGACAGCTTCCTCGGCGCCTTCGTGCTCCGGCTCGCGCAAGGGCACGATGCGGCGACGGCCTTCCGTGCCGCCGTTGCCGCCGGAACCGCGACGGCCATGACACCGGCGACCGAGCTCTGCCACCGGGACGATGTCGAACGCCTGGAGGCTGAGCTCACGGCCTCGGCGGGCTGAGAGCGCGTCGGTACAACTGTGGCTCGGACGGTCAGTCCGACACCGGGGTCAGGGCGAGATCATCTCCACGGCGGCGGAGACGGTCGTGTCAACCTGGACCTCCGAATGCAGGGTTCGGTGCACGGGACACTTATCGGCGATTTCCCGAAGTTTGTGGCGTTGACTGTCGTCCAGGTCCCCCTCCAGCTGAATGACCCGTTCGATCCGGTCCACCTGCCCGCTCCCGGTCTCGCAACCTGCGCAGTCCGACGCGTGGATCCGTGAGTGCCGTAGCGACACGGTGACTTTCTCCAGCGGCCAGTTCTTGCGCCGAGCATACATTCGCAGCGTCATCGATGTGCAGGCCCCCAGCCCGGCCAGCAGGAAATCGTACGGGGACGGGCCCGTGTTCGTGCCGACAGGTTCGGGTTCATCGGCGGTGAGGCGATGGCGGCCGATCAGCACATTCTGGGCGTAGCCGTCGGCCTCGCTTTCGGAGACCACCACGAGTCCTTCGGTCGGGTCAGCTGGCGTCGTCACCGGCAGCGCGTCCGGGAGCGGGGATAAGGCATAGCGGCTGGCCCACGTGGCGAGCATGGCCGCAGCGAAAAAAGCATCCGCCGGCTTCGTCAGGAGGTGATCCGCACCATCCAGTGCAATGAAAGACTTCGGGTGCCGCGCGGCCTCATAGATACGGCGCGCGTTGTCCGCGTCGACGATGGCGTCGATGGGTGAATGCATGACCAGCAGGGCTACGCCCAAGTGGCTGATTCGTTCAAGTTGGGGCTGGGCAGCGATGTCGTCGAGGAACTGCCGTTTGATGCGGAAGGTCCTCCCGGCGAGCTGCACCTCGGCTACACCGCACTCTTCGATCTCGGCGCGGCTGGCTCGCAGCAGATGCGCCAGGTGATCCGGATCAGCCGGCGCTCCGATTGTTGCGACGGCCCGCACCTCCGGTACACGGTGCACGGCGGCAAGCACGGCCGCGCCTCCGAGGGAATGCCCGATCAGAAGCGACGGCGCCGTGAAGTGTTCACGGAGGAAATCCGACGCGTGCACAAGATCGTCAATGTTGGACGAGAAGTTGGTGTTGGCAAAATCACCGCCCGACTGGCCCAGACCCGTGAAGTCAAACCTCAGCACCGCGATCCCAAAGTCCGTCAGGGCACGGGAGATCCGGGCGGCCGCCATGACGTCTTTGCTGCAGGTGAAGCAGTGCGCGAACAACGCATACGCCCGGGGCGCTTCATGCGGAAGATCGAGCCGGGCTGCCAGCAGCACCCCCTCTGACCCTGGGAATTCCAATCTCTCGCTCCGCATGCTCATGTCCTCTCGCTTCCGTGAATATGCCAAATCTCATCCTGATTCTCATGAGCCGGGCAAGCACATCCTTCCCGGGCCGGACTGAGCCAGAACGCAGCCAGGCGTTACTCGGTGATCTGAAAATCTCGCGAGAATGCGACGTATTTGCTGAAATCCCGGCCCACCCGCTCCAGCGACGCGGGATACGGCTCGGGATAGCTGAAGGCTCCGTCCTGCAGAATGTTGGCGCCGTCTGTGACGCTGAAATACTGGCAGTCGCCTTTCCACGCGCAGGTATACGGCGTTGGGCTGGTGACAAGCAGTACGGCGTTGACGCTTTGGGGCGGGAAATACCAGTTGCCTTCGATCTTGATCAGCTCGTCCCGCGCTGCCTCCGCGAGAACGGTGCCGTTCAATACTGCCTTCATGGCGGTGGCCCTTTCGTGGGTGAAATCGTTCGTTCACCTGAATCTACGCGCGATCCTCAAAGCAGTTCTGCGATACAGGATACACAGGAGACACCCCGTGAAGAACTCCCCCGAGTTCTAAACGGAAGCGCAACACCTCATAGGTTGTGGTTATTCAGATCACACCGAGAGGGGTTGCGCTTCCTTGAGCGAACAATACCGACATTTGACGATGGATGACCGGGGCGAGATTGCCAGGCTTGGTGATCGGGGCAAGACCAAGGCGCAGATTGCTCGCGCTCTCGGGGTGCACCGGTCCACGATCACCCGGGAGGTGAGGCGGGGTTCTTGGCAGCCCGAGCACGATCACGCGAATCTGCGCCCGTACCTGCGCAACAGGCTTGATACGCCTGGCCCACATGAACGTCTCTATCTCGCCGGACAGGCGCAATTGATGGCTCAGGAGCGCGCGGCCGAGTCTCACCGTCCATACCGGATGAGCTACGACCGGCTGGTGGACTGGGTGATCAAGCACCTGCTGAAGGGGTGGACCCCGCAGGAAATCGCGGGGCGACTCCCGATCGAGTTCCCCGACGATGCGCGCATGCGGGCCAGCGCCGAAACGATCTATGCGTGGATCTACTCGAAGCCGCAGCAGCACCGTCAGCTCTGGCAGTATCTGCCCCGCGGGCAACGCAAACGCAGGAAGCGAGCGGGCGGGCGGGTGCATTCCGAGCGCATCAAATGGCGCACCTCGATCCATGACCGCCCCACCGTGATCGAGGATCGGGCCCAGTTCGGGCATTGGGAGGCCGACAGTGTCCTTGGGGCCGGTGGCACCGGTGGCCTGCACACCAGCGTGGAGCGCACCTCCCGATATCTGGCCGCGGTGAAGATCCCCGCGATCACCGCAAGGGCCACCCTTGAGGCCCAACAGGCCATGTTCACCACGATGCCCGCCCACGCGGTCAAGTCGGTCACTGCCGATAACGGCAGCGAATTCGCCTACCACTACCGACTCGCCGACACCCTCGCGATCCCGACCTATTTCGCTGACCCGTACTCGGCCTGGCAACGCGGCACGAACGAGCACTTCAACGGTCGCATCCGCCGCTACCTGCCCAAAGGCACCAGCTTCACCGACCTCACCCAAACAGAATTCGACGAATTCGTCACCGAGATCAACAACCGGCCACGCAAAATCCTTGGCTGGGCAACCCCCGCCGAAATCTTCCAAGAACTATCATCGAAGGAAACCACACCCTGTTGCACTTCAGACTAAAACCCGGGGGTCCGACTATAAAGCCTGGGCCAACGACTGGCTTGATGGCGATGGCGCACGCGGCGAGCTAAGGGATCATCCGCTCAGCGACTTACCTGGCGGTGAATTGAGTGACCTCGACACCTCAACCGAAATTACAACCTGGGGCTCGGATGTGGTGGCAATCCTGAACGATGGGGCGGATCTCGTTGACGGTGGCACCGTGAAACTTGTCGATCCGCCATCAAACCCGGATGTCGACACCCTTGACTTAACCCTCGAGCTGACTGACGTCGTCGAAGAGGAGGACCCGAATGATTTCAACGTGTCAATCCTGTGGAACGACGAGCAAGTTTCGACCGGCACCCTAGAGTGGAGGCCGGGCGAGGGCACCCGCTTTACTGCAGAGGCGAAAGTTGCACTCCCACGCAAGCTGGATCCCGGTGAAAAGTTCGACCTCGAAATCCGTGGCGAGTTGCCAGCCGCAGGAGGTGCACCGACGCTATGGCGGTACAAAGACTTGACCGTGGCTGGCAGCGACTGGTGTTCAAGGCTCACCGACGCCGAAGCGTCGAGCGCTTTGGGTATCGCGGTGGCAAAGTTCGATACCGGAGGTGCCGGCGGTTTCTTCGACGCATTCTGCGGATGGAGAACACCGGATGAGACCTCACAGCTCACCATGCTCGTGACCGGAGGGGGTGATTCGTTCCGATCGAACTATGCCAGCTCAGCATCGCTGGTCGACGGATTCGGTGACGTGGCCGTCTATGACCCAACGACGGGACGCGGTGACGACTGCAGCTCGATAACAGACCGGAACAGCGGGGTTCTTCAGTGGGTTTGCTTCGTAAACCTCAACGTAGCTGCCGGAAACTCTGTTCTCCGCTTCACAATGAGCGGCAATGTGGTGGGCAACAACGGGCCGGGCGGCGCCCTCCAACTCCTGCGGGACGTTGTCAGTAGCGTTCAATAAACGCGGATTCACCCGGCGTCGAGGACGAATTCCACGGGAACACGCACGAGGTCGCGGTCGAGCGACGCGTGACCCGCATTATTGCGGGTGTAATACAGGTATGCGGTGGTGCCCGTCGTGGTGAAGTTTCGATCAGTGCTTTCTGGATCAAGTAGTGACGGATAGAGCACCGAGAGCGAGCTACCGGCATCCGGAACTGTCCACGGCAAAGGCATCTCTGTGATCAGACGGCGTTGTGACCAAGTCGTGAGCTGTGCTCCGATCTGCAAATATGCGACTTCCCGGCACAGCGGTCCTCCGGAAGCGATTTCGGGGTCAGAGAACTCGCCGACAAAACCTGACCTGTTCCACCAACGCCACGCTCTCGGGTCGCTGATGTCCTCCGTGCGCAACAAGCACATTGCCTGCTTCTGGCTGCCGAACCGCATTGCGCTCGCGAACATGTACAGTGCGCCGTCGGGCCCCTTGACAATGTTGGTTGGCGAGCGAAGACCGTTCGGACCGTCATCGGGCGAATAGGGTTCGGGCATGCCAGCAACATAGTTTGCGGGAGGGTCGAGAGCTGGAGCGTACGAATCGCCGCCGTTCTTCGAAACGTAGAGGGTGAGGCTTGTTACGAGGCAGTTGAAGTAGTCTGCGGATGGGCACTGGCCAGGATGCGTGTGCCCTTGATATTCGTGGTGCGCTATCGCATAGATCGTCTTGCCGTCCTCGGTGTATGGCGCGGCGATCCACGTCTGGTCTTGGTACTGACCGGGATCGGCGTTCAGCGCGGATGTCCAAATCGGTGTGCAGTCGATCGTGAGGTGGTCGAGATCCGGCCCCGTCATGCGATGGCCCGTAGCGTGGCTGAGCAGCAACTGCACTTTGCCTGTGGAGTCTCGGAACGCGCGAGTCGCAAGGTCGGGGATATTCGTTGGTTCGCAAGCATCGGTCGTCCAGTCGAACATAACCTCCTCCGGCCCTGTAACGATGAGAGACGCGTTGGGCGGCGGACCGACCGGAGTGCGCGACTCCGGCGTCGGTGAAGCCGTAATAGTCGGGCTCGCCACGCAGCCAGCGAGCACGAACATCGCTAGAATCGGGGGCACTCCACGGAGCGACATGGGCTAACTCTCCCACGACGTATCGTTTGGCGGCAATGCCGCATCGCGTGGATTCCAAGTGGGTGGAATGCGAACCCGCAATTTGTCTACTCGGCGCGCCTCTTCAGGTCGCCCAGCAGCCCTGGCGCGGCCTTGCTAAGCATGGAGCGCAATGGCGCACGCCCGATGCCACCGAGCAAACCTTTGGTCGTGGCTTGGACCGTGAGGCTCACCTCAGATCTGTCCGCATCCGTGCCAGGCTGCACCGACCAAGTTGAACTCAGTGACTCGACGAAGAACGGCTGCTTTTGCGCAACGACTGAGTAGGTCAGCATCCGCGCAGCAGCGTCGTAGGCAGTGATCCGTTCGTCGGTTATGCCGAGCCCGTCGACATCGCAGATGCGCCCACCGTGTTGGCTGCCGTTAATGCCAGTGGGGGTCTCGGGGTTCGCCACTGAAGTATTCACACCACCGGCCCACGTCGAGATCTCAAGGAAGTCGTCTGACAGGATGCTCCAGATCACCTCTGGCGAGGCCGCTACGGTGTCGGTCGCGGTCGCGGCGACCATGCGGGTGTCTGTGCGCGTCGTTGTGGTGTGGGTGGGTGTGGAGCTGCTCATGGCGCAGTGCCCTTTCGGATAGTGCTCGTCGACTCGGCAGTTCCGGATGCGATCGAGCGGTGGTGCTTTACGGCGTCGCTTTCGACGGCGACCGCCTTCTGGAATGACGAAAGAAGCGTGGCGATGGTGCCCTCGACCGCGTCGTGCACTACGGCGGCGGGGACCTTGGCGCGGATCATGACGAAGAGGCCTAGCGTGGTCGCTGCCAGTGAGCGAGCCTGATGCTGCAGTGCCTGCGCAAAAGCCGTATTGCGGTCGCCGGAAGGTGTAGACGCGGTCAGCGCCGTGCTGTAGGCGCTCCGCAAACGGTCAATGTAGCGGGTGAGCGCATCCCGGCTAAGGCTCGGGACTGGGGCGAACTCGATCGCCGAGTTTGTGATCAGACAGCCGGGTGCGGTGCCGGAGTCGGCGAAGCGCCCGAAGTCGCGCAGCACCTGAAGCACGGTACCGATGTCGGCCCCTGGCCGCTCTAGAGCACCGATGAACAGCGGCAGTTTTTGTGACTCGTACTTCGCAAGTGCCTGCTCGTACAAACCTTCCTTGTCGCCAAACTCGCTAAACACTGTGGCGACGTTGACCCCCATAGCTGCTGACAGTCGGCGCACAGACGCGTCGTGGTAACCGAGCTCCCAGAACAAGTCGAGGGCGCGGTCGAGCACGTCGTCACGGTCGAATTGCCTGGGTCGGCCCATCCCCTGAGTATATCTAAACGACTGTTTAGAAACTAATCCCCCGAGACACCCCGTGAAGAACTCCCGCCGTCGCCCGAAGTGCTGAACCGTCCTCGACCAGGGCGGCCAGGGTGTCGATCGCCTCTGGATTGACGCCACGGTCTCCCCCGGAGCCCGATTCCCCGGACGTCGCCTGCAACGCGCCGGCTTCCAGGACATCCTGCCCGCCCACGAACCGCGAAGGCATGATTATATGCAACATATGTAGTATGGCAAGCATGAAGATCAGGACCGCCTCTCGCATGACTTCCGGGAACGCTGGAACCGGGCCCAACACGGGTACCAGTGATGCCCGCAGACGAGAAATCTCACCACCGGCTCTTGAGATACTCTCCGGCCCGGATGTGGCCACCGTGCGGGCCGATCGTGGCACCTTCTTCCGCACAGGGGGCGAACCTTCCACAGATCAGGCCCTCATCCTGGGGATCTGGCAATGACGCTGTGGGCCATGATGCCCAGCGTCGAACCAGGCGATCCGGTCGCCGGAATGACCGGGCAAATGTGGATGCCAACTCTTCCGCCCACACTCGGGCGTGTACTCGCCTGGCACCCACAACCGATTCCGATTCTGCCGGTGATCGTGTTGCTCCTGCTCGCGCTGTACGGCGTCGGCGTGGTTCTCCTCCACCGGAGAGGCATCCGTTGGCCCGTCGCGCGGATGATTTGGTGGTCACTAGGGATGGCAACAATCCTTCTTGTCACGGCCACCGGGATCGAAGGCTATGGGATGGAGCTTTTCAGCATCCACATGGTCCAGCACATGGTCCTCAACATGCTCGCTCCCATATTTCTGGTCCTCGGAGCCCCGGTGACGCTGTTGCTCCGGGCACTACCGGCCGGATCCGGACGGCGCGGGGGCGTGCGGCGAGCTGTTCTCTGGCTCCTCCATTCCCGGGGCGCGGTCTTCCTGATGCATCCGGCCGTGGCTTTTGGACTATTCGTCATGAGCTTGTACGGGCTGTATTTCACGCCGATCTTTGACTACCTGATGGGCACGTTGTGGGGGCACAACCTGATGCTCATTCATTTCCTGCTCATCGGGTTCATCTACTTTTGGGGAATCATTGGCGTTGACCCATCGGCGCGCACATCCTCGCGGGGGCTTCTGGCAACAGCGGGACCCGCGCTGCCGGTGATTGAACTGGCCGCCACGGTGCCATTTCACGCCTTTTTCGGCGTCGTGGTCATGATGTCGACGGAACTTCTGGTCACGTTCTACGCGATGCCGATGCCCGCGTGGCAGGTCTCCCCGCTGACTGACCAAGCTACCGGCGGCGGTATTGCCTGGGGGTTCACTGAGCTTCCGACGCTACTCGTTCTCGGAGCACTGGTCGTGAAATCCCAACGATCGGACCGACGCACCAGCAAAGCGGCAGAGAGACGTCGGGTTCGCGACGGTGACGCGGAACTCGCCGACTACAACGACTACCTGCTGTCACTGAACCGAGGCAATAGCTCGAGGCCATGAAATGATCACCGCCGAGCCCATTCCGGGCATCGGGCCGGTACTCGACGCGTTCACGCTGGGCTGGTTGCAGCCGTGAATCCCTGCAGGTTCGCGATGGTGCCTGCCTTTCTTGCACTGTTCGTCACCGCGGCGGCCGGGTCAGGTCAACAGTTGATGCCGGCGTCCTGGGGGCGGCCTCCCCGAACATCGCCTGGCTCCCCGTGAACACCAACACCGCGCATCCCTCTGTTGGAGATGCACAGGCCTGGACCGACCGCCACGGACTCGCGTCTGAACGCCACTGGGTCTTCGGGACGGGGACCCCGTTACGCCCGTGCAGCGGATTCGAGGTTCTTGAGGAACGTACGCAGGCGAGCATCGGCGTCAGCGGCAACCGCCTGGATCGCCGGGTTGTCGCTGAGCTGAACCATTCCCTGCGGGTCAATGGCCTGCACCACGGTCTCGCAGGCATTGGGGCCGCGGCGGATGACGACATTGCACGGCAGCAGCAGCCCCAGGTCTGGTTCTGCGGTCAGAGCGCGCTGCGCGAGGGCAGGGAAACGGTGACGGTGGGTGCGTAGCTCATGTGGTCCTCCCGTGATCTTGTTCTGTCCGTTGCGCCCAGACCCGCGCATCCACGAGTCCTTACCGCGCTTCGATGATCCTCATCACTCCGTGGTCTTCATAGTCCGGAATGCGACAGTGGCAAACCGTCTTGCCAGTGAAGCAATCGAACTGAATGCGCATCGATTGAGGATGACGCCGAAGCACCGCAACAAGATCGTTCGGCTCCCGCAGAGTATTGAAAACTACGGTACCGATGATGCCGAAGCCGCCGGTCGTTGCGGCGATCAACTCCGCACCGTGTCTGCTCAGTAGTTCCAGACCAGTGCGATTTTTTGGCCACTACAACCAAGAATTAGTCAATACATCTAATGCTCGGCAGCGTGCCAGTCGCTAGGTTTTAGATGCAACACTGCCAATGATCGGAGCGCTATGACAGGCACGCAACCCCATGACTCGCCGAGACTCCCCCTAGAGGGCCTGATAGTTGCGGACTTCTCACGGGTTTTGGCCGGGCCGCTCGCAACGATGACGCTCGCCGATCTCGGCGCGCGCGTGATCAAGGTCGAGCGCCCCGGCAAAGGTGACGACACCCGCCAGTGGGGGCCTCCCTTCTCCGCGACCGGGTCAACCTATTTCGAGAGCGTCAACCGCAACAAGGAATCCATCTGCCTTGATCTGAACGATGCCGCCGATCTCGCCGTTGCGACCGATCTTGCACTGCGAGCGGACATCCTGATCGAAAATTTCAAGTCCGGGCGGATGAAACAACTTGGGCTGGATTATGACACGCTGAGCCAGCAGAACCCCGGGCTCATCTATGCGTCGATCTCTGGTTTCGGTAGCGGCACGGGGGCCGATCTGCCGGGCTACGACTTCATGGTGCAGGCCCTCGGCGGCCTGATGAGCATCACCGGCGAGGAAACAGGTTCTCCCACAAAGGTGGGAGTTGCCGTTGTCGACATCCTCACCGCCAAAGATGCGACGATCGGCATTCTGGCCGCCCTCCACTCCCGGGAAACCTCCGGGCTGGGGCGCCTGCTTGAGGTCAACCTACTCTCGAGCCTTCAGGGTGCGCTTGCCAATCAGGGGCAGGCCTATCTGGGTGGCGGCGTCGTGCCCTCTCGAATGGGCAACGCTCACCCCTCGATCGCACCCTACGAGCTACTCAACTGCGCGGACAAACCGCTGGCTGTGGCGTGCGGCAACGACCGCCAATTCGCCTCAATTCTGAGTGTGCTTGGCCTTGATACTCTCCTGCGAGATGAGCGATTTCTCAACAACAGGGCACGGGTACAGAACCGACCCGAGTTGGTCGCTGCTCTCGAAAGCCGGCTCACAACAGGCACCGCATCCCAATGGCAGAGCGCTCTCACTGCCGCGGGCGTTCCGGCTGGGCAGGTGGGCACGATAGCCGATGGCATCGAGCTCGCTCGCGGCCTTGATCTCGCCCCCACGATCGATGTACAGGATGCTTCGGGCCAGACCAGAGGCACCCAAATCCGAAATCCGATCACCTGGTCACCTTCGGTTACCCCACGCACAGCCGCGCCGCCCGCGCTTGGCGAGCACAACGACTCAGTGCGCGAATGGCTGAGCCACCTCTACGCCGCGCAGGGCTAGCCACAGTTCGGCCGAAACGTCAGGGTCATTGAGATCTGCTTCGATGAGCTCCGTAGCGATGCCGATGCGATGCCGCACAGAGTTCCGGTGCAGGTCGAGTTCGCGCGCCGAGGCCTCCCATTGACCATGATGGCGAAGGTAGCTTCTGACAGTGCCAACGAGGTCGGCCCGGCGGTAGGCGGTGAGCGCTGCCACCCAAACAGCAGCTCTCGAGTCATGAAGGCCTTGGCCTGCCGAGAGCAGGCCAACGGGGGCGATCAGACAGGCCCGGTGCACGCCATCCACGCTCCCCCGCACTTCGCTCAGCAACATCGCGCGGCTGATCACTGCCGCATAATTTGCTCCACGCAACGGCGCCTCGATCGCACCGAACTCACCCAAAGGTGACGGCGGTTCAAGTACGAGATAGGTGAGACCGTCGGTGATGCACCGCAGTCGAGAGTGACGAATGCTCTCGCGGAGTCGTTCAGCCCCCGTACCTTTCACCATGCTCGCCACCTGCTCTGCGAGCTCAGTAGTCGAAAGCCCGGCGACGTTGTCCCCTCGAATGGCGAGAAGCTGCACCCGTTCTGCCAGCGGCGCCCCGGCGAGATCTTCTGCCACCAGCCGGGCGGCATCCACAAAGCCGTTCACAAGCAGGGTTGCTGCGGTACTGCTCACAATCGAATTCGCGCGAGTGAGCTGCCATTCACGCTGGGCTGTCACCGCCAGCAACATACAACCGGTCAGCACGAGTTGCCGGTCGGCCGCACGCAATGGGCGCCCTGCGCACACGGCCAGAAAACCGGCGGTGCGTGAGCCATCGACTATCGAATATTCCAGCACATCCCTCCCGAACAGTGAAAAGCTCGCGGCTGATCGGGTCCCGGCGAGGTCGAAGCGCTTCGTTTCTTCCCTGAGCGGCGGGAGAATGTGGCTTTCCGTGAGCGGCCAGTAGGTTTCATCAGACAAGTCTGCCGGGAGGTAAACAGCCCACCCGCCCAAAGCCTTGCCCAGAACACTGACAACAGCCGCGACGGCCTCAGGCCGGGTGGCCGCCTGGGCAAGCGATGTTTGAAGACTGAGGCTGGCCGCCAAGTCGGCTTGGGCGGTCTTGCCCACCAGACTCCAGTAGGCTCGAAAAACCTGCATGAAGGGGATTCCATCAGGCACGACCAACAGCGGGAGCGCCGCAGCCGCACACGCCCGTTCGAGTTCGGCAGGCACGGAATCTGTGCCGGCACCGAGCCCTAACCCGAGCGCGACGACACCCCGTGCGGTAAGGCGATCGACATAGCTTCGAATCTTCGCGTCGTTCCCGCCGAGCGGAATACCGGTGGTGAGCAGTAACTCGCCCCCGTCCAGGTAAGGGGTTGGATCATCCAGTTCGGAGATGTGAACACCGGTGAGGTCGATCTGAGCCACACCCGTGTTACCGACCGGTTGAAGGTCAGTCCCCAGGCTTTCGCAGAGCTGCAACAAGCTGATCATGATTAAAATCATCCATTCTCTCCGGTATTGGATATTCTGACCACAGCATGCCACCAATTGGATAATACATCCGATGTGGGGTTGCCGCCTGATTGCTAACTTGGGCCAATGACCCTGGCTCCCCTCGCACAATCTCGACTACTTCTCACGGCAATCCCCGGCCCTCGCTCGATCGCGCTGCACGCGGAGCGCGAGAAGCAGGTGACGACTGGTTTTGGCGTGGCTCTACCCATTTTTGTCGAGCGCGCTCAGGGCGCAATTCTGCAGGATGTTGACGGCAACCGCATTATCGACTTCGCTTCAGGCATCGCTGTCACGAGTGTTGGCGCGAGCAACCCCAGGGTGCAGGCGCACGTTGGCGAGCAGCTGGAAAAGTTCACCCACACCTGTTTCATGGTTACCGAATATGACTCCTTCACGGCCGTCTGCCGCTGGCTCAACGAGCACACCCCGGGTGATTTTGAGAAGCGCACGGCGCTGTTCTCAACCGGTTCCGAAGCTATCGAAAACGCCGTGAAGGTTGCCCGTTCGGCGACCGGTCGCCAACGGGTTCTCGTCTTTGACGATGCGTACCACGGCCGCTCGTTGCTCACCATGGCAATGACGGCGAAGGAGAACCCCTACAAACTGAACTTTGGGCCCTTCCCGACCGAAGTTGTTCGTGCGCCATTTGCCTCGCCGCTGCGCTGGCCAACCGGTGCCGAAAACGCCACAGCCGATGCTCTTGCAGCTGTCGAGCGAATTCTTGCGCAAAACGGGCCAGAAACTTTCGCGGCGATGGTCGTTGAGCCCATTCAAGGCGAGGGTGGTTTCATTGTTCCCTCCCCCGGTTTTCTCCCCGGCCTTCGCGACATTGCAACGAAACACGGCATCGTCTTGGTACTCGATGAGGTGCAGGCCGGCATGGGCCGAACCGGTGCGCTTTTCGCGAGCGACTATGAGCAGATTGCTGGCGACATCACCGTCACTGCAAAAGCACTCGGAGGCGGTCTGCCGCTCAGCGCCATCACCGGGCGAATCGAATTGATGAACGCTGTGCATACCGGCGGCCTGGGCGGCACCTATGCCGGCAACCCCCTCGCCTGCGCGGCCGCCCTCGGTGTTTTCGAAGCGTTGGAAGATGGCAGTCTTGTCGAAAACGCACGACGTATCGAGGTCTCAGCCCGAGACATTCTCGAGCCGTTGCGCAGGGCGACAAGCATCGTCGCCGACGTCCGGGGCCGCGGCGCCATGCTGGCTGTCGAGTTCGCCGATACCGTAACGCTGTTGCCACGAGCGGATCTGACCAAAAAAATTGCGGCCCTCTGCCACGCCAATGGTCTTCTCGTACTGATCTGCGGTACGTTCTCGAATGTGCTCCGCCTGCTCCCGCCACTCGTGATCGAGGAGAACGTGCTCAATGAGGGATTGACGCTTCTCCGCGACATGATTCAGCAGGTCAGCGATTCCGCCAACGCTGCGCAGATGGAAACGGTGACGGCATGAGCCTCTCGTTCGCAACCGCAGATGTGAGCTACAACCCCCGTACCGCAGAGCAGCAGGACGGCGTTGAGCACACAGCAACGCCCGAAGTGGAGAGACTTCTGCATGTCGCGGCATCGGCTGCGGCCGAGATCGCAGCCACCTCTCCTCGTGATCGGCAGCGCTGGCTGAACGCCGTCGCTGAGACGCTGCTCAGCCATCAAGAAGAACTCGCGAAATTGGCCGAAGAGGAGACCGCGCTCGGCCTCCCCCGGCTTCGCGCAGAAATAGCAGGGGCCGCCAGAAGCGCCCAGTTTTACGCCAGCGTGGCTGTCGACGGCGACTATCTGGGCGCAAGTGCTGAAACAATGAACGAAAGCACAACGCTTGCGCGATGGAACATCCCCGTCGGGCCGGTCGCCGTTTTTGGTGCGAGCAACTTTCCCTTCGGCTTCGGCGTCTGTGGCCACGATGTGGCTTCTGCCATCGCAGCCGGCTGCCCTGTGGTTGTGAAGGCTCACCCGGCGCATCCGCGGCTCAGCGTGCGCCTCGCAAACCTTACCCGTGAGGCCTTTGTCTCGGCGGGGGCACCCGCCGGTGTCTATGACCTGGTCGTTGGCTTCGCGGCGGGGATACAACTCGTCGACTCACCCGAGATCATGGCTGTCGCGTTCACGGGCAGCCAGGGCGGCGGAATGGCGCTGCGCGATCGCGCCGCCGCACGCGGCGTGCCCGTATTTGCTGAAATGGGCACTGTCAACCCTGTTTTCGTGACGGCCGCGGCGATTGCATCACCGCGCCAGACAGACGCGATCGCTGCCGGTTTCGTGGCATCGTTCACCCTTGGTGCCGGCCAATTCTGCACCAAACCGGGCCTGATCCTTGCGCCCGCTGGCTCGGGCCTGTTCGCCGCCGTCAAGAACCTCGTGACTCAGCTTCCGCCCGCCCCCCTTCTTTCGCCGGGCATTGCGACAAACTTCGCTGCGGGGGTGGACGAGCTCGCGCAGGCTACGGGTTCGCCAGCTCCCGCCGACGAGCTTCGCGGTAATTTCGCTGTGGCCCGCGTTTTCGCAGTCGACATGGAAGACCTCAAGCCCGGTTCACGCCTGCTCGACGAGTGCTTCGGCCCTGTTGCGCTTGTCTGCGAATATGCCGACTCCGCAACGGCGCTGGAGGCTGTGGGCGGCCTGCAGAACTCGCTCGCGGCATCCGTCTTCACCGGTGGCCCGGCTGACGCCGAGTCGACTGACGTGGTTTCTCGTCTGCTGACCAAGGTGGGCCGAGTGAGCATCAACGCATGGCCGACCGGTGTTGCCAACACCTGGTCTCAGCAACACGGCGGCCCCTGGCCAGCGACCTCACAGCCCCAAGCTACCAGCGTGGGCGCTGGTGCATTAGCTCGCTTCGTTCGGCCTGTTGCACTTCAGAATGCCGAGCCTGACATGCTTCCGCCAGCGGTCGCCCCGGAGAACCCCTGGAACATTCCCCGCCGAGTCAACGGTATCTTTGCCGTCTCTCCCTCCTAACGTTTTACCCACGAAAGAGAATTGATGTCTGAAAACGATCTGATAACCGACAACTCCGACCTCATTGAGCTCGATTTCCTGCTCACTCCCGACGAGATCGCTCTGCGCGACTCTGTGCGCTCATTCGTCGACGCCGAGATCCGGCCCAATATTGCCGGATGGTTCGAAAAGGCTCAGTTCCCTGTCGAGCTCATTCCCGAGATGGCTAAACTCGGGCTGCTCGGCATGCACCTCACCGGGTATGGCTGTCCCGGCAAGAGTTCTGTGCAATACGGACTCGCCGCTCTGGAACTTGAGGCTGGCGATTCCGGCCTGCGCACCTTCGTGAGCGTGCAGGGTTCGCTCGCCATGGCCGCAATCTACAAGCACGGCTCCGAGGAACAGAAAAGTGAGTGGTTGCCCGGCATGGCCGCGGGAACGACGATCGGATGTTTTGGGCTCACTGAACCAGATTCGGGTTCGGACCCGGCGAGCATGAAAACGTTCGCGCGCCGTGATGGCGACGACTGGGTTATCTCCGGCCATAAACGCTGGATCGGCCTGGGAACCATCGCCCAGGTCGCGATTGTGTGGGCGATGACTGATGAGGGCGTTCGGGGGTTCATCGTTCCCACCAACGCTCGCGGGTTTGAGGTGCAGCTGATCGAGCAGAAACTCTCGATGCGAGCATCAATTCAAACGGAGCTCATTCTCTCGGATGTCCGACTGCCGTCAACAGCACTGTTGCCCAAAGCCACGGGTCTCCGCGGCCCGTTCGAATGCTTGAATGAGGCCCGGTACGGGATCGCGTGGGGGGTCATGGGTGCTGCTCGCGACAGTTTTGAATCGGCCCTCGCCTACTCGAAGACCCGGACGCCGTTCGATCGACCTCTCGCTGGGTTTCAACTCACTCAGCAAAAACTCGTGGATATGGCTGTCGAGATCAACAAAGGCACCCTTCTGGCGCTGCATCTCGGTCGGCTCAAAGATGCCGGCAGGCTTCAGCCGCACCAGATCTCTCTCGGCAAGCTCAGCAACACTCGCGAGGCGATCAAGATCGCGCGCGAAGCCCGCACGATTCTGGGTGGCAATGGCATCACCCTCGATCACTCGCCCCTGCGCCATGCCAACAATCTCGAAAGCGTGCGCACCTATGAGGGGACCGACGAGATCCATACGCTTGTCCTCGGACAGCACATCACGGGCATCTCTGCCTTTCGTTGACCGCGAATCATAAGGAGAAGGAACGGGACTGCCCGGTTTGGGACGCAGGGCAACCCGCGCTTTGCTGGGGAGGGAAGTGGATCAAGTAGCTGTCCCTGAGCGGGGAGGAACAGCACAATAAGGACCTTGATCAAGATCACCGCCAGCGTTCTTGCTGCGGTGTTGCGGCACTTCTCTCCGGCTGACGCGCGGTTATCTCCCGCCTCGCAGCAGGCAGTGCTCTCGTTCGGCGGGCGCGGGAACCCGGGGTCTGAGTAGTAATGGGACGAAAACGTGCGCTAAGTGCGGGTTTCGGGGTGATGATCACCGCATTGCCAGCGTCGGCACCGGCGAAAGCACCCCTGATGATGATGTGTTCGGCAAGCTCATCCTCGTCACCACGCGCGACGACTGGTCCTGTGCTGAGTTCAGCTTCCGCCAGCCCAAGACCCCACATTGTCTCGTTCTCATCCATGCATCACTGAACTGAGCACAACATTCGAGTGCACGCGTTCACCTGCGTCCTCGCTCTGCAAATTCGCTCACCATATCTGCCGTGAAGCCGCTCATGCAGGCCTGCTCCACTCCGTCCGCGACCAGCTCGCCGGCATCCAGGAAACCAGTTCTCATCTATCCCTCAAGCGGTGGCCGTTCCCGAGCACGCCGTATGCTCACCCAAACCAGCAAAACCGAAGACCGTTGTGCTGAAATATTCCACCTCAGCAAGTGGGCACCGAAAACTTAGGTCATGCACCCAAAACACTCAAAAAATGAACTTGACCAGCACTTCTTAAACTCCCGAGCTGCTAAACAGGAAACTTCCGGTAGCGGCCTGGCTGGATTCATTCCGTTTCCTGAGGCGCCCCCACAATATGTTTGGCTGATCAGGATGTGGCGCCCTAATCAGTGTTGGTCGAGCCGGGACCAAACGTCACATGGCCGGGCCCTCTGTCGCAGCGGTAGCCGATGTCGTATCGAGCATAGAGAACGGCGTCCTTGAATTCTTCCACCCCCTCAGCGAAAGACTGAGCCTCATCCTGAGTCGCAAAAACGCCGAGGATGGTGTTGTGGGGTGACTCGTCGTGTTGCACGATCCACACTACTTTAACCATGTTTCAACGGTAAGTGTTCTGTCAGTTTGCCACTACCGGTACTGTCGCAGACCGAGGAACGAAATCCCGTAGGCGTGACGCGGGCGATGTGCCAGCCACATGCGCGCCGCGTAAACGATTGTTTGACACATCGCCCAGTGCCCAGTGCCCACGGGCGAAAGGTTTCCAAAAGCTGTTCGGAATTACTGTCCATCACACCGATCGTCGATGGAGACTCGGGGACGAATGGAGGACACGTTTTCGGGCTGGTCCTCGGTCTCCTGATCGCGGTCCTCTCCGGGACTAGCGCGACAGTCGCATTCAGCATCAAGAGGAACAGATCTGCGAAGGATCCGTCGCAGCAAACCGATCATTAGCCCAACCCTCAACGGGAGGCCAGTTGTACGTTTGAAGAACACTTGTACATTCGGTAGGTGAAATGTACGATTGAAGCATGTCGACCACAGTCCCTGTCAGCGTCTCTGATGCACGCGACCAGCTCGCATCGATCATCGACCGCGCTCGCACCGAGCACGAGCCGGTCTTCTTGTCTCGCCGCGGACGGCGAGTCGCGGCTGTTATCGACGTCGACGATTTGGAGCGTCTCATCGAATTGGCCGAAGACATGGCCGATATTCGTGCCGCCGAGGAATCACGTGAAGAGATGCGTCGCACGACAAGCGAACCGACTCCTTGGGAACAGGTGAAGGCGGACCTCGGCCTCGTATGACCTACTCGGTGAAGATCGCGCCAGCCGCTGAACGGCAACTGCGCAAGTTCGATCCGCAGGTCCGACGTCGAGTTCAAGCAGCGATCGACCTCTTAGCAGACGATCCGCGGCCACCCAAGGCGATCCAACTCGTCGGGGGCTCGGGGGAATGGCGCGTCAGAACGGGTGATTACCGCATCATTTACGAGATTCACGACGACCAGTTAATCGTGCTCATCCTCCGACTCGGACATCGTCGCGAGATATACGAATCCCGATAGGTGAACCCTCTGCGGGCACATTTTGACTTGATCCCCGTCTGGTTCTCGGCGACAATTTTGCACGCCTTAGATAGGCGACGACGTCTGCCTTCGGGCGGTTGGTCAGTCGATGGCACTTCGGCTCGTGAATCGCACCCGAGTTCCCCTCGCGGTGAGCCAGCTGCCGAGTGCGATGAGTCCTGGCAGCACAATCGCGGTGAGGGCGAGCTGCAACCAGGGCGGGGCGAAGACTTGCAGGGGATGCCCGCCCTCGTCGATGGGCAGGAAGCGGCGCGAGGACGAGGCTGGGCCGGTAATCGACCCCCAGGGTGTCAGCGGTGGAGGGGAGCATGAACACGCCGAAGTCGATCGGATGCCGTGGCTTCTGAACGTTCGCTGGAAGCGTCACGGTTCGTGCCGGGCTCTCTGCAGCGTCGATCGTGTTCTTCCAGTCGAGCGTCACCTGGTTGTCCACGACGTATTGGGAGCAAGGACTAACGATGCCGCCGGAGGCCAGGGTCGCCCGGGACCGGTCTGAGAGCGGTTCGCCCAGGATCGCGGCGAGGTCATCGAATGACCCAACCCAGACGTGGTCGGCGACCCCCGAGTAGTTCGTGTTGGGCATGTCCGGGGTCAGACAGCGCGGGTCATTCTGAGGCTCGCTGCCAGCTGTTGCTTCCGGGTGGGCATCGCTGGGGCAGGCCGTGGCTGGGTTGGCACGCGGGTACACGAATGTCGTGGTGGTGTCCGCTTCTGCGGCTTGGGAGTGCGGCATGAGGGGGTCGGGTGCACTCGACAGGAGGCGCGCATCTGCGGTCGTGAAGGAGTTGTTCAGGGCGACAACGACCTTGCCGCCGGTGGTCTGAAGGATCTGCTGTCCTGCGTCGTCATATGTATACAGGTTGACCGACGCCGCGTGCAGGGACGTCGAGTAGTTGTAGGTCCTGTTGCTTGCCTCCTGCCCGGAGGCGATCAGGCTCATCGCGAATGCGGCGACGAAGACTGTGCTCATGATTGTGGCGAGGGCGGGCACTGACCTGCCGGGATTGCGGGCAACGTCTCTCGTGCCGAGGCGGGCCCCGGCGCCGAACCGGGAGAAGGCACGAGCGGCCCACCGCAGGATCAGGGGCGCGATCAGAACGGCACCGATTTGCATGATGACCGGGCCGCCTACGATCAGCCAGAGGCCCGCCGCCGCGAGAGTGGGCTGGTAAGGGGGCAGGTAGGCGGCGGCTTCGATGAAACCGCCGGCCAGCGCGATCAGGGCCCCACCAACGACGAGAACGATGCCGAAGATGGGTCGTCTCCGCGTGAGTGTCGGGGGCCGGCGGGAACCACGCAGCGCACCGACAACATCCACCCGGGCCGCAGCACGCGCGGGAATGGCTGCAGCGACCCAACTGGCCGCGGTGGCAAACGCGATGATGAAGAGGAGGATGAGCGGTTCGACGTGGAAACCGGGGTAGCGGGCGGCGTTGCCGTTGGCGGAAATTCCCATATAGGCCCATGCCACACCGACCCCCAGGACGGCGCCGACCGTAGCGCCGATCACGCCGAGGATGATCCCGCCAAAGGAAATCACTCGGAACAGCATCCGCCGGTCACCGCCGACGCTGGCAAGGATTGCGAGGGCGCGCTGCTGTTGCCGCGCGCCGACGGTGAAGGCGGCACCGGCCAGGAGCGCCACCTCGAACAGGGCAAAGCCTCCGAACAGACCCAGGTAAAGGATGACGGCGGCACTTCGGTCGCCGGGGCTGCTCGACACCGCGGTGCTTCCGGGCGGGGGCGGATCGAGGATCACCGAGCGAGACAGGACCGTGGCGCCGTGGGGGTTGAGTTGTTGCACGTCCTCCCAGTCGAGCCGCGTGTCGGGTAGGTAGTACTCCGTGCCGGCCAGGTCATTTGCAGGCAGCACGTCGTCGAACGCACCGGGCCGGGCGAAAAGCTGTTCGCCACTGTTGTCGAGGGCCGCACTTTGGATGGTGCCGACGATCCGGTAGGTACTCGCGATCGGTTCGATGACGCGGATGCTGTCGCCCAGGGCGACGCCGAATCGCTTGAGCGTCGCCGCCGTCACCATGATTTCGCTGTCCGCGTTCGGGGTATCTCCCGCTGTCACATCCCATTTTCCGGCAAACGACTCGTCCCACGGTTGGCCCTGCAGGACCTCAAAATAGCCGATGCCGTGCGCGGTTTCCGCGACCACTGAGGTCTGGCGGATGGTCAGGAGCCGCGTCCCAGCCGGCAGGAATGACTCCGGTGCCACCGGTGAGGCCGTATGTGAGTGGTTCAGGCTCGCACCCGCGTCATCGCGGTCGACCTGCCAGCCTGTCTCGTCCTGGGGGTCCTGCGTGAGAGTCGGGTCGGGGGCAGAGGCCACTTTCAGGCGTGCCTGCGTGTCACCGAGCTCGAGTATGGCTAGCTCGGCGGGGAGCGTTGTTGCTCGCCTCGACGGTGGCCATGCCCGCCATACCCAGGACCGGGATAGCGACCAGGATCGCGACGAGGACGCTACGCCCCACGGATTGGGCGGCCATGCGCCGGGCAATGCGAAATGCGAGCCTCGCGCTGCCGGTGCTTCTAGCCGGCAGGGTGGAGCGAGCCGGTTTCACGCCGGTGATCCACTGAAGAGGCTGGACACCCCGGTGGCCTGCACCTGGTCGACGATGCGTCCGTCGCGCAGGAACACGATCCGGTCGGCCCAGGCGGCGTGGCGGGAATCATGGGTGACCAGGATGCCCCCGGCCCCGGCGTCCACCCGGGACCGGAGCATCCGCAACACGACTTCCCCCGTCGTGCTGTCCAGGGCGCCGGCCGGCTCGCCGGCGAGGATGAGCGACCTGCCGCCGACGACCGCGCGGGCGATCGCGACGCGCTGCTGCTACCCGCCGGACAGGTCCGACGGGTACCGGTCCGCCCGGTCGGCCAGCTCAACCACGCCGAGCGCGTCGAGGGCGGGCAGGTGCGCCTTCTTACTGCTCCAGCCGTCCAGCTCGAGCGGCAGGCTCACGTTCTCCACCGCGGTAAGCGAGGGGATGAGGTTGAAGTCCTGGAATACGAAGCCGAGGCTGCGCCGGCGCAGGGTCGCGAGTTGACCGGGCTTGAGCTGGCTGAGCCAGTTCCCCTCGATGATGACCTCACCGCTGGTGGGCCGGGTGAGGCCGCCGGCGACGGTGAGCAGAGTCGATTTGCCCGAGCCGGAGGCGCCCATGATCGCGACCAGCTCGCCGCGAGAGACGGTGAGGTCGACACCGGAGAGCGCGGTGACGGCGGTTTCGCCACGCCCGTATTGCATGGACACGCCATCGAGCCGGAGGAGCTCGTCACCGGTCATGAGCTGACCGCCGGGCTCTTGGCCGGGCGGCCACGCTTCGGGATTTCGGTGTTGAGGGGCAGCGGGGTGGCAAATCCGGCGGCGACTGCGCGGGCGAGTCGGGCTTCGGAGTGGTCCAGCCAGCGCACCTCGGCTTCGGCGGCGAAGATCAGCGAGTCGACCACGAGCAGCCAGGCGAGTTCCTCCGCGGACTCGGGATTGTCGGTCGAGTTCTTGGTCCGCGTCAGCTCCTGGAGGGTGCGCAGGCTGGCGGAGCGCTGGACCTGAATGACATGAGCAATGTCGACGCCCGGCAGGGTGACCGCGATGGCCAGCTTGATCGCGAGTTCGTTGCGGACGGCGGCCGAGGGCGCAACGGGGGAGCCGAGCCAGGTGGCGACCTCGTCGCGTCCGGCATCGGTGATCTCGTAGTAGTTCTGGCCGTCCGCGTCGATGTCGGCCTTCTGCACGAGGCCGTCGCGTTCGAGGCGGTCGAGGGTGCTATAGATCTGGCCGACGTTCAGCGGCCACGTCGAGCCGGTGCGCCGATCGAACTCGGCCCGGAGCTGATAGCCGTAACACGGGCCCTGATCAAGAATGGCGAGAAGAGACTGGCGAACGGACACGTGACCCCCGACGTTGCGAACTACCTACCTAGTATGTAGGTACAGAGTATCCATTTACCTTGGAGCGACGCTGCACCGCGGCGATGTCGGCGTGTCGCTTGGGCTGGATAGTCACGTCGGGGAGATCCGAATTGGGAACCCTCATCTAGAACCTTTGCGAATGTTTCGATCTCTTTGGCCACCCTGTTGGATTGGCCGTCGGGGGGCGTCTAGTTTTTCGCCATGCCGACAACGTCGCGCGAAGTTGAGCCGAGACTTCGGTGGGTGATCCTCTTCTAGATCCTGCTCTTGCGTGCGGTCGCTTTCCTGCACTAGTGGCCCTCTGTTCGGCGGAACGAGAGCGCCCGCAATGGCGAGCCAGCTTTGGAGATACACACACGAGCGGCGAGCTGGCCTTGCGGCAACTCGCGTTTCGCTCCATTGAACTGCGCGACGAATTCGGTCAACTCAGCACCAGTGCGTTGAGGTTCTCCCGGAAGTCCTTTAGCGGGGGGAAGCCATCTTGACTTCGGCAAAATCGAAGTCGCGAGGACTTGCCTCGGCGAGCAACTCAGCGAGCTCACGACGGACGAGGACCTCCCGGAAGTTGTTCCAGCCGTCCCCGAACCGCTCAGGGCTCGCCGCGATGTCGACATCGCCGAGGGGCGGCTCGATGCGAAACGGAGGAAGGAGCGCAACGGCGACCGGCATCCATCTCCACCGGTTGCAGCCTGGGCACCGTGCCCCGGCCGAGCCGTGGCGCGCAATCGCCGCGATACGAAGCTCGTCAGCGTCGAACCACTGAGTGCCGACGGTCGGAATCACGATTTGCTGCGCACTCCCCGGCGAGAACCCACGCCATTCCACCGGCCTGAGGTCAACCGGGAAACGTGCGGCGACCTCGTCAGCGAGCGACTGCTCGAGGCAGATGGTGTCGTACTGCCCATACGGCACCCATGCGCCCGAGATCGTTGCCATGCCCTTGCGCTCGAGGGTGAGCGCGCCTTGCTGTTCGCGCAGGGGCATCCCGCAGTCGCGACACCACCCGTCCTCACCAAACATCGGGCCCAGGCCGTATGACGAGTCTGGCCACGGCCACCCACGGTTGCGCTTCATTCCCAGCGAGACGAACTCGTTCAACCCAGCCCCAATGCGTCGCGAATCTCCGGATAGTCAGCATAGATGCTAAGTGCGGCGTCTTCGATCTCTCCCCTGGTCGCTTTCGCCGAACGTCTTGCGAGCAGCACGCAGACCGAGGGAGACCACCGCGAAAAAGCCTTGCCTAAGTGAGGAACGACTAGTACCATTCTGCGCAGTGGTCCCCGGATCGGCGGCCCCGTCAAGAGGAGGCGTTATGCCAACCGTGATCGCCCACCACGATGTGAAGGACAAGGATCATTGGCTTGCCTCCCCGAAGCGCGAAGAGGTCTTCGGACCCCTCGGCGTCACTAACATTCGGACGTTCGTCGACCCTCAGAACCCGACGCGAGTCGCGGTACTGATGGACGTTGCTGACTTGGATGTCCTCATGGCTGCGATGCAATCCGAGGCAATTGCTGAAGCGATGGCCTACGACGGCGTGCTGGGCGAGACATTGGTGATTCTCGTCGAGGCGTAGGTTCTTTTCCCCGGAACCGGGTGCGCGAACACTGTTTTCCGGGCTGCAGCCTCACCTCGTGTCGCGATGGACGGACGATCGCCGGACGCGATTTCGCCACTCGCGAAAGCGCGCGCGAGACCACTTTTTGACCTGATCGGGTGTCCGTAAGCGGAACCCCCTACGGGACGCTTGCGTTCGCAGAGACCGACGGAGAAGTACGCTAGTTCGCTGCGCAATCAGCGACCCAACGAAGGCTGTTAAGTCCTGGTGGCGCCAGGCACCAGCGGGCCATCTTGGCCTTGCAGTTATATCTGCAAGGATCTAGACTGAAGAACGAGGCCGCGCAACGCGCCGCCTCCACGGGCCAGATCCATCAGTCGGATCTGCGGCCACGTCGAGAAGAGAGAAGTGTTGTCATGGCGCCCAATGTGCTTGTAAACGGATCCCTTCTCGTGGATGAAACAGTCCGCCGCTCTGCCGAACTCTTCATCGCGCAAGCTCATGATCGCAACATCACCACGGCCTCGTTGACCCTGGATGACGGCACGACTGTTCAGTTGGACCGCACCTTGGCCGAACTTATGCAGTTCGTCATTCGAACGTTGCCTTCGGGCGCAGTGAACGTGCAGTCGGTTCCTTCTGAGATGACGTCAACGACCGCGGCAAGCGTTCTTGGGATATCCCGACCTACGCTCATGAAGTTGGTGCAGGACGGCCTGCTCCCCTCGCACAAAGTGGGAGCACATCATCGCTTCAAGCACGCGGACGTCGCCATCCTCGCGGAGGCTCGCCGTGCTGCTCGATTGGATGCCTTCACCAAGCTTCGTGAACTCGATGACAGCCTCGAGGGGGCAGAGTAGAACAAGGGTGAAACCCAAGTCCACGCTGGAGCGATAGCGTGGACGCGTGCACCACGTATTCGTCGACTCCAACGTACTGGGAAGCCGCACCCTCTACGACTGGCTATTCCTGCTGCGCAGCCAATCCAAGATGTTCAGTCTGAGCGCGACTCCGGACGTGCTTGACGAAACGCATCGCGTGTGGCGACGGAAGCATCCTTCGGCGGGCGGAGAGCTGCGCAGAAACCGCGAAAAAGTCTTTCGTGAGAACTTCGACGAAATCCTCGAGGACTGGACCGGTGGCGAGGCCCCAAACCTGAGGGACAAAGACGATCAGCACGTTCACAATGCGGCCGTTTACAGCCACGCAGACATTCTGCTCACAATGAACATCAAGGACTTTGGCGACCCGGACCTGCTGCCGTATGACCTATATACGCCCGACGAGTTCTTCTGCCTGGTAGAGAGCAGCCACTTGTTTGTTGTCCGCGAAGTCACTCGGACGCAGAACACCTATTGGCAGAGCCGACGCGCCAAAGGCGACCCGGTGACGAGCCTGGCCGAAGCGCTCGAAAAAGCTGGTTGTCCAAAATTCGCGGCAATCGTTGCTGAACACCTTCGGGTGCTGTCGGGGCCGATCTAGCCAATGCTGTCGTTGGGATCCCACAGATGGTGGCGCGGTTCACGTCCATGCGGTGTATGCCCATGCCGCCTCACAAGAGCTCTACGGTGCGTCGATCACGTCTGGCGCAGGTTGCCGGCGTCGGTGGCAGCACCACACGCGACTTCTGACGCCGACCACCCGTTTGTGACCCTGATATTGAGGCAGTTCGACCAAGCTGCCGACTGCTGGTCTTTGAGCACGAACTCCATGGGTCAACTTTGAGCGGCATCGACGCTGAACTCTTGTTGCGCTGGAACGCACCTGATCTGACATGACCACGTCAACGAAGTGACGACAGTCTCAGACGATCTCGGAACACATTCTGCGGGCCGCTGACACGCTTGGCAGACGCCCGCTCCCTCAGGGACGTCCATCCGGACACCTAACCATTCGATCGCTAGCTATGGATCCGTTCCCGAAAGGGGAACGTTTAGAGCGACAGTTCGGGAGAACATCTCGAAAATGGAGAGATTCCGAACGATATCGAGCATCAGCTATCTCGGCCGGGTGGCCCCACGGCTACGCGGTTGTGGCTGGGCTCACATACAGCGATACCTGCAGGGGCTCCCCGGGGGCAGCACTGCTTAGCGACAACTGATAGTCATAGCCGTCCTCAACGCCACGCCCGATGCACATAATGGCGCGTCCGCCGTTGTTCGCTGGCCGTTCGCACAGCCGATCCACAGTAAGGGTCACATCCGCCGCAGCAGCGGTCTGAACTAGGTCTTCGGCGGTCACCACCTCACCCGCTTGCGCTTCCCACCTCCGGGAAATGCTCGGACATGGGTTGGTGCTCACACACAGGAATTGCTCGCGTCGGACAATGTCATCCAGCACCTTCCAGTCCGCGGGAATTGCTAGTCGTGACACCTGCACAACGAGTTCCTCGGTGACCCTGTCTTCGATGGACCTGACAAGGATGGACGCGGCGACCGCAAGGGCAACAATGCCAATCAAAATCGCACCAAGAATTTTCTTAACGATGTCCCCCGCTCCAGCCACCATTCCCGCCTGCCGCTGCTGATAGCAGTTGCCAGCAGCGTATCGGGTGGGCGGGCTTCAGCTCATCATCAAGGCGGTCACTGCGCGTTTGTAAGTCACGGTCACGTCGCCCAAGCGAGACAACGCCGGATGCGGGAACCAACGCAGGTGGACGTGCATGGTTCGCGTGCGGTGCCGGCAGCCCCTTCAGCGCAACGGACTGCGGGATATGTGTCCGGCCGACCACAGAGCCACTTATTGACACATGTTGGATTCACTGCGAAGTTGTAAGAAGTTCCTGAACGCGGGTGTGGGTGTTCATCACCCAAGGCGTCGGAACGCGCACTGCCGCAACGAGGGGGAAATAAGCATGATGCAAGAAGCAATGGTCACTGGTAAACAACGCCGAGTCGGACCCCTACTGATCGGGGGAGGGGTGTGCGCCCAAAGCATTGGAATTAGTCTCCTGCTGCTGGCCACTATGGCGGTGTTTGGTCTCGATCGTTCCGGGTACCCGGTGGTGAGCGGCCTGGGGCACCCAGCCTGGATTCTCCTTGGAGCTCTTTTGGGTGCGATCGGTGGCCTGGTTACCGGGTACGGGTACTTCCTGGTGCTTCGCCTCCTGGTGCAGGTCAATCCCACACGAACTGCAGTCGCGC
Source organism: Cryobacterium psychrophilum (assembly GCF_004365915.1). NCBI lineage: Bacteria > Bacillati > Actinomycetota > Actinomycetes > Micrococcales > Microbacteriaceae > Cryobacterium > Cryobacterium psychrophilum. The sequence goes on from NZ_SODI01000001.1 coordinate 437,277, forward strand.
CCGCTGGCGTGTGAGGTCCTGCCACTGCGGCCCTCGAAGCTCACTGGCGCACCGCGCTGTCATTTGAGCTGACACGTCTGAGTCCGCGGGTCCATGATTTGGAGCTAGCCCTTCCGGGGTGTCACGTCCCACAAGAGGGACCCTGACCGGCGCAAGTTCCACGAAAAATCTCCGAACCAAAATTAGCTTGTTTCTGCAACCCCCGAATTCCCGTAAGACCCGCCCGCAAAAATGCCCGGTGAAGGGGTGCTAACCGGTACATTCAAACACCATGACCGGACTCCTCATCGGATACGCCCGCGCATCCACCAACGACCAAGACCTCACCGCCCAAAAGAACACTTTAATAGCGCTTGGGGTGACGCCGGAGAAAACTTTTACCGACCAAGGCCTCACCGGTGCCAACCGGGCACGGCCCGGTCTCAAGGAAGCGATGGCTGCCTGCCGCGCCGGGGACACCTTGGTCGTGACCAAGCTCGATCGCTTGGCCAGGTCCCTGCGCGATGCGAAGGACATAGTCGGGGCCTGAGCAGTAATCGCGCGAAAACGTGCGGCAAGGCCGACTGTTTTTCGTCATTGATTCTCGACACGAGTTGTCGAGGCGGTTTCGGCTCTGATTCTCTGCGTCGGCAGGCCTTCCTTTGCCGTCACGTGTCCCCAAGCGCGGCTTACCGCACGATCCCGTTCCATTACTACTCACGCCCCAACCCCTTGCCCGCCGCCGCCGAGAGTAGTGCGAAAGCAGAGGATCGCCAGAGTCGACAGTCGCGGTCGACCGGATCGACCGAGTCAGCCGGCGACCGGCTCGTCGGTTCCCGTGCGCACCCGCAGGATCGTTTCCCAACCGACGACGCACGCGAGCACCGCCGTGGTCATCGCCGCGAGCACGAGCGGCGACAGAGGGAATGCAAGGCCGAACAGCACCAGAAGCGCTGCGACGCCGGCCAGATGCGAGATGAGCAGATCCCGAGCGACGACCCAGCGGAACAGAACGAGCCCCACGAGATAGAGAACCGGCCCGCCGACGAGCGTGACGGCCGTGGCCAGGCTCACGGCGGCATCCGGATGCTTCAACACTTCCTTGTCGGCGACGGAGCTCAGCACGATCCCCGCGATGATGATCGCGTGCACATAGGTGTATGCGAGGCGAGCGATTCGGCCGGGGGCCGGGGAAGACGCGATGGCCCGGCTCCCCACTCGCTCGCCGTGGTCGAAGTAGAGCCACCACATCGCCACGCCGCTGGCGAACGCGAGAAGCAGGCCGAGCGCGCCGTCCACCGTGATGGACTGTTCGACGAACGCGAACCCGGTCACGAGGAACGATTCCCCGAGCGCGATGATCACGAACAGGGCACTGCGTTCGGCGATGTGGGGGCCGGAGACCTCCCAGTCGTCGGTCGTGGACCTGCCCATTCCCGGTACGCGGAAGCCGAGGCTCGCGGAGAGGTATTCGATCGCGAGGGCAACGCCCCAGAGCGGAAGCCGGAACTCGAATGGAAGCAGGGCGCCGAGGACCCAGAAGACGCCGGCGACAGAGAGCCAGACGAGCATCCGTACGAACGTGCGGTGCAGCGCCCGATCGTGCCGGGCGAGCGCGAGCACCATGAACCCGGTGCGTCCGAGCTGCAGGGTCACGTAGGCGAGCGCGAAGACCAATGCTCGGTCGCCGAACGACTCGTAGATGGAGGTGCTCATCACGAGGCCGATGAGCGAGAGCCCGATAATGACGCTCCGCACTGGCAAGCGCACGGGGTCGAGCCAGTTGGTCACCCAGGTCGTGTAGATCCAGACCCACCAGAAAGCGAGCACGAGCACGGCGGATTCGAGCGCGCCGGCCAGCGACTGGTTGTCATAGAGGAACCGGGAGAGCTGGGTGAGCGCGAGGATGAAGATCAGGTCGAAGAACAGCTCGATGTAGGCGACGCGGTGGGTGCGCTCCGAATCAGCGGGCCGGAGCAGGTTCTGTCGGATGCCGAAGGCCGCCTGGGACGTCTTGGTCGGTGAGGTCACGGCCTATTATCTCTTGCATCGGGGGCAGCACCTAGCGTCCCCCGGCTCGGAAGCCCCTTGACGCTGCTTCAGGTGCGGTGGAGGCTGTGGGCATCCGAGCGAAAGGATGCGTCATGACCGTTGTTGAGGAAAGCGTTGTCATTGCCCGTCTGCCCCAGGAGGCCTTCGAATTCGTCACCGCCCTGGCGAAGATTCCGGGCAGGGACGCTTCCGTCAGATAATGCTACAAATAACGCCCACCAGTGAAGAATCGCGGTGATAACGATTCTTCCCTGGTGGGCGCGGCGTCCGACGCCTGAGTCTTCAGGCGAACGGCGGTGGTGTCTAGTGCTCAGCGTCCTTGGAGTGCTTGGCATCCTTGGCGGCCTTGGAGTGCTTGGCGGCCTTCTCGGCCTCATGCGCTTCGTGCCGGACAGAATTGCGGGCGTGGGCGGCGGCAGAGATCGCCTTGCCATGGCTGTTCGCTTCCGTCTCGGCAGCATCGTCAGAGCGGTCCTCGCTGTCGTCCGTGTCTGCCGGGACGACAATCGGGACATCCGTCGGGCTGACGTCGTCAGCGTCGTCAGCGACCGGAGCGGGAGTCTCGGTCGGAGCAGGGGCCTCGGTCGGGTCAACGGGGGCCGGGGTGTCGGTTGGGTTCGCGCTAACGGCCGTTACCGTGGCGTCCATCTCGGGCAGGGTGCTCGCCTGCGCGGCGCCAATGGTTCCTCCGACAATCAGCACAAGTGCCGCAGTTGAGCTACCGATCCAGAGGGAAGTCTTCTTTTTCATACTACGAACTGTGGCAGTAAAACCGCTCACAAGATAGTCCGCCCTTGGGGGGGACGTCGGCTGTCACCCCGGCATCTCTGGAGAATCAGCCGTGTAGGTACCGCCGGCCTTTTTCGTGACGCCGCGCCGATCGAGGGGATGATTTCCCGGGTGGTTCCCGAGACCACGAGGTCTGCCCGGTCGCGGGTCGCCTCGATCAACTCGGCGTTCTTTCCACTGATTTGTGCCGCCCACGCCACTGCGGCGTCGACGCTGCGGCCATGCCCGGTGTGCTATTCGTCTTTAGCTTCGCCGATCGGCTCAGCGCTCGTGGTGCGGCTCCCCCGCGCGTACTTGTCGGCCAATTCAGACCAATGCGCAGCCGATGAGTCGCCGGCCTCTGCGAGCCTGGCGCTGAGTTTTCTGAGCGCGGTGCTCTCAACCGGGACGTTGGCGCTGATCGCAAAGTCGTACCAGTACTTCGCCAACGCGAGCTGGTTATGTCTGACCAGCAGTGCCGCGTACATCGGCATCGCCGGAGCATCCCCCCTGTGTGCAGAAGCTCCAATCTTCTGGTGGCGCGTTAGATGAGCCTTGTCCAGGTTCTTTGCCTTGGAAAGGGAACGGAGCGCCCCATCGTCCATCATTGCGGCCTGCCCACGCTTCGAATCGCAGAACCAGGCATCGGCAACGTCAGATCCCGCGAAGTCTGCTCGCAGGAGGGTGGAGCGCTCAAAGTGCGCCGATTGCAGTTTGGCGCCAGCGAAATGCGCCTCCTGCAGGTTCGCTCCCTTGAATGTTGCTGCCACGAGACGCGCCTTGCGAAAGTCGGCTCCGACGGCATTTACTCCGTTGAACCGTGCTTCGTGAAGGTTCGCTTTGATAAAGCTGGCTCGTGTGAGGTTGGCCCCGTACCCGCGAACTCCCCGTGGAGCAATAAACCCGTCGAAATCTGACTGTTTGAGTCCGGCGAAGGCAATATCGACGGGAACCCCCCGAAGCTCAAGCTTGCGGACGCTCAGTCGGGTCAGCAATAGAGCCCGCGACAGGTCCAGTTTCACGAGCTTCACTTTGCGATCGACTATTGCTCTCAGGGCTGCTTCGAGGTCGTTCACGAGCACACCCGCGATGACCGGGTCGGACTCGATCTTCAGGTTCGCGATGATCACTTGGAGTAGGTCGACGTGCAGATCGGGGCTGTCAGGCCCCAGGAACGCACGGAGTGCCGCGGCAGCATTGACCCGCATCTCTCGTGTTCCCGATCCGAGATTACTCACCGCTCGGGCCAATTCCTCGTCGTGCCGCCGACGCTGCTCCGTGCGCCGGTCGCTGCGCTGCGTGCGCAACGTAAGGAAGAGTCCACCGGCGGCGACCAGCACCGTCACAAAGGGAGCCCAGGCCAGCAGATCGTTCTGCCATCCGGCGTTACGGTCGGTCGTCTCCTGGATGCCCTGAATCTCTGCCTTGAGCTTGATCAACTCCAGTTCGCTCAAACTCTGCGAGGGGACCGCACCGATCTCGACCGAACTTCCGGATCCGGACGCCGCGCAGCCTGACAGCGCGAGAGCAAAAAACAACACGAGGGTGACGCGAAACGGCGCCGCGCCCCGCGCGTGCCCCTGGTGACGCTCCACGAGTCTCATGGCACCGATTATGCCCCCAGGCTTGCTCTTCTCACAGCCCTATTTTGTGGCTAAGATCGCGGCGAGGTCAGGGAGTCGCTCCTTTTTAGTGTCTGGCATGTTTCGATGGCCAGTGCCGTTCGTGCATTCACGTGCGCGATGCGCTCCCTGACTCCATCACTTGATGGGGTGGTTCGACTGGCAATTCAGGAAAACGCTGTTGACCCGCGCGTTCAGGTGTCGAGGGGCCGTCGTGTGGCGTGATCAGTCGTTGAACACGTGGTTTGTAAGTACAAATTCCGCTATCGCCAGCGCCGACGTGGCTGCCGGGGATGGCGCGTTCCTGAGAAGAGTCACCGGTCCAATCTGATCAACGGCGAAATCATCGAGAAGAACTCCATCCTTGCCCCATGCTTGCGCGCGAACACCAGCTGCGGTTTTGGAGGTGAGATCCTTCATTTGCAGTTCGGGTACGAACCGAGCAGCTTCACGGAAATACAGCGGCTTGAAGAGCGAAGCCGCAATTTCCTTTGCTCCCATCCGCCAATGTTGCTGAGCCAAGGCACGCGCACCGGGCCACGCCATGGATTCCCACGTATCGCGAAGAGAGATCTTGCTCCAGTTGTAGCCTTCACGTGCCAGCGCGGGAACAGCATTCGGTCCAACGTGTACGTCGTCGTACACTCCGCGAGTGAAGTGAACTCCGAGAAACGGAAATCGAGGATCCGGAACTGGGTAAATCATTCCGTTTACGAGATGCTGCTTATCGTTCGAAAGACCCCAGTACTCTCCTCTGAACGGCAGAATCCGTGGGCTCGGTGACGCACCAACCATACGAGCGACCACGTCGGATTGGAGCCCAGCGCACACGATTAATCGATCAAACGATAATTCTGCGGCCGTCGTGATTACTTCGATCCGCCCCAGCTGTTGTTTGATCTCAAGGACTTCGTGCCCAAGCAAAATGGTTCCACCGGCCATTCTGACGTCTTCCGCCATCGCTTCGGTTATCGATGCATAGTCCACGACAGCCGTATGGGGAGAGTGCACAGCTGCGACACCGCCAACATGCGGTTCGATGTCACTCATCTCAGATCGGTTCAACCGCCGCAGTCCCGGCACGCCGTTCGCCACCGAACGAGCCTGGATCGCATCGAGCCGAGGAATCTCTTCGTCGGTGATCGCGACCACCATTTTCCCCACCTCGCGAAATGGCAGTCCCTTGCCCTGACAGAATTCCTTCGTCATCTCGCGCCCGGTTGAGCAGAGAATGGCTTTCAGAGAACCTGGTGCGTAGTAAAGGCCGGCGTGCACCACTCCAGAATTGTGCCCGGTTTGGTGCATGGCTACCCGATGCTCCTTCTCCACAACGGTGACTCGAATGCCACGTTGTGCAAGAGAACGGGCAATTGCGATTCCCACAATCCCTCCGCCGACAACGCCAACATGCTCTGTCATCGCCTACCGCCGCCCTACAGAACGCATCGTCCGTTGTGACAACGCGGGGACATTTTCTTCAGACAGGAAGATCATTGTCGATTTCTCCTTTGTTAGGTCGGCACGATTCGGAGTTCCGGGCGTATCTGCTGTTGCCCACGTGAATGAAGGTAGCTCCAGGTAAATGCTGTGGGCGGTCTCAGATTTCCCTTGCTCCCTGCGTTGCCCGTGGCCTGAACCGCCCGGCAGTGGGCGCTACGCAAACCGGCGCGGAACGCATTGATGAATTGCGCTCACTATAGGGCACGGCGCACACCGATTGCTTCGCGAGTGTCGGCAGAAATCGCCCTATTCTCAGTGGGCTCTGACACCGCGGGTGTGACGCACTAAAATGGGTTCCGTCCAGAAAACATGAACTAAACGGATCGCGTCGATCCAAAAGGAGGCCGCGGGTGCCGATCACGCGGACCGTGCTGGAGCGGGCCGAACACCATCCCGACCAGCCTGCGATCGTCGGGGAAGACGGCCAGCTGACGTACTCGCAGCTCGTCGAAAATTCTCGGCGCATGTTCGCCGTCGTGGATGCCCTGCACCGGGCGCAGCCCTCGCCGCCCACGCCGGCTCCGGAAACTCGCGGCATCCCGATCACAGCCGTGAGCATCGCATCAGCGTTCCACACATCGCGCATCATCGCGGGGCTTGCGGGGTTCAGCGGCGTGTCGGCGACCATCGACCCGCAGTGGCCGCTCGAGCACCGGATCAGGGTCATCCTCACCACGGGAATCGGTGTGGTGATCAGTGACTCAGCAGACCTCGCCGAGGCCCTCACCGCGCGCGGGTGGACGGGCACAATCATCACTCTCACCGATTTCATGCACAAAGAGACATATGCCGCGCCGGCAGCCGGCCCGACGGTGCGGGTCGACGAGGAACCGTTCCTGCTGCTGTTCTCGTCGGGCACCACGAGCAACCCCAAGGCGTTCCTGAAGACGCGGCGCCAGTACCGCGAGAACTTCGCGGTCTCCAGCGCGCACCTGGAGCCTGGGCCTGGCGCCGCCACGCTCGCGCCCGGACCGGTGTCGTACAGTCTCACCCTCTACGCGCTCATCGAAAGCCTCGCCTCCGGCGGCAGCGCCCACCTGGCGGACGCGTTCGATCCGGTGGAGCTCGGCCACCGCGTCCACGACGAGAAGATCTCCCGCGTCGTGGCCGTACCCGCCGTCGTTCAGGCGCTGGTGGATGCCGCCCGCCGCGGCCCGGACCGCTTCACGACGCTCGAACTGGTCGTCACCGGCGGCGCCAACCTGCCCGCAATCCTCCGCACGGGTCTCGCCGAGGCGCTACCGCACGTGCGACTGATCAGCTATTACGGGGCCGCTGAGATCGGGTTCATCGGCGACAGCCGCGGCGGCGATGGCACCCGCATCAGCATCTACGAGAGCATCGAAGCGAGCATCCGAGATGACCATGGCGCCGAGGTAAGCGACGGCGAGCCGGGCACGTTGTGGATCCGCGCCGCCGCATGCTCCGACGGGTACCTCCCCGGAACGACGGATGCGACGCTGAAGGGCCCAGACGGCTGGGCGACCGTGCACGACCACGGCCGACTGGTCGACGGCGCGCTGGTGCTGGCGGGCCGGGCCGGGGACGTCGCCGTCACGGGCGGGCACAAGGTGACGTTGCCGGATGTGGAGCGCGCCTTCGAGGGGATGCCGCACCTCGGCGCGGTCTGCGCCGTAGCACTCCCCCACGAGCGGCTCGGCACCGTCATCGCTCTCATCATCGAGGGTGAGGCGCCGGGCAAGAGCGAACTGCTGGCCCGCGCACGGGAGAAGCTGGCCCCGCAATTCGTGCCGCGCCGGTGGTACCGCCTCGCGCGGATGCCGCGTACCGTCGGCGGCAAAATCCGCCGCACGGCGACCGCCGAACTTGTCGCGCGGGGAGAGGCGGTGCGGCTGTGACCGATCGGCGCCGCGCGGTGATCACGGGGCTCGGGGCGATCACCCCGAGCGGCCTGGACGTAACAACAATGTGGGATGCCGTTGTGCACGGCCGCAGCGCCATCACGACGCTCGATGATCCCGAGTTCGCGAACCTGGCCGTGCGCATCGGCGGGCAGGTGCGCGGGTTCGAGGCATCCACCGTCCTGGAGCCGAGCCTCGCCCGCCGACTCAGCCGCAGCCAGCACTGGGCGGTTGCGGCCGCCGACCAAGCAATGGCGCAGGCTGGCTGGACGCCCGGCACGACAGATTTGCCGTGGGATCCGCACCGGTTCGCGGTGATCGCCGCCACGGGCGCGGGGCCGGTCGATGCCATGCAACGGGCCACCCGCGACCTCGACCAGCGGGGTCCGCGGGCGGTGCCGCTCACGCTCGCGATCTACGGCGCGCCCGACGCGGCCGCCTCCGTGCTCAGCCAGCGCTACCAGGCGTTCGGTCCCGCGCAGGGCATCTCGGCGACGTGTGCCAGCGGAGCGATCGGTCTCGGCGAAGCGATGCGCCGCATCCGCCACGGCTACACCGACGCGGTCCTCGTGGTCGGTGTCGAGGACTGCCTGAACCCCGTGAATCTCTCATCGAACGCGAACATGCGTGCGCTGGCACACGGGTATGAGCACGACCCCGCCGCCGCCTCCCGGCCCTTCGACCGGGCGCGCTCCGGCTTCGTGATGTCGGCGGGGGCCGCCGCCATCCTGCTCGAGTCCGAGGAGAGCGCCCGCGCCCGTGGCGCCGTCACGCTGGCGGAGCTGGCCGGGTTCGGAGCAGCCAGCGACGCGTACCACTCCACCGCCCCGCATCCGCAGGGCCGTGGAGCGGCGCAGGCCGTGCGCGACTGCCTCGCCGACGCGGGCCTGACGCCGGACGCCGTCGACCACATCAATGCCCACGGCACCGGCACTCCGGCCGGCGACGCCGCCGAACTGAACGCGCTCGAAGCCGCGCTCGGCAACCGTGCCCACCGCATCCCGATCAGTGCGACCAAGTCCAGCATGGGCCACCTGCTCGGAGCGTCGGGGGTCGTGGAGGCGATCATCGCCGTGCAGTCGCTGCGCGACGGGATGCTGCCGCCCACGCGCAACCTCGACGACCCCGATTTCGAGGGCTGGGACTTCGTGGCCGGCCAAGCGCGCAGCCAAAGTATCAGTACGGTGCTGTCGAACTCATTCGGGTTCGGCGGGCACAACGGCGCGATAGTGATCACACGTGGGAATGAATAACGAAGGAGCACACATGCCAGACCGGGAAACCCGACACGCAGAGTTGGCCGAGAAGTATCTGCCCGAGGACCTGCTGGAACGATTCCGTGAGCGCGCCGACGTGTACGACCGGGAGAACCGCTTCTTCGACGAGGATCTCACCGAACTCATCGCGCAGGGGTATCTCACCATGTTCGTGCCGAAGACCTTCGGCGGCGCGGGACTTTCCCTGGGCGAGGTGTCCCGGCTGCAGCAACGTCTGGCCACGGCCGCTCCGGCGACGGCCCTCGCGGTGAACATGCACCTCATGTGCACCGGGGTCGTGCGTGCAATGTTCGAGCGCGGCGACCGTTCGCTGTCGTACGTGTTCGATGAGGCGATGACCGGCGAGATCTTCGCGTTCGGGGTGAGCGAGCCTGCGAATGACTGGGTGCTGCAGGACTCGAACACCGTCGCCCAACCGCAGGAGGACGGCGGCTACCTGCTGACCGGGGTCAAGATCTTCACATCGCTGTCGCCGGTGTGGACACGCATGATCACCCACGGGCTGGACAGCACGGATGCCGAGAATCCGACGCTCGTGTACGGATTCGTCGAGCGCTCGGCCGACGGCATCTCGGTGTCTGACCAGTGGGATGTGCTCGGCATGCGCGCGTCGCAGAGCCGGGCGACGATCCTGAAGAACGTGCGGATACGGCCCGAGAAAGTCGCCCGCAAGATCCCGACGGGACGGCACCCCGACCTGCTGACGTTCGCGATCACGAGCCACTTCCAGCTGCTGATCGGGTCGGTCTACGCCGGGGTTGCGCGGCGCGCCCTCGATCTGGGCGCGCAGGGGCTGAAGAGCCGCCAGTCGGCCAAGAGCGGCACGACGTACGCCGAGGTGCCGGAGTTCCGGGCACGCCTGGCCGACGCGCTCATGGAATACATGGCCGTGCCGGCGCAACTGGACACCTACAGCCGCGACTTCGACGACCTCGTCGACCACGGGGCCGGATGGCCATTGCGGTTGGTCAGCGCACGCATCAACGCGGCGACCGTTGCGCGGCACGCGGCCGAGACCGCGCTGATGTGCGCGGGCGGTGCCGGGTTCAACAACAATAACGAGCTCAGCCGCCTGTTCCGGGATGCCACGGCCGGCCTTTTCCACCCGCCGAGCGCCGACGCCGCCCGGCCGATGTACGCGGCCGCGTTACTCGACGACAACTGACCGGAAAGGCAACGCCTGCTGCCCGGGAACCCCGAAAGCGCTCTCATCGTCCTCGGCCGCGACCTGTGCTGTGGGACGACTTCTCCTCGCGGCGCTGCCAGAGCCGCCGCAGCCCGTTCCCGAGCGAGCCGATCAACATGAAGGCCGAGCCGACGACGAACAGCGACACGGCAAGCGTGTAGTACTGCTCGAAGGCCTTGTAGAACAGCACCGAACCCACGACGAACAGCAGGTTCCCGATGATACCGACGGCGGTGTGGATGTGCTCGTAGTCCTGGACGAGGGTGCGGATCATGACAAGACTCATCCGGGGCTCCGATCAGCGTTTGCGGGACCCAGCCTCCCGCTGCTGCCCTCACTGCGAGCGTACGCTTCCTCTGGAGCACCCTGAGGCCGAGCTGGTGGGCGACCAGGACCCTAGCGCAGGCCACCTGCCGGGCATTGCCCCGACCGGCCATGAGCCGTGGTGTTTGCGTTGCCGGTCATTCCTACCGATAAACGATCCCACCATCGATGAGTACGGCCTGTCCCGTCATGTAGTCGGAGTCCGGCCCGGCGAGGAACGAGACGAAGTTCGCGACGTCCTCAGGAGTCTGTGCGCGTCCGAGGGCAATACCCTTGACGAACTGGTCGAACGTTGCGCCCTTCTCGGCACCGGTCAGTTCGGCAAATCGTTCGTCGATGGTCACCCACATGTCTGTGCCAACGACGCCGGGGCAATAGGCATTCACGGTGATGCCGTGCGTTGCGTACTCCTTGGCGGCCGACTGGGTGAGCGCGCGGACCGCGAACTTCGTGGCACTGTAGACGCCCAGCATTGCGAAACCTTCATGTCCGGCGATGGAAGAGGCATTGATGATCTTGCCTTTCACTCCGCGTTCGATGAACTTCTTTGCGGCTGCCTGGATACCCCAAAGCACTCCCTCGACGTTGACGGAGAGAATCTGCCTGACGGAGTCGGGGTCGACTTCGGATATTGGGGCCACCTGGGCAATGCCAGCATTGTTGACGATGATGTCGAATCCACCGAGCTCGGCTTCGGCCGTGTCGATGGCGGCATAGATCTGATCACGGTCGCTGACGTCGGCAACGATCGTGGCGGCCCTCCTGCCAATCTGCTCGATCTCTTTGGCGACTATCGCAATCTTTTCATTGTTGATGTCGACAAGCGCGATATTTGCACCGTCTTTGGCCAGCCTGAGGGCGATGGCTCGGCCGATGCCCTGACCTGCGCCGGTCACGAGGGCGGTGACAGGTCGGGACGTGGGTTCGGGGATGTCATCGATGCGGATGTCGCCGGGACCGTCGATACGTTCAGCGTTCATGAGTGGATCTCCCTGAATTCGTTGGTGAGGGACTGATCGTCGGGAGCATCGGCGGGAGGCTTGCTCAATCCGACGGACTCGAACCCGATGACAGACAGCTGGGACGACGAGCCAATTCCCGGTTCCGTAGCAGCCGCCCGGATTTTGACTCGCATCACAAGTACATGCCTCAGGGGGTTACAGGTGGGTTGCACCGGCCTCCCTCACGTCCGCGAGCTGACGTCCAAGTTCGTCGGGCACGCCATAACGATCAGCTTCGACCCTGGCGATATCTCGGAGATCCGGGCCTGCGACCACGACACCGTCAGCTGCGTCCCCGTCGACGGCGTCGTGCCCTCGTCTCGCGGTGCGTCCCCAGCGCAGAGACCACGCCAGCTCACGGCGGAGCTCCCCCCGAACTAGGGCGTCCACCACGGCCGCAGCGGCAGGTCGCCGACGCCGCCACCGTCACCAGGCTTGACCGCCAGCACCTGGTGCAGCTGGATGCCACCGGTCTCGAACGCGAGCCGTGACCCGGCCATGTACAGGCCCCAGACCTTCGCAGTGTTCAGCCCCACTTCGGCGACCGCCTCATCCCAGTGCTCGACGAGGTTGGCGCACCAGTCGCGCAGTGTCATCGCGTAATGATGGCGCAGGTTCTCCTCGTGCAGCACCTCCAACCCGACATCCTGTGCCGCGCTGATGATGCGGCCCGAGCCGGTGAGTTCCCCGTCGGGGAAGACATAGCGGTCGATGAACCCGCGGGTGGACGGTTCGGATCGGTTGTCCGGCCGGGTGATGCAGTGGTTGAGCAGCAGCCCGGCGGGGCGCAGCCGGGATTGCAGGAAGTCGAAGTACGAGGGATAGTTGCGCACGCCGATGTGCTCAAGCAGCCCGATCGACGACACGGCGTCGAAGCCGGTCTCCTGGATATCGCGGTAGTCGCCGTAGCGAACCTGGGCCAGATCGGTCAGGCCCTCCTCATTGATTGCCCGCTGCGCCCACGCGGCCTGCTCTTGCGACAGCGTCACGCCCGTGGCATCGACGCCGCGGCGGGCGGCATAGCGCACCATGCCGCCCCAGCCGCACCCGACGTCGAGCAGCCGGTCGCCCGGCTTCAGGCGCAGCTTCTCGAACACCAGCCGATATTTGTTCTCCTGCGCCTCATCCAGCGATGCGTCGGGGCGCGGATAGCACGCGCAGGTGTAGGTCATCGACGGCCCGAGCACCCACTCGTAGAAGGTATTCGATACGTCGTAGTGGTGGTGGATCACTTCGGCGTCTCGGGTCTTGCTGTGCCGGAGTCCCCCGACAGCGCGGCGCCAGCGGGGCTGCCACTCCTGCGGCGGCGGTGCGATCGGGAGCAGGTGCTGGGCTCCGACGGAGCGGATGATGTTGGCCGTCACTCGCGGCGGCAGCTTGAAGACCAGCTCGCCGGCGAGCGCCCTGAGGAGTTCGTAGGGGTCACCCGGGTGCACCCCGTGTACCTCAAGGTCACCGGCAATGTAGGCACGGGCAAGGCCCAGATCGCCGCGGCCGGTGGCCAGATACGTCGTGCCCCGCGGCGTCTTCAACTCCAGACCGAGCGGTGCATCGACCGGGCCAGCGGAACTCCCGTCGTAGGCGGTGAATCTCAGCGGGAGCCGCCCGCCGGCCATGATCTCCAGGATCTCGGCGAGGGTGAGCTTCCCCTCCGTGTCCGGCCTCTTTGCGCGTTCTAGCTTGCCCGGCCCGTGTTCCTTGAACGTGGTCATTGTCGTTGCACCGCCTTGGCGTAGAGATCGAGGAGACGTGAATCGGGGTCGTACCGCTTCTTCACGGTCCGATAGGTTTCTCCGCCATACAGTTCGCCGAACTCCTCCGGGGAATAGTAGGAGTCGGAATACAGCGACTTGTGCCCGTGGAGTTCGCTGACCTTGCGCTCGATCAGACGGTTCGTCTCCCCTTCGCTTGCCCCCACCGGCACCGTCGACCAGAAGCCGACGTTGACATAGGTCTGCTGCGGCCGGATCGGGTAGAGCGGCCAGCCGTCGCCCTGCAACCGCAGCGGGCACAGCCAGATCGGCTCGATTGGCACGCTGGCAAGGAACCAGTCCAGGAACTCTGCACACCGTTCGATCGGCACCTCGATGTCCTGCACGACGCGCTCGCGTGGTGGACGGCTGTTGAGGCGCTCGATGCGATTGCCGATGTGGAATCGTTGTTCGTAGCGCATCAGCTTCGAGTAGAAGCTGCTGCGCCGAAGCGTTCGCGGCCACAGTCGGCGGATGCGCGGACGCTGCGCGCCGAACGCCTCCGAGCACCAGAACCAGTCCGTGTCCCAACGCCACAGGTAGTCGTGAATCGTGAGCCGGTCATCCTTGGTACCGTTATCGTGCGCGATGGAGCGGTAATAGATCTGCTGGCCGGTGTAGTCGCTCACCGGGCCGGATGCCGCGGTCTGCGTGCCCAGACAGAGGTAGCTCTCGTCGGTGCTGAACACCACGCCGTCGAGGTAGTCCACGTGAATACCGTCCACGCCACCGGTCGCGATGATGCGGTCCATCGCGGCGACCAGATCGGTGAGCGAGTGGAACCGCAGATGGCGGAGTGCGACGAACGGTTCGACGGGCTCCAGTTGGATGCGCAGGCGCACCGCGTAGCCGAGCGTGCCGTAGGAGTTGGGGAAGGCGCGGTAGAGGTCTTCGTGCTCGATGGGCGAGACGGTGACCACCTCGCCCGCGCCGGTGAGGATATCCATCTCCAGCACCGACTCGTGTGGCATGCCATTGCGGAAGGATGTCGACTCGATGCCGAGGCCGGTGACCGCGCCGCCCAGCGTGATCGTCTTCAGCTGCGGCACCACCAGCGGCGCCAACCCGTGAGGCAGCGTCGCGGCGACGAGATTCTCATAGGTGCACATGCCGCCCACGTCGGCCGTGCGCGCTTCCGGGTCGACGGCGATGACGCCCGTCAATCCCGACGTATCGAGGCCCCTGGCGTTCGGCTTGGCGCGTGACCGGAACAGGTTCGAGGTGGGCTTGGCGAGCCGAACGGAGGCCGACGACGGGACCGCCCGATAGCTCTCCAGGAGGCGCTCCACGCCGACGGCGTGAGCGGTCTGTGCGTCTAGCGCGAGAGGGGACACGCCACCACACTAGTCCTGGGTCACTGCGACCGCACCGGCTGACTGTGACGTGAAAATACTCTGCGTGAAGAGCCCGAGCGCGGCCTGTCGGAAAGCCGGGAAACCCGGAAGCCCGATTGCCTAGAATCCAGTGGGCTCCCTCTCATACTCATGCTCCGCCGGCCGGCCGGTCGATCGTGGCGCACATGTGCTGGTCACGGACGTTCGTCACCGCGCTCCATAATGCGGTAGTAGTCTTCGGCCTCCGCGGTGACCTCCGCGCTCTGGGCAGCATCGAGGGCTTCCTCATCGTCGACGGCCCGCGCCTAGGCGCGGCGGCGCACCTCGATCAGCAGGGCGACACCGTCGGCCTCACAGGTCTCCGGCACCAGCCGGGTGCTCCAGGCGTACCGCGGGGGATCTTCCCCGTAGGGCACGAAGCACCGCCACGCCCGCAGCGCATCCGGCACGGCATCCGGGGCGTTGACTTCGAGCCAGCCGATAATCTCGCGCAGCGAGTCCCAGAGAGAGTACACGTCAAGTCCGTAGAAGCCCACGCGTTCCCCCGCGGGCCTGGCCAGGTTGCGCTCGCGCAGCCAGCCGAGGAACTCGGCTACCTCGTGGTTCGCCCACATCCAGGTGGGCCATCGTTCGAACCGGGCGAGCAGGGTGTATGCGTCGAGGTCGCCCGCGGTGCCCAGGGGACGCGCCAGGGACCGGATTTCCGCCGCGATCTTCGCCGGGGTGGCGTCGTGACCCGGCGCCGCGTTCATTGCTTGTCCCGGGCGGGTCGCCCGTCGGCGCGCGGCGAGAGATGGTCGGTGAACCAATCCCGGGCCAGGGCTGCTGCCTCCGCCAGGGTGCCCGGCTCTTCGAAGAGGTGCGTGGCACCCGGTACGACCGCGAGGTGGTTGGGGCAGCGCAGCTCGACCTGGGCCCGACGGTTGAGGTCAAGCACCTCCTGGTCGGCACCACCGACGATCAGCAGCGTCGGGGCCTGCACCTGGGCCAGCCAGGGACCGGCCAGGTCCGGGCGGCCGCCACGCGACACCACCGCGCCGATCCGCGCGCTGGAGTGCGCGGCCGCCCAGAGTGCCGCCCCGGCTCCGGTGCTCGCTCCAAAGTAGCCGACGGCGAGTGATGCGGTTTCGGGCTGGTTTCCCACCCACTCGGTTGCCCCGGCGAGCCGGTCTGCGAGCAGCTTGATGTCGAACACATTGGCGCGGCTCGGTTCCTCCTCCGGGGTGAGCAGGTCAAGCAGCAGCGTCGCCAGGCCCGCCTCGTGCAACACTTCGGCGACGAACCTGTTGCGGGGACTGTGGCGGCTGCTACCGCTCCCGTGGGCGAACAGCACCAGGCCGGTGGCAGCCGGGGGAATTCGCAGATGCGCGCCGAGGTAGACCTCGCCGACGGGGATCTCGATCTCCGCGTCGGTTTCAGCTCCTGACGACTCTGCCGGATCCGTCGTTCCTGCGGCGCCTGCGGACGGCCGCCCCGCGGCGGCGAGCAGCCGGATTACCTCCTCGTCGCTGGTCGGGGAGAAGTCGACGTAATGGTTGCCGACCGCGATCAGCTGCCGAGGTAAATGCACGCAGACGACCTCGTCGGCGCCCGGCAGGTTGCGGATGGTTTCGGCGGGGGCGACCGTCACGCCCAATATCACCTTTGCGGCTCCGAGCCGGCGGGCCACCTCGCACGCCACGCGTGCGGTCGAGCCCGTCGCGATACCGTCGTCCACGATGACGGCAATCCGACCGGTCAGGTCGATGCGCTCATGGCCCTTCCGGAACAGGGCCATTCGGGCGTCGAGCTGTGCCCGCTCTCGTTCCTCTACGGCACGGAACTCCTCCTCCGTGACTCGCGCCATCGAGAGCACCTCGTCGTTGAGTACCCGCACCCCGCCCTCGCCGATGGCCCCCATCGCCAGTTCGGGCTGGATCGGGACCCCGAGCTTGCGGACCAGAATCACGTCCAGGGGCGCCCCCAGTGCTGCCGCCACCTCCGCGGCCACGGGAACACCGCCTCTGGGAAGCCCCAGGACCACCACATCCTGCCCGCGCAGGAACTCCAGCTGCTCCGCCAGTTGGCGGCCGGCATCAATACGATCAGCGAATACGACCATCGTTCCGCACCTCCTCAACCCCGCCATAGTCGCCCCCCTTCTGCTTCGACGCTAGGGCTTCGGTTGCTCCCGCCGGATTTCGGCGCTAGAACGGCGGTCACGTCAAGCCTCTGACAGTCCGCGCAACCCCGCGCACCCGTGACACATCGCCGAGAAATTCGGACCATTCGGTAGCGACGTCATTGATCGTGACCGGTCCGGCCGCATCGCGCGGCACAACCTAGACGGCAACAGCTGTGCGGGGTAGCCTCGCGGCATGAATACCAGGAGCACCGGGTCCCGGCACCGCATCGCCGATTTGCTCGCCGTCTTGTTCCTCGGCGACGGTGTCATGTGGCTGCTGCTGCCGAGCCTGCAGATGGAAAGCTGGCTGTCCGGTTCCGCGCGCTGGCGCGCCACGATACGGTACTTCGCTGACCGACCGTGGTTGCCCCGGATCATCGGGACCATCGAAATCTTCACCATACTGTGGTGGGTGCGCAAGCGGAGTCGCTGAACCGCCCGCGAAGACGCTCTCGTGGCTCTTCTCCACGGGTGAGGTGACGTGCCCCCTTGTTTCGTTGAAGCATAAATGGAATGAATAGACCACAAATCATCACTTTTACTGTGCTTCTCTTGACGGGACGATGGGTAGATGATTCCGACACAGACCACCTTCTGGTATTCGAATCCGACCGCCCGCTCCTGGCGAACTTCAGCACCCGAATCTGCCGTGCCATTTCATCGCAGCCTTGACGGCTACACGCCGACTCCCCTGGTTGGCCTGCCGTCCCTCGCCGCAGAGCTGGGAGTCGGTCAGGTGCTGCTCAAGGACGAGTCCAACCGACTGGGCCTGCCCGCCTTCAAAATCCTTGGGGCGTCGTGGGCCGTTTGCAGGGCACTGTGCCAGCGTTACGATCTGGACCCCGAGGGGATGACTGTCCCCCGGCTCAAGGGATTCATCCGCACCAACGTGGGCGTTGCCGAAGCGCCGGTGCTCGTCACGGCCACTGATGGCAATCACGGCCGAGCAGTAGCCAGGATGGCAGCGCTGTTGGGCCTGGTCTCGCGGATCTACATCCCGGCGGGTCTGAGCTCATCTGCGATCGACGGCATCAGGAGCGAAGGTGCAGACGTGGTTGAAACCGATGGCATCTACGACGATGTCGTCACCCTGGCGGCGGAATCCACCGAGGGCGAAGCGTTGGATGTACTGATTCAAGACACAGCGTGGGAGGGATACATGCAGGTCCCCCAATGGATCGTTGACGGGTACGGCACGTTGTTTGGCGAAATTGACGACGCACTTCAGGAGCTGCACGTGGCCGGTCCGGATCTGGTCGTCTGCCCTGTCGGGGTAGGTTCCCTGGCCCAGGCACTGGTGGAGCACTACCGGACCGCCGGAAATGCGGCCCCGGCACTTCTGAGTTCCGAACCGGACACCGCCGCCTGCATTGCCCAGTCCTTATTGACGGGCAAACCCGTCGTGGTGGCCACGACCTACCCGTCCATCATGTCAGGACTCAATTGCGGCACACCCTCTGAACTGGCCTGGCCCGCGCTCAGGGCCGGGCTCGATGCCGCCGTCAGCGTCTCCGAGTCCGAGTGCCGCCAGGCAGTCCTGGATCTCCAGCATCTGGGCCTGGACGTGGGGCCGTGCGGTGCGGCCTCCCTGGCCGGCGTTCGAACCGCCGTGGCTCGTCCGGAACGCCGACAGCAGTTGGGCCTGGATGGAAACTCCGTGATCGTCCTGGTCAGTACCGAAGGCCTGGCGGCAAACCCACTCCGATGACAGGATCCCTCCCCAGGGAAACCAGCGAAAACGCACTGCCGGTAGTGTCAGGCCCCGGGTTTAATGGACACCCGGCCAGGGGTTCGCTAGGCGAGGTACGGCGTGATCTTCTCCGGGCGCATCGACGCGGGCAGGGAGAGGCCCTCGTCCGGCCAGGCCT
The DNA here is from genome assembly GCF_004365915.1 of Cryobacterium psychrophilum. Classification (NCBI taxonomy): domain Bacteria; kingdom Bacillati; phylum Actinomycetota; class Actinomycetes; order Micrococcales; family Microbacteriaceae; genus Cryobacterium; species Cryobacterium psychrophilum. Next base: position 455,965 of record NZ_SODI01000001.1, read on the forward strand.
GGTCGCCGCGCCCCGAGCGCGCGGCCGCGAAGAATGAGCCGCGCACCACGTCTTCCCGGACGCCGTGCCCGCCCTCGTCGAGGTGGCCGTGATCGGTCGTGATGCCGACCAGCCAGTCCTCGTCTTCGCGGGCGGCACGCGTGCTGATCGCGTGCAGCAGGGTGCCGAGATGCGCGTCGATCCGGCTCACCGCGACCAGATACTCCGCCGAAACACCACCATAAACGTGCCCCGCCTCATCCACCTCGCCCAGGTAAACGAAACTCGCAGCCGGCCCGAACTGGTCCAGGTATATCCGTGACATGTCGGTCACCTCGGTGTCTGCCCGCCGATATCCATACATTTCGCCATCGCGCACGATGACCTTGTGCACACCGGCGTTTTGCTGGTCGAGGCGGGGACTGATCACGGGGCCGGGTCCGGCCGTGTCGGCCAGTGGGGGCCAGTGGGGGCCAGTGGGGGCCATCCGCTCGCCACGTAACTGGTCACCGGCTGGTCAGCGAAGTAGGCACGACTGAGCAGGTCGGCATTGCGACCAAGCGTGTGAACGTGGAAGGAGTTGTCGAACACATGGTGCTCAGCGTGGGTCGCCCCGGTGAGGATCGACGACCAGCCCGGCCCGGCCCGGCCCGGCCCGGAAATCGTGGGCACCCCCATGGTCATCGGAGCCAGGCGCCCGCGCCCGAACAGCTGGGCGTCACGCGATGGCACATCAACCCGAATCGGGTTCGACAGTTGCGCAAACAGCACGGTCAGGCTCGAGATGGCGCCGCGCAGCGTGAGCGCGGTGATAACACCGGTGGCGTTCGACGGCCCGTCGTGCGCTGGGCGGATGCTGATGTGCTCGGGCCGCACGAGAAGGTCCACAAGGTCACCGGCACTGTGCCCCACCGTGCCCAGCGCGTACTGCTGGGCCAGCACCGCCACTTGGCCGGAGCGCGTGACCCGGCCGGGAATGCGATTGACCACCCCGATGAACGAGGACACAAAGGCTGTCGCGGGCCGACGGTACACCTCATTCGGCGTGCCCACCTGCTCGACCCGGCCGGCACGCATCACGGCCACGCGGTCGGCCATGCTCAGCGCCTCTTCCTGGTCAGGTGTGACCAGCACGGTCGTCGTGCCCATTTCCTACTGGATGCGCCGGATCTCTTCCCGAAGCTGCACCCGCATCTGCGCGTCCAGCGCGGAGGGTGACCTCTGCACTGATGCCGGTCATGAGGCACTCCTTACGTTGGGGGAACTGGCCGCGGCAACAGCCGGCGGGCGGGAGGTACGGCGCCGACGGGACAATCCGGGGCCGGTGAGCGCCGACAGCAACAGCAAGGTGCCCACGATGGTGATAAGCGAGAGGCCGGCCGCCGCTCGAGGATGGTCCTGCCCGATCTGCACCAGGAACACCAGGAACACCGGGAACGTCGAGTGCAGCAGCAGGGTGGCGAGCACGTATTCACCGAGCACCATCGTGAACGAGAGCAGCGCCGCGGTGACGAACGGCAGCGTGAGCATCACATAAAACGGCACCAGGCTGTCCACGCTTGTCAGAAATCGGGGCACGGTCACCCGAAACGCCAGGTTGGCGCCGTTGACCAGGGCGACCGCGGGAACCACAAACGGAATCACCGACAGCGCCTCCGCGAGCGGCAACCACCGTCGCGCATGCAGGTGCAGCCAGACGAGCGTGGGAATGAGCAGCACGAACGACGCCACGGTGGTCAGCACGGCAAGCGTCAGGCTCTGCACCACTTGCAGGGCAAACCCCGAATCCGCCACGGCCTCCCGGATCGGCTCGAGCGAGAAACCCTGCTGGGGCAACGTGAAGCCAAACGAAGCGGATGCCACGAGCGGCACGGCAAACAGCAGCCCGGCCGTGACGAGCACGATTGCCTGGACAATGCTGCGGGAGTCCGTGCCGGCGCCGGTCATTGCAGCCACCGCGTCGTGCGTCGCGCCAGCAGGTGGCGCAGCACCATGGCGAGCGTGATCACGAGTATCATTCCGGTGGCCAGGGCGGCCCCAAAGCTCTGGTCGGTGAGCACGTTGCCCGAGATGAAGAAGCCGATCAGGATCGGCACCAGGTTGGCCCCGCCGCCGCTCAGGGCATACGCGGTCGCGTAGGCGCTGAACGAGTTCGCGAAGAGCAGCAACACGGCCCCTCCGATGGCGGGCGACAGAATCGGCAGGAGATTGTCGGTCAGGTAGCGCCAGCGGCCGGTCCCGAGACTCAGCGCGGATTCGCCCCGCTCTCGACGAATGCCCATGATGGCGGGCAGCACGAGTATCGCCATCAGCGGTACTTGAAAGTAGAGGTAGACAACGACGAGTCCCCCGAACGACGACACCGCGAAGGACTCGGTGAGGTCCCACCCGGTCGCGTCGAAGACGGCCATCGTGATGAGACCCTGCGAGCCGATGGCGGCGCTGAAGGCGAAGGCCAGCGGGATGCCGCCGAGCTGTGAGGCGACGACGGAATACGACAGCATGATCGAACGCAGCCCGCGCGGGCGCTGCGGCGGTCTGATCGGGCGTGGGGAAGGCGATCTGGGCGAGGGTTTCGGTGGAGGGCAGGGCGTCGCGGGCTTCCTGGGGAAGCGTGCCGGCGGCATCCATCGCGGCGTAGCGGGCGGGTACGGCACCACTCTTGGCGTAGCTGATGGCGCCCTCGTCGCTGAGCAGCCACTCCACCCACAGGCGGGCGGCGTTCGGATGCGGGCTGTCGATGGTGATCGGCTGGGCGTAATAGTTGCCGAAGACGCCCTCGCTGGGCACCACAACCTGCAGGTCCACGGCCGACCGCGTCATCTCGGCTTCCAGACCGCTGTAGTTGTAGTTCCAGTCGAAGGTGACGGCGGCCTCACCGGTCGAGAGCGCGGCGGCGTTCGAGACGGAGTTGACAAGGTATCCGTTGGCCGCGAGGTCGGTGAAGTAGTCGATTCCGGGCTGGATGTTGTCGAGGATTCCGCCGTTCGCCAGCGCCGCCGCGAAGACCGTGGCGAACCACGCCGCGCCATCGCGCGGGTCGCCGACGGTGATCTTGCCCTTGTGCTGCTCATCCTTGAGGTCGGCGAACGAGGTCGGCACGTCGACCTCGTCGGCATTCACGCCGATACTGAGCACGCCGTAGTACGCGCCAACCCAGTTACCGTCGCGGTCCTTGAGGCTGTCGGGCACCTCGTCGATGAGCGTGGGCACATAGACGCCGAGCAGGTTCTGGTCGATCGCCGGCTGGGTGAACGAGTAGCCGATGTCGAGCACGTCGGGGCTGGGTGGACTGGCCCTTGAGGTTTTTCACGGCGGAGAGCTTCTCACCGCTGGACGCATTCGGGCTCGCCACCTCGACCTTCACGTCGTACTTGGCTTCAAAACCGTCGATGGACTCGCCGTAGTTCGCCCAGATCTCCGGGTAGGCCGATGGCCACGGCCGCCGAGCGGATGCCGACGCGGCGCCGGGTAGACGGAGACAGCCGAGACGAACGAAAGAAAAGGGCAGACATGGTCGCGCTCCAGAAAATGCCGTGGGTGGGATGTTCCCATCGTTGAGCAGCGAGATGACCACTGGATGAACTGTGCGTGTCCGTCGATTAGATTTGGTACAGACCTTTAATCTGGTGCTTCATAGCGGACATCTGACGCGACCACGCAGACGAAGGACGACTTTGATGACGAGCACAGAACACCTTTTGACTCCACCTGCCAGCTGACGCATGGCGGAGATGCAGGGGGTGCTCCTCGATTTCAACGGCACGCTGTCTGACGATGAAGAGCTGCTGTCCGAGTTGATCCGGGAGCTCGAGCTCAGTGCCCTCTGAAGGATCGTGGTGCTGGAGGATTCGATTCCGGGGGCTCGCTGAGTGCATCCGTTGCTGAACTGACCCGCCCCGAGACGGTGACGCGCAGCTTGTCGGAGCGGAAGAGGTCGCGGGAGAATTCCATCGGCGTGCCGTTTCCCGCGATCGACGTGCGGACAATGCCAAGAATCGGGCTGCCCGGGGCAATGTGGAGCATGGCGGCATCGGCCGGGTCGACGATCATGGCGGTCAGCTCCTGCGTGGCGGAGACCGGCCCGAGCCCATAGTGCCGGCGCATAATCGAGTACATCGACCCGGTGAGATCGAGGTCGAGCAGCCCGGGAAACAACGCCGTGGGAAAGAACGAGCGCTCCAGCACCACGGCGACCTCGTCGGCGAACCGCACCCGCATCACGTCGTAAACGGTGTCGGTGGGGCCGAGCCGCAACGCCGTACGGGTGTTCTCATCGGGCGTCTGCACGGTCGCCGAGATGAGCCGAGAGGATGCCGTCATCGCCGACTGCAACAGCTGCGCACGCAGGCCTATCAGATTGGAAATGTCGACATCGGAGCGGTGATGGGCGATGACGGAACCGCCGCGGCGACCGAGGGTGCGGGTGAGCCAGCCGGTGGCCTGCAGCCCTTCGAGGGCCTGGCGGAGGGTCATACGACTCACGGTGAGGGCTTGGGCGAGCTGGCGTTCCGGGGGCAGTTTGTCGCCGGCGGTGAGGTCACCCGAGGCCACCAGGCCGCGCACCCACTCGGCGATCTGCAGGTGTAACGGTGACGGGGGCGCAAAGCGGGCCTGTCTCTCGCGGGCGAGGGACAGGACGCGTGCCGACGGCGCCGCTACCGGGGCCTCGGCGATGTTCGGTGTGCCCATGCCTCGGTTGTCCTCTGGCTCAGCGTGGCAACGGTGTACCCGAGCTTAGTCGGCGCCCCCAACCGGAAACCTGTCGCGCGTCGAGCGAGCGTCATTTTCACCCCTCGCGGCGCGGCCGCGTGCTGACTGCGACATAATCAGAAAACACGCACCATCGCCGTTCATCCGCACAAATAGACCGTCGATGATCCTGATCGCCTCGTTCTCGACGACTCACTCCAGCTCAGGACGGACTCTCCCGGAGAATCGATTCTCCGGGAAGGAGATCAGCAGGATCGTAACGGGCGCCAACATCACGCACGCCTCAAAGACATTCTTTGCACCAAATTGCGCAAGACTCATCTTTTTCAAAGGAGTATATCCCCCGAGATCACGCAACGACAGGTGCAAACCCGTCGACCTGCCGGGGCGTATGGTCGGGGTCACGATGGGAGTTTGAGTGATGAGTTTGTCGCCACCGGGGCACCCTGTCACCGGACGCGACCATGCGCGCGGTGCCCGTGTCGTCATTCGAGTTGGACTCGTTCATCGCGACCTCGGATTGAAGGAGTGGCAACCGTGAACTCACAACAGGTCACCCTGCTGGTTTGGGTGCTCGTTACAGTCGTCGATCTGGCGATCCGAATCGCCGCGATCATCATCATCCCCCGCAGTCGCAAGCCGAGCGCCGCAATGGCCTGGCTCCTGGCGGTGTTCCTCATCCCCTTCGTCGGTGTCTTCTTCTTCCTGCTGATCGGAAGTTCCAAGCTACCGAAGAGACGACGCGACAAACAGCAGCGCATCAGCCAACTCATTTCGGAGAGTGTCGCCGGCATGGACCTCGTCAACGACGATGACAGCTGGCCACGCTGGTTCGCGTCGGTCGTCGAGCTGAACACCAGTCTGGGGTCAGTCCCGATAGTCGGGGGCAACACGGCGCGCTTGATCGGTGACTACAACGCCTCGATCGCCGCGATGGCGGCCGAAATCCAGACGTCGACAAGGTTCGTGCACGTTGAGTTCTACATCGTGTCCTTCGATGCGACGACGAGGGACTTCTTCGCGGCGATGGAGGCGGCCGTCAGGCGCGGGGTGACGGTCAGGGTCCTGCTGGACCACATCGCGTCGATCAGGACCGCCGGTCATGACGCGACCTTCGCCGAGCTCGACCGGATCGGCGTCATCTGGAGCTTCATGCTTCCTGTGCAGCCGCTCAAAGGCAAGTATCAACGGCCTGACCTCCGAAACCACCGCAAACTCGTCGTCGTTGACGGCAGGGTCGCATTCATGGGCTCGCAGAACCTCATCGATCGCAGTTACAACTCGGCGAAGAATCAGAAGCGCGGACTGCAATGGCAGGAGCTGGTGACCCAGGTCACCGGGCCTGTCGTCAGCGGCATCAACCTGATCTTCCTGTCCGACTGGTACAGCGAGACCGACGAGATGCTCAGGCAGGAAAACGTGCCCGCAGACACGATTCCGATGGATGTTTCATCCCGCGCACTGGATTGTCAGGTTGTCCCCAGCGGCCCAGGTTTCGAGGGCGAAAACAACCTGCGCTTGTTCCTTGCCCTGTTGTATTCGGCGCAGGAGCGCATCATTATTACCAGCCCGTATTTCGTCCCCGACGAAGCCATGCTGTACGCGATCACCTCGTCGTGCCAGCGAGGCCTCACGGTGGAGCTCTTCGTGTCGGAACTCGGCGACCAAGGTTCGGTGTATCACGCTCAGCGCTCGTACTACTCCGCGCTTCTCAAGGCCGGCGTGCGGATCTGGCTGTATCCCGCTCCATTCATCTTGCACGCCAAACACTTTTCGATCGATGATGATGTCGCCGTGATCGGCTCGAGCAATATGGATATCAGATCCTTCAGCCTCAATCTGGAGGTGTCCCTCATGGTGAGAGGACAATCCTTCGTCGCTGATATGAGGCAGGTCGAGGAGGGTTACCGCCGGATCAGCCGGGAACTCACCCTCACGGAATGGCAGAAAGAGCCGCTCCGGTCAACGATGCTCGATGGCGTCGCCCGACTGACCTCCGCTCTGCAGTAGCACCGCGGCCGCCGGATGGAGCTGTTAACGCCGGCCAAAAACAGTGCCAAGAGTACGGCCAATTCAACCGGCCGCTGTGGAAGATCACCTGCGCCGGCGGACCCTCCCGCAACGCCAGCGCCATCCGCAGGGCGTCCTCGATCAGGTCGATTCTGATTGCGTGCGACGCATCCGGTGGCGCCGCAGCCGGGCGGTGAGCCGAAGGAGTACGTTGGCGGTAGCCGCCCCTGATCGAAGGACTAACTGCCATGCTTCGCACCCTCGGCGTCTTCGTAGCCCGCCATCGGCTGAGTTCCCTTCTGATCTGGGTGCTCCTGATCGGCGCCTCCGTGGCGACCGCCCTGTTCGGGGTGACCGGGGAGAGCCTGTTCCAGCGTCTCTCCAGCGGCGGGCCGTCCGTCGAGGGCGAGGCCAGTCAGGCCGCCGAGCTGCTGCAAGACCCCGCAGCCGAAGACACGGAGTCGCTGTCGCTGCTCGTGCATGGCGTGGACCTGTCCGCTCCCGAACTGGCCGGCCTCCTCTCGGAGGCCACCCGGGACCTGACCGAACTCGACGGCGTCACCTCCGTGGTGAACCCGTTGACCATTCCACCGCTTCCGGATGGACAGCCGAACCCCGCCGCAGCGCCGCTCCTGGCCCCCGACGGCACCGGTCTGCTGCTGAACGTGGAGATGGCAACAACCGGCGCCGATCTCAACCCCGAGATTCTCGCCGGCGTGGAAGACCGGCTTGACACGGCGGCAGGCGAGATCCGGCAACTGGAACCGGACGCAGTGGCAGAGGTCGGCGGCACCCCGTTGCTGGTGGAATCCCTCGTGGCGGTGGCCGAAGCCGACCTGCAGAAGGGCGAGCTGATCGCCTTGCCGATCGCCCTCGTCGTCATGCTCATCATCTTCGGCGGGTTCCTGGCCGCAGGCATCCCCCTGATCGGTGCCCTCGCGTCCATCGCCGGCGCCCTCGGCGCGCTCTTCGCCTTCAGCCACTTCATGGAGATCGACACCACGGTCCTCAACGTCATCACCGTCATCGGGCTGGGCCTGTCCATCGACTACGGGCTGCTGATCGTCAGCCGGTTCCGGGAGGAGTTCCGGCTACTCGTCGCCCAGGTCGGCGAGGACCAAACGCGCACGGAACGGCACGAACTGATGCTGCAGGCTGTCGGCGTCACGGTCGACACGGCCGGCCGCACCGTGCTCTACTCCGGCCTGACCTTCGCCATCGCCACGGTCGGCCTGCTCGTGTTCGAACCCACCATCATCCGCGCGATCTCCATCGGCGCGGTCTCCGTTGTGCTGATCGCGATCCTGACAGCCCTCGTACTCGTGCCAGCACTGCTCGGCTACTTCGGCGAACGGCTGCTCAAGGCAGGCGTGCTGACCCGCATCCCGGGTCTCGGCGCGCTCCTGACCCGCTTCGGTGACGTCGCACCGCCCGAGGGCGTCTTCTCCCGACTGACCCGCCTCGTCCAGCGCGCCCCCACGCTCGTGGCGCTGGGCGGCGTTGTGCTCCTGCTCCTGCTGGGAAGCCCGGTCCTGAACATGAACGTGTCCAGCGGCGGCGCGGGCTCGATCCCGAAGGCCTCGACGCAATACGAGTTCGTCACGGGACTCACCGACCACTTCCCCTTGGCGACGGCACCCCTGGTGCAGTTGGTGGCGGACTCCGACGAGGCTTCCGCCGCGGCGTGGGCGGAGGAGGTCGCGTCCCTGCCGAACGTCACGGGCACCACTCCCCCGGTCGAGGTGAACGGGTACTGGGTTTCTCGCGTCGGCGTCGACCAGAACGAAGGACCCTCCGTCGTGCGGGACATCCGTGCCGACCGGCCCCTGCTCGACAACTGGGTCGGCGGAACGGATGCCGCGTCAGTCGACTACACCGACTCACTGTTGCGCGGGGCACCCTGGGCGGCACTGATCATCGGCGGCGCCACGTTCGCGCTCCTTTTCCTGATGACCGGTTCCGTTGTCATCCCGCTCACCGCCCTCCTGGTCAGCGTCATCTCGCTGGGGGCATCCGTCGGCATCCTCGTCTGGGGTTTCCAGGAGGGCAATCTGGCCGGACTGCTCGACTTCGACGCCGCGACCATTGCCGGCGTCGACCCCCTCGTTCTCACACTGGTACTCACCTTCGGGTTCGGCCTGGCAATGGACTACGAGATGTTCCTGCTCGCCCGAATCAAGGAGCACCACGAGCAGGGCGAGAGCACCCGCCGCTCCATCGAGACGGGGCTTCAGAGTTCAGGCCGGATCATCTCCTCCGCGGCGCTCATCATCGTCATCGTCTTCGCCGGCTTCGCCACCGGAGACCTGCTACAGATGAAACAGATCGGCGTCGCCCTGGCCGTGGCCGTACTCCTGGACGCCACCCTGGTGCGCACCATCGTCGTCCCAGCCGTGATGACCTCACTCGACCGGAGCCTCTGGTGGGCACCGAAATGGATGCACCCGATCCACTCACGCTTCGGCATGCGCGAGTAGCGACGGTGGCGTTGAGGGGCACGTGTCGAGGTCACACTACCCGTCCGGTTGCTCCGAAGGCGGTGGGCTGCTGGTCGTTGGTCACTGGCGCAGGACACGGAGGATTCTGTGCAGGCTCAGGACGATTGCACCCGCAGAATCAGGAGTGTTTTTCGGGTCATCTCCCCGCACCCTGCCGGCTTGCGCAATGAGTTGGTCCACCAACGCTGTCGCCGTATCCTGCAGTCGTTTTCGCTGGTCGATGTCTTCGCCTTCCAACAGTTGCAGGAGCTCCCCCACGGCCGACATCGCGGCCCCTAAGGGCAGACTGAGCAACTCAGGTATGGCATAGGGCGCGTCCTCATTCCAGATCACGTCTGAGAGCACCTCGGTTATGTCTCGGATGTGGAAGGTGACTCGTTCCAGATTTTCGACAGTGCGGTAGTCGGCGTTCAGGTCCCTGGGGTATCGGCGACGACGAGGATTGGCTCGACGGCTATCGTCAGCTTTTTGCACGGCAAGTCTCACTGCACGAGCCGCGTCTGAGAGTGCCCCCGTCCGAAGAGCCCAATCCTCATGGCGCGGTGGCCACTGCTCCTGAAGGGCGTTGCCCATGTCCTTGAGCTGTTGGGAGAGCACAAGGTGGAGCCGATTGACGCTAGCGGTGGCGGCATCGAAGTTCAGTGGTGGGAACACGAGAACGTTGACGGCAAGTCCTACCGTTACTCCCACTGCAATCTGAACGAGGTAGCCGAACGACATGTTCTCCGCGTTCTTCCCGCCGACCAACAAGACGAACAGGGCGACCGAGGGAATCCAGTCTGTTCCCGCCCCGAGCTTAGGTATCCCTGCGAGAAGGATGCCGATGCCCACCAGGACTCCGACGGTCAAGGCCGTGGGAGTCCCGAAGGCGATCAGCAGAAAAGCGAGACCGATGCCCAGAGTCAGCCCGACAAGTGTGTGCATACCCTGTCGGAGGGTTCCCGCGACCGTCGGATACATGCTGACCAGGGCACCCAACGGTGCATAGTAGGCATACTGGGCGGCCACTCCGGGCATGTGTGGAGCGATCAGAAATGCGAGGCCGGCCGCCAGAGCCGCTTTAAAGGCAAAGTGGGTTCGCGGCCACTTCAGCACGGCCGAACCACCGCGACGCAGCGACGACCCGGCACGGGCAGCGATCCCACGGTCGGATCCGCGACGCCCCGGGGACGGCGAGTGTTGGTTTCTCGTGGGCGACTTCACGGTTGCGCGGGTATCGGGAGGCTTCAACGCGTGCTCGTTACGTGATGAGGTCGAGTTCTGCTGTGAGCTACGGCCGGATGCGCCAGAGGAAGGCGTCCTGAGTTCGGCAAGGGTGGACGCTCTAAAAGCATCGTGACTCACGGCCTGTCCAAGACTCCACGTTCTTAGCCTTTCGTTGCTGGTCGGTCTGCTGCGTCATCATAGTCAAAGACCCTACAAATCGCGCTATACCGCTCATGTTCGCCTTCTCACCGCACCCTCTCGCATTGCCTGATGGATGCGCCGTGGAACCCCGACGTTACAGCGAAGCCGCGCGCGAGGCGCGTCGCACACTGGTGGCCATTCCTTGCCCTCGTGATGGAATCCCTCGGCGGAGGACCGGTCGCGATCATCATCCTTCCCGTGTTGATCGGCGTCGCCGTGGTGTGCATCGTCGCTGCCGCGATCAGCCGCGTCTCTCTGGGGCCACTGGGCGACGGATGCGTTGGCATCTGTTTCACTGTCGTTGGTCATTCTGGGCTGCGTGATCGCCTTCGACACCTGGCGCACCGTGCGCGTTCCGGAGGAGATGACACGCGCTTAGAAGAGTCGGGCGCGCCACGCCCGAGCGAAGCAGTAGGCTCCGTAGGCAATGAGTCCGATCGCGATCGCGGCCAGGATGACCCCGCCATACGGGAGCGCCGTCAGACTTTTCAGCGCCCCGTCAAGCCCGGTCGACTTGCTCGGGTCCAGGGTGAACCCGGCCACAAGAACAAGGATCCCCACCACTCCCAAAGCGATGCCTTTCGCCACGTGACCCACAACGCCCAGCACGATGATGGCATCCCCAGTCGAGCCGCGCGGCACCGAGATGTCGTCGGTGAATTTTTTGAGCAGGCCCTTCCACACGAAATAGCCTCCGATGGCGAGCACGATAAGGCCTACTGCCACAATTACGACAACGCCACCGGGGGCCCCCATGAGGCCGGCACTGGCGTCACGGGTGCTGCTGGCCGAATCCGATGTTCCCCCGGATGCGAAATTCGCCGCAGTCCCCGCGAAAACCAGGTAGACGGCCGCCTTGCTCACTTCAATCACCCGGTGGGACCATTTGCGCTTGGGATCGGCACTCTTCATCAGGAAAGCGCCGAGGACCAGCCACAGCCCGAGGGCGGACATGCCCACCACCACGGTCCACAGAACGAATAACCCTCCCGGGCTCTCGGATAGCTGCCCGAACGCACCAGACTGATCAGCCGTACCACCGCCGCCGCGCGCAATGGCAATGGCGATCGCGGCAATGAGAATGTGCACCAAACCGTTCATGGCGAAGCCCAGTCGGGCTAGAACCTGGAGAACGTCGTTTCTTTTCGCCTTGCCGACAACACCGGCCACTGAATGACTGATCACGGCCTCAGCTTACGACTCCCACCCGGTCCTGTCCCCGAAAACCTGGTTCGTTTTCGACGCCGCCACGTGCCACGCACGGGGCGCCCCGCAATTCCCAACTACGTATTGGATATTCTCATGACCCTCACCGTTCCCGCCCTCGCCGCGCCCGCGGCCAACGAGCCCCTGGTGCGCACCACGATCGATCTCCGCACCCCCGGTGCCAACGACGTGGCGATCGACATCAAGTTTGCCGGCATCTGCCACTCCGACATCCACCAGGCCCGCGACGAGTGGGGCGTCGGGCTGTTCCCGATGGTTCCCGGCCACGAGATCGCCGGCATCGTCTCCGCCGTCGGCAGCGAGGTCACCCGCTACCGCGTGGGCGACCGCGTCGGCGTCCGCTGCTTCGTTGACTCCTGCCGCGAGTGCACCAACTGCCTCGCCGGCGAGGAGCAGTACTGCCTGAAGGGTGAGGTCGGCACCTACAACGCCCGCAACTACGACGGCACGCCCACCTACGGCGGTTACAGCACCGCGGTCGTCGTGGACGAGAACTTCGTGCTCGGCATCCCCGACGGCATCGAGCTCTCCGAGGCCGCTCCCCTGCTCTGCGCCGGTATCACCCTGTATTCACCGCTGAAGAACTGGAAGGCCGGCCCCGGCAAGAAGTTCGCCATCCTCGGCATGGGAGGACTCGGACACATGGGCGTGAAAATCGCCCACGCGCTCGGCGCCGAGGTCACCGTGCTCAGCCAGACGCTCAGCAAGCAGGAAGACGGCCTGCGTTTCGGCGCCGACCACTACTACGCCACGAACGACCCGACCACGTTCACCGAACTTGAGAACGAGTTCGACCTCATCGTGAACACCGTGGCCGCAAACCTCGACTTGGAGCGCTACCTCGGCCTGCTGGCCCTCGATGGCACCCTCGTTCACGTGGGTATCCCCACCGAGCCCGACCAGATCAGGATGTTCTGGCTCGCCTCGCAGCGCCGGTCCATTGCCGGGTCGAAGATCGGCGGCATCCGTCAGACTCAGGAGATGCTCGACTTCTGCGCCGCGAATGGCATCGGCGCCGACGTGGAGATCGTCTCCATCGACCAGGTGAACGAGGCGTACGAACGGGTCATCCGCAGCGATGTGCGCTACCGCTTCGTCATCGACACGGCCACCTTCGGCACCGAGACCCCCACCGACGCCTAACCCTCGTCACCGCTCGGCCCAAACGGAGCGGCGTGGTCACTGCGCAAAACCGGTGTTTTGCGCGCCATGCCGCTCCCGCGGACCGATTCCCTCGGCGAGTCGCGAATCAACCGGTTTTAGAAACAGGGATTGTCCCCCGGAGAACGGTGGAGGTCGGCTGCCCGGTCGATCAGGTCACGCGCGCGGGCGCAGCCTTCCGAAGCCCGGCAGAAAACGGCCGACATGTGCGCCGTAGGTGGCGTAGTCCGGGTGCTCGGCCAGCAGCATCCGCTCTTCCCACCGCGTCTTCGTCGAGAGCAGCACGATGAGGGCACCCCACGCCACCACATGCCCCACGGATGCGCCGACGAGCGCGAGCGCGAATCCTCCCGTCATCAGCCCCGTGTAGATGGGACTGCGCACGAGACCGTAGACGCCGGACGTGACGAGCGGCGTGTTCTCGCGAGGAATGGGACTCGCGGTGAGCGCAGGTCCGAGACCGCGAACCCCCAGCACGGCGAGCGCCGCGCCCAGCAGACCGAGCGCGATGGCCACCGTGAGCACACCAGCGTTCACCGACCACCGCTCCCCGTGCGGCAGCACTACCAACACCCCCAGCAGCACGAACTGCGCCGCCACGAGACCGAGCGCAAGACCACGTTTCATGACTCGAGGCTACGCCCTCGCTACCTCGTGCCCGAGACCTGCCGTCGGAGTGAACACGGTTCGCATGCTTCCCGCCCGCGCAAAACCGGTATTTCTCACGCCACGCCGCTAACTCCGCCTGATTGTCCCGGCGTGTCGCGCTTCAACCGGTTTTAGAACGCTGGCGCGCATGGTCGAACCGCCGGCGGTAGGCGTGGGACGGCCCGTGCGCATCCGTTTAGCGGCGTCAGCCTCAACGCGGCTCAGTGTTCGAGAGCGGCGGCCTCGTCGGCGCGCCAGGACGCCAGAATGCGCAGGGCGTCACTCGATGGGGACCCGGGCTGGGTGCTGTAGACGAAGAGCTGCTGGTCGGGTTCACCCGGCACGGGGAAGGTCTCATAGTTCACGTCGATTCGGCCCACCAGCGGGTGTTCGAAGCGTTTGAGGCCGAATGTGCACTCCCACACCCGGTGCTGGCTCCACCAGGCGCGAAACGCGTCGCTCTTCACAGACAGCTCGCCGATCAGCTCGTTGAGAGCGTCGTCGTTGGGGTGTGAACGCGCATCGTGGCGCAGCATGGCGGCCACATCGCAGGCCACGATGTCCCAGTCCACGAAGAGCGTACGTGCGGCGGGGTCGAGGAACGTCCAGCGGGCCAGGCTGCGCCCAAGGCCGGCAGCCCGGGTGAAGTCTTTCATCAGCAGCTTGGCGAGGTCGTTCATGGCCAGCACGTCCATGCCCACACCCAGCACGAAGGCCGGTTGGGCGCTGAGCGAGTCCATGATGGTGTGCACCGACGCGCGCACCGTGCTCGCGCGTGGCCGCTGCTGGGTGCGGCCACCCGTCGACGCCGACAGCAGCGAGAACAGGTAGTTGCGCTCGGCCTCGTTCAGCTGCAGCACCTCGGCGAGCGCGTTGACGAAGGCATCGGATGCCTGCGTCACCCGGCCCTGCTCCATGCGGGCGTAGTAGTCCACGCTCACGCCGGCCAGCCCGGCCACCTCGTCACGGCGCAGGCCCGGCACGCGGCGGGCGGCCGCGTTCCGGTTCACCGGCAGCCCGATCTCCTCCGGCGTGAGGCGAGCCCGGGCCGAGCGCAGAAAATCGGCGAGAGTGGCTGTGTCGTCCATACCTCAAGTATCGCCTGCCGGCACCGGCTGCCGGGTGAGAGCGCGGAACTTCCCGCTCGCGAGGGACATCCTCCCGAGGCGATATCTCCAATCTCGCCCAGACCCTCCACACTCCCTACGAGCGACTGCGCCGACTGGAGATCGGCGAACGCGCCAATGCCGACGGGGAGTCCGCTCCGCTTTCCTCTGGCTGAACCTCTCGGATTATGACCAGCGTGCGAGCAACTGCTGGAGGTGCCCGGTCAGCGCGATCGGCTGGTCGAGCATCACGTGGTGGCCGCTGTCTTCGACGACAGAGATCGGGATCCGATCGCCAAAACGTGCCTGTACCCACTCTTCGATGTCCGCGTCGGCCGCGCCCCGACGTCCGAGTATCAAGGCGACTTCTCCTCTGATGGCGAGCAGATCATCCGGATTCCACCACGGTGCGGTCTCGAAGATCGCCGGGTCGAACCGCCACCTCCAGCCGCCCTCGACCTGCATAATAGAGCGCTCGGCCACGTAGTCACGAATGTAGGGAATGGTTGCGGCATCCTCAGGGATGGTGCGATAACGGCTGAGGATCGTGGCCCGATCGCGGTAGATGGGGTGCTCACTGCGGTTCATCCCGGGCAGGTGCGACCACCGTTCCCCTGACTTTGGGGTGATCGACGAATCGATCGCGAGGGTTCCCCGAATCGTGTTCGCCGCATCCGTCGCCGCAGTGAGGGCGATCAGCCCACCGAGGCTGTGCCCGAGCAGAATGGGAGGAACGGATGACTCCGCCGCAGCGACCGCCATCGTCTCGGCAGCCCACTGCGCCAAGGAATACCCGTGCCGGTGGCCGCTCGCGCCGTGTCCGGACAGGTTCGGGGCGATGATCCGATGGTTCGCGGCCAGGTTGGGTGCGATGTGATCCCACCAGCCGGCATGAGCCGCTCCTCCATGGATGAGCACGACGGGCTCACCGTCGGGGGCGCCCCAGGTTTGGTAGGCGATCGAGACGCCATCCACAGCAACTGTGTGCTGTTCGGGCGTCAGCGCGAGCGCATCGGTGAACCAGGCCGGGACTTCGATAGTGGACATAGCTAGTCACGCTATCTCTTCTCCGGCAGCGTTCAGTCACCGCACGCCCGGACCGCGATGCCGACTGGATCACTGTTCGCACCGCCGGTAACGCGTGCCGAGCGCCTCCCGGAGTCCCGCTCTGTGTCCGTTGCACGACTGAGTCGCGCTCCAGGTTCGCCGCGCGTCAGGCCGTGAAGGTGCGGTAGTTCTCGTCGTTGGCCCGCAGCACCCGCCGCACGTTCTGGTAGCCGAGCTTGAGCAGGTCTGCGCGTTCCCAGCCGCGGGCCGCCAGTTCCTCGAACAGGTTCGGGTAGTCGGCCACGGTCTCGAGGCCCACCGGCATCTCGGGGCTGCCGTCGAAGTCGCCGCCGATGCCGATGTGGTCGACGCCGGCGATTCGGCGGGCGTGCTCCACGTGGTCGGCCACGTCGGCGACCGTCACGGCCGGCGCGTCGCCGATCGACCCGGCCTCCTGCCAGGCCCGGAACGCGGCCGAGATGAAAGCCGGCACGAAGGTGATCATCTGCACGCCGCCGTTGTCGGCGAGCCGGGCGAGGATCTCGTCGGGCGCATTGCGCGGGTGCGGGTTGAGGGCGAAACACGATGAATGGCTAAAAATGAGCGGCAGCACGGTGGCGTCAAGGGCATCGCTCATGGTCGCTGCCGACACGTGCGAGAGGTCCACGATCATGCCGATGCGGTTCATCTCCGCGATCACTTCGCGCCCCCGATCATTGATGCCGTCGTGCAGCACCTCCCCCACGGCCGCATCGGCCCACTCGGTCGAGGAGTTCCAGGTGAGTGTCATGTAACGCACCCCGGCCCGGGCGAATTCGCGCAACACCGCGAGGGAGTTGTTCATCTGGTGGCCGCCCTCAACTCCGATCAGCGAGGCGATATGGCCGGTGATCTGGGCCCGTTGCACATCATCGGCGGTCACGGCCCAGTGCAGGTCGTTGGGGTAGTGCTCGACCATGCGGTGCACGAAATCAATCTGCTCGAGCGTGGCCTGCACGGAATCGGCACCCTCAAGATCGGTATGCACCCAGACCGACCAGAACTGGCCCTGCACTCCCCCGCGACGCAGTTTGGGGACATCCGTTTGCAGCATGCTGAGCGCGGACTCGGGCTCCGAATCGAGGTCAGCCACGGAGTAGCCGCGCTTATCGCGGCACGCCCAGGCGAGGTCGTTGTGCCCGTCGATCACCGGAATCTTCAGTGGAATATGGTTCTGCTGCGTCATGCGATGTCCCCCTGCGTCTCGTTCCGCCAGCCTACGGCCCCTTCCGTGCTTGTCGGATATTGCGCACCTTGATCGGAATGCGTCTGCCATCAGGTCATAAGACTTCTCGGAAGTCAGGTCGGGTCATTTCCCGAGGCAGCCTGAGCTCACCGTTCACGCACTATCTCACTTATTGCGGGTGCCGGCCCAGCGAACCGGCGGATGCCCATAACTGCGGCATTCCACACCCACAACCAGTATGGTGATCGCATGACTTCCCTTGCAGGATCATCCATTCTCGTTGTCGGCGCAACGGGCGGCCTCGGCTCCGCGATCGCCCGAATTCTGGCCGACGAAGGCGCCCTGCTCACGCTCCACGGACGGTCAGAGGAGAAAATGCACGCCCTCGCTGTGCCGGGCACGTTCGTCTATTCCGACCTGCTTGACGCGGGCTCGGGCAACGGACTCGTCGCGGCCGCACTCGACGCCCATGGACGGCTCGACGGTGTCATCAACGCGGCCGGTGTGGTTGCCTTTGGGCCGGCGGCCGACATGAGCGACGAGAGCATGGACATCCTCTTCGCGGTGAACGCGCTCGGGCCGATGCGCCTGTTACGAGCAGCACGTCCCGCCCTGCTCAAGTCGGCGGCCGCGAAGCGGGACCCGTTCTTCCTCACCCTGAGCGGCATCGTCAGCGAGTCCCCCACCGCGAACATGGCCGCCTACTCTGCATCCAAAGCGGCCCTCGCCGCGTTCGGGCAGGCCGCCGGCCGCGAATTGCGCCGGGACGGCATCAGGTTGATCGATGCCCGACCGGGCCACACCGAGACGGGACTGGCCACCAGGCCCATCGCCGGAGCGGCACCGCGCATGCCCGCCGGTTTCGACCCCGCCGACGTGGCCCGCCGCATCGTCGACGCCATCGTGGCCGGCGAACGCGACCTTCCGAGCGGGGCTTTCTCGCCGCAGCACGCGGCCTGACCTGCTGCGCAGCTCACCAGCCGGTGCGGTTGCGCTCCTGCTCGACAACTGCCGCGCGATCGCTGAGCCGACGCAGGCCGGCGAGTGGTTGCGCCATGCGATTGTTGCCACGGATCCGTGGCTCCACGCGGTCGAGGAAGGCCCAGTACCCGGCCGTGAATGGGCAGGCATCCTCGCCGAGCCGCTTCTTCGGGTTGAACGTGCACGAGCCGCAGAAGTCGCTCATCGTCGAGATATAGGCGCCGCCTGCGGCATACGGCTTCGTGGCGACCAGTCCCCCGTCGGCGTGCTGGGACATGCCGACGACGTTGGCGGGCATCACCCACGGCGCGCCATCGACGAACGCATTGGTGAACCAGTCGGTCAACTCGTCGGGCCGGTATCCGCGCTGGAGCGCCCAGTTGCCGAGCACCATCAGCCGCTGGATGTGGTGGACCCACCCGGTTCGCCCCACCTCGGTGAGCACGTGGCTGAGACAGCGCGCCCGCACCGCGCTGCCGTCCAGCTCGAGGAACTCGCGGGGCAGCGGTTCGCGGGCGTCGAGGTAATTGCTGCGGCGCACGTAGTCCTCACCGAGGTGCCAATACAGGTGCCAGACCCAGTCCCGCCAGCCCATGATCTGCCGCACGACGGCTTCGACGCTCGGCAGCGGGGCGTCACCGCGTTCGAACGCGGCCACGACAGCGTCGATGACCTCCTGCGGGTGCAACAGCCCGAGGTTCATGGGCACGCTCAACCGGGAATGACTCATCTCACTGTCGCCGAGCAGAGAGGCATCCTCAAATGGTCCGAAGTCGCTCAGACGCGTCTCCACGAAGTCGTCGAGCGCAGTGAGTGCCTCGGCACGGGTCGCGGCGAATCGGCGTGGGCCGTCCTGACCCAGGAAATGCGCACGACCGTCGGCTTCCATGGCATCCAGGTCGAGCCGTACCTGGGCGTCGATCTCGTCCTCAACCGGGCAATACGCATCCGGCAGGCCCAGACTCGCCGCGTTCTTGGGCGGTGGCTGGCGGTTTTCGTGATCGAAGTTGAAACGCCCACCCTCGGGCTCCGGCCCGCGCATGAGGGTGCCGGTCGCGGTTCTGCGCTCACGGTAGTACTGGTCCATCAGCATCCGTTTCGACCCACGCCCCTCCGCCCAGGCTTGAAAGTCGGCCTCGGTTGTGACGAACCCGCGGCTGGGCAACACGACCGCACCGAGTTCCTCGACAAGCCAGCGCGACCCCCACGAGGTGGGATTGATCACCTCGAGCTCGCGCCCGGTGAGCACGTCCCGGTAATGCTGTGCCGACAGGAACTCGGCGCGGTCCCCGAGCTCAGCCGCGCGGTGCCGCAGGGCGCTGAGGATGAGGTGCGCCTTCGCCCGGTGGTACGGGCGACGGGACAGCACGGCCTCAGCCTCGACCAGAATGATCGGCCCGCCATCGTCGAAGTGCGGCCCGAGCTGGTCGGCGAACAGAAAGCGCGGCAGCGACATGAGCCACAGTCTAGTGAGGCGGATGCTGCTGCCCCGGTCACAGGAGCCGTTCGGCAACCAAAACAGTGAGAGGGTTGAGGCATCGTTTCTCCACTCAGATCGACTTCATCGAAAGCCTGGCCATGACCTTCCTCGCCCCGCAGAAGAAACGCACCACAATTCCGCGCACTGTGTTCCGCGTGGTGCTTGGCGCTTTCCTGCTGCTCGCCGGTATCAGCCACCTCACCTTCAATCGCGAGGCGTTCCTTGCCCAGGTGCCCACCTGGCTGCCGGTCGATGGCGACCTCGTGGTCGTGGCATCCGGCATCGTGGAGATCGTCCTGGGCGTTTCGCTGCTCGCTCTGGGCCGCTATCGGGTGCAGGTCGGCTGGATCGTGGCAGCGTTCTTCGTCGCCATCTTCCCCGGCAACATTTCCCAGCTCGTCACCCAGACTGACTCGTTCGGCTTGAACACCGACCTCGACCGCTCCATCCGGCTGCTGTTCCAGCCAGTCCTGGTGCTCTGGGCTCTGTGGTCGTCTGGAGCCTGGCTGGCCTGGCGCGAGCACCGCGCCGGCACGCGCACCCAGTCATCCACCGCGCCACCCGCCCCGAACGGCTAAACCGATGGGTGGGCTCACGGGCCCGAACGGGAACGCTGCGACGATGACGGCGTCGAACTCCAGAATTACCAGTGTTATCAGGTACCAGCGTGCGTGGAACCACAAAAGCGCGTGCTCCTGCCGGGCCCGCCCAGAGCCGAACGGCAGCGCATCCTCATGGAGAACGACGATAGCTCTCCACCGCGGTTTGCCAAAAGAATGGCGATGCCGATCAGCGCGACACCGAGCACGACACCGAGCGAGATATACGACGAAATGAAACTTCCTTCTTCTCTGTCAAGACATCCCCTTGGGTCATGGCGACGATACCGTGCCGCGTTGATGCTCCTGTAGCTACGACCTCGCCGCGGAATGTCGGAAAAACAATCTGTAGATCCACGACCCGAGACACCAATGGGTGGTGGTGAGCATTATGCCCCCGAGAGCGACCGCTCCTCCCAGCGTGAATCCCAACGCTGAGAACCCGTAATAGAACGATATGGCGGAGCCCACCAGCAGCACGGTTGAGAGTAGGTACGAAAACCGTCGTGGTGTCGGCGTGGGCGGAAGCGCTGGCCGATGAAAGAGGTGTCGAATGCCCAAATTGTAAACCAGGTCAAGAATCATTCCGCGGGGGAACAATGCTCCGCTGAGTGGAACGATTGCCCCAAATCCAAGAAAAGTGGGCGACTGCAAAGTCAATCCGACAATGATCAGGACGGTGCCCACTCCCGGCGCGAATCGCAGGGGCCCCGCATAGCAAGACTTGGCGTCCTCATCAAGAATTCCAAATCCTTGCTTATCTAGATTGTTCTTTGTGAATTCATTGAGCATTTTTGGTTTCCTAATTGTGGTTGGAAAACTCGGTGGGTCCGACGTGGATCTCGGGGCTGCCTGCGTGTGGTGAATTTCCTGGAGCAGGAAAATCTATTCATCGGTGCTGCCCCGGTCTGGTTGACTAGCCACCCAAAGTGACGGGTCCGCCTCGGCTCAGGTCTGTGCCCGATAAAGGCACCTATGTAACCAGGTGCGAAACCCGCCAAGTTCCCCGATCCTGGCAACATCTCCCCCGCGCCCGAGGAGAACGGAAACTCACAACCAGCGTTTCCATCTCACCATACAGACGGATCTCAGCGATCACGGGTCGTTCGCGCCCGATCGTGCCGAGGAGGTCTGCCATCGAGGTCGAGGAGGTCTTCGATATGCCTGAAGACACCGACTCGGCTTCGCGTTATTTTGTATCAACAGTCATTTCGAACACGTTGCGTCACTCGCCCCTGGCGTTTTAACGAGACAGAGACGAAGCCGCCGAGGAAATCCGCGGCTGGACGCGAGAATTCACCGAAATCGCCCGTTATTCCAGAAATCGCTCCTGAGAATCCTCAGGAGCGAATTTCCTTCCACTGTTCGATGCCCCCGGCCGTGTTGCCCCTAACAGTGACAGGGGCTCTTTAGCAGTCGTGGATGTCAGCGGCACCTGCCCGACGATCTGCATCACTGCGGCAAGTCTTCTAAGAGTGATCCTGCCTGCGGAAAGCTGGAAGGCGAGCGGCCCGTATAAACAGGCCGCCCGCCTCGTGGGAAAGAGCCTAAATGCTCTTATATACCGAAACGTAGTCAACGAGCATTGGAACACCAGACTGTGTCAGCCCGCCGGGACGCCCCGGCCAGTTGCCGCCAATGGCCACATTGAGCCAGAACCCGCTCCAGGGCAGGGTGGATCTGCGTGAGGAACCCGCGGATGCGGTTGCTGGTCGCGACATTTCGCCCGAGGACATCGTCGTCGAACCCGCACAGCATCGAGAGTTCCACGACGTTTTCGTCGACGAGTTGGATCGACCGCACCGCGTGCGACAGCGCGCGGGTCGCGTGGGCGATAAATGCCGTGTCGAAGGGCACTTCCCGGCCCGCTTGTAGGCGGCCGCGTGGCGCTCTCCCTTCCCGACGTCGACACCGATCAACACGTCCACAGCGTCATTAGTTCTCGATCATGACTGCTCCCACCTCTGAACCGTTTTCGTTGGTCTGAGCCGCGGTATCGAGTCTCGACATCCACGTTACGAATGGCCTGGACAACGGTCCGGCTCCTATCAGCGATCACCTGATACCAATCAAGTCCGGTGACAACACCCCCCGGATCGTCAACGACTGGGGGCAATAATCATGCCGGACCCGACGGGTTAACGTCCCCCGATGATCACACCATCCGGGGATACGAACAAGGTAACGGGGCATGACCGGGTTCCCTCGTCCATGAATCCCAGCTAGCTCGTGGTGATCACCACCCCCATTGCGGGTGCGTCAGAGCCGAAAGGGCGGGGGCCGGAAACATGCCCGGCCCCCGTCCGATCACGGACCGGTGTACTGCAAGATGTACAGCCCACTGTCGCGGTCCGAGGCGAGCACGTACTTCTGGCCGTTGGGATGCGTATACACCTGTACGCCCCAGAAGTTGTTACCGCCCTCGTCGATGTAGCTACCGACCTCCTTGAGCCCGGTCGGACCGTAGCTGAGCACACGGAACCCGCCCGCGTAATACGAGACGTACGCGAGGTCTTCGTCGGGGTCCGTGGCGACCTCGTGGACCGAAAGGTCGCCGAAGCCTGCGGCGAACGCGGGATCCTGACCTTCCGGCAGGTAGTACTGGTCCACCTCTGCCATGGTGTTCGCATCATAGAGATGGACATAACCCCATCCGTCGAATACCGCCTTGAGATCCACCGTCTGCCCGTCGGTGCCGACGGGCGGAGCCGCAGTTCCGGCGCCGGAGGCATCACAGCTGTATCCGGCCGGGAGACCGCCGAGGATCCGGAAGCCATCCGTGCGCGAGACGAAGACAGCCGGGATCCCTGCCGTTACGAGCATCGACACCAGAGCCTCGCAGCCGCCATCGCCCGTGCGGTTGAAGACGATCGCGCCGAGGTATCCCTTAGCCTCCACGTTCTGCACCTTCACCGCGAAGTCGCAGACTCCGCGTTCGATGACCGCCACCGTGTGGGAGGCGTCGGCTGGCAGGATCGTCGCGGCATCACAGGCGAGTCCCACTCCGCGAGTATCGCCCGCAAGCGTCGTATTCACGTTGATTTGCGGGACATCCGAGCCCTGCACCGCCGTGAATGCGGTGCCATCGCCCATCGTCGCTGTCACACGGTAGGGGTCGAAGTCCTCGTCGGTAGCAATGAAGAATTGGTTGTCGCGAGTGAACTCGGCCTGATGGCCGTTGCCCTCCGGGGATATCACCTGCGCACCGTTCGTCACTTCGAAGCGCACCGGGTCGACGGCCGCGAAATCGGTGTCCGCGATGAACTGGGGACTCGCCGGATTCTCGACATTCAGCTTGGCGTAGCCACCGTCCCAGTAGGACACGAGCATCGTCTGGATACCGTCTATCTCCTTCACCACCATGTCGTGCAGGAATGCGGCGTCCCCGTGAACGGCGCCGTTCGGCTGCTTCGTCTGGTCGGCAAGACTTGTCTCTGAGATGAGCTTCGGCCGGCTCGGATTGGTGATGTCGATGATGTCGATGTCTTCGGCTTCCTCGTTATCCACGAGAACCGCGTATGCCTGGGAACCGTCCTGCCAGGCGAACGCAGAGTGAGTCTCGTTCGAGTGAGTTTGGCTCTTCCCCTTCACGCTGAAGTCCCCGAAGCCCTCGACGAGTTTCTTCGGCTTCAGAGGATTCGTCACGTCGATGAGGGTGATACCCCCCACTCCGACTTTCGAGCCGGGGCAAATCTCATTCTGGTAGATCAGAAGGTCGCCCGTGAACGATGGCGTGTTCAGGCTGATGACCTGGGATCCTTCGCCGCTGAATGTTCCAACGTGGCTGGAGATCTTGGAGACCTGCTTCGGAGATGTGGGATCGGAGATGTCCACGATGTAGACACCGCCGCGATCGCACTCCGGTGCGTAGAAGGCGGTGAGGTACGCGTAATTGCCCATGACCGCCACATCCGCGATGCGCCCCGGTTCCTCCGCCCCTGCGAACAGGTCGATGTTGCCGATCTTCGTGACGTTGTTATTCGTCGGTGGAAGGTGGCCCTCGCTGACGCCGTGCTGCGCGTCGTCATGCGCGTGTGTCTCCTTGCCGGAGTTGATAGCGCCGTCGTCGGCCAGGCGCGAAACGCTGCCGGCGGCGGGGGCTGCAGCGGCGATCATCAGCGCGCTGACCAAAACAAGAGCTGTGCGAGCGTAAAACGGCTTAATCAACAGTGATCTCCTCGTTCGATGAAGTATCCCGGCTGTTGTCGGTGGAGCAAGTAAACCAGAGTGGAGGCGGATGTGATACGGAGCGCTCGCAATTGGTCTGACCGTCGTCGAGGCTGACACCGATGCGCCAGTGGTTGCTGCCGGCCTGGAACCGGGCATCGCAGACGCCTCACCCTCCCCTCCCCTGCCCGGCCCTCGGCCCCGAGCCCCACCGCGAGTCGAAGTTGACCGCGACTATAAGGCGTGCGCGTGGAGCCGACCTGTATCGTTCGGCCCTCTTTTCGACAGGCCTCAACAACGGGTGGTGCGGTCATGTCGATTTCTACTCTCAGTGAACCCTCATTTCAAGAGGGCCCACTGTCCGAGCTATCCGCAGCGGGTCAAGGCGTGTGCGGTCGCGGATCAATCGCGTCGGGCCTCAAGCGGTCGATTCAGGCCGATCGCGATCACGTGAAGGTCTGCGACAACTTCGACTCGCGGTGGGGCGCGGCGTCGATGTGGCCCGGGGTGCCCGCATAGAGGAGCTCGATCTCGCTCGCGAAGTCGTCAAGAATGACCGAGCGTTTCGTTGAGAGTTTCGGCGTGAGATGCCCACTCGCTTCGGTGAATTCGGTTGAAAGGATGACGAAGCTGCGAATCGACTCCGCTCGTGAGACGAACGAGTTGCCGTGATCGATCGCCCGCTGCACCTCGGCTCGTACTGCGGGGTGTGCTGCGGCCACGTCGCGCCCCATTGCCGGGTCCAGTCCGTTGTTACGAAGCCAAGCCGGCAGCATCTCGGCGTCGAGCGTGACGAGCGCTGTGATGAACGGGCGGCGGTCGCCGACGACCACCGCCTGCCCGACGATCGGGTTACTCGTGATGGGGACTTCGAGAGCTGTTGGTGCCACGTTCTTGCCGCCGGCGGTGACGATGATCTCCTTCTTGCGGCCGGTGATGGCCAGGTTGCCCTTCTCGTCGAGTGTGCCGAGATCTCCGGTTCGGAGCCAGCCGTCATCGAATACGGCAGCGGTGGCGTCGGGATTGCGCCAGTACTCTTTGAACACGTTCACACCTGCGATCTCGACTTCGCCATCGTCAGCGATGCGCACGGACACACCGGGCAGGGGTGGTCCGACCGTGCCGATCTTGACCGAACCCGGCCGACATACGGTGGCCGGGGCGGTCGTCTCCGTCAGCCCGTACCCCTCGAGGATGCTGACGCCAAGACTTCGGTAGAAATGCCCGAGTCGCTCCCCGAGAGGACCGCCTCCGGACACTGCGAACTGCACTCTCCCGCCAAGCGCGGTCCGCAGCTTGGATAGCACCAGTCGGTCGAGCACTGCGAAGCGCACACGGAGTCCGAGCGGGACGTGGCCCTGGTCAAGGGCCTTCGAGCGGGCGATCGCCGTTTCCACCGCCTGTCGGAACAGTTTTCCGCGCCCGCCTGCTTCGGCGCGTTGCTCGCTGGAGTTGTAGATCTTTTCGAACACGCGTGGGACGGCGAAGAGGAATGTCGGTTTGAATTCCCCGAGTCTCTCGATCAGCTTCTTCGTGTCTCCCTCGTGGGCGATCCTCACCCCGCCATACACGCTCACGACAGCGATGAAGCGCGCAAAAACGTGCGCCATCGGGAGGAAGAGCAGCGTGGATGCTCCGGACGCGAATACCTCGGGGAGTTCGTTGGCCGTGTTGCGACTCAACTCGACGAAGTTGCCGTGGGTCAGCACGCAGCCCTTGGGGGTGCCTGTCGTGCCCGAAGTATAGATGATCGTGGCGATGTCATCTTCGTTCGCGAGGCTGCGTCGACGTTCAAGCTCGACGTCGCCGATCGTGGTCCCTTGGGTGGTGAGCACGTCGAGGTCACCGTCATCGATCGTCCAGACCCGTTCGACCTCCGGCAGCTCCGGCAACACCTCCCCCACTCGAGCGCGCAGCGCGGCGTCCTCAACGATCACAGCAACGGCCCCAGAGTCACCCAGGTTCCAGCGGATCTGGAACGGCGACGACGTTTCGTAGATCGGGACGAGGACGACCCCGGCGAACCAGGCCGCAAAATCAATCAGGCTCCACTCGTAGCGGGTACCGGCGATCAGTCCGATGCGCTGCCCCGGCTGAAGGCCGGCCGCAATGAATCCCTTCGCGAGACTCTTCACTTGCGCCAGAAACTCCGCTGCCGTGATATCCAACCTCCCGGACTCCACAACACGGGAGAAGAGCACCAGTTCTGGCGTTGCGGCGACGCGCTCCATCAACAGATCGCTTGCGTTGGCGGTGGGGGTCACGGTCGTGCGGGCGGGATGGTCGATCTGGTGCATCTGAACTCCTTTGTTCGACATGGCGGCCCTATCTGGGCCAGGGTGTTTGGGGAAAAAGGCAGGCTCAGGCCGCTGCCGCGACCGGGGAGGTTCTCACAATCGGAGCCGTCATCCGGCCAAGCAACGTGGGAAGGGTGCGTGTCACATACGACGAGGTGTGGAAGTCACGTTCATCACCGCTGCCAAACACCCACGCCTCGAACGAGCGCTCATAGGTCTCGATGATGATGCGGGCCGCCAGCGCGGCTGGCCACGACGCATCGCGGTGCAGCTGACCGATCAGCTCGGCCACAACAGCGCTGAGGGCGTGGAGTTGGCGGTTCTCGGCAGCCAGAAGCGCCTTCGCTTCGTTGGGGGAACGCAATGCCCGCAGCCGACGCTCGGCCCGAATCGTCACCGCCCCACGATCAATCGGACGGGACCGGGCGAGAGCGACCGCGGCAGCCTGCAACATCTGCGCGTCGTCGAGTCCAGCGATCTCACCGAAACTCGAACGAAGCCGCTCCGCGCACTCCAGCGCCAAACGCTCCTGCACAGCATCGAGAAATGCGTCGTCCGTGGCATACAGCAGCCGAAACGATTGCGGGTGAATGCCGGCCTGTTCGCAGACGTCGGCTATGAGCTGTGCAGTCACGCCCCCGCCATCGGCCAGTGCAATGCGCCCTGCAAGCGTCAGGCGACGACGCGCCCCGTCGCGTTGCGATTCGGTCTTACTCTCCATCGACTGAGACCCCTCTCGTTTAAAGAAACATTAGTTGCTTTAATCGAAGCAGGTCAAATAACATAGCCGTATGAGCGAGCGTATCGATGAGACGCCGGTAAACATTACCGACGGCATCTTTTTCACGATGCCGCCCGTGCTCAGCCGCGGCCGTCACGAACTGAGCCGCGAAGAGGTACTGGTCATCCACCGGGAACGTCTGATGATTGCCGCGACCGAGTTGCTCGCATCCGATGGCTACCAGGGCGTCGGCGTGCGAGAGATCACAGCCCGCGCCCGCGTCTCCCGGGCCGCGTTCTACGCAGCCTTCGACGACAAGGACGCCTGCGTGTTCGCTGCGTACGAGCGCTTCATCGAGGTACTCCTCAGCCGCCTCACTGCGGTCATGGCCCCCTCCTCCACCGCGACAGCGACCGTGAACAGCTTCCTCGAGGCCTACCTCAGCACCCTGCAGCTCGACCTCGTCGCGGCCCGCGCGTTCCACGTCGAATTCGAATCTCTCGGTGCCGCTGCTCGGAAATGCCGACGTGATGGCACCACCCGCCTCGCCACCCTCATCCGCGACGCACAAGCCGCGATCAGTGACACTCCGCCCGCCCCGCTCAGCGATCACATTGGGGGCGTCTACGCCGTACGCGATCTGGTCTCTGATGCCCTCGACCAATCGGCCGCACCCGAACTGCTCAGCCTGCTGCCCGTGATGTCGTTGTGGACCACCCGGCTCCTCGCCCTCAAACGCTGAGACAGACCCGCACGGAGAACTGAACTCCGCCTGCGCCGTGATCGGGTCGTATTCTTACCGGCTCGATTGCCCGAGCGCGGCTTGCGCGATCGCCACGTAGCGGTGCGCGAGTTCCTGCGGACTCAGCGCGCCGTCGCGGCGATACCACTGGACGCCTACCGCCACGATGGCCTTGATTTTGCCCGTGGCGGTGGGGCTCCGTCATCAACCTATCCTCGGTGAGCGGGCAGACCCCCAGCCCAGGAATCGGGTTCTACGGAATCAGCAAGGCCGCCATCTCGCATCTCACTCGCACCCTCGCCCCCTCTCATCCGCTTCATCGACTACCCGCCGTCTCAGCTCACTACGGCGGGGAAAGGACAGATCATATGCCGCACCACACCCTCGCCGCAGAGTATGAAGAACTGCGGATGCGCACGCGCGCTTTTATCCGCGACGTCGTGATACCGGCCGAACCCCGTTCCGGCGAGCGCCTCAGCGACGTGACCCGCGATCAGCTGCAGGCCGCGGCCAAAGCGGCGGGCGTGTTCGCCCCCCAGGTGCCCCGTGAATACGGCGGCCAGGGCCTGCCCCTCGAGTATTGGTCCCCGATCTTTCAGGAGTGCGGCTATTGGCCCATTGGAGCGTCAATTCTCAACTGCAGGGCACCCGATGAAGGAAACATGCACATTCAGAACACCGGTCGATGCCGATAGCAGGGAGAACAGGTCGCTGCGTTCGGCTTCGCCCAGGTGCAACACTTCGGCGAGCGCGTTGTCCCGGAACCTTTTTCCTTTAGCGGGGAGCCAGCTCCGCGAGAACGGCGTCGAGTGCGAGCGGGTCGATCTCATACGGCGCGTTGAGCGTGAGGCGGGTCGCGATTCCCGAGAAACGTTCGCGCAGCCCGGCCGCCACCTCGGCCGGGCTGCCCGTGACGGCGAACGCGTGAAGCACGTCATCGTCGATCATCTGCGCCATGGCGTCCCACTCCCCGCGACGGGAGGCGGCGTGCAGCCCATCGGCGAGCTGCTCCCAGCCATGCAGCGCGAGAACGGGCCGGTAGGCCTCGGTCGAGCCGTAGAACGCGATCTGCTTGCGCGTTGCGAGCGCAGCGGCATCCAGGCTCGACTGATCGGTACCGATGGCCACGAGCGCCGGAACGCTCACCTGCAGCACACCCGCCTCGCGCCCGGCGCTCGCCCGACCGCGACGAAGCGCCGGCAAGCTGACCTGCTCGAGGTAGTCCCGGGTGGTGAAGCTGTGGGAGATGAGGCCGTCGGCCGCTGACCCCGCGACCTCGGTCATTCGCTCGCCCACCGCAGCGAGCCAGATCGGCGCATTACCGTGCGGGTTCGGGCCGGGGTCGAAGAACGGCGTCATGAGCGTGTGCTGGTAGAACTCCCCACGAAAGTCGAGCCGGCCGCCGGTGCTCCAGCTCTCCCAGATGGCGCGCACCGCCAGAATGTACTCGTTCATTCGCTTGGCCGGCTGCGACCACGGCATCGAGAACCGGCGTTCGATGTGCGGCCGCACCTGCGAGCCGAGTCCGAGTACGAACCTGCCCTCTGACACGAGGTGAATATCGTTGCCGAGAGTGGCCATCGACATGGGGTTGCGCGCGAACGCGACGGCAATGCCGCTCATCAGCCGCACTCGCTCGGTCGCCCGTGCGGCGAGCGCGAGCCCGATGAACGGGTCGTGGGTGATTTCGGTCACGAGCACGCCGTCGTACCCGGCGGCCTCGGCCGTTATCGCCATGCGCTCGGTCTCGAGGGGTGAACTTCGTACGTCACTGCCGAAGTCGAGCGCGAATGTCGGTGTCAGCGGTAGAGTGCCCATAGTTAATATCAAATCACAATTGAGGTCATCGTGGACTTTTCTGAATCATCCGAGCATGCCGCTCTTCGGTCCGCCGTTGCGTCTATCGTCTCGCCGTTCGGCGGCCGATATTACGCCGAGCACGCGAAGAACCGGGAACCCTGCCAGGAAGTCTGGCTCGCCCTCGGCGCAGCCGGATTCGTGGGCGTCAACATCGACGAGGAGTACGGCGGAGGCGGAGGCGGGATGCTCGACCTCGCGCTGGTTTGCGAGGAGTCGGCTGCTCAGGGTGTGCCGCTGCTGCTCATGCTCGTGTCGGCGGCGATCTCTGCCGAGGTGATTTCCGAATTCGGAACCGTCGAGCAGAAGTCCACCTGGCTTCCCGGTCTCGCCGACGGCACGTCAAAGGTGGTCTTCGCCATCACCGAGCCCGATGCGGGCAGCAACACCCACCGCATCACCACTACCGCCACGAAAGACGGTGACGACTGGGTCCTCACCGGCTCCAAGTACTACATCTCCGGCGTGGACGAGGCCGACGCGCTGCTCGTGGTCGCCCGCACGGGCCGCAACGAGAAGGGCGGCGCCCTCATGTCGCTCTTCATCGTGCCCACGGACGCCCCCGGGCTCGAACGCACCCCGATCAACATGGACGTGATGCTGCCCGAGAAGCAGTTCACGCTGTTCTTCGACGACGTGCGGCTCGGAGCAGACTCCCTCGTCGGGGTCGAGAACAACGGCTTCCAGCAGGTCTTCCACGGGCTCAACCCGGAACGCATCACGGGTGCAGCCCTCTGCATCGGCATCGCCCGGTACGCCCTTGCGCAGGCGGCGCGCTACGCGAGCGAACGCGAGGTGTGGGGCGTTCCGATCGGCACACACCAGGGCCTGTCGCATCCACTCGCCCAAGCCAGCATGGAGACCGAACTCGCTGCACTCATGATGCGCAAGGCGGCGTGGCTTCACGACAACGGCCTGCCCGCGGGTGAAGCGTCGAACACGGCGAAGTACGCGGCAGCCGAGGCCGCCGTCTCCGCCATCGACGCGGCTATCCAGACCCACGGCGGCAACGGACTCACGAGCGAGTACGGTCTGCTGCCCTACTGGGGGCTCGCACGTCTGCTGAAGATCGCTCCCGTGAGCCGTGAGATGATCCTCAACTACATTGCCCAGCACAGCCTCGGTCTGCCCCGTTCGTACTGAGTGGGCGTAGCCGGGGGCCGTCATGAAGACCGCCGCCATCTGCGACGTCGTTGCGACAAGCGGTCCCTTGCCCAGTTGTTTCGCGTCATTGAGCTCTAGTTCGTGCTGGCAGTCTCAAGCCCAAGGCCGGCATGGAGGGTGGCCCGCGCCATCGTGGAAATCGACTCGACCAGTCGGGCCGAGGGAAG
Organism: Cryobacterium psychrophilum; assembly: GCF_004365915.1. NCBI lineage: Bacteria > Bacillati > Actinomycetota > Actinomycetes > Micrococcales > Microbacteriaceae > Cryobacterium > Cryobacterium psychrophilum. The sequence goes on from NZ_SODI01000001.1 coordinate 487,161, forward strand.
GGGATTGTCGTAGGTACACACGGAGTTGATCAGCGCGAAAACGGCGTGCACGACGGTACGCAATTGCATCTCCCCCGCGTACGGCGCAACCGATTCGCCCTGAAAGATCCACTCCTCCACGAGCTGACGCTGCTGTCGACGCAGGGTGCGCAGGCCCTCGACCGGCAGATTGCCGGCATCACGCAGGTACACCGCCACGAGCGAGCGGTTGTCAATGGCGATCTGCGTCTGGGCGCGAATCATCTCATCGAGAAGGTCAGGGCCAGTGAGCCCGCTGGCCACCACCGCGCGGGTGCCGGCGAGCATGTTCTTGACCACGCGGTCGAGAAGGGCGCTCAATAGCATCGACTTCGACTCGAAGTGGCGGTACACCCCGGAACCCACGATGCCGGCGGCCGCGCCGATCTGGGTCATGCTGACCGCCGGATACCCCCGCTCCGCCATGAGCTCGGCAGCTGACCGCAGGATCAGTTCGCGGCGGTTGTGGCCGCGCGCGGACTTGGGCTGGGTGATGGTCATGTCACTATTCTCCCGTCGACCGGTCGAACTGCCCGGCACGGCGCCCCGTTCCCGCGTTGCCCGCGAAAGCCTGGGCCACGGCCAGCCACTCCTGGGCGGCCCCCGGCGTACCCGTGAGGGCGGTGTCAGCGAGGTGGCGCCTCTGCGTAACGAGCAGGGAGAAGTCGAGGGCGGTGCCGACAACGCGCTGCTCGGCATCCGCTGGCCCCCATACCCACGTGTCGCCGCCGGGCGCGGTGAGTTCCACGCGGATGTCCGTGGTCGGCGCCTCCACGCCGCGCACCTGGAACGAGAACCCGCGGGTGAGCACACCCAGATGGCAGATATGCCGCACCCGGTCGGTCGCAACGGTCTTCACGCCGAGCGCGTCGCGGATGTCCTGACCGTGAGCCCAGGTCTCCATCAGTCGAGCCGTCGCCGATGACGCGGCGCTCATCGGAGGCCCGAACCACGGGGTGCGACTCGCAGGCCCGGCGGCGGCGAGCGTCTCCACGACGCAACGGCGACTCGTGGTGAACCAGGCGAGCGTCCGCTCGGGCTCCAAGTCGGCTCTCTCCACATTGATTTGGTCGACCCAGTCGTCTCCCGTGGCGAGGAGATCGGCGACCCGCCGAGTGAGCGCCGCGGGATCGGTGAAGCCCAGGGCGGCGATGTCGTCGAAGTAGGCGAGGTGAACGACCTGGTCGTGGATGTTCCAGCCCTCGGCGGGCGTGGGAGTGCGCCACTGTGCGTGGGTCAGCGGGCCGAGCAGATCGTTCAGGTCGGCGGCTTCCGCCGCAACATCGGCAAGGAGGGCGCGGAAGGCGGTTTCATCGATCGGCATCTGCGTTCTCCCTGGTTGTTGCGCGCGGCATTCCTCACCGTTGGTCGCGATGCTGCTCCACGTCAGTGACCTGCGTAACTCTCGATCGTGCGCTGGTCGCCGTTGAATGAATTCTATGCGTTGTGAATTTTAATTCACAAGCAGCAGCGCCACACTGACATCTCGCAGGCCGCGCATGCGATCCGTCGATCCCTGTCACGTCGGTCGGCCCGCCTCGATGAGAGACCAGTTCGAGAAGCAACTGAGGGCAGGGTCGGCGTATGGGAAGTGGCGTATTCTGCTCGTCGGCACGTGCCGCAGTTCCGGTAGTCGAGTCTGGATCCCAACTATTGCCGCGCTGCCGTGCCTCAGAGTTCATGCCGGGATCACTGTGCGTTTACGCAGTGCGGCAATGGTCGAAACGTGCCTGATTTTAGCCGCCGCTCCATGTTTACCGTCGCTATGTTTACCGTCGCTATGTTTACCGTCGCTATCGCCGCTACCAGCCTCGCCTTCGCTGCACCCGGTCGTTCTCCAAGGCCGGCAGCTACGCCAACGAGTCACCTCGCAGCGGCGAGAACCAGTAACTTCGGCCACGTGGATATTGGTGACAAAGACGTATTCTCTGTCAGTCTGCGCAACGCGAACGGCGGGGTCGTGTGGAGCAAGGACCTCCACCCCGAGCGTTAGCCGCAGTGTCGCGGTGAGGGCCGAGCCGGCCAAACCGGCGACGAACGTTGTTCTCGATGACGTTGCCCTTGTCGGGGCACCCTGACGGCCGCACGCCGGCGGCTGCACAGCTGGGGTTTAGAGCTGGATGGCGACCCACTCGTCGATCTCCACGAGCAGGGGGGCCTGGGCATCCGCTGTCAGGAAGGATGCCTGCACCGCGTTGCGGGCGAGGGTTGCGAGTTCCACGGCACCGAAATTGAACGTGTCGGTGAGGGCCATGAAGTTGTCGTCGAGGTAACCGCCGAAGTACGCCGGGTCATCGGAGTTCACGGTGACGGCCAGTCCACGGGCCAGCATGGCCGGCAGCGGGTGGTCGGCGAGCGTATCGATCACGCGCAGCCGCACATTCGAGAACGGGCACACGGTGAGCGGGATCTGGTGCGTGACCAGGTGGTCCACGAGCACCTCATCTTCGAGGCTGCGGATGCCGTGGTCGATACGCGACACCTGCAACAGCTCGAGCGCCTGCCACACATACTCCGGCGGGCCCTCCTCCCCGGCGTGCGCCACACACTGCAGGCCGTGCTCGCGGGCCAGCGCGAAGACCTCGACGAAGTCGATCGGCGGATGCCCGACCTCGGCCGAGTCCAGCCCGATGCCCACGATCGGCGCCCGCATCTCGATGAGGTCGTGCATCATCGTGAGGGCCTCGGCGGCCTCACGGTCGCGCAAAAAGGTCACGATCAGGGCTGACGACACCCCGAATTCGGCTTCGCTCTCGGCCAGCGCCGACGCCACCCCGTTCACGCAGGTGGCGAGGTCCACCCCGCGCACGGTGTGGGCCTGCGGGTCCATGAAGATCTCGGCGTGCCGCACGCCGGCCGCCTGCGCGCGCCGCAGGTAGGCGCGGGTCAGGTCGGCGAAGTCGGCCTCGGTCTGCAGCACCGCCATGTTGGCGTAGTACAGGTTCAAGAACGACTGCAGGTCGGTGAATTCGTACTGCCGGCGCAGCTCCTCAATATCGGCCCAGGGCACGCGGATGCCGTTGCGCTCGGCAAGCTGCATAATCAGCTCCGGCTCGAGCGTTCCTTCTATATGCAGGTGCAGTTCGACCTTGGGCAGGTCGTGGATCTGGGCGGGAGTCAGCATGTGAAGGGCCTTCCGGTGGCGGGCATCCGTTGTGGCAACGGCCCCTCGACCCTACGCGACCGCGCTGGATGCGCGGGGGCTGTATCCACGCACAGCAACGGCCCGGTCAGCGGCCGCCGATCAACCGGCGGCTGCGCTGTTCGAGCGCCGCGGCGCCGTAGGGGTAGTCCGAAACGACCGGGGCGCTGACCGCGCTCAACCGCTCACGCTGCATCGGGCTCAGCACCACGGATGCCGCGACCAGGTTCTCGCTCAGTTGAGCCACCGTGCGCGCCCCCAGGATCACCGCTGTGACGCCCGGTTGCGCTTCGAGCCAGGCCAGCGAGACCTGCCCGCTCGTCGCACCGATCTCTGCGGCCACCGCGGCAACGGTGTCGACGATCACCCAGGTGCGGTCGAGTTCATTGCGCGGCAGCCACGCTTCCATGCCACGCTGCGGGTCTTCGCCGAGGCGGGTGGCGCCGGTTGGATCCACGTCGCGGTGGTATTTACCGGTGAGCCAGCCGCCGCCGAGGGGCGACCAGGGCAACAGTCCGACGCCGGCGTCGAGGGCGGCGGGCACGATTTCGCTCTCGATTTCGCGCACCAGCAGGCTGTATTGTGGCTGGAGGCTGACCGGCGGGGCGAAGCCGAGCGCCGCTGCCCGGTGCGCGGCCTTGGTCAGCTGCCATCCGGTGAAGTTGGAGACGCCCCAGTAGCCGATTTTACCCGCGCGGATGGCATCGTCGAGAAAGCGCAGGGTTTCATCGAGCGGTGTGACCGGGTCCCAGGCGTGCAGCTGGTAAAGGTCGATGTTTTCGGTGCCGAGGCGGCGTAGGGAGCCATCGAGGGCGCGCATCAGGTGGCGGCGGCTGGTGCCCAGGTCGTTGGGTCCCCTGCCCATGGGAAACCGGCCCTTGGTGGCGAGCACGATCTGCTCGCGTTCCACGGGGTGCTCCGCGAGCCAGGTACCGATGATCTGTTCTGAGACGCCGGCGCTGTAGACATCCGCGGTGTCGACGAGGGTGCCGCCGGCAGCCACAAAGGTGTTCAGCAGTGCGTGCGAGGTGGCAGCGTCGGCCTCCGCGCCGAAGGTCATCGTGCCCAGAGCGTAAGTCGAGACGACCGCTCCGCTGTTTCCGAGAGTGCAATAGCGCATGTGCGTCCTGTTCGTCGGTGAATGGGCGTGCTTCCCTAGTCTGCCCGAGGCAGCGGATGCCGCAGCCTCGCCGGGCCCATTCCCCACCCCATCCGGGGCTCAGCGTTGTCACAATTCGCTTGCCTCGCAGCGCAGTGGCAAACTTGAATCATGCTTTCACTTCCGATCCTCGATTTCTCCCAACTCGACGCCGGCGAGGCCGAAGCCGCGGCGTTTCGAGCCGAACTGCTGCGCGTCACACACGAGGTCGGTTTCTTCTACCTAACCGGCCACGGCGTCGACCCCCAGCTCACGAAAAGCCTCCTCGACGTCTCGCGCGAGTTCTTCGATCTGCCGGCCGAGCAAAAACTGAAGTTGGAGAACATCCACAGCCCCCAGTTTCGCGGTTACACCCGCGTCGGCGGGGAGCTCACCGCCAATGCGGTGGACTGGCGCGAACAGATCGACATTGGCGTAGACCGCGAACCCGTTCCCCTCGCCGAGGGCACCCCCGACTACTGGCGCCTCGAGGGCCCCAACCTCTGGCCCGAGTCCCTCCCCGAACTTGAAGCCGTCGCCGTGCGCTGGAATGACGAACTGAGCCGCGTGGCGCTGCGCCTGTTGCGCGCCTGGGCCCTCGCCCTCGGCAGCCCCGAGAACGTCTTCGACGACGCCTTTGCCGAGAACCCGTTTCTGCTCACCAAGATCGTGCGCTACCCCGGGCAGCCCGAGCGTTCCCAAGGCGTGGGCGAGCACCGCGACGGCGGCGTACTCACATTGCTGCTCGTCGAACCAGGCAAAGACGGCCTGCAGGTCGAGCATGAGGGCGAGTGGATCGATGCTCCCCCGGTCGACGGCGCCTTCGTCGTGAACATCGGCGAAATGCTCGAACTGGCAACGGATGGCTACCTCAAGGCCACCCTCCACCGGGTATTCTCCCCCCAAGACGGATCCGACCGCATCTCGGTGCCGTTCTTCTTCAACCCGGCACTCGACACCGTGATGCCGCGGCTGCAGCTCGACGAGAACCTGTCCCGCGACGCCCGCGGACTCTCCGCGGACCCGACCAACAGTCCGATTCTGGAAACCACCTACGGTGACAATGCCCTCCGGTACCGGCTGCGCGCCCACCCCAACGTGGCCGCCGCCCACCACGCCGACCTGCTGTAAGGGCACGTCGACGACGGCTGCCGCGCACGACGGGCAACCACGCAGCAGCCCACTCTGACCCCTCACTCATGAAGGCTGTTTCGGTGTGCCGGCCTTGAGCTGCCGTTTGTCGTAGAGCGTTTCGATGACGCTGCGGAACAGGTTGTCGTATCGGGATATCAAGGGTGCATAAAAAACGGCGGTCATCTGCAGCCGCGAACCCGAATTGCGTGACTGGAGTCGCCGGCTCACCCACGCCTTGCTGATTCTCGACCTTCAGGTTGATCGCAATCTGCTACTTGACCTCGCGGCGGCGACGGGCGAGAAAAACGCGAAAGCAGTGGAATCAGCCGTCCCGGTGGCCCGTCAAATCTGCGCCACGTCGACGTCCCCCACCGGCTGGGTTGACACGGCGCAGTAACGCTGGCGGCCTTTGTTCCCAGATACCCATGGTGCGGTCGCCCTGCACATTGCTGTGCCCGCGAATCGGTCTCATCAGCCGACGCAGCCATCCGCACGGACGAGCGCTATCGTAGAAGAGACCTCAAAACAGCGCCGCCAGCAGCAATGTCGACCGAATGCGCAAGGAGCCAGATGCATCTCACCCCGGCCGATAACGAAAAGCTGCTGCTCGCAGTAGCAGGCATGGTTGCTCGTGACCGCCTTGAGCGTGGCGTGAAGCTGAACTACCCCGAGACCGTGGCCCTGCTCAGCACTTGGGTGATCGAGCGAGCACGTGACGGCAGAGCCGTTGCCGATCTCATGATCGAGGGACGCACCGTCCTTGCCCGTGACCAGGTCATGGACGGCGTCGCCGAGATGCTCTCCGACGTGCAGGTTGAGGCGACCTTTGCGGACGGTCGCAAGCTCGTGACCATTCACGACCCTATCTCCTGAATAATCGACCAGACCAGATGCACCACACTCAGTTAGGACGGCGTTGATATGCCAGGCCACTCCTCCACCGGGCCGGGCGCGATTCGCGTGGCCCCAGGCACCATCATCCTCAATGCAGATCGTGACGATACGCAACGCATTCGGCTCATTTTTCTGAATACCGGCGACCGCCCGGTGCAGATCGGATCGCACCTGCACCTTCCCGATGCCAATGCCAACTTGATCTTCGACCGGGAGGCGGCGCGGGGGTTTCGCCTCGACATTCCATCAGGAACGTCTCAACGGTTCGAGCCGGGTGCCTCCCGAGAGCTCGACGCGGTCGCCCTGCTGGGTGCCCGACGTGTTCCGGGCCTGCAGCTGCGCAACGCTGGAAACGAGCGACTCGATGGTTGAGATCAGCCGCGCACGCTACGCCGCCATCTATGGACCTACGGCGGGAGATCAGATTCGCCTCGGCGATACCGACCTCTGGATCGAGATCGAGAAGGACCTCACTGTCGGTGGAGAAGAGGCGGTCTTTGGTGGTGGTAAATCCATCCGAGAGTCCATGGCACAGGGATCGGTCAGCCGCGCCGATGGCGCCCTTGATACCGTGATCACGAACGCGATCGTGCTCGATTGGTGGGGAATCATCCGAGCCGATGTCGGTATCCGCGCCGGGCGAATTGTGGCGCTGGGGCGTGCGGGCAACTCTGACATTGCCGACGGGGTGCACCCGCGTCTGGCGATTGGTCCCTCAACCGACGTCATCTCGGGTGAGGGAAAGATTCTCACGGCGGGCGCGATCGATTCGCACGTGCACCTGCTGTCACCTTCGCAAATCCACGAGGCGCTTGCCACCGGCATCACCACTATCGTGGGCGGTGGCACCGGGCCCTCCGAAGGGTCCAAAGCCACCACGGTCACGCCCGGAGCCTGGCACCTCGAGACGATGCACCGTTCGCTCGACGCCTTCCCCATGAACTTTTTGCTGCTGGGCAAGGGAAACACCGTCTCCGCAGCCGGGTTTCGCGAGCAGGCTCTCGCCGGCGCGGGTGGATACAAGGTGCATGAGGACTGGGGTTCCACTCCGGCCGCGATCGACGCCGCCCTGCGTGCCGCCGACGAGTTCGGGTTGCAGGTCGCCCTGCATTCCGACTCGCTCAACGAGTCGGGATTCGTTGAGTCCACAATCGGTGCGATTGCCGGCCGATCCATCCACGCCTTCCACGTGGAGGGTGCCGGCGGCGGCCATGCCCCGGACATCCTCCGCATCGCTTCGCTCCCGCACATCATTCCCGGGTCGACCAACCCGACCCTGCCGCACACCGTGAATACGGTCGCCGAGCACCTCGACATGCTCATGGTCTGCCACCACCTCAACCCTGCAGTGCCGGAGGATCTCGCCTTCGCCGAGTCACGCATTCGTGCCACCACAATTGCGGCGGAGGACATTCTGCACGATATGGGGGCGTTGTCGATCGTGTCCTCTGATGCTCAGGCAATGGGGCGTATCGGCGAGGTGGTCACGCGCACGTGGCAGGTTGCCCACGCCATGAAAGCGAGACGCGGTTCCCTCGGGGAGAACCTTCCCGCGGACAACGAGCGCGTCCGTCGCTATGTGGCGAAGTACACGATCAATCCCGCCGTGGCACACGGGCTCGACGGCGAGGTGGGCTCAATTGAGGCAGGCAAACTTGCCGACCTCGTGTTGTGGGAACCGAAATTCTTCGGCATCCGACCCGCGCTCATCATCAAGGGCGGCGGAATAGTATGGGCCGCCCTCGGCGACCCGAACGCTTCCATCCCCACTCCGCAGCCGGTCATGATGCGCCCCGCGTTCACCGACGCGATTGGCGCCGATATGTCCGTGTCATTTGTGTCACCCGTTGCCATCGATGATGGTGTGGAGTCGCGTCTTGGCCTTCGCCGACGGCTAGCCGCCGTCACGAGTACTCGTGAGGTGGGAAAAGCCCAGATGCGGAACAACGATGTGTTGCCGCGGATCGACATTCGGCCGGACACCTTTGCCATATCCATCGACGGCGATCACGTCGTGCCCGCTCCCGCGGACCGCCTGCCCCTCGCTCAGCTGTACATGATGTTCTGATCGTGACCGTCGTATCCCCTCCAAATGTGCCGTCGAGTTCTCCGGTGCTATCAGCGACGACGATCGCGATGATGCTCGCGGATGCGCGCTTACCGGTCGGTGGGCATGTGCACTCGGCCGGGCTCGAGCCAGCACTGGCCTCGGGGATGGACCCCTCGCTGGTGCCCGCCTACATTTTGGGCCGGGCACGGAGCGTCACCCTCGTGGAGGCGGGCACCGCAGTCGTTGCCCGGCACGTATCTCTAGGTGGTGAAACGGATGATCTCGCTCACGTCGACCGGGCGTGGGCGGCGCGCACACCCAGTGCAGCCGTGCGAGACGTCTCGCGGTCACTCGCACGCGGCTACCTCCGGCTTGCCTTGCGATTGTGGCCGGCAAATGCGGCGATCGAAGCCTGTGCGGGTGCAGATGTGCCGTTTTCCCGCCCGGTGGTTGTCGGCGTGATTGCCGCTGCCGCCCACCTCGACGCACCCGCCCTCGTCAGACTCGTCGCCTACGACGACGCACAGACCGTTGCGGCCGCAATGCTCAAGCTAGAGCCGCTCGACCCCATCGTGCCGCCTGGCTGGGTTCTTGATGCCTGCGCTGCTGTGGAAGAATTCGTAGACACGATCTCCGCACTCACCATTCCCGACGCCATCCCGGCACTGGGCGCTCCCGAATCCGAGGGCTGGGTTGAGGCCCACTCTCGATCAACGAAAAGGTTATTCCGTGCCTAAAGACACCTCGAACCGAGCACTCAGAGTTGGAGTGGCCGGCCCCGTTGGAACCGGGAAGAGCTCCTTGATTGCAATAGTCTGCCGTGCGCTCGCGCCCGAACTGCGCCTCGGCGTGATCACTAATGACATTTACACCGATGAGGATGCCCGCTTTCTGCGCTCCGCGGGTGTGCTCGAGCCCGAGCGCATTCGAGCGGTCGAGACGGGTGCGTGCCCCCACACGGCCATTCGGGACGACATCACCGTTAACCTTCTCGCCGTGGAGGACCTCGAGCGCGACTTCGCGCCGCTCGACGTCGTACTGATCGAATCCGGCGGAGACAACCTCACCGCGACATTTTCGCCCGCCTTGGTCGACGCGCAGATCTTCGTCCTCGATGTTGCAGGCGGAGGTGATGTGGCTCGCAAGGGCGGCCCGGGCATAGCCCGGGCCGACCTGCTCGTCGTGAACAAAACCGACCTCGCACCCTACGTCGGAGTAGACGTTGCGCTCATGGTGAGCGACGCCGAGTTCGCCCGTGAGGGGCGCCAAGTGCTCGCACTCTCCCGCACCGACGCTGCATCCATTGACGAGTTAAGTACGTGGGTGCGCGGCCTGCTCGCGCAGCATCGGGCAGGCATACACAGCCCGCAGGACCCGGGGCCAATGGCACCGCATTTTCACGCGAGCGACAACGGCGGAACGCCGCATTCCCACGACGGATCCGGGGAGCACACTCACCTTGACTCCCATTCGCACTAGGTGACGGGTTCGGCACCGAGTGGGGCGACCCCGGCGGCAACATCGATTCACCTCGTCGCTGCGCCCCTGCGCGCCCGCCTACACCTCACAACAGGCGCACTCGTTCCCCGCACCGTCGACATCGGCCCCAACTTTGCACGAGTCGCGCTCATCGCCGCGGGCGCACTACTCCTCGGTGACGACCATGTGCACATCGACGTGGTCGTCGGCGCCGGTTGTGTGCTCGAGCTTGAAGACGTCGGCGGAACTGTTGCTTACGACGCAGATGGCGAACCGTCGACCTGGACGGTCACCATTCGGGTCGAAGCACATGCCCTACTCCTCTGGCACGGACTGCCTTTTATCGTCGCCGACGGTTCCCATGTCACCCGACACACTCGGATCGACCTCGTTGCCGCGTCATCCGCGGTCTGCCTGCGGGAAACGATCGTATTTGGCCGGTCAGCGGAGCAGGGTGGATTTGTCGACCTGAGGACGCACGTCAGCGTCAACGCTGAACCGCTCTTTCTCGAGTGGCTTCCCGTGCGCGGGGTCGACCATTCCCCGGGTATTCTCGGTAACAACCGAATTCTTGATACGATCCTGCTCGCTGGACTCCGTTCCGAGGGCACTCATCCGACTGGCCTGACTGCCGGTGACGTGGCACAAACCTCTGATGGCGAGGTACTGCAGTTAGAGGGTGTGGGTAGCTTGGCCCGGTCGCTGCAGGTCGAGGCGCATCGCTCGCCGTTGCCCGCAGTCTGGGACACTTGGCGAGCATTGGCGCTGAGTTCGTGGGAACGGCATCCGATGCTCGACTGAGTGACGTTAACGTGCTGGTGGCGAGTAGCCGCAGTCGGTGGTACTGGCGGCGAGATGTTGTGGCCCGCCGCCAGCACGACCGGTTTTGGTTTATTCCCAGTGGTTCTTGTCGGCGGGGGCTTGATCGTCGCGGAGCTTGCACATGTCGACACTGCCGAGGTTGATGGTGCGGGAATGCTTCACGAGGACCGCGAACAGGTCGCTGGCGGCGTCGCTGTCGATGCCGACGGTGAGGAAGCCAACGATGATGAGCAGGTCCACGTCGGAGAGCTCGTTGAGGAGCTGTTGGTGGGCGATGCCGGAGCGGCCCCACTCCGGATCAGAGCGGCAAAGCTTCGCGTCCGGATTGGTGCCCCCGTCTGGCGCTCACCATCCGGCTGACCTAAGTTGAGAGTGCACCGAGACCGCGACATAGGAGAAGACCGTGACCGCACTCGACCCAGATCTCGAAGAGGATGTCGAGCGAGGATACCAGGTCGCGGACCGGCTGGTCGTCGTCGAGCGGCCCGACGCGCTGGCGCGCCTCGTCCGATACCTCCACGAATAATGGCAGCCGAGCTGGACTCATTCGCCACCATGGCGGCTGTCCTCGCCATCGCGGCCATCGTGGCGTTCTTGGCGCACCGAGCGCGGCAACCGCTCATCGTGGCTTTCATCGTGGTGGGAGTCATCGTCGGACCGTCCCTCCTGGGCTGGGTTCGAGAGGGCGACTCCCTCGAGTTGCTGGCAGAGATCGGCATCGCAATCCTGCTCTTCCTCGTGGGGCTCAAGCTCGACATCCGTCTGGTCAAGTCGATCGGTCCGGTCGCACTGATCACCGGACTCGGCCAGGTTCTGTTCACCTCGCTCGTCGGCTTCGGTATTGCGCTTCTCTTCGGAATGCCAGTGGTCGTGGCCGTCTACGTGGCTGTGGCACTGACCTTCTCGTCGACGATCATCATCGTGAAGTTGTTGTCGGACAAGGGGGAACTCGACGAACTCCACGGCAGGATCGCCCTAGGGTTTCTGATCGTGCAGGACATCGTCGTGATCTTGGTCATGATCGCCCTCTCCAGCTTCGGCGGCGAGCGCGACGGCTCCCTCTGGGAACAGATCGGGGGCGTGCTGATCGCGGCAGCCGGGGTCATCGGTGGTCTCGCTGTCGCGATGCGCTGGGTACTCCCCGGCCTCCTCAAGCTCGTTGCGAGCTCGCAGGAGCTGCTCATCGTGTGTTGCGTTGCCTGGGCCGTCGCAGTGGCTGCTCTCACGGATTATTTGGGTTTCTCGGTGGAGGTGGGCGCGTTCCTCGCTGGCTTCGCGCTCGCGTCGACTCCCTTCCGGGAGTCGATCGCCTCTTCTCTGTCGGGCCTGCGGGATTTCCTGCTCCTGTTCTTCTTCATCGAGCTCGGCACGCAACTCGACTTCTCCTCGATCGGCAACCAGATACCAGAAGCCATCCTTTTCTCCGCGTTCGTCCTCATCGGCAACCCACTCATCGTTCTCGTGATCATGGGTGTCATGGGGTATCCGAAACGCGTCTCATTCCTGGCCGGTCTGGCCGTCGCGCAAATCAGCGAGTTCTCTCTGATTCTCGTTGCCCTCGGCCGCGACCTCGGCCACGTCGACAACGACACCGTCGGGCTCGTGACACTCGTCGGGATGATCACGATCGCCGCGTCCACCTACATGATCCTGTACTCGGAACAGCTGTTCGCCGTGCTCGATCCGGTCCTCGGCATCTTCGAGCGGCGCCGCACGATCGACGCTGCGCTCCCCGAGGCGAAGCATTACGACGTGATCGTCTTCGGCCACGGACGGTTCGGGAGCCGCCTGATCGAGGAATTCGCAAGGGCGGGCTACTCGGTGCTGGTAGTCGACTGGGACCCCTACGCCACGATCCGACTGGAGGACGCGACACTGGCGGATCGCGTGTCGCTGGCCTATGGGGACGCGAGCAACGGCGAGTTCCCCGGAACCCTGCCACTACGGTCCGCAAAGTGGATCGTCAGCACCATCCCAAACGTCGAGGTCAACAAGGGTCTCGCCACATCTCTCCGTCATCATGGCGCGACCGCCCCCGTCGCGGTGACGGCACACACCGACGCGGAAGCACGCGAGTTCGGCAGGGAGATCGACGAGAACGTCATCAATCTCGTTCTCCAGCCGTTCGATGACGCTGCCGACGACGCCATCGCCGCGCTCAAAGCGCTGTGAAGCCCGTCAGGACAGGAGGCCCTTCGTGGCGAACCGGGCTGTAGGCGAGCGCACCGAAGACCGCGATGTACGCGGCCTGCACGAGCGCGTTGACGCCGAACGAGCTGAAGTTGAGCGGCTGGCTCAGCAGCTCGGCGAATCCCCGCCGGTAGCGGCTGGACAGCAACGGCTGCAGCCAAGACAGGACTGGGCGACTTCTCGACCCGATCGGGCGAGGCATGGCAAACTGGGATCGGGGTTACCGCCCGGGCGGCGCTCGGGCAAACTTGCCAGCGGCCTACGACGATCAGCGTGCGCTCCTTACCCCTCTACGAAAGGTTCGACCATGTCAGCGACCACACCCGTCACGACCGGCCGTCGCGGCGGGCGCGCCCCGGCGGCGCTGCGCGCGGTCGTCGACGTCGCACGCGGCGCCCTCATCGGCGCCGCCGAGATCGTCCCGGGTGTGAGCGGTGGAACCATCGCGCTCATCGTCGGCGTCTACGGCCACCTCATCGATGGCGCCGGGCATCTCGCCCGCGGAGTCGCCCTGCTCGTCGCGGATGCCGTTCGCGCGCGCGGCGCCGCTCGCGCCATGGCGCACTTCCGCTCGGTGCGCTGGACCGTGATGATCCCGATCGGGTTGGGCATGGTGGGGGCGATCCTGATCGGTGCGCGGCTCCTCGCGCCGCTGCTCGACGACTTCCCGGTCGGAACACGGGCGGTCTTCGCCGGATTGATCGTCGCCTCGCTCATCGTGCCGATCCGCATGGTCGGATCCCGCTGGCGGCCCCGCGATATCGCACTCGCCCTGCTCGCCGCCGCGGTCACCTTTGCGCTGATCGGGCTCCCTCCCGCCGGAGAGATCGACCCTCCCCTGATCCTCGTCGCCGTTTCCGCCGGGTTCGCCGTCTGCGCGCTCGTTCTGCCGGGCGTCTCCGGCTCGTTCCTGCTGCTGACCTTGGGCATGTACGCGCCGACGCTCGAGGCCGTCAACGATCGGGACCTCACCTACCTCGGCGCCTTCGTCGTGGGTGCGGTGCTCGGGCTCGGCGTGTTCGTGTCGGGGCTGCAGTGGCTTTTCGCCCATCACCACCGGGTGACGCTCGTAGTCATGACCGGTCTCCTGCTCGGGTCACTGCGCGCGCTCTGGCCGTGGCAGGGCGCCCAGAATGGGCTTCTAGCGCCGAGCGGCGACGTGGGGCTCGCCATTGCCCTCTTCATCGCGGGCGCGGCTCTCGTAACGGCACTCGTCGTGGTCGAGGGCGTACTCGTGCGGCGCAGGGTGCTCGCCGAGCACGCCGTCGTAGACGAGGTGCCGGATGCCGATCGCTCCGCCGAGGGGCGCTCGAGGCGCTAGCTGTACTGAGTCAGGACATTGGTGACACTCGTTGATGGGAGTTTCTCGGATGCCGGTGTGGGAGTTCCGACCGTTTTCGGTGATTTCTCGATAGGTGGTCGGGGCTTGGCGAGTGCCGAGTCCGAGCAAGGACTGGCCTTCAGGCTGTTGCCGCCGCGCCTCCCCGCCTCGTGGCTACCAACCTGACAGTGGTCGACCTCAACCTCACCCGTGAGCAATACGCGCTCCGGGTTGATCATGGCGAAGCGGAGCTTGTGCAAGATGGTCTAGGCGGTCTGGTACCGGGTCAGGCCGAGTTGGCGTTGCAACTGTATGGCCGAGATTCCCGGGGTTCCCGTTGTCATCAGGTAGGCGGCTCGGCACCATAAAAGCAGTGGCGCGTGCGTCTTGTGTAGCACTGTGCCCTCGCTCAGTGAAACTTGGTGTCGACATCCCGCGCAGTCCCGAAGGCCTCGCCCTCTCGCAGGCCAAGGAACCTGCCCCTGACACCGCGGGCCGGAGTAACCCTCCGGCCCGCGATACGCGTACAGGCACTCCAGGCACACTTCCTCGTCACCAAATCGAGCTTGAAACGGCACGATCGTCTTCGGAAAGTGTGGTCGGACTGTTTCCAGAGGCTAACTGAGCTAACCATCTGTTGTACGTCTCCCGGAGTGACGACGTAGGCGTCTTCGTCGGTGACGATGGGTTTTAGCGCTGGAGGATTTGGTATCTGGCCGTCGGCGGCGTCAGGCTGACGACGTCCGGATAGACGAATGGCCCGGCGTGGGATCTTTGCGGATTACGCCGGGCCATTCTGACGCGTAAAGGCGCGCTGATGCTCACGGTAAGTCATGATTCTGTTGTTGTCGAGTTGAACCTCCTGGCCGGGCGCGTGGTCTGCCCGGATTGTGGTGGCCGCTTGCGACCGTGGGGGTGGGCGAGGGACCGCGTGATTCGTGAGGGCCTCGGCACGGATTGGGTGGATCGCAGGCTCCGGCCTCGCCGGTCTCGGTGCACGGTCTGCCTGAGCACGCATGTGCTCCTGGAGGTGCGGTTGGCCATGCGGCGGGCCGATGCGGCCGAGGTGATCGCGGCGGCGGTCGAGGCGAAGACCGCGCTGGGGTGGGGCCACCGGAAAATCGCGGCGGGCTGCGGCAGGCCGGTCTCGACGGTCCGTGGTTGGTTGCGCGCACTCGCAGCGTCGGCCGGTGCGATCGGCGAGAGGTTCACGAGCTTGTTGGTGCGGGACGCTCCCGACGCTGTCGTGCTGTGGCCCAAACCTGCCGGCACCGCCGGCGGGGAGGCGTTGTCGGTGTTGATGGCGTATGCCGAGGGACTGGGGCGCCGGTTTGCCGCGGCCGTCACGGTGACGTGGATCCAGGCCGGGATCGCCACGACGAACGGACGCTTGTTTTGCTCGAGCTGGTGGGCCGCGGGTCCCAACACCAACCGGCCCTTACGCCCGGGCGTGGTCGGCGGGAAAGTTGGCAGGAGCGCCTGCCATATCCCTGTGGTGGGCGTGTTCACTGTTTGAGAGGACCTTTCATGCCCGCAACACCTCCGACGCTGCCACCGGTGGTGCCCCAGGATTCCCCGGTGAGCCCCGCCGTGTCCTTGCTCGTGCCGGCCGGATCGCCGTCGGAAACGGCAGCGCGCCGCGACCGGATGGAAAAGATCGCCCTGTTCAGGTATCAGCTGATCCGCGGCGCTGCCGATGCCGCGGTCACGACGCGTCAGCGCGGTCCGATGGTCAGAGACCTCGCGGCGATGGTGCATCCGGGGCCGTTCGGCGGCACGGTGACGGTTTCCAAAGACACCCTCGACCGGTGGATTCGGGCTTGGCGGCGCGGCGGGTTCGACGCGTTGAAACCCCGCGGCCGCGCCCAGGGCGCCGTGACGCCGGCGCAGATCCTGGCGTTGGCCGCGACGCTGAAACGCGAACGGCCCGCCCGCACCTCAGCGCAGGTGCGGCGCATCATGATCGACACCCTCGGCGACGCACCTTCCGAGTCGACGTTGCTGCGGCACTTCCGCACGCTGGAACTCCCGACCGGCGTCCGCGAGGTGTTCGGCCGGTTCGAAGCGGACTACCCCAACGAAATGTGGGTCGGTGACGGGCTCCACGGGCCGCGGATCAATGGCCGGAAAACGTATTTGTTCGCGTTCCTTGATGACCACACGCGCCTCGTGACGGCGGCCCGGTGGGCCTACGCTGAAGACTCCGTCCGCCTCACGGCGGCCCTCCGACCGGCGTTGGAATCCCGCGGAATTCCGGGGGTTTGCTATGTCGATAACGGCTCGGCATTTATTGATGCATCCTTGTCGCGGACCTGCGCGAAGCTCGGAATCCGGCTGACACACTCCGCACCATACCGACCCCAGGGCCGCGGGAAAATCGAGCGGTTCTTCAACACCGTCAACTCGCAGTTCCTCACCGAGATCACCACCGTCGACACTGCGACGGGCGAGGTCGATGCCGGGGTGGGCAGCATGGTGACGTCGCTGGATGACTTGAATGCGTTGTTCACGTCGTGGGTGGAGATGGTTTACCACCAGGCCGTCCACTCCACGACCGGGCAAACACCGCTGCAACGCTGGGATGCCAGCTGGGTGGGCCGCAAGCCGGTGCGAAAATCGCGGGACGAGATCGCGGAAGCGTTCCGCTGGTCGACGATCCGCACGGTGACGAAGTCCGCGACAGTGTCGTTGCAGTCCAACACCTATCAAGTCGATCAGCTCCTCGTCGGCAAACGGGTGGAGTTGGTCTATGACCCCTTCGACCTCGCCGGGCTGATCACCGTCTCCGCCGGCAACGGCGTCCCGGCCGGCATCGCGGTGCTCAGCGAAATCCGCCGCCACGTGCATAAAAAGGCCGCCACGGCCGCTGCCGACAGCATCGAGACCGGTGCGAAGAACGCCGTCTCCGGCATCGACTACCTCCGCCTGGTCGAGACCCGCCACAAGGGCACCATGGCTGGCGAGCCAATCAGTTTCGTCAAAGCGTCAACCTCGAAACGGCCCGCGGTCGTCTTCGTGCCGACTGCCCAGGAGGCGACCCGATGAGTATCGACACCCTGCAGTCCCATTACGGATTCACCCGCATGCCCTTCGCCCGGGACATTCCGCCGCAAGCCTTGCATCCGCATCCGTCGCATCGGGAAGCGATGGCTCGCATTGATTGGTGCGTCAGTCAGCGTCAGCTCGGGGTGATCAGTGGTGAAGTCGGCGCGGGGAAAACCGTCGCCGTTCGCGCGGCCCTGGCCCAGCTGGAGCCGTCTCGGCATCAGGTGATCTATATCCCCGACCCGACGATCACGATGCGCGGCATCCACACCCGCATCGTCACCGCGCTCGGCGGCACCCCCGCGTTCTTCTCCGGAGTGCTCGCCTCGCAAACCGCGGCGCTGCTCGCCGGGGAACTCGACGAACGCGCCCGGCTACCCGTCGTCGTGATCGATGAAGCACACCTGCTCACCAACACCGACCTCGAAGCGCTCCGCATGCTCACCAACAGCGATATGGACACGGGGTCGCACTTCGCGATGCTCCTCATCGGCCAGCCCACCCTCCGCCGCCGGCTGAAACTCGCGGTGCTCTCAGCGCTGGACCAACGCATCTCCACGCGTTACACAATCACCGGGATGAATGCTGGCGACACCACGGAATACGTCCGGCAACACCTCAAATTCGCCGGCCGGTCAGACCCGCTCTTCTCCGACGACGCGATCCATGCCATCCACCTCGCCAGCGCGGGGTTATCCGCGGGCGGTGAACAACCTCGCGGTCGCCGCTTTGATCGCGACCTACGCTGCCGACAAAGCAATCGTCGACCTGGCCGCCGCGCAATCGGCGATCACCGAGAACAGCGAATGAGCCCGCGTCACGAGTGACGACCACCACGTCACCATCCTGACGAAAGCCCCGCCGGAATCCTCCGGCGGGGCTTCTTCATGCCCGGATATCGTCACCGAGGATGACGCGGCCATCGTCATATAACGCGACGGGCGACACCATCTACGCACTGCAAGTCCTATTTGTGTTCATGGGAATCTCTGGAGGCGACAGTATGCTGGAAATCACATCAGCCAGCGCAGTGCAGCGCGAAGAGAGGTTCCTCATGATGAAGTCGTCGTTGACTGCTCTAGTGCGTCACGAGTTGGATCACGCCCGGCAGGTCAGCAGCGGCCGTAGCGCGAAGACCGTGTACGGAGGCAATGAACGCACACTCCGCCAGACTGTGATCGCCTTGCGTGCCGGCGCCAAGTTGGATGAGCATGAGAATCCCGGTGACGCGACTTTTTTCGTGTTGCACGGACGCGTCGTCCTCATCTCGGGTGAGAACTCCTGGAGTGGCTCACCGGGCGATCTGCTGATCGTACCGGAGGGCCGACACGCACTCGAAGCGGTAGAAGACGCGGCGGTACTGTTCACGGTGGCAAAGACTCGGTGCTGAGTTCCCGAGTCGATGACCCATGGTGGTTTGATGGACGGGCCGCGCGATCGAGAAAAGGGGTGCTTCAGGCAACAGCCTGCGGCGGCAGTACAGCAATCACGGAGTGATCCTTGGCAAATATGCCCACCTTAGCGGCTCCCCCCGGAGAGCCGATGTCGTCGAAGAACTCGACGTTGGCCTTGTAATAGTCGGCCCATTTCTCCGGCACATCATCTTCATAAAAGATGGCCTCAACTGGGCACACGGGCTCACAGGCACTGCAGTCTATGCACTCATCCGGGTGGATGTAGAGCATCCGTTCGCCCTCATAAATGCAATCGACCGGGCATTCTTCGATGCAGGCCCGATCTTTCACGTCGACGCAGGGAAGAGCAATAACATACGTCATAGTGGCAAGGCTCCCTTCACGCACAGCAGACTTTCAGCTTACGACAACCGGGTGATCAAATCCAGATTACGCTGTCGGACCCGTTGGGGACGGGCATGCACACGGCACGGTTCAGTCTCGATCGCGGGTCTCGGCCGCTCTCCGCTCCTGCAGCCAGGGAATGAGTCCCCCCGCGAGCAACATGTCGATCTGCCGCTGTGAGAAGTTCTGCCGGGCAGCGTAGTCCTCATTGCGAGTCTTATTGTGCACGGTGATCGCGGTTCCGGCGGCGAGGGCCTCGCGGATGCCGTCCAGGACCAGAACATCGTCACGCTGGATGCGGTCGTGATCGGTCGCATCCGCGAATTCGAGCGCGAGCACACCAAAATTGACGAGGTTCTGCCAGTGGATGCGTGCGAAGGAGACGGCCATGACCGCGCGCAAGCCAAGAAAACGGGGGGTGATCGCAGCATGCTCCCGTGAGGAACCCTGCCCGTAGTTGGCGCCGGCAATGATTATGTGCCCGGAAGTATCGCGGGTTTCGGCCGCGCGGGTCGGGTAGGTTTCATCGACCTGGTCGAAGGTGAAGCGGGCGAGTTTGGGGATGTTGCTGCGGAAAGGCAAAACGCGCGCGCCCGCCGGCAGGATCTCATCCGTGGAAATATCGTCACCGACCAACAGAGCCACCGGGGCCTCGATGCGATCGGCGAGGGGCGCGAAGACCGGCAACGAGGAAATGTTGTCGCCCTTCACCAGTTCCACCTGGGAGGCCTCTGCCAGAGGCAACGGTGCCTCGAGCATGGCCAGGTTCACACTCGATGTGGCCGGGAACTGGACCGTCGGGTACGTCAGATCGAATAGTTCTTCAAGGTCGCGCGGGTCGGTGATCGCCCCGGTGAGCACCGCCGCCGCCGCCGTCTCCGGCGAGCACAGGTAGACCGAATCTTCCTGGGTGCCGGAGCGGCCTAGAAAGTTGCGCGGCATCGTGCGCAGGCTGTTGCGCCCGTTTGCCGGGGCCTGACCCATTCCGATGCAGCCCATGCAGCCTGACTGGTGTAGCCGGGCACCGGCGCTGATTAAATCGAGAGTGGCACCCATGCGAGTCAGATCCTGCAGTATCTGGCGGGAGCTCGGGTTGACGTCGAAGGACACGCCAGGGGGTGACTGGCGCCCCTTCACGATTGCGGCGACGATTGCGAAGTCGCGCAGTCCCGGATTCGCGGATGAGCCGATCACGACCTGCCCAACAGGTCTACCGGCGACCTCTCGCACCGGCACGACGTTGCCCGGTGAACTGGGCAGTGCGATGAGTGGCACGATGGTCGAGAGGTCAATCTCCTCGGTCACGTCGTATCCGGCATCCGCATCGGAGAGCAGTTCGACGAAGTCGCCCTCGCGTTGCTCTGAGCGAAGGAACGCGCGCACCTGATCGTCCGCTGGGAAGACCGTTGTAGTCGCGCCGAGCTCGGCGCCCATATTGGCGATCACATGCCGGTCCATCGCGGTGAGGGTCGACAGGCCCGGTCCGTAGTATTCGATAATCCGGTTGACGCCGCCCTTGACGCCATGTCGGCGGAGCATTTCGAGAATGACATCCTTGGCGCTCGTCCACGGCGGCAGCTGGCCGGTGAGACGCACGCCCCAGATTTCGGGCATCCTGATGTAGAGCGGTTCGCCGGCGATCGCGAGAGCCACCTCGATACCGCCAACGCCGATGGCCAGCATCCCGAGCGAGCCCGCAGCCGGGGTGTGACTGTCCGAGCCGACCATCGTCTTGCCCGGGATGCCGAACCGCTGCATATGCGTCGGGTGCGAGACCCCGTTCCCGGCCTTCGAAAACCACAGGCCGAATCGTTGACAGGCCGAGCGGAGGAAGTCGTGGTCCTCCGCGTTCTTACTGTCGGCCTGCAACAGGTTGTGGTCGATGTACTGAACGGACACTTCAGTGCGCGCACGATCAAGTCCCAGCGCCTCCAACTCAAGCATGACAAGAGTTCCCGTTGCATCCTGGGTGAGGGTCTGATCGATGCGCAGGCCAATTTCGGTCCCCGGTGTCATCTCCCCGCTGAGCAGGTGAGAGGAAATAAGTTTCTGAGCAACGTTATATGCCACCGCGAACCTCCTTAGTCAAATGTCCTCGGGAAAATCCCGAAATCGCAGTCAGGTTGTGAAAATATCGCAGCACTCAAATCTAGGCCATTACCCCACGCGCCACCACCCCAGACCGAGACCTTCCCTGACCTGTCCCCCTTCGAGAAATGCTCAAGACCGTTACCAACAAACAACGCTCCGGCGTTGATGAGAACGACCTCCCCGACTTCGCCGACAAGATCTGCGCCCCGCACTCCGTGTCACGCTTGAGCCGCCGCGAATGAGAGAGCTGCCGTGGAATCCGGACTGCCTCCGCTTCGTGACAGAACGTTAATCGGAGTGCCTCGCTGCTGGCAAGTGGGGCAAACGCTGGACGAACCCGTCATGCGAAACGCTACTTGGCCCCGCCAATCCTCCTGGATGTTTGGAATCCAACGGCGCCCCGCGCTGGAAGCTGCGCGCCTTATACGACTCCATGAAGGACGCAGCGGCGGCGACGAACGGTGTGATGCTGGCACGCCTTTCCGTCTATGACGACGTAGATGGAGAGAGACTTGGCGACGCGTTGGAGTCACGAGCCATCGCGGATCCACAGGCCTTGCGCGCGCTGCTCCAGCGCGGCACCTACATCGGGCGAATGCTGGCGGAGAGTCAACGTCATGTCCGCGACCACCCTCGCGGAGAGAGCTTTCATCACCCGTGAGAGACTCCGAAACATTGAAACCGGAATCGGAACACTTCGTGGGGTACTCAAGCCGTCATTCAGCGGAGGCAGAAACCTCACTTCCGCGTCATTCCAGTATGACTCCGCCTACTTGTCGCACCCGCGCGCCTACGCAATCTCACCAGAGCTTCGCCTCGGTTACATGGGGCCGCCATCATGGGCACGTGGGTGGATACGAACGGACCCCGGAAGGCCATGTTTGTGTCGGCCCTGTTCTGGTCAGGTGGATTCCTGATTGGCTCCCTCGGCATCTTCAGCAACCAGCTGTGGCTCGTGTACCTCGGCTACGGGCTCATCGGTGGAATCGGCCTGGGTATTGGTTACATATCGCCGGTTTCCACGCTCATCAAATGGTTCCCGGACCGCCCCGGACTGGCCACGGGCATGGCCATCATGGGCTTCGGCGGCGGCGCGCTCCTCGCAAGTCCCATCTCCACTGCCCTGCTCACCGCATACGACCCGAACTCCGGTATGACCGGTTGGATCGCGAGCGGTGACGCGGTCGGAAAACTCTGGCTCACCCTCGCCGTCGTCTACCTCGTCTACATGATGTTCGGCGCGTTCACCATCAAGGTGCCAGCCGCGGACTGGAAACCGAACGGGTTCGACCCGTCGAAGGTCAAGGTGCGCGCCCTCGTGAGCAACAACCACGTGTCGGCAAAGAACGCCATCAGGACCCGTCAGTTCTGGCTGATCTGGATCGTGTTATTCTGCAATGTAACGGCCGGTATCGGAATCCTTGAGCAGGCGGCCCCCATGATCCAGGACTTCTTCCGCCAGCCGGACGGCTCATCCCTCGTGACGGTCGTTGTGGCTGGAGGCTTCGTCGGGTTGCTCTCGATCGCCAACATGGGTGGGCGTTTCGCGTGGTCGAGCACCTCCGACTTCACGGGTCGCAAGAACATCTACATGGTCTACCTCGGTGTGGGTACCGTTCTTTATCTTGTGCTCGCCCTTCTGGGTTCCACGACGACCGCACTGTATGTGATCCTCGCCTTCGTGATCATCTCCTTCTATGGCGGCGGATTCGCCACGGCGCCCGCGTATCTACGGGACCTGTTCGGCACTTTCCAGGTGGGTGCGATCCACGGACGCCTGCTCACCGCTTGGTCCGCAGCCGGTATTGCCGGTCCGCTCATTGTGAACTCCATCCTCGATGCCCAGGGCACTCCAGGAGAGCTGACTGCGACGGACTACCAGCCGGCCCTGTTGACCATGGTTGGTATCCTCGCGGTCGGCTTCGTCGCCAACCTCATGATTCGGCCCGTCGCCAAGACCTTCCACGAGCCAACGGTGGCGCCGCCAACCGCTCGCGAACCTGCACTGGAGTCCTAACATGAAGACCCTGAAACTCGTTCTCGGCTGGGCCCTCGTGGGTGTTCCGCTCGTCTACGGCGTGACGCAGACACTCATTAAAGTGACGGCGCTGTTTGGCTGACGCGACTTAACTGTTGTTCCCACACAGGTTGTGTGCGTGGCGTGCGTTAAAAAGTGAGGACCTCCGGGATCGATTGGATTACTACACACAATCTGATACCAAGGAGGCCCCATCTCTTACGTTACTCATTTCAATGCCGCTTTGACTCTGTCGGGCCGGTCCCTGCGTGATTCTCCTATGATTAACATAGGAGAATCACGCAGGGCCTCGCTGTGCAGTGACCAGGATCAGAACCCGTCATCGGATCTGGGAAACCACACGGTTTCGCTGTCGTCCGGGTCTGTGACAAACCACGTGGACGTATCCTTCGGTTCAATCCCCGCCCAGGTGAGCGCTGCGAGTTCGTTGGGACCGAGTCCGCTGCTGTCGCCTCTCATGGTGGCCAGTTCCGTCAGGGACTCGAACGCGATCCGGGCGGCGACGGCCACCTGCTCAGAACCCGCAATTCTCTGTCCCGTCCCGAAAGCCCCCCAAACTTCCTCTGGGACCGCCCACATGTGCCGCCGCCGCGCGGCGATCAGACTCACCCGATCTGGATCGCGAAGGTCCGCGCTGGCTAGGAGCGGGGCAAGCCAGCCGGGCGTCGGCTCCGCAGCAATGATCCAGGCGTTCGCTTGGAAAAGCGTCGGCGTCCGCGTGATGTCGGCCGTGCGCATGGCCTCGGCCACGTCGCGGACGGTGAGCCCGAGAACCTCACTGACCGGGACGGGGCAGAGCTGGCGATCGACCCGCCGGCCTGTGCCGAGGCGGGACCAAAGCCATGGGCTTTTCGGTTTCGGGGTCCCGCTGTGTTTCGGAGACCCTGTCAGACGTGTTTCCGCCGGATTGACCATCGGGATCACCTCTCCTAATCCGGGTTAATCATGGAGATAGTGTTCAAGCCGGGGAACACGCAGGAGCGCGAGGGCACGTTTTTCAATCTGTCGCACTCGTTCCCGCGTGATCCACTGCCCCCCGGCAATCTGAGCCAGCGTGCGCGGCACCTCGCCGTCGAGTCCGAAATGCGCGGTGAGGATCGAGTACTCCCGGGCCGGCAGGGCATCCACGGGAGCAATCGATACTCCAGGCCCGGTTCGGCCTGAACGGCGACGCACCCCAAACACTCGACCAGATCGCGCGCATCCAAGGCGTCACCCGGGAACGGGTCCGCCAAATCGAAAAACGTGCCCTCGCCCTACTGCGAGTTCCACGCCTCGAACTCTACCTCCGGGACTAGACAAAGCGACTATGGCCACAGGCAAAGCTCCAACCTCTTGTTGAGTACCCGGATGCTCCGAAGGGGCATAGTGCGACCGAAGTGTGAGCCGCAAGTTTGGGGACTAAATGCCCTTCACGAATACATGGCAATGTGGTTTGTTGATTACAGTTCACACGTCTCGAGTGGGCGAGCTGTTTGAGGGGCAAATTTCGCGCGAGGTGAGATGTCGCGGCGAGAGCATTCTGAGGCGATGCAAAGTTTGCATGTGAGCGCCGTTGACAGGGATTATAGCGTGGAAGAGCAAATCGAAGACACCATTAGCCCCAGCAGGCCCCGAGGCCTACGCAGTCGAAAGGTTGGGGCCATCCTGGCCGGCGGGCTCGTGCTTGGTGTTGGCGCGGCCATCACGCTCGCCGCGTGGAATGACTCCGAATTCGCGCAGGGAACCTTCGCCGCCGGTACGTTCAACATGGTTGGCAGCACTGACGGCACGACGTACGCCGAGCACGCGACCGTCGGAGCACCGGCAACGCTCGCGTTTACCGTCAATCCCACGTTGCTCTCACCCGGTGACGTTGTCTACGCGCCGTTTGCCGTCAAGTTGGATGCGGCAACCACGAACGATGCTCTCGTGACGATTTCCAACGCCGCGACCACCGGCGTAGTGACCAACCTCACGTACACTCTCATCCAGCCCACGGCCTTCGGCTGCGCCAGCGATACCACGGGGACGGAAGGGGTATCCCATGAGTACACAATCGTCCGTGGATAGGAGCCGCATTAGCCAGCTCGAGCACGAGAACGCGATTCTGAGATCCGAGCTACGTGGGATGACCAGGTCACTCCGTGTAGCTACCGGGTTACTTATGAAGGACACACCTGACGCTGGATCCTCATTCACCCATTGTGACTCACAGAACCCCTGCCGGCACTCGTCTGAGAAATTTTACGGCGAGACAACTTCCTAAGACACTTGGCCCCTCGTCACTGCGCTGCCACAACTCTGCGGCTTTCAGATTTATGTGGCGGGGTTCTTCCTGATTTATATGGCGGTGTCGGTTGAGGTCACGCCGATGACGAGGGTGGCTACGCACCGCGTGAACGCAATTGCGCGCACCCGTTCGTCCGACGTGTGAAATTCCGTAAGCGAGGGGAAGACGTGCCAGCCACATGCGCGCGGCAAAACGATGGTTTCTGAGGCAGCCGCTCCAGCTGAAGAAGGCCAGCGTCCGCACCGTTTCTATTCGTACACTCAGAGCCGTGGGCGCAGTTCCTGAGGGCGCAACCCTCGCTCCTCAAGTTCCCCAACCCATGACTTCTTGATGGCGGCCAGGCGTTTCTTGTCACTCTTCGACAGCGGAATGATCTGGGTAATAAGGTCGAAAGCCTGACCGATCACGGCGGGCAGATCGTCGATAGCAACTGTGGAGGCTCGGTCGAGAATCTCGGCGGCGACCGTGGGGTCGACGCCATCCTGTTTGAGTAGCGCAAGGATCTCGCGGGCATCCTTTTGGCCTTTCTCCGAGAAGTGTCGGTCGAGCAGTGCCGCCATCTTTGTTGCAATGTGCGCTTCCAGTCGCAGGAGTGTCCATTTTTCGAAGGACAGCTCGTCGGGGTATTCCGCGAGCACCTCGACCTTCAGTCGTAGTTTGCCTCCGAGTTGAGATTCGTACGGGAGGTAGATGTCGAGGTGGACATTGTCGATCGTCGCACGGAGCTTCTTGCCCTGGTGGTTGTTACTAGTTGAGATGTCGGTCATCAGCTGCTCAAGCTTGTGTCGGCTCTCTTGCGAGGTGATGAGGTCGATGTCGAGACTGATTTCCCCTCCGACACGAACGAATGTTGCCCAGCCCCCGATGAGAATCGAGGGTTCGAGATCATGGCCCAGCCGATCGACCAGCGCACGGATGACTCCGTCCTTGTCCTCGTAGAGATTAGGCACTGGTTCGCTGCTCCCAATCCGCGGCCGGGAACAAGGTCGTTTTCAGCGCGCGAGTGAACTCGGCGGCTTGCCATCCTGGGCTTGCCCAGAGGTCGGCGTAGGTCTGAGCGAGACTGGCGTAACCGGACCGCCATTTCCGTGCCGCGTCCTGATCCTCGGTGAGGATGATGACCTCATCGCCCGCCGGAAAGTCCACCTGCGACACAGTGCGTGTGGTGTAGATGATTCGTCGGCCGAGATCGGCAACAGTATTGCGGCCACCGAGGTAGTGCACGGCGGCGGTACTGCCACTGAGGGCGTAGTCGGCTTCGCCGTCATCGAGAAACGTCTGGGCGGCGGGCAGCGTTGTAGAGACCACAGTGTCGGCGCGCAGGTTACGGTGGGCAGCGAAGGCATCGAGGAGCTTCTCCGGCGCGACGACAGTGTAGCCGCGACGGGAATTCGCGCGGACGGCACCGATATCGAGGAGTCGTCCCAGCGCCTGATGAGTAGTGGACGGTGCGACCGACGCCGCTTTGGCGATATCGCCAATGCTGTTCCAGTCACGCTGTCCCCCCAGTGCGGCGTCGGCCAAAGTGCGCCAGACTATCTCCACGTTCTTCATACTGCCATCTTCGCATATTTCATAAAAACATGGAAAACTGCTTCCGTATTTATATGAAAATAAGCAGGGGCGCCCCTGCCCACATTTCACCCGTCCCTGTGAGCGCTTGACTTTCAGATTGGGCTTCATCTCAACAAAGGTTCCTTTGACGAAGAGTGCTGCCAGCACCCCATAACCTTGAATTGTCATTTTCAGTGTCAATCGCCAAGAACACATCTGAATGCGACGGGTCGAATTCGCGACAAGGTGATGTTGAGCGACCTGCCTTAACTTCCTCTCCGATCAGTTCGCCCGTTTCCACGGGATCGTCGTTCCCGGGACCTTTCGCGACAGCCTCTACATCCTTGACGGACTCCTCGAGCAGCAAACCGCGGTCTGCAACCCACCGAGCTCATGACCGACACCGCCGGCTACTCCGGCAACACTGCCGAGAAGGCCAGGAAGATCAACTCGGCGCCCTCGGACTCGTCGTCAACGCCATAGTCCTCTGGAACACCCGTTACATCGACGCCGCAGTGAACCAACTCCGTGCCGAGGACCACCCCGTCAACGACACCGACGTCGCCCGACTCTCACCCCTGATCCGCGACCACATCAATCTCCTTGGCCGCTACCGCTGCAGCACCAGCGACCTCTCGAAAGAAGGCCTCCGACCCTTCCGAAACCCGAACAGCCCAAATAGTCAGGCCCCGAGCCAGGACCCTTAGCGCACGTTTCCGCTCCATTACTGCTCAGACCCCTGCTAAGCACGTTAAGCGTGTCTCGGACACTGTGCCGTGTGCTGCAGCGCTACGCCGCTTTCAATAGCGCCGCGAGTTCCTCCAAAGCATCTTCTCCCGTCGTGTCTCGAACCAGCAGCGGCAGTTCGATCAGCGGCACTGTATCGAGGTGCTCGCGGAGCATTTGCAGACAGGCGTCTTCGCCTTTCCTGCGTTCGGCGAGGAAAGAGCCGGCATCGGCAGGAGATCGGCGGTTGACAACAATGGACGCGACGTCGATCCCCAAACCGCGCAATTGTCTGACAATGTCAAGGGATTCGGCGACGGGCATCTTTTCAGCGAGAGTCACGATCACGAAGCCCGTGGTGGTGCCATCGGTGATCCTCTGCCGCATGCGGGCGAATCGGTCACGACGGGCGATCAACGTGCGCCTCAGTTCTGAGTCGGCAGCCGCCTCTTGGTCTTCACCGCCGACAATTCCACGGGCGGCCGCGGCGAATCGGTCCGATCTGGAGCGGCTGGCGAGCAGTGATTCCGTCCACCCCGTCAACATCTTCGGCAGGGTGAGCAGGTGCAGCGTGTGGCCTGATGGCGCAGTGTCGAAGAGGACGAGGTCATATGCGTCGAGACCATGGTCGATGAGTTCGGCGATCCGTTCGAGGACGGCTGACTCGTGGCTGCCCGGTGCTGTCTTCGCGAGCTCGAGATGCTGCTTCGCCGAGCGGTGCAGCCGCTCGGGAAGGAGCTTCATCATCGTGGCGCTGACAGCCGTGAAATGACGCTCGATGGTGGTGTGCGGGTCGATCTCAACGGCATCCACATATCCAATGGATGCGGTGAAAACTCGCGCGGCAGAATCGGACAACGTCATGTCCCAGATATGGCCGAGGTTGTGTGCCGGATCCGTGGAAACGAGCAGCACTCGTCCGCCGTTCCGGGCGCGAGCAAGAGCCAAGGCCGATGCCACGGACGTTTTACCTACTCCGCCCTTGCCTCCGACGAAGAGCACTCTCCGCTCGCCAGCGAGTGTCAGCAGCATCCGATATGGTCCAATGGTGAGCGGGGGATTCCGATGCGGCGATGCCAGGCGTGGAAGTTGTCCCAGACGGCGGGCAGGAGTTCGGCTGTGTAATATGCGGCCGGGTCGGGCACGCCGAGAGCTTCGCCCAAGACCGCGATCATGAACAGGTCATCTTCGTCCTGCTTCTCCCGTTTGAACATCTGACGGTACGGCCCCACGTAGAACTCGTGCAGGCCCGCCTGAAAAGCTGACCAGCGCCGGAAGAACTCCTTCCGGCGCGGGTCAGTCGGTAACGGTCCCATTCGGTTAGACATCTTCGCTCACCGCGGTCAGTTCCGCGTCCGCGTCTGCGTTCGCGCCCGCGTCTTCGTCTGCGTCTGCGTCTGCGTCTTCCGGCGGTAAGTTCCTGGCGTTGCGCATGGCGATGATTGCTTCGACGGCGACCCACACGCTGGTCACGATGATGATGACGTCAAGCGTGAAGAGCACCCAATCCGGGTCGCTCGGGTCAGTGAAACTGGAAAGCTGTTCGAGCGCCGCCCAGAATGCCATGACGAAAACGATCACGAGCGGAATCATCGCTGTGATGGGGTTGCGCCCCTTGCGGATCAGTATGACCGCGATGATTGATAGGCTCAGCGATGCCATCAGCTGGTTGGTGGTTCCGAACAGCGGCCAGATGCGTAGACCGCCCTCGCCTCCGAGTCCCTGTGAGAACGTCAGGCCGAGGCCGAGTGCCAAGACGATGAGGGTCGCGGGGATCTTGCCGATCTTGAGCTTGAAGGCCTCGGCGGCTTCCTGGACCACAAAGCGCAGCAGCCGCATTCCGGTATCCATCGTGGTGGCGGCAAACAGCACAGCCATCGTCGCCAGTACCGTCGCGCTCAGCGATGCCGGCAGGCCGATGCCGTTCTGCATCAGGTTCGCCCCGCCTTGGACGAAGGCATTGACCCCACCGGCGCCGAACGAGCTGTAGATTTCGTTCCACTCGGCAGCCGACTTGAATCCACCGATGACGGCGAGGATCGTTCCCAGGGAGAGCAGTCCCTCACCGACAGCGCCGAAGTACCCGACGAAACGAGCATCCGTTTCCTTGTCAAGTTGCTTCGAGGTGGTGCCGGAGGCCACCATGCCATGGAATCCCGAGATGGCACCACACGCAATGGTCACGAACAGCAGGGGAATCATGCTTGGCGTGCCCTCGGGAACGTTCATGTTGATGGCGGGGGCGACGATATCCGGTGGTGTTGCGGAGAACAGCGTGGCCAGCAGGACGGACCCAAACAGCATGATCAAGCCGACGAAAAGCTGCACCCCATTGATGTAATCACGTGGCTGGAGCAGGACCCACACCGGCAGCAGCGAAGCGATCGCTCCATAGGCGAACAGGGCGACAATCCAGAATGTGGCCGGAGACATGCCCAGTGTTGATTCGGGGAGCACCACCGGAATCTGGTCGCCGACCACGATGAGCGCGTAGAGCACTACGACGCCGACGACGGTGACGGGCAGCAGGTGCCAGCGAAGCCGGTACACGGCCACACCCACCAGAAGGGCGACGACAATCGCGCCCCACACGGGGATGACCGCTCCCGGTGTGCTGATCAGGAGGTTCTTGATGACGACGGCGAATGCCGCGATCACCATGAGCAGGACAAGGAAAATCACGACCAGGAAAAGGTTGGCCCCGCGCTTACCGATGTACCGAGCGGACAGGGCACCGATGGAACGTCCCTTGTTGCGCGTCGAGGCCCACAACGTTCCCAAATCGTGCATCCCGGCGAAGAATACGGTACCGAGAGTGACCCAGAGCAGGGCTGGAAGCCAGCCCCAGATCACGGCAATGGCAGGACCAACGATGGGGGCAGCACCGGCAACGGAGGTGAAATGGTGGCCCCACAGAATGAACTTGTTCGTGGGCATGTAGTCCACGCCATCCTTGAGCTCGTGCGCCGGGGTCACGAAAGCCTCGTTGAGCTTGTAGACCCTGCGCGCGAGGTACTTCGAGTAGACAAAATAGCCCGCGGCCATGACGCCCAGGCCAATGATCATGAGAATCAAGGAACCCATAAAGTTTCCCCCCTCCTTGTTAAGCCGCGCGAGTGAAACGGCACGACATTGTGCTGGTGAACAGAGTGACGCCAGTATTAACATCCAATACTACGCATCAGGTCTTGTAAGGAATGACTTCATTGCCCTGCGCTTCGGGGATGGTGCCACTGGTTGAGCGTTTAGCAAAACCGTGCCGATAACCGAACGGATGCCGCCCTCGCAAGCGCGCAAGCGGAATCCGGTGATCAGTAACCAGGTTCGAGAACTTGTCGCCGTTAAGTTCTGCCAGCACTGATACGCCGTTCAGTGCAAATTCATCGTCCAAGAACCTCTGAATCGTTGTGAGGCGTTGCAGTCCATCGATGACTTCGTAAACTCCGTCGTCCTCGGCGAAATAGCAGACGGGGATCGGCACGTTGAGCAGCAGCGACTCGACGAGGCGGGAGGCTTTGCCGCTGTCCCAGACGTACTTTCGCTGGTATGCGATATTGAGACTGATCCTGCCGGTCCGAATGTCCTCACGGATTGAACGGACGCCGAGGTCGTAAGGCTGTGTAACCAACTTGCGCTCGTCAGGGGCGATTGAAAGTGGCTCCGCCTGTTCGGTATCATCGCTGTCGTCGGGACCGTCGAGGGGATTACGGAGATCAGTACTGTCCTCGTCTTGCAGGGCAGACGTATCGTTGTGCGTTGTCATGGTTTCCTTCTTGGAGACGATTCCGACTGTACCGCCCGTGATGGGTAAGCGGTCCCGTGGGTAAATAGGCATAAACCGCCTCGTCGCTGGCGGGGCCGAGGTCGAGCTGGAGCGTCAACGTTCTGCCCAGGTCAGCGTCGAGTTCCACGGGAGGGAAGTAGCGCGGTGACGTGGTGCACGTGCTCGACGACGCTCGCCGACGTGAGATCCTGCTCGCTCGCTGCTTCTCGGTAGCGGGTCGGTTATCGCCCAGCTCGTCCCGAGCGGTCACGCCACCACTGACTCCGCTGCGATGCCCGTTTAGCCCGCGCGGGATTCTATTTGATCGAAGCAACACCCACTTCTTAGGTGGTTTGAAATGCTTCATCGTTCTTCGTCAGCAGCAGGTGTCCGGTTTCTCGCCTCGAGGCCTGGGAAGCGGAGGTCGATCATGTCCAGGAACGGCATCATCTGAGGGTTGATGCCGACGAAGAAGCCGTGTTCTGGGTGTCCTTTGATGCGGGGCGCGGCGTCAACGTCGGATCGAAATCGGCTGGAGTCTCCAAATCGACGGCGTATCGGTGGATCGTCAAGCGCTTTGATCTCCTTCGATTTGCCGGCCACACCGTGCGGCATTGCCAAACCACGTTGCGCCTCACCGAAGCGCGGGCGAGGACCTTCGAAGAACGCCGATTGACGCAGCTGCGCCACGACGCGACTGCAGCCAGATTGGTTCTTTGTCGGCAGGCGACCCCTGCCGGCCTAGCTCAACGCAGACGCTCGAGGCTTCGTCTTTCCAGTCAGCTTCGCGCCATCGGGTCGCAGTTCTCCGGATGGGAAACGTGACGGTAGAGGGTTTGTCGGGTTACCCCGAGTTCTTTGCAGAGGTCGCCAACGTGGGTTTCTTTCTGGTCCATGGCGGCCATGGCCAGGCGAACTTTGGCCGCCGTCATCTTGTACGGGCGACCGCCGTTTCTCCCTCGGGCGCGCGCCGCGGCGAGGCCGGCGATAGTGCGCTCGGATATAAGCGCCCGCTCGAACTCGGCCAGGGCAGCGAAAATCCCGAAGACAAGCTTCCCGGATGCAGTCGTGGTGTCGAGCGCGGTGCCCTCGCCGGTGAGTACCTTGAGACCGATGCCGCGGTCGGTGAGGTCATGGACCGTGTTGACCAGGTGGCGTAGATCACGACCGAGTCGGTCGAGTTTCCACACAAGAAGGGTGTCCCCCTTCCGGAGCGCTTTCAGTCAGGCCGCCAGCTGCGGGCGGTCGTCCTTCTTGCCGGAGGCGTGGTCCTCGTAGAGGTTGTCTGGGTCGACGCCGGCGACCAGGAGCGCGTCCCTCTGTAGATCGGTGCTCTGCGACCCGTCGGCCTTCGACACCCGCATGTATCCGAGAAGCATCCTCGACCCCTGTCATTTCTACGTTCGATTACGTGACAACCAAATCATAACCTCGCCGTCATGCAGACAAGTCACTTCTCCTGTGGCTTTCGGATTTATGTTGCGGGGTTCTTACTGACTTATATGTCGGTTGAGGTCACCCCGATGACGAGGGTGGCTACGCACCGCGTGAACGCAATTGCGCGCACCCGTTCGTCCGATGTGTGAAATTCCGTAAGCGAGGGGAAGACGTGCCAGCCACATGCGCGCGGCAAAACGATGATTGATGAACTCGCTGCCGTTGTCCGAATCGATGGCGACCTGGCAGGGGGAATAGTTCGTGCGAATATGCCACCGTGGAGCGGAGCCGTTGCCAGCGCCATGGAAAGGGCTGGGGTCGCGTGCGTCGTTGATGCCGCGGAGAGCGTGGCGAACCCTATGGTGCAATCTGCGGCCAGAGTGCATCCTGCTGGGCACATGTCGTCGCAGTTCGGGTCAATCGGTCCGTCATGATGATCAGGGGACGCCATCGTCCCGGAAGACTGCGGAAGCTCCAGCAAGTGTTCCGCCGTCGCGGTGACCGTCAACTCCGAACGGTGAGCAGCGCCCGCCGGAGGAAGTATTGCGGCGTAAGCACTCGCTATCCCGCTCAGCGCGACGAGGAACACGAGCGCGGGAACTAGCAGGCGAGTACCTACGGACGGGCGACGGGCGACGGGCGAACCTAGTTGCTCTCATGCAGACCCCTCTCGCTCGAGTCGGAGTTCCACGACTGTCGTGTCCTGAGTGTAAATGGCGATCACTCGCAATCCACTGAGAACTATACCCTATGGGGGTATGCCGTGGGAGTGTCGGTGCCACTACAGCATTCAAAACGGAAGAATTGGGATGCACTCTACGACGAAATTCTCGACGTGAAGGCGTTCGCTGGACGTCCTCGACATCCCGCGCCGAGACGATGTTGATACGCCAGGTTGATACGCCAGCTCGGCGTTCTCAACGTGGACTCGGATGTTCTTATTCCGACGGTAAGCCCGGACTAGTCCTGCTGGAGGGCCGTCGTACGAATTAGTGCCGAAGACGGAATCGACACTGTGAACCCAGTGAAACCCGGGGTCGGGGACACCTTGCTCCGGCGAGTCCCCTGGACATGTTTGGTTCGCCCGGACGCAAGTACGGCACGCCCGCGTGGGTGAAATCGCGTCCTGAGGGCTTACGGCCCTGTTTGTCGATTACGAGCGGCGATAGCCTTTCAAGAAAATGGAGGTGTGACCATGTACGGATGGGGCGGCGACAGCTGGGGAATGACCGGCTGGATCATAATGGCAGTGTTGATGGTCTTGTTCTGGGGCGGCGTGATCACCGTCATCATCGTGGTTCTGCTGCGGCGCCCGCACTCCGATCAAGGAACGAACGCGGTGCGCCCCTCGCACCATCAGGCGGAGGTCATTCTGCACGAGCGTTTCGCCCGCGGAGAGATCGATGAAACCGAATACCTCACCCGTCGCACCGCTCTTCGCCGACCGGAATGACGACCGCTCGAAAGTGGTCGACCGGGGTGTGGGTGATCGTCGGGATTCTGGCCACGGTGTTGCTCACCGGGTTGTCCCTGGTGACGGTCGGCCTCCTGGGCGGCGGGTTCACAGCTGGCGGGCCCGGATCGCGGTCCGGGGACTGCGCGGTGCCGAACCTCTCGGGAACGGTCGTGAACGTCACCACGACGGACATGGGCGGGCCCATGATGGGCGGAGGCCACGGTCCATGGCCCGGTGCCTCCATGCGATTGCGCGCCGACCGGGCCACTGTTGAACACGGGACGGTGTCGTTCCTCGTGACGAACAGGGGCAACATCACTCACGAGATGGTTGTTCTGCCCCTTCCCGACTCTCACATTGTGGGCACACGAGCAATCGCTGGCGACCAACAGATCGACGAAGCGGGCAACCTGGGCGAGGCATCCAACACCTGCGGTGACGGCGGGGGCGAGGGAATCCTGCCCGGAACCTCAGGCTGGATGACCGTCACCCTGAAGCCGGGCCAGTACGAGTTGGTCTGCAACCTCCCCGGTCACTACGCCGCCGGAATGTACACACAACTCACCGTCACCTGACCATCAACAGGCCCCCGTGATAGGCGAAGGATGGCTTCTGGCATCCCCCTTACGTGTCATCCGGAGCCGGATTGCGTGCGCACGACGATATCGCCCCGCATGACCGAAGGGCGTCCGACTTCAGTTGCCCGTGTGGGTGCAACAGCAGTTGGGATGCTCATGCCCCATAAAACACCTGACGATTGCACTCCCGACGGGGAGAACAGCGGCTAACCCACCGTCACCAGATCCCGGGGTTCGCCCGCCGTGACGATGCTGACGGGCACTGGCACGCTCAGCCCGCGGAAGCCTCGGAGTCTCAGGCTGTTGCTCACCATGAAGACTGACGATAGTCCCATCGCCGCGCCGGCGATGAGCGGGTTGAGCAGTCCGAACATGGCCAGCGGGATTGCGGCGACGTTGTAGGCAAAGGCCCAGAACAGGTTGACCTTGATGGTGGCCAGGGTGCGCCGAGATAGACGGATCGCGTCGGCTGCGGCGATGAGGTCGCTGCGCACGAGCGTGAGGTCGCTGCGCACGAGCGTGAGGTCGCTGGCCTCAATGGCGCCGTCCGTTCCCGTTCCCATCGCGATGCCGAGGTCGGCCGTGGTGAGTGCGACCGCGTCGTTGACGCCGTCGCCGGCCAACGCGACGGGCGCGGCGAGGGTGAGGGCCAGCCATTGCCAGTTCGTGAACTTCGGCGCCGGAATCATCGACATCAGTGCGGCGGGCGTCGCGAGCACCGTGGAGATGAGCAGCCTGCGGCGCAGGCTGTCAACCTCCGCATCCGCCGGGGCGTCGGGCGAGGCATCCGGCTCAATCGGGGTCGGGAACTCCGCCCCGTATCCGGTCGCCTCGATCGTCGCAATCGCGTCGTCGACCGTGGTGCCCTCAGGCACGAAGACGGCGGCCTTGTCGGTCGCGTAATTTACCGAGGCTTCGACGCCCGGCATGCGGTTGAGTTTTTTCTCGATCCGAGCGGCACAGGACGCGCACGTCATCCCGCTGACGACAAGCTCGACCTGTTGTCCACTCATCGGGACTGGGCAACCAAGTCGTAGCCGGCCTCGTCGATCGCGGCGGCAACCGCGTCGCGGTCCAATTCGCCGATGCTCAAGACTGTCACCTGGGAGACGCCACCGGAGACGAGCTCGACCTCAACGTTGGTCGCGCCCTTAAGCTGACTCAGCTCCTCCGTCACGCTCTTCACGCAGTGACTGCAGGTCATTCCCGACACCGA
This sequence comes from Cryobacterium psychrophilum, assembly GCF_004365915.1. NCBI lineage: Bacteria > Bacillati > Actinomycetota > Actinomycetes > Micrococcales > Microbacteriaceae > Cryobacterium > Cryobacterium psychrophilum. Next base: position 523,324 of record NZ_SODI01000001.1, read on the forward strand.
CCAGGTGCTCGTGATCATGGCCCCGTCCGCACTGCCGGATGACGTTGCGGCTGCGTTCTCATGCCTGGAGGTTCCGCACGCACAGGAGGCAGCGCCCGCTGTCTCGTGGGTGTGGGTTCCGCACGCGCAGGAGGCGACGGTCAGGCCGAGGTCATTCCGGTTTGTTGTGCACATAAGCTGCAGTCCTTTCGATCAGCGGTACCCCCTAGGGGTACCTGAACCCGCTATACTTCCCATACCTCCCTGGGGTATAATGTTCCCATGAATGAATCCACCGAAACGGAGACTGCGCCCCATCAGCACGGGTACATCTCCAACAAAGATGGTTACCGAAAGCGCCTGCGCCGTATCGAGGGACAGGCCAGAGGCCTGCAGGGCATGGTGACGGACGAGAAGTACTGCATCGACATCCTGACCCAGATCTCGGCGATGACCAACGCCCTCCAGTCCGTCGCACTGGGCCTTCTCGACGATCACCTCAACCACTGCGTCGTCGACGCTGCCGCAGCCGGCGGCGAAGAGGCAGACCTCAAGATGCGGGAGGCCTCGGCCGCCATCGCCAGGTTGGTGCGTTCGTAACTGTACTGAGTATCGAGTGGCCTCGACTTTTAGAGGGCGAGGCGAGGGCTATGTCATCGATCAGGATGATCTGGTGGCACTTCACTCTCGAGAACTGATTCGGGGTGCCCGCGATCGGTTGAGGGAAGCGGCCTTCTTCCTGCTGCTGCTGGCACTTCTTTCCTTCGTTGATCGCTCCCCTCATCGGTGGTGGCGTCACCATCCGGTCGCCATGACCATCGGCGCAATCGTCGCCTTGGCCCTCATCGCGCTGACCATCCTGATGTTGGTCATGCCGGCTCAGCAGCACGTGTGACCGAGGCGCCGCTCGGTCGCGGTCGCGGCACTTCGCCGCTGCGCCGCGCGCATATCTCGTTGTGGATCTTGTCGGGATTACGATTCTGGCCGCCGCGATCCCAATTTCCCGGCCGATACTCTGTTTGGTGGGCACGGCTCAGCGCTTGGCTGAGAGGCGCCGGTTCCGGTTGTTGTCAGTCCACAACGAACGCGCCGTGTACTCTAGGGGGGTATGCGCTGCGGCGTATTTTCAGGAGTTACAGGGAGCACGAGCGAAGGGCGCGATAACCATGAGCGCAGTTCGTGGTCCCGCTCGCATCTCGCGCCTACTGACGCTGCGACGGATTTTCGTCGTTCTCATGGCCATCGGCGCCGTTCTTGTCGGGCTGTTGTCCTTTCACTCGATGATGGTTTCCCAAAACGGATCGCCTGCTAGGTCTGCTGCTGTGTCCAACGCCCAGACGCACGTCGATAGCGTGACGGTGGTCGGCGCCGTTGCAGTGGCTTCCTCCGCTTTGGTCGCCGCAGCTGTTCCGGTACCTCAATGCGATCAAAGCTCTGTGACGGGGTGCGTGGGGGTGGCGCTAGCGTGCTTGGTCTTCGCAGTGGTGGCCGCGATGACCCTTCTTCTGTGGTCTCCGTTGCTTTTGCACCGCTTTCTGGATCGTGGCCGACGCCTGATCCGACAGGTAGTGGAAGTCAGAAATCACGTGTACCTGCCGTCGCTGACCGTTCTTTCCATTAGTCGCACCTAGACCGAAAGATCCCCCGCGGCACGCCCGCCTGGCGCCAGCTTCGTGGCGCCCTGTCATCAAGATGCGTACCGACGAGATCTCGGTCATGACAGACCTGCTCGCTTCCCTCTGGCCTGAAGGTCTGTGAATCGGCGCGCTCCCTCCACCCTCGTGCAGGAATAAGCACTTCCCAGCGGGCAACGACGTGTTGCCAGCACCAGCCACACCATTCGGCAATTTCATATTGAAGGAACACTCGTGAACAATTCCCTTACTCGCCGCACCTTTCTGGGCGCGACCCTGGCCACAGCCACCACGGCGGCTCTCGCCGCCTGCGCCACCCCATCGCCCTCACGGGGCGTCACCCGGATCTTGGCAACGGATCCGATGGTGGGTCGGTTTGAGGACCGTCGCACGGCTTCGGGCAGAATCACTACTCAACAGCTCACCGCAGGAGCCTTCGACACCACCGTGTCCGGAATGGCGCTGGCGACCTGGGGCTACAACAACGCGCTCAACGGGCCCGTCATCCGCGCACGCACCGGTGACCTGCTCGATGTGGCGGTGACGAACAACCTTAACGAGGCGACGAGCATTCACTGGCACGGCCTGGCTCTACGAAACAACGCCGACGGCGTACCCGGTGTCACCCAGAAGGCCATCGCCGCTGGAGCCGATTCCAGCTACAAATTCCGGCTTACCCACCCTGGAACCTACTGGTACCACTCCCATGTTGACATGCAACGCGAACGAGCGCTCTCGGGTGCGCTGGTGATTGAGGACCCGAACGAGGCACTGAGCTACGACCAGGAATGGGTCATCGTCCTTGATGATTGGCTGGACGGTATCAGTGGCAGGCCCGAAGGGGTGCTGGCCAGGCTCGCTGGCGGCATGGACATGTCCGGCATGAACATGAGCGAGTCGCCCATGCTCATGGGTTCCTCCAGCGCATATCTGGGCGGGGATGCCGGCGACGTAAGAATGCCCGCCCACCTCTTCAACGGCAAGACAGCGACTGAACCGGAAATTTTCCCGAGCAAGCCGGGGAACCGGATCCGTTTGCGGATTATCAATGCTTCCGGGGACACCGCTTACCGTGTCGGGGTGCCCGGACGGAAAATCGCCCTCACCCATGCCGACGGCTTCCCGGTGAAACATGTCGATGTCGACGCCGTCGTCCTCGGGATGGGCGAACGAATCGATGCCATCCTCACGGTCACTGACGCGTTCACACCGCTGATGGCACTTCCGGAAGGAAAAGACGGATCGGCGTGGGGACTGATCAATGCAGGCGGCGCTGGCGCAGCTCCGCAGGCGTCCAGTCTTCCCTCCAGCCTGGACGGGGTCGTCACGGATGGTGGACGACTCAAGGCCGACGAAAGCGTGATTCTGAACGCCCAGTCCCCCGACCGGATTCACACAATGCGCCTCACCGGGTCTATGGACAACTACAGCTGGGGAATCAACGGCAATATGTTCAATCCGGACCGACCATTTGCGGACGCCTTTGATATCGCTGTGAATGAACGGGTTCAGGTGAAGATCATCAATGACACGTCGATGTGGCACCCGATGCACCTGCACGGACACTCCTTTCAAATCAGCGGTAACGGCGCGCGCAAGGACACCGTCATCGTGAGGCCGAAAGAAACCGTGACCTTCGAATTCGACGCGGACAACCCCGGGCAATGGCTCACCCACTGCCACAACGCCTACCACGCAGCGAAGGGAATGATGGGCGTATTCTCGTACGTCCGATAGCGGCTGACGCCGATGGGTAACGATGCCCTTGCGCGTCGCCGTGGGGTGCCAACCCTGCGCTTTACGCCATCGCGGAGAAGCGAGGCCGAGAAACAGTCGGCCTGCGCCTGTTGGCTCTAGATAGTCAGCGACATCTCATTACCCACTCACACAGAGTGTGTACTCTAGGGGGGTATACGTTGCGGCGGATACTGACGCGTGACGCGGAACCGGAGGTGGCACAATCATGACTGGACTAGGTGCCATCGCCGACGATTCTCCGCTGCACGTGCTGCGGTCGATTCTCGTCGCCTCACTCGCCGTCGGCGCCATCCTGGTCGGCCTGCTCGTTGGTCACTCCGTCGCGGGTTCACAGGAGGTCCTGCCTGCAGCGTCTTCGGGGTCGATTGCTCGCTCGTACGCCGGCAATGGTTCTCTGAGCATCACTGACGCGTCCTCGGCTGAACAGTCGGGCGTGTCTGCAAGCGCCCTTGCGACACTGGGCTGTGATCTGGCCTGCACAGCCGGATGCGTCATTTTGGCAACGGCTTGTCTGGTCCTTTTCGTTCTCGCGACACTCGTGTTCCTCGCCCGGTATCCGGATGTCTTCTACCGGCTTGTGGACAGAGGCCGACGCATGATCCAGCAGATCCCTGAATCCAAGAACCACATCTACCTGCCGTCGCTTTCCGATCTTTCCATCTGTCGCACCTAGGCCGAACCACTACGCGGCATGACCGTGCTGGCGTCACTCAGATGACGCCTCGGTTCACGAGGGCCAGGCGACGACTGGGGGAAGTGTGCCCCGAAAACGTACCGCTCTGGTGATCACCGCCACCGGTCCCGAGGCCGTCACGCAACACGCGGCATGCATGGCGTGAATCGCGCACCCCAACACTCCCGTCAGGCACGCGTAAAGAACATGTCCCACCGTGCGCACACTCTCCCAGCGCAACAATCATCTCGACCGTCGATAGGGAAATGACAGACGCCCCACTGGCAAGCCATCGTTCGCCCTCCCGCAAAGGAGGTCGACGGCTTGCCAGTGCAGGGTTCGGCCTCCTCCCCTTGGCACTGATTCTGAGGGACTGTGCGACGAACTCGCACGCGGTTACCGGCCGCGTTCTCTTGCCAGATCCCGGGCCCAAGCATCCTCGACACGCACATCCGCGCCGCCCGTGATGAGGAGGCGCCCGGATGACCGAGTGTCTGGCTACATCTCCATCGTCAGCACAGATCAATCAAGAAAGTAGAACCCGCTCGTGACAATCTTCGCCAGTATCCCCAGCCCAGGCATCAGTTATTTCGACCTCGGCCCGCTCCGCATACATTTCTACGCGCTGTTTATCCTCGCCGGCATTGTCGTCGCTGTCTGGCTCACGTCTCGGCGCCTCACCCGGCGCGGCGGCCAACCCGAACTTGTGCTTGATATCGCGCTGTGGACCGTGCCGCTGGGTATTGTGGGCGGCCGCCTGTACCACGTAGTCACCCATCCGACCAATTACTTCTATCCCGGCGCGGACCTCTGGAAGACCCTCTACGTGTGGGAGGGCGGACTAGCCATCTTCGGCGCGGTTCTCTTCGGCGCGGTAGGCGCCTACATCGCCTGCCATCGAGCCGGGTTGCGCTTCTTATCCTTCGCCGACGCTTTGGCACCGGGAATGCTGATCGCTCAGGCACTAGGGAGGCTCGGCAACTATTTCAACCAAGAGCTCTTCGGCGCACCGACCACCCTCCCGTGGGGCCTGCAAATCGAGGCAACTAATCCTGCCTTCCCAATGGGACTTCCGACCGAGACTCTTTTCCAGCCACTGTTCCTGTACGAGATGCTGTGGAACCTCTTCGGCGTCCTCGTCATCCTGCTGGCCGAGCGTCAGTTCAATCTGCGTTGGGGGAAGACCATCGGCCTGTACCTGATCTGGTACGGCATCGGCCGAACCTGGCTGGAAGCTCTTCGGTTGGATCCGACCGAGTTCCTTCTCGCCGGTCTGAAAATCAACATGGTCACCGCCATGACCGTCGCCCTGATCGGGCTCCTTCTGATCATCGTGCAATGGCGTCGCCACCCGGAACCAGAAACGTCCCCCTATTTGCCTGGTCACAGCTTGTCGCCGGCAACGGCGGTCGCCACCAAGTCATCCGCCGCCACCCGACGATCGTCGACCTCGCACGGCGACCGCCAATGAGGAAACGCCCTCAAGCCCGCGCGCGGCGCAGTCAGGTCCGGGAAGGCGTCGTGTCGCGACCGGTAGACCACATCGACCCACCTCCCGCCCCTCAATAGACCAGGCCGTTCTCGCACTCCCGTGCGGACCGCGAGGGTGGGCACGTTGGCCGTATTCCCACTCCCGCCTGTAAACCACCCACCTCTCAATCGATTGGAAACGCAAGATGAAGAAATCACAAGAGACGCCCGAGGCAAACGCCAAGCCAGCACTGTCACCGCAGGATGAGGCCCACCGGAAGTACCGTCGCGGCCGCATTTACGTCAGAACCGGCCAGGTGCTCATGATCGTCGGCGCGCTCGTCGCAATCGTTCACTGGCTCGCCCATATCGAAGCCTTCGGGCCCACGCAACCGGAGCTCTGGCTCGACGCCGCTGCCGGCTACCCCATGGGCGCCATGCTTCTGATCAGTGGTGCCATCATCGCGGGGCAAAAACCGAAATGAGCGTGGACAACTTCTGATTCAACGCCGTCTGTGCCGTCGTTCCCACCATTAGGGTGGGGCTGATCTTCTGGTTAATCATGCACGCTTTTCGCCACGAACGAAGGGCCCCCGCGAAGATCGAGACGGAAATGCGAGCAAAGATCGACCTCCGTAGACTGTCGCGCTCCGACGGGTGAAGCCTTTGCAAACATCGGTCTCACCGGTCAACTGCTGACCGCCGTCCCGATCACCCGCGCTGCTGGGACTGACCAACTGGCTCGGCCTGGGTAGCCCGTACCTGCTCGTCGGCCTGGGGCTGAACTGGAAGGCGGGTGTAATCTCCTTCTTCAACGTCACATTTGTGCGATCAACATCTTTGGGGGCACCAGGCCCATCGTGATCGGCCCCCTCATGGTTGTCGGCCTCTGTTCGACATGGATCTATTCACGGCAAGCACTCCTCGGCACCCTCCCCCTTTGACACCGGCATCACCTCAACCCACGAGAATGGCCACCCCTGTCAGGCTCGCAGAAACGACCACAACTCAGAGCAGTGTGTCGACGCAGGATCTGGTACGTTCAGCGGCTCTGGACCAAGGTAGCTGGAGCCTTCGTGCCGTGAACCCCCAGCGCGGCGGCGACGCTGGCTTCGGGACTGAGATCGAGCCGGCGGAGCAACTGCGCGTTCAGCGCCACCACAACCGTCGAAGCTGACATCAGAAGTGCGCCAACTGCCACCGGGAGCACGAAACCGATGGGGGCCAAGACCCCCGCCGCCAGCGGAACGGAAATGAGGTTGTACCCGGCAGCCCACCACAGGTTCTGCTTCATCTTTCGGTAGCTGGCCCGCGAGAGTTCAATGACCGAAAGCACCGAGCGTGGGTCGTCGCTAGCCAGGATGACGCCGGCCGAGGCAATGGCAACATCGGTACCGGCGCCGATGGCGATCCCGACGTTCGCTTGCGCCAAAGCCGGAGCGTCATTGATACCGTCACCGACCATGGCGACCTTGCGACCCTCGCCCTGCAGCTCGGCGACCTTGGCTGACTTGTCTTCCGGGTGCACGCCGGCGAAAACCCGGTCGATTCCCAACTCCGCCGCGACAGAGTGAGCGACGGCTTCGGCATCGCCGGTGATCATGACCACTTGAATTCCTCGGGCGTGCAAGGCATCCACCGCTTGACGGGATTCCTCACGAACCTCATCCTCCAAACGAAGGGCTCCGATCACCTCGCCGTCGGCGAGTACGTGCAGGATGATGGCGCCTTCATCGGCCCATCCCTTCGTCACACTGAGCGGCTGGGCATCGTGGCTCCGGAGCAGGCTCGGCCCGCCGACGCTTACCCGCTGACCGCCAACCTGAGCTTCGACGCCGATCGCCGCAGATGCCTGAAAGCCGGTTGCGCGGGGCACGTCGTAGCCGCGGGATTTTGCGCCCGCCACGATGGCTTTGGCCAGCGGATGCTCACTGTCTGACTCAACAGCAGCGGCCAGGGCAAGAACGCCAGCTTCCGTCTGGCCAGCCACGACCGATATTCCCGACACTGCCGGTTCGCCCTTGGTCAACGTCCCTGTCTTATCGAAGAGCACTGTATCCACCAGACGCATGCTTTCCAAGGCCAAACGATCCTTGATCAACACGCCGCCCTTGGCCGCCCGCTCTGTTGAGATGGATACGACAAGAGGAATGGCCAGGCCCAAGGCGTGGGGGCACGCGATCACCAGGACGGTGATCGTGCGAATGACCGCGTCGTCGCGGTTCGCGAGAAGGCTCCAGGCAATCGCGGTGAGCACAGCAGCTCCCAGTGCAAACCAGAAAAGCCAGCCGGCGGCGGTATTGGCAACCCCCTGAGCCTTGGATGTCGAGTTTTGCGCCTCGCTGACCAGGCGCTGGATGCCGGCCAATGCGGTCTCGTCGCCGACGGCAGTCACCCGAACGCGCAATGCGGTGTCGGTGGCAACGGTTCCAGCGACGACTCGGGAGCCCGGACCGCGGCTTACCGGTTTCGATTCCCCGGTGATCATCGATTCGTCGACATCGGCGGTCCCCTCCGTGACTTCGCCGTCGGCGGGGACCCGACCACCCGGTCGCACAACCACGAGGTCGCCGACAGTGAGCTCGGACGGTGACACTACGACGACCTCGTCACCGTCGAGCCGTTCCGCCTCATCGGGCAGAAGCGCGGCCAGAGATTCGAGCGCGGTCGAGGTCTGAGCCAGCGATCTCATCTCGATCCAGTGGCCCAGCAGCATGATCACGATCAACAGCGCCAGCTCCCACCAGAAGTCCAGCTCCTGGTCGAGAAACCCCAGGCTCGCGCCCCAGGAGGCAACGAACGCCACAGTAATTGCCAGCGCGATGAGAAGCATCATTCCGGGCTTGCGGCCTTTTAGCTCTCCAACTGCGCCGCTTAGGAAGGGGCGCCCGCCCCAGACGTACATGACCGTACCGAGAACAGGCGAAATCCACGCAACCCAGGAAACGGCTGGAAGCGGGTAGCCGAGAATGTTCGCGAACATGCCGCTGAATCCGACAACCGGTGCTCCGATTAGAAACATCACCCAGAACAACCGCCGGAAGATGGCGACGTGATCGCCGTGGCCCGCATGGCCGCCGTGATCGCCCTCGCCGTGGCCCGATGCCGCCGGGTTCATCCTCGAATGGTCGCTCATCGACTTGTCACTCTGGTCATCGTTGTCGGCAGTAGGCGATGGCCGAAAATTCTGGTGCTCGTGATGGTCACTCATAACGAGCAGATTATACCCCCATAGGGTATGAGTCAAGTATCCGCGTTGACTGAGAAGAAACCTCCGCGGAGCTATATACGTTGCCTCAGTTGAAAACCTCCGCTTCGGCGTGGGTTGTTAACTTTGCGATGGATGTGGGATGCGCCCGTTTCTATGGAGCTGACGATGACGCAGCGGCAGGCTGTGACGAAGAAGAAGGCACTCGCGTATCGGGGCGCTGTCCGTGCGGGCAAGTCCCGGATCCTTGATGAGCTGGTGGAGTTGACGGGGTGGCATCGCGACTATGCCAGGGCGGCGTTGCGGGGTGCTTTGACGTTGAAGGTTGTGAAGCTGCGCCGTGATGGAGAGCTGGACGTCACGGACGCTGAGGCGGCGTTGCTGATGCGGATGAGCGCGGCGACGATCGATCGTCGACTGGCACCGGAACGCGTCAAGATGATGTCGCGGGGCCGGTCCCATACCAAGTCCGGGACGTTATTGAAGTCACAGATTCCGATCCGCACGTGGGCGGAGTGGGACGACGCGGTCCCCGGGTTTGTGGAGATCGACCTCGTCGGGAATGAGGGTGGGAACGCGTCGGGAGAATTCTGTTTCACCCTGACGGTGACTGCCATCGCGACGGGGTGGACCGTGAATCGCTCCGTGCAGAACAAGGCAGAGAAATGGGTATTCGAGGCACTGCAGCACGTGATGGGAGTGTTCCCGTTTCCCATCATCGGCATTGATTCGGACAACGGAAGCGAGTTCATCAACCACCACTTGTTTGACTACTGCACGGCGAATGAAATCACTTTCACGAGGTCGCGGGCCAACCACAGCAATGATGGCGCTCACGTCGAGCAAAAGAACTGGACTCACGTGCGCGAATTGGTCGGTTACCTCCGCTACGACACCGCCACTGAACTGGCCAAGCTCAACGAGATTTGGGACCTCGACCGGGTGTTCACGAACTACCTCCTGCCCCAGCAGAAGCACGTGTTCAAGCAGCGCAACGGCGCGAAGGTGACCAAGAAGTACGACACCGCGGCCACCCCGCACCAGAGGGCGACCGCTCGCGACGACATGCGCAAACGACCGATCATCCGGATGAATGCGGAGTTCAAACGCATCAAGCCTGCGGCCTTGTCCCGTCACATCCTCGCGCTGACCGGCGAGCTCGAAACCCTTGCCCTGGCCAAGAAACCCGCCGCAGTGAAACCCACTGTGAACCGGGCCTTCAACCAGTGACCTCCGCGGAGGTTCTCAGTTGAGGCAATGAATCACCTTCCCGGAGGTATTGACATGAGGCAATGGGGTATCGGGGTCTAACTTCACGGGAAGGTGAAGAGATCTAATGATCGAACAGGAGGCAAAATGAGCTGAAGCGGCACGACTGGCAGCAATTGAGGTGCGGGTCGTTCACACGCCGTTCGTCCTGGCGCGGACAGCCAAGATCTGCGCGATAACGATTGATGCCGCGACCGCTGCCGCAACGATGACGGTGAAAAGATCATTCTGAACCTTGAGGACGGTGAAGGGGACCAGGATCGCCAGATCGAGCACGATGGTAAGTGCTGGAACCCACACTTTTGCTTGGATTTTTGAACGCAGGTGGCGAATGACGGCCCACTGTACGGAGATGTCCATAGCCAGGTAGAGAAATGCCCCCATCGAGGCAATCTGGCTGAGATCGAGAAAAGCGGTGGCGAGAATGGCGAGACCTGCGGTGATGATCATCGGCTGGTGCGATATTCTCTTGGGCAGCGATGGCGCCTGCCGGATGCCCTGGAGCATGGCGTAGAGGCGAGACACCGAATAGAGACTGGCGAGCAGACCCGACAAGGTCGCGACGACAGCGATCGCAACGGTGATACCGACTCCCCATGACCCGAAGAGGGGTTCGGCCGCTTGTACGAGCGCGTAGTCGCGGGCCTTGACGACGCCTTCGGCGCCGATGCTCGACTCCACAGACACCGTGATCAGCAAATACAGCATCGCGCAAATGAGCAGCGAGATGACGATCGAACGTGCGAGGTTCTTCTTCGGGTCGCGGATGTCATCGCCCTGATTGGTGATCGTGGTGAAGCCCTTATAGGCGAGGACGCAGAGCGTTGTACCTGCCAGAAGTCCCGCGATACCGAGGGAGTCACCAGAAGACTTCGAGAAGAATCCGTCGCCGGATAGCCCGGCGCCGATCAGACCGGCAATCGCGAGTAGGGCGATGCCGAGGATCTTCAGCACCGCAGTAGTGGTCGCTGAGCGTTCGACGAGCTTATTGCTGACGAGGTTCACGACCGCAGCGGCGACGATCGCAGCGACACCCAGCACGGGCACGAGAATCGCGGAGCCCTGAAGGCCGAAGGGGCGCAACAGGTACGTGCCAAACGTACGAGCCAGGAGACTCTCCGCGACCACCATAGACACATACATAAAAAGCGAGAATGACCCGGCGACCACACCGGGACCGTAGGCATCCTTCAGCAGCATCGCGATACCGCCCGAAGACGGGTTCACACTCGAGTATCGAACATACGAATAAGAGCTGACTCCAGAGACAATCGCGCCGAGGAGGAAGGCGAGCGGAAACCAATCTCCGGCAAATTCGGCAACTTGACCGACGAGCGCGAAAATCCCCGCGCCGATCATCACCCCGGTTCCGAGGGAGATCGATCCGGTCATCATCTTCTGGGGCGCGATCGCCGTGATCGGATGGGCGTTGCTCTACTGGCCCTCGATGCCCGCAGGCTTTACCTATAGCTCTGGACCGGTCCCGGGAGGTGGGGGCTTTTCGGATGGCCTCTATCTGTCGATGGTCACTATCTCCACTCTCGGTTTTGGCGACATTGTCCCGGCCTCCGCTTGGTTGCGTGTCATCACGCCGCTCGAGGCATTGTTCGGTTTCGCACTCCTCACCGCCGCAGTGTCCTGGATACTACAGATCTATCCGGCGTTGACCCGCCGCAGGGTTCTGGCGATCCGGTTGTCGGTGCTGCGTCGCGCTGATGTCGCCAGGACAGTGCACGACCCCCGCTCCGCCATGCTACCGAGGCTGTTGGATGAGCTGTCTATCGCCATCACCCAAGCCGGGGTCGACCTCCGCGAATATTCGGAGACGTATTACTTTCGAGATGCCGACCCCGATTCTTCGCTCGCCGCAACGCTTCCGTACGCGGTGGAACTGGGACGGATTGGTACCATCGCGCCGGCGGTCGACGTGCGACTAGCGGCAACAATCTTGAATTGTGCGCTCGAGGAGTTTGCGAAAGTTCTGCGGGAACGGTTCCGGCACACCGGTCACAGCACGCCGGAGGTTCTCGCCGCCTATGCGTCCGACCACGGGCATCCACCCGCATAGCCCTTAGCCAGCAGTCCTCCGCCCGCCCGGACACGATCGTGATCCGATCTCCTCGCCGAGGACGGCAGCAAAACGGTGGGTGCGCTGCCATCGCGTCGACATCGACAATCTGTTGCACGATCATTATTCACTTTCGTCGACGTAGGCGTCATGTGCCCACGCTCCCGGTCCGCGTATTTTCGGGAACCGTGGTGAAGTCCTGGCGGACCCCGAGGGCGTCGTTGGTGCGACGGATGGATTCTGCGGCATTGGTGACGGTTCCGGCCAACGCCCGGATGGCGTCGATGTTTTCGGGTATGACGACCGCTTGATTATCGACCGTGTAGGTGTAGAACAATTCGTTGCCTTGGACGGTGAGAATGTCTTCCCAGAGCGCGACTTCATACATGTCCCCGCGTGGCCGGCCCAAGTCGCGCATAAGCTCGATGGTGCTATTGAGCGCCACGATGCCGTCTGCTCTGCGGACCAGGGCGATTCGCGACTCAGCCCGCAGCGCATCGAGTACTTCCTCCCGGTCTGCGGTCCGGGACAGCTCCACAGTCCAGTAGTGCATGTGGTTTTGAGTGTGCGATCCCTTAGCGGCCATGGTGACAACGTCCAAGCTCGAATCCACGCTCTGTGCGTCCGGCCCCTGATGACTGGGAATGCGGCCTTCAGGAACGATGGTGTTCATGATGCCGGAGTGATCCGATTCCCATGGGTCTGTGGCACGACGAATAAGAACCCCGCGCGCCTTAGCGAGTAGCCCCGCGTCCTTGAGCGCTGTCAGGGTTCGAACGGTGGCGGTGGTATTGCAGGAGACCACCCGGGTGGTCTCCCGACCGAGGGCGGTGGCGTAGTTGGCGTGGGCGACGAAGGAGTGGCCGGTGAGTTCGTGTTTTTCACCGCCCTGAAAGATAGCTTTGACCCCGTGTTCGCGGTAACGCTCCAAATTGCCGGCACCAATCTTGGCTGGCGTGCAGTCCACGACGACATCTACTTTGTCCAGCAGTTGATGCAGCCCACCGGCCACCGGCAGCCCGGCAGCATCCATCTGCGCTGAGCCCTCCGTCGTGGAGGCATAGACGGAAATGCCCAGCGTTACGGCGGTTTTGATGCGGTAGTCCGAAATTACGTCGCTGACACCGACCAGTTCCATGTCCTGCTGGACCCTGACCGCGTCCGCGACGCGTTTGCCGATGACCCCGTAACCGTTAACGGCGACACGTATTTTTTTCGGCATGTTCGTTCCTTTCGGTGGTGGTTTACAAGAGATGCGCGTCTGGTGACGTACAGGCGGTGGTGGACAAGATCCAAGCGCACGTATTGGGTGTTCGCGTAGTGTCGCTCACGGCGTCGTCCCCACGATTGATGTGCCGCCGCTGACGGGAGAACTGTGCAGTGTGCGGGCAGGTGCAGACTGCAGGGGCACATCCCAGAACTGTCCGGGTTGCAGAGTTTTCCTCGTGCCCTCAACACACACGCTGATGGGGCCAGCCGAGCAGGGGTGCAGACGCAAACTGACCCGGTCGTGGGTCAAAGAGATGCTCACCGGTTGGCCCCGATAGCTGAGTTGAAAGGTTGCGCCGGTCAGCGCGGCGGGTAGGACCGGGTGTATCCAGAGAGTGTCCTGCCGGGTTTCCACGCCGGCGTAGCAGCGGATCACCATGTCGGCGGTCCCGGCCATGGCCCCGAGGTGGATCCCTTCACGGGTGGTCCCCCCCTGGGTGTCGGCTAAGTCCGCCTCCAGCGCCTGTTCGAACAGCGCCCAGGACTGTCGCCGGTCGGTCCGGGCCAACACCCAGCTGTGTGTGAGCCGGCTCAGGGTCGAGCCGTGGCTGGTGCGGGCCAGGTAGTATCCCACCGTCGTCGGAATGAGGTCCGGTGACAGTGTGTACCCGAGGCGGGCGAAGATGTCGCGTAGTTCCTCGGCGGAAAACAGGTAGAACAGCATCAGGACGTCTGCCTGTTTGGAGAGCTTGTACCGGTTGGTGGTGTCGCCTTCGGCCTGCAGGATCAGGTCCAACCGGCCAATGTTCCCGTACCGGGTCCGGTAAGCGTCCCAGTCGAATTCCTCCAGCTGTTCGTAGCCTTCGAACTGGCTGATAACGCCGTCGGCGTGGAACGATATCCGCAGCCGCTGGCTAATGCGCTCCCAGCGGGCAGCTTCCTCCGGTTCCAGGCCAAGCCGGCGCCGGAGCGGATCGCAGTCGTGGCCCACCAGTAGCTGCACCGTCTCCGCGGCACGGGACAGGACCCACGCGGCCAGGACGTTGGTGTACGCGTTGTTGCGCACCCCCTTCCCCACGGCGTCAGGGTAGCCGTCGTGGTATTCGTCCGGGCCCATCACCCCGCTGATGTCGTAGCGGTCATCGGTCGGATCGTGGACGGCCATGGAGGTGAACAGTCGTGCCACTTCCACAAGGATCTCGGCCCCGTAGTCGACGAGGAAGCCGGTGTCGGCGGTGGCCTGGTAGTACTGCCAGACGCTGTAGGCCACGGCCAGGCCGACATGGCGTTGCCGACGGGAGTTGTCTGGCATCCACATTTGATTGCGCGGGTTGAACAGTTCGTCGGGGGTTTCCTCGCGACCGTCGCTGCCTGACTGCCAGGGGAACATCGCTCCGGCCAGGCCTTCGGCGCGGGCTGCGGCCCGGGCTGCGTCGAGGCGGCGGTACCGGTAGAGCAGCGACGCCCGTGTCAATTCAGGCCGGCGCAGGGTCAGAACCGGGTAGACGAACAGCTCATCCCAGAAAACATGTCCGCGGTACCCTTCTCCGTGCAGGCCCCGGGCCGGCAGTCCCGCATCCAAGTCCGGGCTGGCGAACGCGACGGTCTGCAGCACGTGGAAAATATGCAGGTTCAGGGCCAGCGATTGCCTGCTCCCCGCCTGCAGCCGGATGCCGAACCTGGCCCAGAGTTCCCCCCATGCCCGCTCGTGGGCGGCCAGCAGGACCGCGAACCCCGGGGCCCGGTCGATCCTGTGTCCAGCATCCAGACCAGCGGTCGAGACGGCGCGATCCTTGGAGGTCGCCACCGCGGCGGTCTTCTCGATTCTCACCGGTATCCCGCATGCCAGGCGCAGGGTGATCTCGTGTCCAGCGCGGGCCTTCTCCCTAATCAGCCGGAGGCCGGTGACGTCGCCGCCGGTATGCGTGCGGATAGCGGTGGCAATCCTGATCCCGGACTGGCTGGTATCCGCCTCGTAGATCACCGTGTCACCGTCCGGTACCGTGATGTCGGACGGAACGAGGTGCTCGTGGGCCAGAGCAGAATCTGCTGCCACGTTGCTGTTGGACACAGCGCCATTAACCGCCGATTCGACGATCACCTCACCGGACCAGTCCTCAGCCTCGATGGTCACTTCCACGGCGGCCAGGTGCGGTTCGGCCAGGGACTGGAACTGCCGAGAGGTAACCCGGGTGCTCCGGCCGGCGCTGTCACGGTAGGAGTTGGTGCGGGTCAGCACCCCGCGGCGCAGGTCCAGGTCCTGGTGGTGGCTGAGCATCTCGGCTGTACCGGCCCGCAGAACGGGCCCGTCCGCCGCCCGCACGGTCAGGAAGGCCCAGTCGGGGGCGTTGACCAGGTCCTCGGTTTCGACGGTGCGTCCGTCGAGGTCGGTGCTGAGCCGGTTGTAGATTCCTGCCAGGTAGGTCCCCGGGTAGTGCACGCCGTCCGCGGTGCTGCCGGGCACACTTCCGCGGGTGGCCCAGTACCCGTTGCCCAGGGTGCACAGCGCCTCCCGGGTTCCTTCCTGAACCGGGTCGAATTGGTCATAGACCAGGTTCCAGGCCTCCGGTGTGCCGGCCTTCGCGCCTCCGCACCAGGACGCACCTGCGTCCCCGGTAGGCCCCAGGAGCTTTGGCCGCAGGCCGGCCAGGTCCCGGACCACCACGTCCGCGCCGGCTGCGGCGAGCCGGGCCCCGGTGTCGGTTCGGTCCACGCCCACGACCAGGCCGAACCTGCCGCTGGCGGCGGCCCTGACGCCTGCGGCAGCGTCCTCGATCACGGCGGCGTCGGCTGGTGCCACCTGGAGTCGGCGGGCCGCCTCCCAGAACATGGCTGGATCCGGTTTGCCCGGCAGTGCGAGCCGGACCGCGTCCGTCCCGTCGACCCGGACCGGGAACAAGTCTGCGATCCCGGCAGCGTCAAGGATTGCGGCACTGTTGCGGCTGGAGGTCACGAGTGCAACGGGCACCTGCACCGCGGCCAGAGCCTGCAGCAATTCCACCGCATCCGCAAACACCTTCACCCCGCCACCGGCCAGCTCCGTGGCGAGGATACCCTGCTTGCGGGTGGCCAGCCCATGGACTGTGAGTTGCTCCGGCCCGTCCCCCGCGCTGCCCTCAGGCAGGGTAATTCCGCGCGAGGCCAGGAACGTTCTCACCCCGTCCTCCCGAGGCCGCCCGTCAACGAAGGCGCGGTAGTCCCGCTCCGCGTCAAAGGGCGACAGCGCGTCGTTGATCCGGGGCAGGGTCTGATCGAAGAGCGCCTTCCACGCCGCAGCATGCACCCCGGCGGTGTCGGTGACCACTCCGTCCATGTCGAAGATGACCGCAGCAAAACCGGAGGCCGTGCCGCCGTCAGCGTGCCCGGGTGCTGGCCACAAGTGATCCAGACGCATCAAATATCCTCAGCCGCCGCCGTCACGGCATTGTAGCAGGCGGCCCAGCTCAAGTTCTGGCGCATTTTCCCCATTCCGATGCCGATGCCGATGCGCAAGGCGATGGGCACATTCAGGAGGTTCGAGCGCATCAGGACCACGTCGGCGGACTGTGTTTGCCAAGGGTACTCGCATTCCGGCACCCAGCCAGTGATTTCGGCCACCTCACCCGAGGTCTTCGTTCAGTCCTATCACTGCTGGGCGATGAGGACCAGTAGTTCAAGCCGCGGCGACCTGCCGGTAGAGCAGGTCGCTGCACCAGCCCGGTGAGGCGAGGGGGAGGTCGTGACCGCCGCGGTGGGTGCGCGCGGTGACGCTCGCAAATTCCGTGGCTAGCTCGCGGGCACGTCCGGGGACCGGCACCGGGTCTATCTTTCCATCTACGAGTAGCACCGATACCCCCCGGCCGGATAGGGCGGCGATCGCTCCAATCCAAGTGTCGGCCGCGACGATAGCCTCGAAGCTCTGAATGTAGGAGAACCAGGTGTGCTTGACGCCGTCCCTGGCGATGGCCACCGGCATCGCCGGGTTAAGCGCGACGGCGAGCACGGCGGCGGCGGAGCGGTGCCGGCACATCCACGCGCACATCGCGTGGGCGCGTGGGCCGGTCGACAGCAACGCCTCGAACCAGCCCATATGGCGCACCCGCTCGTCCGCTTCAGCCCGGTTTCGGTATAGGGGGGCGTCGAACGCGACGACCGTGCGGATGTCGCCCTCGCTTGCCGCTGCCCATTGGATCGCGAGCGACGCGCCCATCGAGTGACCGGCCACATGCAGTGGGCGCCCGTCCAAGCCGAGCGCGCCGAGGGCGCCGGTGATGGCGGCGAGGTGCTCCTCGAGGCCGAATGAGTCGCTGCTGACGCCGGCATCCATCGAGGCGCCAAAGCCTAGGGGGTCGATCACGACCACCGTCGCGACCTCGCCCAACCGGTCATAGGCCGCTCCGAAGAAGGCCTGGCTCGCCCCGATGCCCGGCAGCAGGGCGAGCACCGGGTGGCCATGGCCAAACACGCGAACGCCGAGACGCCCGGCGTGCCCCGGCGCCCCGGCGCCACGCCGCCACCGGCGCACTCGACCCGAATGGAAGTGCCGGGCGGGCCAGAAGGATGCCGCGACCAGTGCGACCCCAATTGTGGCCGCACTGATTCGTCGATTGCCCATGCCGCCCACTCTAAGCGCCGACCCGCCGGTATGGGTCGGGTCGGAACCGGCCGTCTAATACGAACTATACCCTAAGGGGGTATGAAGTAGTTTTAGACGTGACAGGCTGCTGGGTTAGCTCGCGCCGTACCTTTCCCTGCCGAGCTGCGAGGCCCCGCGCTCATACAGGCCCAGGCGGACCGCGGCCCGACTATTTCAGAAAACACCACCCAGCCCCGTCGTCGGTGGATTGACGCTCAGTGAACCGGACGTGCTGGACGTGTGGCGCGGTGGTACGTCGCGACCACGGCCAGGCCGAGCGAAACGAGCCATCCCAACCCGACTAGGAGCGGAACGACTTCATCGAAACTTCGGGTAAACGTCTGGTCGATGAGCACTTGCGATCCGCCGTAACCGGGCAGCAGACGAGACCACGCGGTCGGTTCGGGTTGCAACATCGGATTCTGAACAATGCCGATATCGAGGAAAGCAAGCATGAAGACGACAAACACCCCGCCGACGGAACCGAAAATCGGCCCGAGAAGTGCCCCGATGAATCCGTACGTCAGGGCGATGAGCACGTTGGCGCTGGCAAATCCCGCCCACTGGACGGGACTAAAGATCAGCGCGCTGGTGGCCAGAGCCACCCCCGTCACGACGAGCACGAAAACGGTAAGGATTCCCAGTCTGGAGGACAAGAGAGCGCTGGTCCGCATTCCAGCGAGAGCCGCCCTCCGGTCGCCATTCCGGCTCTGAAGCACTCCGAATAGGCCGATGAGCGCCGCTAGCGACGCGATCGCGACGGGCACCATGGTCGCACCGTACGGATCGATGAGTGAGAGCCTGCGGGTGATGTTCTCGCCGTTCTCATGCAGCACGATTGAGATGGGTTGGTCCGGAGTCACCACGTAGACGCCGAGGATGAACACCACCGGCACAACGACGAGGAGCGCCCAGAGGGCGGCATTGCGTCGGTTGTCCCGCCAGGCGGCCCGCAGAGCGGCTGCGGTTTGGGAACGGCGTGATCCCGCTCTGGGCGAACGCCCGAGTCCGGCGGCGGTGCGGGTCCGGGCGATGATGAGGGCACAGGCTGCGCCAACCGCGGAGGCAGTCCAGATCAGTGCCCAGCCCAGTTCACCGACGGGTCCGCTGTGGCCCGACGGCAGGTCGATCATCCACAGCGTGACGTAGTGGGTCGGCAGAAGGCGGGTCGCAACGTTGTCGCCGGCGCTCATCGCCGGGCCGAAGAACACGTCGACGATCCAAACAAACAAGACGATGACGCTGCCGTTGAGCGGATTTCGTACGAGCACCCCGACCACGGCGCCTATGGCGATGTAAATGGCAGCAAACATGAGGGTCCCGGCGAAGGCGCGCCAGAAGTCGGCCACCCCGGTGCGGGCGACGAGGGCGAGCAAGGCCGTTGCGGCGGCCAACACGGCAAGGCATCCGCCAGTGACCAGACGGGCGAGGGCCAGCCGTGCCGCGGGCAGGCCAGCGATGACCACTCGTCGATCGGTGCCGCGTGTCGTTGCCGTTTGGAAGTACATGGCGACACCGGCCATGAATCCGGCGGCCCAGCCCGCGGTCGCTAACTCGATCGCTGGCCCCTCCGGGCCGCCGAGTAATTTCGCAAACGACGCCAGCTCCCCGCTCACGGCGAGGACGAATACCGTGGGCACAACGATGAGCAGAAGCAGGTTGACGGGATTGCGTGCGTAGTCGTTCAGAAAGCGTTGGACAAACACCAAGGTGGTCATCGCACGACAACCTTGCCGTCCTGGATGTCGAGGATCCGGTCAAAACGGTTCTCATCGACGACAAAATGGCTGATGATCATTACCGTCCGTCCGGCTGCGCGACGCTCGGCGACGAGAACCCAAAATCGTTGGTAGGTATCCCAATCGAAGCCAGATGAGGGCTCGTCGAGGAGGAGCACATCGGGGTCTGCGAGCAGAGCGAGACCGAGGTTGAGCTTTGCCAGTGTTCCACCGGACAACTGATCGGCACGAGTGCGCGCGTATCGCTTGAAGCCGAACTCGTTGTAGATCGACTCTCGTGACGCTGCCATTTCTTGTTCGGTCATGCCGTAGGCCCGACCGAACAGGTCGAAATGTTCGTCACAGCTCAAGCGGTCGTAGACGAGTGGCGTCTGCGGGCAGTAGCCCAGCCGTCCGCTACGGGAAATCATTCCTTGGTCGGCGCGTATCTCACCGACCAAGATTTTCATCAGGGTCGACTTGCCGGAGCCATTCTCACCGGTAAGGCCGACCACTTCGCCGGGATGCAGGGCGAGATCGACACCGGAGAGGATCTGGCGGGTCCGACCGAACGGCCAGAGGCCGCGTCGATACGACTTCGCAATGCCGGAAGCTTGGAGCTACCGGATCCTGAGCCCGCCTGCCGTTCTGCGCGCTCCCGCCGTGCTGTACATGTTCGCCGTGGCTGCGGGCCATTTTCACGCTCTTCTTCCTGCATAGTATTCGATCCCCCGGACACGACCAAAAAGAACGATAGGCACCTGGATGGCCGACATTGCAGCCCAGTCCGGGTACGAACCAGACAGCTCTGTGCGATTGGACATGACTCATTATCCCAATATGCGCGCTTCGGCTGCGGATGCTGTGGATCACTGCCGCCCTGGGTGCCTGTTCCATCACTATCCGGTGCGCGGCGTGACGCTGCACTGTTTTCGTTCGCGGCTTTGCGGGCCGTGCTCGGGGGTGCCGCGCCGGCTGTCGTCGCGTTCTAGCAGAGTCAACCGCTGCCACGCTCGACTACCGATCCCCCAACGAAGTCCACTATGGTGATCAGCATCCAGCTTTGGCAGCGTAAAATATTCACTAATTCCGCGGTCTGAATCCCCGTGGTAGCCCACATCGCGCTCAAGCCGATGTGGCCTGGCCGGATAAATGTGATCGGTGAATGTACGCCAGGCGGTGGATGTGACGACACCGTGTCGGGGATAAAGGTAGATGATCCGGCTGGCTGGCGCAGTGGGGGGCCACATTAGTTCTGCTTGTCTTGCGCGACATCTTCCACACCGTGGGCCATCCCGAGGGACAGGGACGCATTAGCAATCTCGTGCTGCGCACTGCATGGCGACTCTCCCTGCGGCGGGAGGCGGCGGTGCCGACCCCGATGCGTCCTCGCCGCAACGCTTCCGTACGCGGTGGACCTACGGGCGGATTGGCAGCAAAGCGCCAACGGTCGACATGCGACTATCGGCAAAAATCCTGAACTGTGCGCTCGAGCAGTTTGCGAAATGTCTGCGGCACCAGTCTTGGCTGGCGTGCAGTCGACGACGATACCAACAGTGTCAAGCAGTTCTTGCCGCCGGCGCGGCTGAATGTCGGAAAAATAGCCGGTAGATCCACGACCCAAGACACCAATGGGTGGTGGTGAGCATGAAGCCTCCGAGAGCGACCGCCCCTCCCAAGACGATTGCCACCGTTGGTAACCCAAAATAAAAGGACACGGCTGAGCCCGTCAGCAGCACGGTGGAGAGAAGGTACGAAAACCGGCGTGGTGTCGGTGTGGGCGGAAGCGCCGGTCGATGAAATAAGTGCCGGATGCCCAAATTATAAATTAGGTCAAGAATCATTCCGCGAGGAAAGAGCGCCCCACTGAGCGGGACGATAGCCCCAATCCCCAGAAAAGCGGGCGACTGCAAAGTTAGTCCAACAACGATGAGTACGGTGCCCACTCCCGGCGCGAACCGTAATGGCCCCGCGTAGCAGGACTTGGCGTCCTCATCAAGATTTCCAAATCCTTGCTTGTCTAGGTTGGTCCTCGTAAATTCATTGAGCATTTTGGTTTCCTCATTATTCATTTCTGGTTTTCTTACTGTGCGTGGGAAAGTCGGTGGATTTGGCATGGGTCGGTGCTGTGCCTCATGGCCGGCACGGTGCGGCGGAATCTATTCGTCCCATGCCAGATCACGTCACCTTGCCTGGTCCGTCGATGCCTCCGGAGCAGGGCGCGCCCGGTTCCGGCGCGGAAGACGCGTTTCGGTATTTGGCCATGAAGGCCGCCAGGCGCGAATCATCCGGAGCGCTGAGATTCAGTTGTGCGCCCCAGGCGGACACGACGATCGGCGAAGAAAGGCCCGGGAACGGCGACAAAACCGCATAGGTGGCGGGGATACCTTTCTGCAGGGTAGAAAGCTGGTCCCCAGTCACGACGGCGTCGTCGTAGGTTACCCACGCTGCGCCGTGTTCGAGTGAGTGCACGGCATTCTCATTGGAGACTGCCTCGGAGTAGACGCCGCAATTGAGGAGTGCGGCTGAGTGGTCACCGCCCACGGGAGGCAGCGGCGTGTATTTCACCGTGCCGGCGACGTGCGTCGAAGTCTGATTTGCAAAGAGTTGCACCCCATTCACGTCAGCGCCAGGCTTTAGATTCGTTGAGGTTCCGTTGGTGGTTACGACGAGAATTACCATGAGGACTATTGCTGCAGCGCCAGACCAGGCGATCGTGATTGCGATCGCCCGGTTTCGGCGGGCCTTGGATTGTTCGCGTTTTAGTGTTGCAACCTTGACTGCGCGGCGGGCCGTACGGCGCTCCGTCAGTGATGGTTCAGTGGGTCTGGAATCTTGGGTCATGATCTTTGTCTCTCGGGTTAGGGGCTACTCGCTCCAACCGGCAGTGCTGCACAGCGAAACTGGAGTACCCCAAACCGGTCAGGTTAGTGTGGCGTCGCTGTGGGCGTAGCCCGTCGAGTCGGTTCAGCAATTGGAGAGCGCCGGCGCTGGTTCTGGCTGCGGTGAGACAGAATCGGCGCGAAATCAGATTCGGATGGACAGCGCCGTAAGCAACGGCGGGCTGGCTAGCGGCAGAATGCAGCCCCTCTCTCGCCCGAGTCGGACTTCTTCGACTGGCGTGTCGTGAGTGTAGTAATTGGTGAACACCCACCCTTCATTATACCCAATGGGGGTATGCCTCGGGTTCGGCGCTCCGGACGCGAGTGCGCTCTGCACGGTTGGTCCGTCAACGCTGAGGACTAAGCCTGAATCCACCGGTCGGCCTCTGATCGGATCCTGATTTCGGTTCGGCGATCTTTTGGAGTTTCGGGCGTGGGTGTGGTCCGGGTCTCGCGGCCCGGGTGTTCCACTGGTGCTCCTGTTGATGCCGTTATCGGCTGGTTGGTCAGGTGGGGACGGGGTGTCTCGGCCGGAAGTTCTGGTTGAACAGGACCGTCCAGGGTTTCTCCCAGGGCCAGTGTTCGGGCAGGTGCAGGGTGATGCGCCGCGCGGAGGTCGAGATTCTGGCGGGGACGCTGACAAGTTTCCGGCGGATCGTTGCGGTGGTCGATCGGGCGAGACCGTTGCCCGCGATCGTCGCGGCGGCGCGGGTCAAGTTAAACGCCATGACAGCCATGACCAGCCAGGCAGCATTGGCCGTGAACACGCCCTCGGAGTTTTCACTGCCAATGCGGCGTGGCTCGTGTTAACGTGCGTCGCCTTTAACCTCACCCGCGCCGTCGGGACCTTGGCCAGCCCCACCTTTGGCAAAGCGACCACGCCCACCATCCGCCGCAAACTGATCAACATCCCCGCGAGGATCTCCACCTCCGCGCGTCGCATCAAGCTGCACTTGCCCACAGATTGGCCATGGGAAACCGGCTGGAACGCCCTGTTCACCGCCGCCTGCCGACCACCGGGAACAGCCACCACATAGCCACCCAGCCCCAACGGGCGCAACCAGGAACTCCAGTGGAACACCGCACGCAGAGAGGCGCACACGTCAAACGCGCCCGCCAGCCAAAATCCCCCTCAAAACGAAATTGAGACTACGTCACCTGCAGACCGGTGGATTGAGGATTAGGGCTGGGCTACCAACTCGTAGCCGGCTTCGTCGATCGCAGCGGCGACCACGTCACGGTCCAGCTCGCGCACGCTTGAAACTGTCACCCGAGAGAGCCCGCCGGAGACCAAGGCGACCTCCACATTGGTCGCGCCTTCGATCTGGTTCAGCTCCTCTGTCACGCTCTTCACGCAGTGCTCGCAAGTCATTCCAGACACCGCCCAGGTGCTCGTGATCCTGCCCGCGTCGGCACTGTCGGATGACGTTGCGGCTGCTTTCTCGTGCGTGGGGGTTCCGCACCCGCACGAGGATTCACTCACTGTCTCCTCTGCGTGGGTTCCGCACGCGCAGGAGGCGTCGGTCAGGCCGAGTTCGTTCTGGTTCATTGTGCACATAAGCTGCAGTCCTTTCGATTACGAGTACCCCCGAGGGGTATGAAAACCCACTGTACCCCAATACCTCCACGGGGTATACCGTTCTCCTGAATGAATCCATCGAAACGGAGACCGCGCCCCATCATCACGGGTATATTTCCGACAAGGGTGACTACCTAAAGCGCCTGCGCCGCATCGAGGTGCAGGCCCTCGGCGAGCAAAGCATGGGGACGGACGAGAAATACTCCATTGACATCCTCACCCGAACCTCGGCTGGCCATCCGCACATCGCCCCGCACACGTAGTCGGCACGCCTCGGGACTTTAGCCTCTGTTGGCGTTTCACGTTCCGAAGTAGTCTCGGTAGAAGTTCAGACGGCACCCGCCCGAGCGAACGAAACGGAATCCCCATGAGAACATCGCATCGACTGTTGGGCTCCCCTCGGCGCTCAGCCCACGTTCACAACCGCACGTTGGCCGCTCGGACTGGCCGCCTTCTGGTCACCAGCCTGCTCTTGTCACTTTTTGCCGTGTTCGCTGTGGGGCAGCCCGCAAAGGCACATGGAGGCCAATCGGCAGACGAGGGCTATGTCATGGTTCAACAGGCATTGACCTATCTGGTCAATGAGCCCGGCCAGAGCGGCACGACCGAAGCCCTGATGAAGATAGACGCAGTCCTCACGGCGGAAGATCAGGACGGCGTCGATGTGGCCACGGTGACAGAGGCGAAAGCGGCGCTGCAGGCGGGAGATGCCGCAGCTGCTCGCGTTCTGCTGCAGGATTCCATCACGGAAGCAGTGAACGCACTTCAGCGCGCCGTCGCCCAACAAACCGGCACAAAAATCGTGCTGGAACCATTTCCGTCACGAGGTCCACTCACAGTCACCGAATGGATGATTCTCGCGCTGTCAGCACTGGTCCTAGCCGTCGGCTTTGTGCTCGCGGTCAGGTTCCGACCCAGCGAAGGCCTGAGGGAGCTGGGACGCGACATCTCCGGTGCCAAGGGAATGCGCCACGAAGGGGGAGAAAAATAATGTCCACCAAAATCGACAACGGCCAACCGTCATCTGCCGCCGCCGAAACCCGCTCGTGGGGTCGAAAGATGTGGGATGTTATCGACGAACGCATGGGCATTTCGGCTCTCGCCTATCCGGTCCCGGAACACGCCAACCGTCTCGCCTGGACCCTTGGCGGGATCACCGCGGTGAGTTTCGTCCTGCTCATTGGGACAGGAATCGTTCTGTCCCAGTTCTATGCGCCGAGACCCGAAATCGCCAACCAGTCGGTGCGAGCGATCGAGTCAACTGACTGGGGCAGGCTGTTTCGCGGTGTCCATTTCTGGGCCGCACAAGCCATGTATGTCGCAGCTGTGCTGCACTTGGTGCGAGTGTTTCTCTCTGGTTCCTATAAGAAGCCGCGCGAGGGGAACTGGCTCGTCGGAGTCGCGATGTTCGGACTTCTGACCTTTGCCATCTTTACCGGCACCATACTCAAATGGGATCAAGAGTCTTATGAGGCGTTGGGTCACAACCTCGAAATCGGCAACCTCCTGGGCGGGTTGGGATTTTGGTTTTCCCCCACGTTCTCCGACCAGGTTTCGATTCTTCTGCGCCTCTACGGCGCCCATGTGGTCATCCTTCCCGGTCTCATCCTCGTACTCGTCATCCTGCACTTCCTGCTGGTCAAGCGGCACCACATGTCACCCCACCCCGCACTGCCGGTCGGCAAGTCGCATGAGCAAGCGGCAGCAGCAGAGCCCACTCAGCCCTTCACGCGACACATCCGCCGCTTGGTGGCATTCGGAATCGCGTTGACCGGAATTCTCGGAATCCTCGCAGTTCTTCTCCCAGCACCCATCGGTTCCACCGCGGTAGCGGGGATCGAAGTGACCAAGCCGCTCTGGATGTTCTGGTGGCCCTTCACTCTCGAGAACTGGTTCGGGCTGCCCGCGATCGGTTGGGGGGAAGCGGTCTTCTTCCTGCTGCTGGTAATTCTTCCCTTCGTTGATCGCTCCCCTCATCGGTGGTGGCGTCACCGTCCGGTCGCCATGACCATCGGCGCAATCGTCGCCTTGGCCCTCATCGCGCTGACCATCCTGATGTTGGTCATGCCGGCTCAGCAGCACCTGTGACCGAGCAGCCGCGCAAGCACGGAAGCGGTACCTCGCCACTGCGACGCGCGCATGCCTCGTTGTGGATCCTTATCGGGATTGCGATACTGGCCGCTGGCGGCCTCACCTCAACCGTGATGGCGCCCCCCAGCCCGATAGTAGGCTTCGGCTTCGGTGTCAGCGCGTTGCTGCTGGCTGCCTCCCTCGTTCTCGCCGGACGCGTGACCATCGCCCTGGAACGAGCCCGCCGGAACAGTCGTCCGGTCATCCCCGACAACGATTCCCTCCCCATCCTCCGCAAACTGCTTCGTATAGCTCCCGGCGCCTCACAAAAGAAGAAATAGGCTGAGAGCCGGGGCTCAGCTCGGAGCACAGCAGCTCAGTACGCCATGTAGTCGATCGATGGACGAGCGGGGTGCGAACTGAGTTTCAGCACTCCCCCAAGCACTCCCCCAAACACTCCCCCGAGCATCCTGTGGCCGCAACTGATCGTGGCCACTTCATTCCTGTATGACCGGTCCGCAAGGCAATTCCGCGACGGTGCCTGAAGGCCCGCCTGGGACACTGGCAACGTTGGTCGTTGCGTTCGGTGCCTTCGGAACCCCGGTCCCAGCAGAACGGCGAGGCCCCGTCGTCAGAGCGCTCGACGGAGCTTGGCTATATCAACAGAATTTAAAAGCCTGACAGTCAGTGGAGCGCGAGCTGTGTAACGACGACGAGCGCGCTTCCGAGGATCGCGAAGGAAAGAGCAGTCATCGCCACTTTAGCGCGGGTGCTGGGCTGGGCTGCTGGCGGTCCCGCGGGCGTGGCCCCTATCGTTGGGCGCCCGCGTTCTTGGGAGGCGGGCGCCGTGCGAACCGTGAGCATCCCATGCTTCATGTTGTTGGCGACGAGCCACTAGTTGATGGGGTACGCGAACGCGAAGCCCACGATCAGTGCCATCGACATGATGAACCAGAACTCCGATCGCGCCGGGTCGTCGCCCCCCGCGACCTGCCGCATCGAGAATCGAGTCGTGAGCAGCATCCCGGTCATCAGCAGGTTCATCGACAACAAATCGGGCAGAAACGTCATCCGCAGCGACTTGGAGTATGACGCGCCTGCCATGTAGCGCATGGCAAACGCTTAGAAGTACACCCAGCCGAACCCGTACTCGAGGAAAAAGTCGGGCCAGAAGTTCAGGGCCAGCCCCGCACCGATGGCCGCGCCTACGATGATCCCGATCCCGTCGCCCGCGGCGCAGTGCATCGTTGACCCCATCACCTGGCGCCATCGAACCGAGACATACTCCTCGTGGATTCCGGGTAGCGGTTCGCGGCAGCCAAGCACGTAGAGGAACGCCCCGATCGGGCCGGTAAAGGCCGCGAGGATGACGAAGGCCCACTTGATGACCGTAGCCGCGGGCGTCCGCCAGACGTCGATTGCGACGAACAGAAAAGACGGCACCGTGAGAATCCACCACAAGAGCATGATGCCGCTAAACATTATCGCAGTCTACGGCGACGCTGGCACGGCGGCATACGAGCGGGAGCAGACCCGTGGAACGCCGCGGCCCATGCAGTCCGCAGACGGTGTGCGGAGCGCGGGGGAACTGGAAGACATCGACCACCTCGGAGGCCGAGCACCACCCCGCTGCAATGATCTGGCACTACCGTGACTCCACGACTGGATGACCCTCGATCTCGCGACGGTCAGGCCGACATCCTGACGTACGTTCTCCGTCGGCTCCTGGGCGCCTGAATATGCGCGCCTATTCGATAAGTTTGCCGACGACAGTTTCCTCGCCGCTGGGGATCAACCGAGCAATATCGGCCGGGGTGTCCGGTACCTTCTCCTGGCTCAGCCCGCCGGTCAGGGACCACACCATGTTCACCTTCAAAGCCGGATCGAGGTGCGGGTAATCGGAGCGTTTTTGTCACGGCTCGGTTTGGCGGTTTTAGCTGATTCCGATGACGAGAGTGGAGCGTGCTGCCTCTATGACGTCGTCCGTGATGGTACTGAGTTCGTTGATTTTCATGACCCGAGGGGCGCCGATGAGAATCAGGGGTGCGGCTCAGGACCTCGGTCGCAGGCTGTCGAGCGTGAGGCGGACGAGTCGATTCACGGCTGCCCTCGACGGCGACTCCGCGGCCGCTGTGAGAGCGTGGAGACAGTAGCTTGCGAGTTCCTCTGGTGCCATGTCGTCTCGGATAGCCCCGGACGCGACGGCGCGACGCACTACGTCCTGAATGAATATATCTTGTCGTTGCCCGACACCGTCGCGGTGCATGATCGCGGCCATGGCCGAATTGTGGTGCTGGTAGGTCATCAGGGCGTGAACGTGGAGCACTGCCTCCAGCTGATGGCCCGCATCGCCTCCTGCCTGCGTGACTGCGGCGAGGTGTTCGAGGTCGGTTGCCGGCGCACCACGCTGGGTGAAGGTGTTTGGAATCATCGCCGTCGCCCTGGTTCTGTTGTTTGTCATCAGTCACCTGGCCGGTGGCGGCATGGGCGGCCACACGCCGTGATGAACATGACCCCCGCCTCCGCACGGTCGCGCTCACCGCGCATGTCTTTTCCTCAGCCGGCTGGTTCGGCGCGGTCGCCGCCTTCCTGGCTCTCGCCGTCGCCGGTCTGATCAGCCCGGATGCTCAGGTCGGGCGAGCGACGCTCGCCCACGGGCTCTCGTGCTCTCTGGGGTCCGATCATGCACGTCAGTGCTGATCGTGCCCGAATGGATCGGCGCGGAGCCTGAGCGCGACCCACAGTCCGCATCGGCGGCAGATGAAGACGGTATCGCTGAGTGCGTGCAGTCGCCGGCGTGGATAGGCGCGACCGCAGCAGGAGAAGGAGACTGCTACGGCGTTATCCATGAGCCGTGAGCGCTTCCTCGATTTGTTGCTGGGTCGGAGACCCGGCCATGCCGTTCGGTGTGAAATAAATTCGCCAGGCGAGATCGTTGGTTCGTCCCTCGGAAGGGAATAAATCAACACCGTCAACGAGGATCGTCGGGGATCCGGCGAAGGGGAGACTCTCAGCCTCCTCGGTGGAATCGATCAGTCGGGCATCAATTGTGGGGCTCGCGGTCACCACAATATCGACCGCGAGTTGCAGGCGGTGAAGGGATTCTTCCCAATTAGGGCAATCTGCGATGTGGAGTAGTTCTATCTTCACGATGGATCTCCTTCCCATTCTGAGGACCACTCCGTTCGAATAGGGTCAGCTGGAACCGTGCCTGAGCGCGACCCTATCGCTACCGCGCTGACGTGTTGTCTAACAGCTTTTTTCCACCCTATTTTGTGGCTCTCCTGACATAACCGTGGGTTAAACACGGCCGGGGAGAACGGGCCGATTCCCGCCGAGACTGAGCATGGCGAGGGCGATGAGGGCGTCCGGGGATTCGAAACCAAACGCGATGCGGGTGATGAGTCGGATCTTGGTGTTCATGGATTCGATGCGGCCGTTGGAGAGTCCGTGCTCGATGGAGGCGAGGATCGCAGGCCGGTGTTTGACGATGCTGCGTTGGAGTTTCACGAAGGCGGGGATGCGGCAGCGGCGGGCCCAACTGACCCATTTATCGAGAGCTTCGGTTGCTTCGTCGAGGGGGAGCTGGAAGATCACCCGGAGGCCTTCTTCGAGGTAGTAGGCCCGGCCGAGGGTGGGGTCGGTCAAGCGAGCTTGACCTGCTGCTTCTCCGTGAGGTTTTCCGGGTTCTTCCAAAGTTCGTAACGCGAGTTCTTGAGACCTGCCGCTTGAGCACTATCGGGACGCGGCGGCGCATCGGAAGCGGGGCGTCCACGGCCTCGGCTGCTTTCGTTGCGGCGGGCGGCTTTGCGGGCATCGTTCCAGGCGGTTCGGCGGACTTCGTCGAGCGCGTCCATGGCCCATTTCACTACATGAAACGGGTCCGCGCACCGCACTGCGTTGGGGCACTTCTGGGCGACGACAGTAGCGATCCAGGCCGCTCCGTCCGCGGAAACGTGGGTGATGAGGGCGGATCGTTCCGGCCCGAGCTCGTCGAAGAACCTAGCCAGGGTGGCTTTGTCTTGGCCCGGTTTGGCCCAGACGAGGCGGCCGCTGTCGTGGTCGACGACGACGGTCAAGTATTTGTGGCCGCGCTTGTAGGAGATCTCGTCGATGCCGATCCGGGTCAGGTCGGCGAACTGATCGTGGAGCTTGTCCGTGTCCGCCCAGACTCGGGTGATGATCGCTCCGACCGTGCGCCACCCGATGCGCATCAACACGGTGATGGCGGTCTTGGACGCTTGGGTGGCCAGCCAGGCGACCTGGGCGACCAGGACCCCGGATTCGACGTCGAGTTCCACGTCTTCCACGACCGTTTTCTCGACACCAAGCAGAGTTCGCCATAAGGTTGGTTTTCGCACGCCGTTTTCCTGTCTTAAAGTTTCTGTTCCTTCAACAGTCAGAAACCTAAGCGGAAAGCGGCGTGTGGCCGTTAAGGCGCTCCCAAAGACCCACGGTTATGCCACAAGAGCCTGATAACTTGTCCTTAACAGTGCGCGGTAACGAGGAGGACGGATGTCGGCATACGTCAGCGTCGCAGTGATCCTCGGAATGGCACTGGCTGGAATCGGCCTGCTCTACCTCGTCGCTCGGGCAACGTCGGTGTGCCCGGAGCCGCTTACGACCACACCCTATCTGTCTGGGTGGATGCCGAAGGAGCACGCGCTCTCCCGCTTCCACGCTCGCTGGTATCCGCTCACCATCATCTTCCTCGCCTTCGACGTGGAGATGTTGTTCATGTACCCCTGGGCCGTCGTCGTAGCGAGCGAGGGTCCCACCGCGATCATCGAGATGTTCGTCTTCCTCGGGCTGCTCATGGTGGGCGTCGTCTGGGCTTGGCGAGAAGGCTCACTGAGATGGGTGTGACTTCTCTGCTCGCCCGGTGGGCTTCCACGAGCGTGCATGTTCTCATCGTGGAGGTGCCGGGCTGGGACGAATCAAGGATGCTGCTCGAGGCCGAGCTCGACCGGCGTGGCTGGAGAGTCGCGCTCTCGCCGGCCGACGCGGACCTGCTCGCCGTCTGCGGGATGCCGGGGGAAGAACTCCGAGCGGTATCTGATCTTCTGTGGGATCAGTTGCCCGGACCGCGATCTCGTCTGAGCGTGACTTCCTCGGTCGCGTTGTCGGCACTGCTCGATGCCGCCGGGGCGCATCTCGTCGATGATTTCCGGCAGCGCGAGGACGCCCGGGCGAGGTCTCGCCCCGTTGCTGCCGAGGATCCGAGACCGGATGCCGGCGAGCACGAGGGCATGTCGCACGAGGACACGAACCACGGGGGCATGGACCATGGAGACATGGACATGGACATGGACATGGACATGGACATGGACATGCCGACGCCCGGCGGCATCCCCCTGGCCGGCGGAGGCGACGACCGCGACGGACTCGAGATGGACGTCCTCAACGTTCCGCTCGGCCCGGTTCTGCCCCACTGGCCGGCCGGCCTCGTGGTGGATTGCGTGTTGCAGGGCGACGTGATCGTGAGCGCTGCGGCCCGATTGCTCGAGGCGGCGTCGGCACCGAAGAGAGCGCCGACGAACACGGTGACGGATGTTCCGGGCGGGCGCCGGAGCATCATCCGACTCTGCGATGACGCCTCGAACCTGCTCGCCCTCGCCGGCTGGCAGACCGCCGCGCAGAACGCACGCCGGTTGCGCGATGACGCACTTCGGAGAGCGGACATCACCGATCACGCCGCGGCCCTTGATCGGCTGCGCCGACGAGTCGAGCGCTCCTTGCTGCTGCGGTGGTCGCTCAAAGGGATCACGCTCGGAGGGATCGGCGTGGGCGCAGGCGAACGCGCGGACACGGGTACCGCGACTCCGCCTGACCAGGCGGCCGTCGTCATCCGTCATCGCCTGATCGGCTGGCTGCGGGAGGCCGCGGTCCTGGCCGGGACGTCCTCTGGTGCGCAATCGCCCATAGCGGGCGACTCCGACCGGGCACGCCAGGCGCGGGACGCGTTCGCCGCCCTGCCGGAGCTGCTTCGCGGAGCGGATCTTGGAACGGCTCGCCTGCTCATTGCCGGCCTCGGTCTCGACACCGCCGCACTCGCCCAAACGCACGAGCGCACCCATGACTGAGCCCATCGTGCAGGTCAGCCCGGCGTGGGCGGTTCTGGCGCCGCTCGCCCTCCTGCTGTTCGCGCTCGCGGGAGCCAGCCTGAACGGTGCTCTCATCGCTCGGTCGGTCGGTCGCCCGTTCCGTTCCGGAGCGAGCGCCCCGCTCGCCGAGGTGGCCCGGCTGCTGCGACAGCGTCGACAGGTCACCGTCGCGGCCGATGTGCTGCTGTGGCGGATCGGTGCCGGCGGTCTCGTGGTCGTCGCCATTCTGAAGATCCTGGTCATCCCGCTCGGGCCGTGGACCCTCGCCGACCTCGACGTCGGCGTCGTCTGGTTCAACACGATGGACGTCATGATCTGGGCGCTGTTCTGGCTCATCGGCTGGGGCGCGAACAGCGCGCACGCGCTCATCGGGGGCTACCGTTTTCTGTCGCTCGCCGTCTCCTATGAGCTGCCGCTGATGTTCGCGCTGATCACGCCAGCGGTCGCCGCGCGCAGCCTCCGGGTCGGCGACGTGGTCGCGGCCCAGCACGACCTGTGGTTCGTGATCTGGATGCCGGTCGCCTTCGTCATCTTCTGCGGCAGCGTTATCGCCTTCTCGAGTTGGGGTCCGTTCGCGACGGGGGCCGGGCGGGACATCGCGGGCGGTTTCCTCGCCGACGTCTCGGGCGTGGACCGGCTGCTGCTCCTCACCGGCCGCTACGCGGTGCTCACCGCGGGTGCCGCGTTCGCCGTGCCGCTCTTCCTCGGCGGCGGAGACGGCGCGCTGTTGCCCGACTGGCTCTGGACGATCGTCAAGACGGCGCTCGTGCTCGCGGTCTTCGTCGCGATCCGTCACCGGGCGCCGACGATCCGCCCCGACCGGTTCGCCGAGGTGGCCTGGATCATCGTGTTGCCAGCGGCGCTGCTGCAGGTGCTTGTCGTCGCGATCATCGTCGTGGGGAGCTGAGAACAATGATCGACATCCTGTTCTGGGCGCTCGCGGTCGTGTCCGTGGCATCCGGCGCCGCCGTCTTCGTGGTCAACTCGATGGCGCGGGCGACCTACGCGCTCGCGGTCTCGTTCATCGCCGTCGGCATCATGCTCGTGATGGTCGGTCTCGAGTACATCGGCATCATCACGATCCTCATGATGGTGATGGAGATGGCGATCATGGCCGTCTACATGGTGATGTATATGGGCATGAATCCGGCCCTCATGCCGATGGATATGACGCACAACAAACGCTGGTCGGCGGTTCTGGCGGGGGGAACCTTTGTGCTGCTGGCCGCGGGAGCCCTTCTCATCCCGTGGCCCGCCCGCGTCGGTGCCCCCGCAGTTGACCTCACCGCCTCGCTCGGCGAGGCGCTCATGGGGCCCAAGATGCTTGCGATGCTTACCATTAGCCCCGTGCTGTTCGCCACGATCATCGCCGGGCTCGTGATCGCCAACCCGCGCGGGCGGTACGACCGCTGGGGCGACAACCTGAAGCGCGACACGCCCGACGATCCGATGCGGGGAGGGCTGGGCCGATGACACTCCAGGCCGTTCTTCTCGTCGCCGCCGCACTGTTCTGCGTCGGCCTCTTTGGTGCGCTGTCCCAACAGGTGGTCGTGATGGTCATGATGGGGCTGGAACTCATGTTGAACGGAGTCATCCTCGCGGCCGGCGCCTTTTGGTGGTTTCTCGCTCCCGCCCCGGACGGCCAAGTGCTGCTGCTCATCGTGATCGCCGCGATGACGGTCGAGATGGCGATGGGCTTCGCCGTCGCCACTCTGCTGCACCGTTCCCGCGGATCAGACATGACCGACTCGGCGACGGACCTCTCCGGATGAGCGGGCTCTCCCTCGCCCTCGTGGTACTGCTGCCCGCGGCATCCGGCATCTCCCTCTGCCTCGCCGGGCCACGTGCACGTGCCGCGGCGATCCCAGTCTCACTCACGACCGCGACCGTCACGGCTGCGCTCTCCGTGGTCGTTGCCGTCACTCGCCCCGCACTCGAGATCCCTTTCATCGCCGGCGCGCCGGTCGGGCTCGCGATCGACGGGCTCTCCGCTTTCGTGCTTCCCTTCGTCGCGATTATCACCCTGCTCGTGCTGATCTTCGCGGCCGCTGAGGGAACGGAGTCGCCTGAACGCTTTCACGGCCTCATGCTCATTTTCGCCGCCGCCGTCGCGATGACCGTCACCGCGACGACACTCCCAGCGCTTTTGTTCGCGTGGGAGATCATGGGGGCCATGTCCTGGGCACTGATCGGCTTCCAGTGGCGGGATGACCGACGCGTACAGGCGGGGCTCGTCGCCTTCACGATGACGAGGGCTGGCGATCTCGGCCTGTACCTCGCCGCGGGCGCCGCCGTGATCGGCGGCGCGGGTCTTGGGCTCGCCGATCTGTCCGCCGCGTCCTCGCCCTGGCGAGACGTCATCGCGGCCGGCCTCATCATCGCCGCCCTCGGCAAGGCCGCGCAACTACCGTTCAGTTCCTGGCTGTCACGCGCGATGCAGGGTCCGAGCACGGTCAGTGCCCTATTGCACTCGGCCGCGATGGTGGCGATGGGCGGCTACTTACTGCTCCGCGTGGCGCCGCTGCTTCAGACGACGAGTTGGGCGGGCCTGACCGTGGCGTGGATCGGAGCGCTCACCGCACTCTTGCTCGGAGCGGTTGCGGTGGCGCAACGCGACCTCAAGCAGCTACTCGCGGCATCGACCGCGGCCCAGATGGGTTTCGTCGTGCTCGCCGCAGGGGTCGGATCGATCGCGGGCGGTGCGGGCTATCTCGTTGCACACGCATCCACCAAGGCGCTGTTGTTTCTCGTCGCCGGCGCCTGGCTCGCCGCGCTCGGCACAAAAGCGCTGTTCGCCCTTCGTGGTGCCGCGCGCCGCTGGCCGCTCGTCGGCGCCCTGTTCTCCGTGGGGTTACTCTCCCTCGCCGGTATCGCGCCGCTGTCGCTCTGGGCGCTCAAAGACGAACTGCTCGCCGTCGCCCTGGAGACGAGCCCCGTGCTCTACACCGTCGGCCTCACCGCGGCGGCACTCTCCGCAATCTACTCCGGCAAGGTGCTCTTCATCGTCTGGGGAAGAGCGGATGCCGCGACCGAAGCGGGGTACGACGCCGAACAGCCCGGCACGCGGCACATCGGTCGGTGGGAACGCATCCCGCTCATCGTGCTCGCGGCCGGCGCGGCACTGCTCGGAATCCTGGCGTTGCCCCCGGTGAGCGAGCCGCTGAAGGCGATGCTGGGAGAGACCGGCACCGCGGCGCCGGGCATGTTCGAGCTCGCCGGTTCGGCCGCGCTCGCGCTCGCTATGCTCGCCCTCGTCGCATTCGGACTCCGACGAGGTCTGCCGCAACCAGCCTGGGCGGCGAACTGGCTGGGTCTCGAGAAGGCCATCCATCTCCTCGTCGTGCGTCCGACGCTCGCACTCAGCGAGTTGCTCGCGAGATTCGACGATGGCATCCTCGACCGCAACCTGCATCGGCTGGCGCGCGCCGGCGCTGGCGGCGCACGTCGGCTCGGGTGGTTCGACGACGCCCGGCTCGACGCCACTGTCGAGGCGACGGCGCGAGCGGGCACACTCGCGGGCTCGCGCGCGGCGCGCGCCGACATCCGGGGCATCGATGGTGCCGTCGAGGGCCTCGCCCGCCAGCTGGGACGCCTCGGCACGCTGGCGAGGCGCCCCCAGACCGGCCGGATCCACCAGTACTACGCCCAGATCGCGATCGCCTTGGCGGCCGTCTTCGTCCTGATCCTTCTCGTGAGGTAACCCATGCTCAGCCTTGTTGTTTTCCTCCCCGTGCTCGCCGCGATCGTGCTCGCGGCCATGCCTCGCATCGCGGATGCCGCTGCCCGCTGGATCTGGCTTGTCGTCACGCTCCTCGACCTCGCCCTCGTGGTCGGCCTGTGGCTGGCCTACCGAGATCCCGGTGCGGGAAGCCTGGCCTTCGAGGAGCAGCTGCCGTGGATCCCGAACGTCGGCAGCAGCTATCACCTCGGCCTCGACGGCCTGTCGCTGCCGCTGGTCGCGCTCACCGCGCTCATCTTCGTCGTCTGCGCCGTCTTCGCGCTCCGCGACACTGACCGGCCCCGCTCGCAGGCTGCCCTCTTCCTCTTCCTCCAGACGTCGAGCCTCGGTGTCTTCGCGGCGCAGGACCTCATCCTCTTCTTCGTCTTTTTTGACCTCTCGATCGTCGGCATGTACTTCGTGATCGCCGGTTGGGGGCACGGCCGAGCGTCCCGATCGGCGCTGAAGTTCTTCCTCTACACTTTCCTTGGCTCGCTCGTGCTGCTCGTCGGGTTCATCGGCCTCTACCTGGGTTCGGCTGCGAAAACCTTCGACATGGCCCTGCTCGCGGCATCCCCTCCCTTCGCAGACGACCCGGTCATCGGCGGTCTCGTGCTCGCCGCCGTCTTCATCGGACTCGCGATCAAGACGCCAACTTTCCCGTTCCATACCTGGCTGCCGCCCGCCCACACGGATGCTCCGGCGATCGGTTCGGTCGTGCTGGCGAGCATCATGCTCAAGATGGGCACCTACGGTTTCGTGCGCATTGCCATGCCCATGCTGCCGGACGCCTGGCGAGACTGGGCGTGGCTCATCGTCGTGATCGGCATCATCTCTGTGCTCTACGGAGCACTCGTCGCGCTCGCCCAGACCGACGTCAAACGGATGATCGCCTACACCTCGGTCAATCACATGGGCTATGTGATTGTCGCGGTCGGCGCAGCGGGCGTCGTCAGCGACAGCGCAGCTCAGGCGAGGGAGGTCGCGATCACCGGCGCCGTCGTGCAAATGGTCAGCCACGGGCTGATCACCGGCGCCCTCTTTCTCCTCGCGGGGGTGCTCTATGACCGCAAGGGCAGCTACGACATCAACTCCTACGGCGGACTCGCGGCTCCGGCGCCTCGCTACGCCGCCTTCTTCGGCGTCGCTGCGTTCGCCTCCCTGGGGCTGCCCGGTTTCAGCGGTTTCATCGCCGAGTTCCAGATCTTCGCGGGCAGCATCGGACCCGTTCCCTGGACCGTGCTCGCCCTCCCGGGCATCTTGATCACGGCCGCGCTGTTCCTGCGAGCCCTGCAGCGAATACTCACGGGCGAGACACGGGGACTGTCTCGTGGGTTCCGCGACCTCGACCGAAGGGAGATCCTGGCGATCGCGCCGCTGCTGCTGCTGGCCGTGGTCATCGGGGTCGTGCCGCGTTTTCTGCTGAATGTCATCGAGCCCGCGGCATCCGTCGTCGTCGACCTCGTCAGCCGGTAGCGCCTCCGTGAACATGCAACAAGATACCCTGGCGCTACTGCCGGAGATCCTCGTGCTCGCGGGCGCCGTGATCGTGCTGCTGGCAGGGTCTTTCCTTCCCCGCGATCGGCAGGTGGTGACGCGATACCTCGCAATCGCCACCCTGCTGCTGGCAGCCGCGGCGGCAACGATCGGCATGACCTCCCCCGCAATGACGATCTTCGAGGGCGGCTTCGCGGTGGACGTCGCAACCGGGGCCGCGCGGATCCTCGTCCCGCTCGCCACGATCTTCGTACTCGTGCTGGGCGCCCCGGAACTCGGCCGGAGCGCCCGGGAGAGCGAGACGTACTCGCTCATGATGCTCGCCGCGCTCGGTGCGATCGCGATGGCGGGAGCCAACGATCTTCTGGTGCTCGCCGCAGGCTATCTGCTCGCGAGCATCCCGCTCTATGCCCTGGTCGGAATGAGCAGGTCGCCCGGCGCGGCCGAGGCCGCCCTCAAGACCTACCTGATCGGCGCGCTCATGGGCATCGCGCTGCTGCTCGGCGTCACGATCCTGTATGGGATCGGCGGGAGCACCTCCTATTCCGAACTCCGGTCAACGCTCAGCGGTGCGCCGCCCGCGGCGGTCCTCGCCGGAATCCTTGGGGTCGTAGCCGGGCTCATGTTCAAGGCGGGCGGGGTGCCCGGCCACTTCTGGGTGCCCGACGCGACGCAGGCATCCGGTACCGCGGTCGCGGCCTTCCTCACGACGATTCCCAAGGTGGGTGCGCTCGTCGCCGCGTATCGCTTCTTCGAGCTGCTTCCCGGCGGGTCTGATCCAGGCGCTGTCGACGGGCCCCTGCTCGTCGCCATCCTCGCCACGGCGAGCATGACCCTCGGCAATCTGGCGGCCTTCTGGCAGACCGACGTTCGGCGGCTTCTGGGTTGGTCCACGGTGAGTCAGGTGGGCTATCTACTACTGCCCGTCGCCGTTGCGGGCAATGCAAATCTTGCCCTGCCCTCTCTGCTGCTCTACCTCGCCGGCTACACGGCGTCGAACATCACCGCCTTCGCGGTCGTCGCCGCACTGCCCACGCGCCGCAGGATCGAGGACTACCGCGGGGCCGCGACAGCGCACCCGTGGCTCGCTGGAGCTCTCGTCGTGAGCCTGCTCGGACTCGTCGGCACCCCGCCGACCGCGGTGTTCGTCGGCAAGCTCACCACCTTCACCGCGGCGTGGGACGGCGGCCTCGCCTGGCTCGTCGTCGTGGCAGCGATCAACACCGTCGCGAGCCTGTTCTACTACCTCCGCTGGCTCGCACCGATGTTCGCGCGAGGCAAGGCGGATGTTGCCGCATCTGCGCCCGCGCAGCCATCTGCTTCTCGGGCCGCTATCGTTGGCGCCATTGCAGTGCTCATCATCGGAATCGCCGCCGGTCCCGTGCTCACCGCGTTCGGTACGCCGCTCGCCGGATGACCACAATAGTCACGCACCTTGTGACGTCAGCGATCACAGCATCAGGAAGCCGGACCGATCCTCCACTAATCTCGTGCGGGCAGGGCCATTGAGGGCGTCTGCTGATCGCCGATCCGCCGCTGAGGTCCGTGACGATTTGTGCTGGCGCACCGAGCTGCCACGACAATCCCCCAACGAAGACCTTATTACCTTCGAATCATCTGACGGGTTTATCACCGTCAGATGATTCGATGGCCCTAGTCCCGTCAAGCGATCACGCTCTAGCCCTGCTCGCGCTCGGGCTCGGCGCCGGCCTTCCCACCCGCGAGATCCTCGAAGTGCGCACCGGCGACATCAGCTTCGACACCACCACCAGCGGAACCCCGACAGCTTCGGTCGTCGTCTGGCGCGGTCTCCCTCGAGTGGTTCCAGTGCTACCCGACTGGGTTCGCACCCTGCGGTCGGTGCACGACCAGCTCGGAGAGGACGCGTGGATGTTCTGCCCCGGCCGGACCGGCACCGGGGCCGGCTCCGGCCAGGTCACCAACTTCCTCACCCGGTCCCGCACCACTCTCGACGTTCGCCCGGCGCGGATGCGCGCGACTTGGCTCGTGCGTCACCTCGCCGGGGGAACCCCGGCCGATCAGCTGCTGCGCATCGCCGGGCTCAAGCACTACGCAGCCCTCGACAAACTCATCCAAATCCTGCCGGAACACCCTCCGGCAAAAGATTTCTGAAAATCTTTTAAGTCCTCCTGACCAAGATATATGACATGGCGACCATCACCGTAAGGCGTGATTCGGTCGCACATTGGCGGCATCGCGAGAATACGCCGCACACGTACTGGACGTGGAAAACAACCGACTCATTAACATTGACCCCGCCGACCCCCAGACCGTCGATGCGCTGCGCGCGCTCGACCCGGAACTGCCCGACCGGCTGTGGAGCGTCATCACCGGGTACAGCCCGAACCGCACGAACTCCGACTGGGCGCGGGTGCGCCCTTTCGTCATCGAATGTGTCCTCCGGATGAAACCCCGCAGCTTCTCCAACGCGCGCCGGCTCATGACGATGACCGCGTTGTATGTGAGCTGGGCGTGGGCGGTCACCGGATGCGAACTCAGCGGGAAGCGGGTGTTTTTCGACAACCTCGTGCATCGTTACCTCGCCACCAAGCTCAAGAAGCACTCCGCCATCTATCGCTTCGACACCGCGCGCCAGCTGTCCGCGATTAGCGAGACCCTCACCGGGGAATCGACGACTCGCCTGCGCACTCCATACCAGAGCCCCCGGGTGGCGCCTCACTCCCCCGGCGAGGTGGCGGCCCTCTACTCCTGGGCGAACACGCTCTCCACACCGTTGAAGCGGCAGAACGCGCGAGCACTCCTCGGCCTCGCCGGCGGCGCCGGCCTCACCGCCCAGGAGCTCATGGAAGTTCAGGTCGAGGACATCGAGTTCGACACTGGACGCGTGTTCGTCAACGTCCACGGCGACCGCGCCCGCCGGGTGCCTGTCCGCGCCAACTGGGCGCGAACACTGACCAAGAGCGTCGGCGACCGCACCAGCGGGAACATGGTCAGCGGATACCGACTCGAGGAGTACCCGCCCAACGCCCTGCAACGATTCCTCTCCGACAACCCTTGCAGCCCGCGTCCCTCCGCGGCTCGTCTGCACTCCGGATGGGTCGTCACCCCGCTCGACGCTGGCCTGCCCCTCCAGATCCTGCTGGAGGTCACCGGGTTCACCTCTGTGCACTCGTTCCGGCACTATCTGAAGTACACCCGCAAGCACCGCTTCGACGACTACATCGGTCGCGTCATCGGCGAAGAGGTGGCCTGACCATGGCCATCGACATTGATTGCCTCGATGACACCGACAAGTACGGCGGGTTCAGCCAGAAGGAAGTCGACTCCCGCGGGCGGCTCGACCTGAAGTTCGTGGATGCTCAGGTGCGAGCGGCGTCCACCCGTGTGAAGAGCTCCGGCGTGCTGAGTCTCCTCGCCAGGTGGCACGAGGAGGACAATCCGATGCCCGGCGCCGGGGGGCGTCCGCGCATCATCGATGATCACGCCATCCTGGTCGGGCTGATGCTCTTGGCACAGGAACATTCCCCGCTTTTCATGCGCAACTTATCCTTGCTCTTCCAGTTCCGCCTCACCCCGGAATCAAGAACTCTGCTTGGCCTGCCCACACCCGGGGAGGAGCGGTCGGACGTGCGCAAGGAAAGCCAGCGGTGGGAGAAGAACACCAACAATGCCTACCACCGGTTCGCCGCGCTTATGGACCCCTATCCGATGAAGCGGTACTGGTCGCTCACCTTCACACAGGTTCAGGAGGTGCTCGACGCTCACGACGAGCAGCGAGCGGTGCACATGAAGAAGCGCCTCGACACCTTCACGAACGCCCTCCTGCTGATGACTTTCAACGAGCAGCCACGGCGGATTCGCCGCGCCTCGAAGAAAATCGATCTATCCCTCGACCAGACCTTTATCGCACCGGCAAACAAGAAGGGGTATTCCAAGAAGACGCTGGCGGAGAGGGTTCAGGCCGAGGCCGCGGGGTTCGAGTTCAGCCCACGATCGGGCCCGGTCGACCCCTTCGCCGGCTTCTACGCTAAGAACGACGATGACGCCCGGCACGACTACGTACCGGGGAACCCGGGACATGACGAGCCCCGGCAAGGACTCCCGCGCCAAGAACATCGAACTCGTCTGGGGCTACACGGTCAATACATCGGTCCGCGTTGATTCCGAGAAACCCAGAAGCAGCCGATTTCCGAAACTCGCAATCGCTGCCACCCTCAGCCTTCCAAACGTCGGGGTGTCGGAAGAAGCCGTCAGTGTTCTGAGATTCGCTCTGGACACCGAGTTGGAACCCGGCATCGTCTCCGCGGACAAACAGTACTTCGCGAACGCGACCGTCGAGCGCCTGCACCAGCCTGTAGCAGACCTCGGCTACCTCCCATCTACCGAGTACCGGACCGACAAACATGGGGTGCAAGGAGGCAAGGCCGGCGCCCTCTACATCGAAGGCGACGTGTACTGCCCGGGAACACCCGAGCACGTTCAAGACACCACTAAGGACTTCATTGCCGGGGAGATCGACAACGTCACCTTCCAGCAGCGCATCGGAGAACGCAGAGCGTTCGTATTGCGCAACAAGGAGAAGCCCGACGCCAAAGGCCGCACACCGAAGATGTGCCCGGCTCTGGGAAACAGCCCCACCGTGACCTGCCCGATCCGGGAACTCTCCAAAAAGGCCGCCGACAAACCGCGGCCAGAAGTGGAACCCGAAGACGCGCCCGACTTTCCCGACGAGATCTGCCGGCAGCACTCCGTGACCTTCAACGAAAGCGACAACCTCCGGCAGAAGCAGGCCTTCACCTACCAGAGCAAGGAATGGGAAGAATTCCACACCCACGCCCGCCAGTCGATCGAGTCCCTCCACGAGAGATTCAAAGACCCCGGCACCGAACAGATGGAACTCTCCGGACGCCGCCGCGTGCGCGGCTTCGCCGCCGCCCAACTCTTCATCACCATCCTGCTGGTCAACTACAACCTGCGAAAAATCGTCTCGTTCCTGTGGGAAGAAGAGCACGGCTCCCCCGCGCCCGAGAACCCGATCATGCGACGCAGAGATCGCATCTGGGACAACCCCTACACGAAGACGCTCGCTCGCGAGTCCGCCATCGAGCTCCAACGCCTCGGCAGACTCATCAGTCCGCTGCGGACCTAAACCGGCACCGGCGACCCCGACACCGCCCGAGAGGGCACCCCCCACCGCACAGCGAACAATCCGACGCGCCCCGAAACGGGCGCCATCGTCATTTAACGATCAATGTCGCCGAAAATCGCACCGACCAGGGCCCTCCAGCCCTGAACCACCGCCGAAACCACGAAACGCTCCTGAGTTTCCTCAGGAGCGTTTCGTTTTTCGGCTGTTCTTTCAACAGTACTTAGAACAGCCCTTGCGGTGGGCTGATCGCGAAACCCGCGAGGGCGCGGATCGTAAGTGACTGCGGAACTTGTTTTCCTCCGCTGTCCTTCCTCTTTTTCTCCATCTGGTCCACGGGCTGATCTGTGACGTCCTCGAATCGGATGGAACCGGGCATCGGTCTCATTGTTCACATTCGCGTGAAATCGTCCCGATGCTCGTGCACAATGACAGTGTGGACGCACACCATCTGGACGCCGATATTGATGCCGTTGAGCAACGCATAGCGTCTCTCGAAACGGACTTGGCAGAGTCACGTCGCGTTCTGCACGGTCTACTCGCGAGCCGGGCAGCACACCCGATCGAGTCCGGGCGGCCGGACACAACCCAGCCGATTGCTGGTTCTGACCCGGGGCAATCGGTGCAGGCCAGGGTCCGACGCGAGTCATCTGCCGCCGACAAAATTGCACTCTTTCGATCGCTTTTCGTGGGAAGAGCAGATGTCTACGCGACCCGGTGGACGAGTAGCAAGACCGGAAAGAGTGGTTGGAGCCCCGCAGTACGCGGCGGCTACTACACCGACGGTGTCACAACCGCCGATCTTCTCCCGCTGTCCGATGAGGTTATCGAAAGACATCTGGTGGGCAGCCGCAGCGACGCGGAGGGCCTTCACGCCGGCCTCTACCCGATGCTGAACGACGACACCTGCAGGTTGTTGGTGTGCGACTTTGACGACGGAACGTGGAAGGCCGATGCCGCCGCATATGCACAGGCGTGCGCTCGCCATGGGGTGTGCGCGGCCACTGAGATCTCCCGTTCTGGCGAGGGCGCCCACGTCTGGATCTTCTTTGCCCAGGCCGTATCGGCCCACAATGCTCGGAATCTGGGGCTGGCGCTGCTCCGGGAGGCCATTTCGTTCCGTAGTGGCATGAGCCTCAGCAGTTACGACCGCTTGTTTCCGTCTCAAGACCTCTTGCCTCACCGTGCCCCCGGGAGAATGCGGCTGGGAAACCTAATTGCCCTTCCGCTGCAGGGCTCATGCCGGCGGCGTGGAACAACGGTCTTCGTCGATCCCGTAACGTGGATGCCATTCGAGGACCAATTCGGATTTCTCTCCAGCGTTGTGCCGCTCGATGCCGAGTCGATGGCCACGGCTATCAGCGCTCTCCGGCCCATGCGCACCGGCCCAGTCGACACCAAGGCGCGTCCGCGCAAGACATCAGGGAGTGCGGACCCCTTTTCCGACCGCAGTGCAACCCTGAACACATCGGGTCCCGCCACCGTCCTGGTCACGGTCAACTCAGTGGTCTCGATTCCCACTCTTGGCTTGCCGTCAGGACTCGTCGCAGATCTCAAACACTCGGCTTCGCTGACCAACCCCGAGTTTTATCGCAGGCAGGCCCAACGATTCAGCACCTTCGGCACGCCGCGATTCGTGTACTGCTTTGAACACGACGAATCGACGCTTCGTCTCCCCCGCGGTCTTCTCGATTCCGTCATACAGCTGATGGCGGCAGCCGGGATCAAGATCGACGTCGCCTGGGACATCCCCGCCTCGGAGCCCATTGACCTCGTAT
Organism: Cryobacterium psychrophilum; assembly: GCF_004365915.1. Classification (NCBI taxonomy): domain Bacteria; kingdom Bacillati; phylum Actinomycetota; class Actinomycetes; order Micrococcales; family Microbacteriaceae; genus Cryobacterium; species Cryobacterium psychrophilum. The sequence continues at coordinate 567,681 of NZ_SODI01000001.1, forward strand.
TTCGAGGCGAGTTGACGGCCGCCCAAAGCGAAGCCGTGACCGTTATGAACCGGTATGACACCGGCGTCCTGGTTGCACCACCGGGGTCGGGGAAGACGGTCATCGCTTGTGCCCTCATCGCTGAGCGCGGCCTGCCCACGGCGGTCATCGTCAATCGCGCAGAACTCGTCGACCAGTGGCGCGAGCGTCTCGGCCAGTTCCTTGACATCGATCCCCGCCAGATCGGGCAGCTAGGCAACGGCCGGCGCAAACGCACCCACGTCATCGACATTGTCATGCTCCAGAGCATTGCCCACCGTGCGGCGGATCCGACGATCCTGAACCGCTACGGGTTGATCGTCGTCGATGAATGCCACTCCCTGGGCGCGGCGGCGACCGAGGCTGCCGTGCGACAGGTGGCAGTAAGACAGTGGATCGGCCTGACTGCGACACCGTACCGTGCCGACCAAATGGATGACATCATCACGATGCAATGCGGTCCCATTCGACACACGATCGACGATCCTGCGCTCTTCGAACGAGAACTGGTTGTGCACGAGACCGCATTCAGGACCAGCGAACAGGACGCGAACAGCCCCGAAATTCAGGCCATCTACACCGAGCTCGTGGGTGACGGCGAGCGGAACCAGCGCATCGCGGCCGACGTCCTCGCCGCGTATCGAGCGGGTCGGAACTGCCTCGTTCTTTCCACCCGAATTGAACACGTTGCTCGGCTCGCGGAGCTCTTGGGAACGGATGCAGCAACGGTCTTCGTCTTGCACGGAAAGCTGACCCCGAACGAACGGCGCCGGATCCGAACCGAAATGACGGACCGCGACCCCTGTGATCCGTTCATTCTCGTGGCGATTGACAAGATCGCCGGAGAAGGGTTTGACCTTCCCAGCCTCGACACCCTCTTCCTCGCCGTTTCGATGGCCTTCAAAGGCCGAATCGTTCAGCAAATCGGCCGCATCTCCCGCGCCTCCCGTCCGGCAACAACGAGGCCCGGCCCCGCCACATCACAGGTGCACGACTACTGGGACGCCCAGGTCCCGGTGTTTGACCGGATGTTCCGCAAACGCCAGCGCGTCATGGCGAAGCTCGGCTTTACGACGCCGGCTGAGTCGTGACGCTAGGTACCCGGAACAGGCATCGCAACAAGCGCCCTGATGAGCGCAGTCAGCCGATCCGCGGGGACGCCCGAGGTGACGACAATGAGGCTCTGGCGCGCCGAGTCTGCCAGGGCATGCAGTATTCGTGCAGCGTCGAGTCGCGTCCCCGATACGGGAGCAGTGCCAATCTTCCAGCCACCGATCTCGTCGGCCGGATACTCGAACGCGATCGACAGCAGATTGTAGAGATCCGTAATGTCTTTGGGGGCGTGGCGGGACTGGGCGGCGTAGGCCTTGAAGATGAGGGCGAGCTCGACCGGGGGCACGCGGACCACGAAATCACGGTGAGATCCGCTCGTCAGCAAGACACCCACGTCGAAGACGATCGGATCGACAGAAAAGGCGAGCCTCAGGCCCGGCGCCGCGTCGAAGCCACGGTCTCGATCCGACGCCTGATCATTTGAGCCAGCCGGCCAGAACCGTTCGCCGGATTCTCTCGACGGCGTCGGCCGCGTCGGGACCCCCCGTGCGCTGCACGTCCCACGCCACGAGGACCGGGTCGGTCGTCCAGACCGGTGCCGTGGAAGACCAGGCCCGGGCGGTCGACCAGATCGTGGGGTCAGCCGGGACCACGTAGTCAAGGGTGGCGTTCTCCCGCGTGGTTTCGGAGAAACCCAGCCGGGCCAGGTCAAGCCCTGTCCGCGCGTAGACGACCGCGCGGCTGCCCACTCGCCACGGAGCGATCGTGTCAGCGGCCGGGTCCCCCGACACGAGGCCGTCCACCGCGGCGGAAGCGTCGCGAACCGCTTTCGCCTGTCGCACTATGGGGTCCAGGCCCAGCCAGTAACTGGTTATGCCCTGCGGCCCCGGGTACTCCGCCAGGAATTGTGACCACAGTGTCTCGGGTCGCAGGGCGCGCCAACCGCCCTCGTCGCGAACCACGGCAGTGTCGAGCGTGCGGAGGCTGTTGGAGATCGTCACCTGGGACACACCGCACTCGGCTGCGAGGTCCATCTGGGTTCGCGGTCGCGGCGTCCGGAGGAGCACCCGGAGCAAGGCATACCGACCCCACGCGACCCGTCCCTGTGTCGGCGCGGCACCTTGCCGGGCGGCAAGCACCCCTGGCAGCTCTTCCTCCATCCTCTTCCCCCGAAGAATGACAACTCGATCCTGCACGGAGACGACCGCAATCGTCGGGTCTGCCACTGCTCTATCGGCCAGCGCTGCGGTCGCCTTCGGCACCACGTAGAGCAGGATGCCGGGGTGCGCGTCCCGCGCGCGGTTCGAGTCGACATCGCGCCGAATGTCCCACCGGGAGGGGGGTGAGCGGCGCACGTGCACGCGCGCGATCGTGCGCCGACCGTCCAAACCAAGGGTCACGGTGTCCGCATCACGGACAATGACGTTCACACCGAGCGCGCTGAGAAGGTCGATGCCCTCCGAGGCAGTCACCGTTCTCGTGGCCATGAGTTACCTTCTATAAGGTGAAGTCAGATAAGACTCTATAACTTATAGCCCATATCTGCACTACATCTTATATATTGCTCTCGGCCGCACTGCGGCCTCGCCGATAAGCGCGATTACGTTACCCGGTCCCAAATCGCGAGGCGCCAGTCCCACCCCCGTGAACCTCTCCAGATCCGGTTGCTATTTCACGTCTTTGGCTAGAATCGCTACCGCCACTTTGCCCACCACCGTCGTCAGGACGTAGTTGGTTGAGCCACTGAAAGCGACACCTATGCCTAGCGGGAACGCCTTCGCCATCGACTTCTGGGTGAACGTGATGGCCGCCTTCTTGAAGAGCTGCTTGATCGTGATCAAGGCGGGTCCCTTTAGGTACTGGTAGACCAACTTCTGGGCGATCTTCTGGACTACCGGCTTGCCCCCCTTCATCACCATCTGTTCTGCCGAACCCGCGAGAGCGAGCACAAAGGTGAGGTGCTTCTTATCCTCATTGCTCAGGTCGGCCTCGTACAGTTCAACCAAACACATGCACATGTCGATCTGGAGCTTGAGTGTTATTGCGACGTCAGCGAGACCGCCTCCCAAGACAGCGACCGCCGTCCCGACCCCCGGTACAACGCTCGGGAGCGCAGTGACCGCACCACCGGCTGCCGACAGTTTGGAGTACCGGCCAATGATCTTGGCGGCAATCCGGCGCTTGTCCTCTAGGCTTTCGGGCTCCCGCTCGAACTTGGCCTTGAAGGTCGCACGGTAACCGCCCACGAGTTCAGCAGCCGCCTCCGGGGTGATGGCGATTGCCTCCACGGCCTTCTGGAGCCTAGTCGGGTCGATCTCGTCCACGGCTTGGTTCATTACTTTTCCCCAAATCTGCTTCAACTCATGATCCGCACAATTCCTACTGCACAAAGTCTCACACGCGGAGAGCCTGTGATTCGCTTGCGCCAAAGTGTCGATTTCTCAACGGGGGATCGTTCAACTTCTAGGTAAAGGGGTAATTCCCACAGCGAGCGTTGCTTCATAAGCGTGAAGGGAACGCTATTGCTTAACCTGAATCCACCGGTCGACCGCTGATGGAATCGTGATTTCGGTTTGATCCTGTTTCAGGGTTTCGGGCGCGGTTGAGGGCTGGGCCTCGATGCCGTGCGTGTTCCACTTGGGTTCCTGGTTGCGCCTGTCGGGCTGGGTGGTTAGGTGGCCGCGGGGCCGGGCGGGCCGCAGGTGCTGGTGAACAGCGTGGTCCAGCCGTCTTCCCAGGGCCAGTGTTCGGGCAGGTGCAAGGTGATGCGGCGGGCCGAGGTGGAGACTCTCGCGGCGACGTTGATGAGTTTGCGGCGAACGGTCGCGGTGACGGCTTTGCCGAGGGTGGGGCTGGCGAGGGTTCCGGCAGCGCGGGTCAGGTTGAACGCGATGCATGCGAGCACGAGCCAGGCTGCGTTGGCGGTGAAAACACCGTCCGTTATCTTTAGTCCCGAAAAGGGTATACAGCACGTGCACGACGGGGGTTAAGCGCTCGGGAAACGCGTCGTGGATGCGGTTACCTTGTGTTGTCCATTACGGCAACGGAAGGTGATTTATGAAAGTCCAACGTGTGCTCATGCCAAGTTCTCAGGCCGAGTCCTGGACGGTGCTTGGCGATGATCTCTCGCCTATAGATCCAGTTGAACGGTTCCTGGCCTATCTCGCTTCGATCGAACGGTCGCCGAACACCGTCAAGGCATACGCCCATGACTTGAAGGACTGGTTTGCTTTTCTCTCCAGCCGAAGCCTTGACTGGCGTTTGGTCACACTGGAGGACGTCGCCGGGTACGTGGCGTGGCTTCGGCTGTCACCTGCGGCTCGAGATGGTCAGGTGTTGATGTTGCCTTTGGTGAAGCATCACTGCAGTGCGTCGAGCGTGAATCGTAAACTTGCCGCGTTGACGTCGTTTTGTGAGTTTCATGCCCGTCACGGAGTGCCCTTGTCGGGGCTGCTGGTCACTATGGCACCAGCAGGGTGGAGGTCGCACACGTCAACGTCGTTCAAACCGTTCCTTCATCACATCACGAAGAATAACGATCAGCGTCGTCGCACAATCAAACTGTCGTCCTCGCCTCCGCAACCCAGAATCCTCACGGTCACCGAGGCTCAAGCGATCCTCGATGCTTGCGAGCATTTACGAGACCGGTTCTTATTCGCTCTGCTGCTGGATACTGGCGTGCGCATTGGTGAGGCCCTCGGACTACGGCATGAGGATTTGGCTATAGCCGAACGGGCGGTCGCCATCGTGCCGCGGGACAACGAGAACCGTGTTCGAGTTAAGGGCGGTAGATCACGGGTGATTCCGGCCAGTGCCGAACTGATGCGTCTCTATGCGGACTACCTCAACGATGAGTATGGTGCGCTGGACTCCGACTATGTTTTCGTGAACCTGTGGGGCCGTCCCCGGGGGCATCCATTGACCTACCCCGCCGTTTACGATCTCGTGGGCCGCTTGCGCCGACGCACCGGCGTTTTCTTTGGCCCACATTGGTTCCGCCACACGTATGCGACGTGGTTGTTGCGCCGGGGAGCTGGAGTTGAAAACGTCAAGGAACTGCTGGGTCATGCCTCGATTACGACAACGATGGACACCTACGGTCATCTCACCGTCGAAGACGCGCGGGCGAGTCTTCAGACTGCTGGCTGGTTCACCGGTCAGGAAGTACGCTGGTGAGCGCCGCGTCCCGACGCCATGAAGCGTCGTCGTCTCATACTGGGCTCCTGGGGAAACTGATGGCCGTGGTGCGTCCGGAGTTCCGTGCCGATATCTATTTTCCGGACCCCGATGACCCTGTGTTGGGGCGTCGACTATGTGTAGTGCCCGGTTGTGATCGCTCGTGGAATGAGAACGGTCTTTGTTCCGGTCATGGTGGGCGTCGTCGTCGTCAGGGCAGCCCGGAAATGGCGGTGTTCCTCACCGACCCCGGTCCTGCACTGAACGGTCGCCGCGATCTGAGCACATGCTCTGTTCTCGGTTGCCGATATGGCAGCGCAGGAGCGAGTCTTTGTCAGCGACACCGGCCGTCCTGGGTCCGGGCAGGCAAACCTGAGCTGGATGGTTGGGCAAGTCAGGCTCCTCTTAATCGAGCAGTTGACCCGGTTGAGTGTCTGTTGCCGTTTTGCACACTATGGGTTGAAAACGCCAATGGTTTGTATTGCAACTCCCATACGACACGCTGGGTCCAACTTGGTCGTCCTTCCGCGCCGGACTATTTGATGCACTGCCAACGCCGCGGCAAAGCACATATTGACTTCCGAGGATTGGCCCCGCAGGTGAAGCTCGAATTGCAGTACACCATTCAGTGTCGCCATGATCAAGCCACCCTCATCACGGGGCCATCGATGGTGACGTGGGTGGTGCGCAAGGTCAAGGAGGCTGGGGTGGACTCGATGCTGGACCTTGCGGTGGACCAGTGGCGTGAGCTGGCCGGTCAGAAGGCTGGCAGCTATACAAAGCTTCTCGAGTTCGCTCGGGACGCGGTCGATGCTTTACACGAGGGTGTCGGCTGGGAAGTTGAGTACTCGCGCGATGTTTGGCGTCTTCACCGGCTACCCGGGCTGACGGTGTCTCCAGGCAAGCGGCCCAACTCCCGTAGTCACTTACGTTTCGACCGGCTAAGCCAACCATGGTTGAAATCGTTGGCCAAACGCTGGGCTCGACTGCGCCTGAGCTCTGGCTTGACCCGGAACACCGTGTCCGCCGACATTCTGGGGCTGACTCGGTTTAGCGCCTTCCTGACCGAGACCGGCTTGGCCGCTGACGCTCTGGCCGATGTGGATCGGGAGGTACTGGAACGCTTCCTGGCATGGGTGTCTACTCAGCCGATTGGACACGGCGCAAAGGAAGACGCGATCACGGCACCAGGTACTTTCTTTCAAGCGATTCGCCAGCACGACTGGGATGGCAGCTTGTCGACCAGTGCTGTGTTTTTCCCTAGCGATTTCCCTCGTCGTCCAGCCAGAACCGACCGTCACGTTGCCGAGCACATCATGACGCAAGTCGAATCGGTAGCCAACCTTGACCGATGGCCTACCGCCGAGGGTCTCCTCATCACGCTCATCTTGATCCAAGGCGGATTGAGGGCAACAGACGCCTGCACCTTATCGTTCGATTGCATCGTCCATGATGGGCAGGGAGCGCCCTACCTCCGCTATTTCAACAACAAGATGCGTCGGGAGGCGGCCATTCCGATCGATGAGGACCTGGAAACGGCGATTCGTACGCAACAACAACGAGTGGCGAAGCGCTGGCCCGCTGAGCATCCTCATCTGTTCCCGGCATTGATAGGCAACGCCGGAGGGCAAAATCCGATGACCTACTACAGCTACCGGAACATGTTGATCTCGTGGTTATCCACCTGCAAGGTCCTCGATGAACACGGCCAGCCGGCGCACCTGACACCGCATCAATGGAGACACACGTTCGCCTCACGACTCATCAACCGCGATGTCCCTCAGGAAGTCATCCGGGTCCTACTGGACCACGAATCGACCCAAATGACCGCTCACTACGCACGACTCACCGACCAGACTGTTCGTCGTCGTTGGGAAGCGGCCACCAAGGTCAACATCACGGGGGAACAGGTTGACATTAGCGCCGAAGGACCGCTGGGCCAAGCTCAATGGGCCAAGACACGATTTGGCATGGCAACCCAGACTCTGCCCCATGGCTATTGCGGTTTGCCGGTGCAAAAGAGTTGTCCGCACGCCAACGCTTGTCTGACCTGTCCGCTGTTCCTGACTGGACCTGAGTTCTTGCCCGAGTTGCGCGAGCACCGTGGTCGAACCCTGACCCTGATCGACAAATCAAAAGCGAACGGTCACACCCGCGTGGCAGAGATGAATAAGGGAGTATTGACCAATCTCGACAAGATGATCAGCCAAATTGACGGCGACGCCACCGGGCTTCCCGATGCGATCTGATAACTCCCGCCACATTGTTGCCTCCGCCCAGAACCGATCCATTGAGACCCGTGCTCGTGCACTGCAGGCGCTGCGGCGTCTCGACGCTGGCGGCAAGGCGATCACATTCGAGTCAGTCGCCCGCGAGGCCAACGTCTCCCGGTCCTGGCTATATACGCAACCCGATCTTCGGGCAGAAATCCAACAACGACGCACCCGTGAGACGTCCACATCGGGAACTGTATTAACCCCTCATCGACAACGTGCCTCGGACGCGTCGCTGCTCTGCCGACTGGACGCGGCCAACGAACGATTGCATCGACTTGAGAACGACAACCGTGAACTACGTGCCGCCTTGGCCCAAGCCCTCGGCCTCGCGCGGGAAGACCGTGTCCTCGGACGACGACCTCTCGACACGCCCGGGCGACAGAGTTTAGAAATTGTTGAATCGCCTTGACTCAAGCCATTATGCTGTCTCGTGAGAGACATAGTCCACCACAAAGAAATGCTGATCAGCCCACTAGAACGAAACCGGGACTAAAGATAACCGAGGGGGTGTTCACGCCCAACGCGGCCTGGCTCGTCCTGGCCTGCATCGCGTTCAACCTCACCCGCGCCGCCGGCACACTGGCCAGCGGCGCCCTCGGAAAAGCCGTCACCGCGACCGTTCGCCGCAAACTCATCAACGTGGCCGCGAGAATCTCCACCTCGGCACGTCGCATCACGTTGCACCTGCCCGAAAGCTGGCCCTGGGAGGAAGGCTGGACCACGCTATTTGCCCATTCCTGCGGCCCGCCCGGGCAGGCCACCACCTAACCATCCAGCCCCAACGGGCGCGACCAGGAACCCCACAGTGGAACACCCAAGCATCGAGGCCCAGCACTCAACCGCGCCCAAAAATCAGAAGCAGAACCAGAACGAAATCAAGACTTCATCTCAGGTCGACCGGTGAATTCAGGCTAAGGCGCGCAGATTGCGGTCCAGATAAGTCGCGCCGACTACATCGAGAATCACGTCGGCCCCGTGCCCGAGCGAAAATTCGCGCATCCGCTCGACGAAATCGTCGTTCCGATAGTTTATCCCCGCCTCGGCGCCGAACCCACGGCAGTACTCGAGCTTCTCCCCACTGCCGGCGGTGACCACAGGATGGGCCCCAAACGCCGCAACCATCTGGGTGGCCATGGTGCCGATGCCGCCGGCCCCGCCGTGAACTAGCACCCAATCGCCGGTGACTACCCCCGCTTCCATGAACAGGTTCGACCACACCGTGCAGGTGACCTCAGGCAGCGCGGCCGCCTCGACCAATCCGGTGTTCCCGGGTACCGGAAGGACCTGCCCCGCCGGTACTGCAACGTATTCGGCGTATCCGCCCCCGGCAAGCAGCGCACAGACTGATGCCCCGGCCACGTGTCCATGGACGTCCCTGCCCAGTGCCGCTATCGTGCCGCTGACCTCCAGGCCGGGGATATCCGAGGCACCGGGCGGCGGCGGATAGACCCCGCGCCGTTGCTGGACGTCCGCGCGATTCAACCCGGCGGCGGCGACCTTAATGAGCACCTCACCCGGTCCCGCTTCTGGTCGTGGACGCTTGACGACGCGTATCATTTCCGGTCCCCCGGCGCCGTCATACTCAACGGCTGTCATAGTTTTCGTCATTCCGCCTCCACATCGTTGGCCGTGTACGACCGGTTGAGATTTACATGGCTCCGGTTCCGCCCCTGATCTGATGTCTCGCGGCGTCACCGCAACGCTTCTTGTGAGCGCTCGACTGCGCCTGTTGAGCTACATCTTGGCGCGCGATTCTCCGCTCACCTTGCCACAGCGAGCCTCGTGGAGTCATACGTGCGCTACGTGCGCAGCCACTCAACGGTGGTCACGTGTGTGGAGCGCCGGCTTTCGGCCAATTTACTCAGCGTCCTTCACCCAACAGGTAGAGACTATCGGGCAAGCGCGTCCCAATCGCGCTCGAACTTCCGGCTTTACTGGCGCGATAGCTCTGCCGTGGTGGTGGCGCCCATTAGAGAAACCTTGTAGGTGACAACGCCGTTGTCGTACGAGGACGTTTTCGTTGGGTCAGGAAAAACGCGAGCTTCGCGCCATCGCTTTGGGAGGTGTCGTTCTCCGACTCTCAAGTGAACGGGCCAAGGCTCGTCGGATGCCGATAAGGGCGCTAGACCGCGCAGTCCGAAGTAGCTGTGGGCTCTCGCAGCAGGTCGCTCAGCTCTATGAAGCGTTGAAGTCGCGCGCGGCGTCCCGGCTGGGCGCCGATAAGTGCGGACATGACGAGTCAGACGCCGGCCCGGGCACGCGATCACCGAACCGCAGCCCATTGTCCGTCCCTGGGCGACGGCTTCTCGGTTCAGGTGTCGGATTCCGCTCCCGAAGCCATGCCGGGCCCCAAACCGCGCCCACTCCCCCCGGACTTGTGCGAGACAAATCAGATTCTCGCTGCGCATTCCCGACATTTTGGTTGGCTCAGGTTCGTGCTGGTTAGTTTTCCAACCATGCAACCGACACGCTTTCTAGGCAAGAAAGAGCCCCCGTGAGAAACCATGTCCCACCCGGGCTTTTTCACTTTGTCGGGCTGTCAGGATCTGAACCTGCGGCCCTCTGAAGGTTCAAGCCTTAACTCGATCTGCACGGAATGTCTCGGAAAACCCGCGGATTCCCTTGTGTTTACAGGGAACCGGGCAGTTCACTGCCTCCAATTGCACTCGGTCAATTCGAGCCGGCTGAAATTGATTCTGATGAAATGATGACCATTTGAACCGCTCTTGGCGGGCGTTTGTTGTTGCCGACACTTACGCCAGCATCTTCGGAACCCCGACCTACACGGGAAGTGCGTCAGACGCATTCCATGCTTTCGCTGAGGCGTCCTCCAAGCCCTGGATGCAACGCACGTGGCAGGACAAGCTCGCCGCCGGATTCACCAACTCCGGCTCCATGAGCGGCGACAAGCTGCACACGCTGCAGCACCTCTCTCTCCTCGCCGCACTGCACGGCATGCATTGGGTCAGTCTCGGGCCGCTCCCCGGCTGGAACACCACCACGTCCACCGACCACGACGACAACCGTCTTGCCTTCGACCTCGGAGCCGGCGCATAGTCATTGAATGGCCGCGGACCAACGCGGTCCATGACGCTGACCGACGCACCGCGCGTCACCTCGGCCTCCGGGGCGCAGATACCGCCCACAAGCTCGTTGCCGGCCGAGCCATTTCCTCAAACACCCTCGGCTCGCCGCCGCTGAGGAGAACCCCGAGGTCAAGTCGCCATCTAAACTGGTCGTTTGCCCACGGAAGGAACCTCAATGAGCATGGAAGGCGCGGCCTGGAGCTCGCTCTACAAGATCTCAACCGCCAGGGACGGCAAGCACGGCTTCTCCCGTGAGTCCGTTCGGCGGATCATGACGTTCGCGGTGCCCTACCGGTCCAAGCTGCTGATCTTCATCACCCTCTCCACCGTGGGGGCTTTCCTCGCGGTCGCGACGCCGGTACTCGCCGGCCAGGTGGTCGACGTCATCGTCGCCCAGGGCGCGGCCACCACGATCGTGTGGCTCGCCGTCGTCATCGCCCTCGTGGCCGTGGCCGACGCCGCCGTGTCACTCGTGACGCGCTGGTACTCGGCGCGGATCGGCGAAGGCGTGATCCTGGACCTCCGCACCGCCGTCTTCAACCACGTGCAGAAGATGCCGATCGCGTTCTTCACCCGCACACGGACGGGCGCCCTCGTGAGCCGCCTCAACAACGATGTGATCGGCGCTCAGCAGGCCTTCAGCGGCACGCTGTCCGGCGTGGTCACGAACGTCGTGGCGCTGATCCTCACCCTGATCGTCATGCTCAGCACGTCCTGGCTCGTGACGGTTCTCGCCGTGATCATGCTCCCCATCTTCCTGGTACCCGCCCGCCGTATGGGCAGTCGCCTCGCTGCGCTGCGCCGCGAGGCCGCCGATCACAATTCCGCCATGAGCACGCAGATGACCGAGCGCTTCTCGGCGCCCGGCGCCACCCTCGTCAAGCTGTTCGGCCGGCCCGACGAGGAGGCCGAGGAGTTCCGCGTCCGCGCCGCCCGCGTCCGCGACATCGGGGTCCGCACCGCGATGCTGCAGTTCGTCTTCTTCACCGCACTGATGCTCGTCTCCGCTCTCGCCCTCGCGCTCGTGTATGGGCTCGGCGGCTTCCTCGCACTGGCCGGCCAGCTGAATACCGGTGACGTGGTCACCCTGGCGCTCCTCCTCACCCGCCTCTACGCGCCGCTCACCGGCCTCGCAAACGCACGGGTGGAGATCATGAGCGCGGTGGTCAGCTTCGAGCGCGTCTTCGAGGTGCTCGACCTCGAACCGCTCATCCAGGAGAAGCCTGACGCCGTCGCCGTCCCCGAAGGCCCGGTGGCCGTCGAGTTCGACGACGTCCGCTTCGCCTACCCGTCCGCGGACAAAGTGTCTCTCGCCTCTCTCGAGGAGGTTGCCACGCTGGACACCCGCGGCGGCGAGGAGGTGCTGCACGGCGTGTCCTTCAGGATCGAGCCGGGGCAGACCGTTGCCCTCGTTGGTTCGTCCGGTGCCGGCAAGTCCACGATTGCGCAGCTCCTCTCGCGCCTGTATGACGTCGACAGCGGCGCCGTGCGCCTCGCGGGGACGGATGTCCGCGATGTCACTTTTGCCTCCATGCGGCACACCCTGGGCATGGTGACGCAGGACGGCCACCTGTTCCACGAGACCATCCTCTCCAATCTGCGCCTCGCGAGGCCGGAGGCGACCGACGACGAGGTGTGGGACGCCGTCCGCCGTGCAAGGCTCGAGCCGCTCATCCGGTCCCTGCCGGACCAGCTGGACACCATGGTGGGAGAGCGTGGCTACCGATTGTCCGGGGGTGAGCGCCAGCGGATGACCATCGCGAGGCTCCTGCTCGCCCAGCCGCGCGTCGTCATCCTCGACGAGGCGACGGCGGCACTGGACTCGACGTCTGAGGCCGCCGTGCAGGCGGCGCTCAGCGAGGCGCTCAAGGGACGGACAGCGATGGTGATCGCACACCGCCTCTCCACCATCCGCAGCGCGGACCTGATCCTCGTGGTTGAGGACGGCTCGATCGTGGAGCGCGGCACGCACGAGGAACTGCTGGCCGTGGGTGGGCGGTACGAGGAATTGCACCGGACCCAGTTCGCCGTGCAGAAGAATGTTGCGGCCGATGAGGAAGCGCTGAGCGGGATCGGGACTGTCTCTTAAAAGGTGTTTCCGGCCTCACGCGCTGGACGTGGGTCTGGCGGGAGCGGCGTCGATGCAACGAATTGCCGCTACGCGGGGTCGACAAGGGCGACGTCATCCTCGTCGCCCCAGTGCTCAACAAGCGTGATTCGCCCGCGCGAATCGCGAATCGAAAGCACGAGCGCAATGATCGCGGTGGCGATGCCGATAACGCCCAGGGGGTTCGCGATACCAATAGCGATATCCAACCCAGGCTGTGTGGGTCCGCTGGTGATTGTCTGCAAACCGCGAGGTGTTGAATCTGGAAGCGTGAGTCCCAACAAGATTCCGCTAACGCCTGATGCAATGAGAAACGCGTATGTTATCGCGCGAGTTTCGAACCCTCGACGCGCCGTGCGTCGTATCGCGAGCCCTGTGAACACCAGCAAGGCGGCAAAAATCACACCCAGCGTTGCCGCGTAGATGATGGTGAGGTCGCCACCGATCCCGAAGAGGTGGCGGCCGAAAGAGGTCCACGCGGCCACCGCGATACCAGCAACCACGACCACACCACCTGTGTGCCCTGATCGCGAGGCACTAGGCGTCGCGCGAACTCGAATTACGCTGTACGTCATCACGCGCTCTCAATCACTGTGCTCGCCACAATCGTAGCCATGGAAGTGCGTGCGCGTGCGAACCTCCAAAGATGGACAAGCCCCGCGAACCGCGAAATAGATGCGACGCTATCCGACAACACACCTCTACGTCACTTGGGACTGCTGCCGGTTCGATCGACTGACCTAGCCGTACTGTTCGCCGGATGCCTGCCGATAGGTGCGGTTATGTCGGCACGGCCGAAACCCATCAGTGGCCGCACCGCGGCACTCCCCCGCCGGTGCCCCTGCGAACTCGAACCGGGCGGCAGCTCTTTCCGCGCACCCTGACAGTGAACTGACCGAATTGGGCGTCACCGGTGGCCGTACTGTTGCCCACGTCACGAGCGACGACCGGACCATCACCACCTTGCTCGCAGGGTGGCTCCGAAACACAGTCACCTCTTCGATGGCACGCAGCCCCCGGGGTTCGTTTCACTTCCAAGCACGGACACCCCACGGGCACGGGCGCCCGCGTTTCACCGCAATGACCCTAGAAGCTATGGAGTCGAGAGCTGAGACCTTCCGATGGCATGGATCGGCGTACTAATCTGATGGCGTGATCGTCCCCAGTATCTCCCAGAGCGCCGTGGCTGTCGCGGATCACTACGACGAGCTCGATCCGATTTATCGTCGGGTGTGGGGTGAGCATGTTCATCACGGGCTATGGGCGACGGGTAACGAGACGCCCGCCGAGGCCGTCAAGGCGCTTGTCGACACCGTCGGCGACCGGTTGCACCTTATGCCCGGCGAGGCGTGCGTCGACATCGGTTGCGGCTATGGTTCCACCGCGAGGCAGCTCGCGGTAACACGCAGGGTCCGCGTTACCGGCTTCACGCTTTCCGCTGAGCAGGCCCACTACGCTGCCGCGCATCCCGAACCCGAGGTGGACATCCATCTTCGCGACTGGCTCGTCAACGGGCTGGCCGATGCCTCGGCCAATGCCGCATGGGCGATCGAGTCGAGCGAGCACATGGTCGACAAACCCAGGTTCTTCGCCGAGGCGCATCGCGTGCTCTCGCCCGGCGGTCGCTTCGTCGTCTGCGCGTGGCTCGCCGAGACTGATGCTAGCGGTTGGAAGGTTCGCCACCTGCTCGAGCCGATCTGCCGCGAAGGGCGCCTGCCCTCGATGGGCACGCGCGAGGAGTATGAGGCGATGGCAATGGCGGCGGGCTTTGTGATCGCTGGCTATGAGGATGTCAGCCGCCGCGTCGCGCGCACATGGACGATCTGCGCCCGTCTACTTGTGAAGGCCTTGCTCGTCGATCGCGAGACCCGTCGTCTCGCCTTTGGCGCACGCAATCGCATCTTCGTTCTGAGCTTCCCCCGCCTGATCCTGGCCTACCGCACCGGTGCGATGCGCTACGGGATATTCACGCTGTCGAAGGCGAGGGAGAACGAGGTGCCACGCGAACCCGACAAATCAACGCAGCATGAGCCATGCTTGATCGCCAGAACCACTACACGGTCAAGCTCTGGAAGAACAGAACGAGGGCACGGGCACTGAGCCGATGCCTTCCACACGCTCGGGCGGCAGCTTCCGCTCCCCTACGTGTCAGGGTCGGGTGAGACGAGTAGCTAACAGCAAGTCCGCCGCATGACGTAGGGCGAGAACCAGGAAGCCACCACCATGTCCAGCCCATCTTTGATCGCCGTGCGCGACGATAGTCCCACGTGTTAACGCCGACTGAAAACAGTAAGCATGGAGCTGCTGCGCAGCCGCACCTGGGCGGATGAGAATCGAGAGGCCTGCACTGAACGATTGCTAACGTTGCCTTCCCGCCCGCGGGAGGAAAGCCTGCGGAAACGTCGGCCGGGCCGGCCGTTTGGCCTGCTCGATCTGGTGGGTGGATTCCCAGCAGGCCGTCACCGCGGACGGCTGTAACCACGAGCTCTGAAACGCTCAAGCCGCCCGAGGGTTTGGCCGATAGGACCGGAAATGTCAACGGTCCGATAGCCGTCACGCCAGGCAAGATCCGCGGGGTAGGCAATTTCCTGTCGGCGCGATAGTCTCACTCTTCGACTACTAGCAGGGGGACGAACCGCGTGGAGTTCATCATCAGTGGGGAAAAGCGCGACTTGTCAGCAGCCGACGTCAGCGCACGGCTGCGCGGGCATGATCCCGATCGCGTGTTCGAATACTCGGTTGAGATCGACGGACGAGACTGGCCGGTAAAGCAAGCCTTCGGCATCGCGGCAGGCCTACGGCTCAGTGCCTTCACCTCCCAGACCGCGCGGCGCCAGCTGCGGAAGCTCGGATTCCCGATGACGGCGGAGCCATCACTGGTTCCCGCGCCGCCGTCCCGGTCGACGCGGAACTCCCGAGTTTTTGATCAATCCCGGTTGCATGAAATGGACACTGTCTCGGCAACAACGAGCTTCACCTGGCTGCTCGCCGGCGAAATCACGCTGGACAACAACGGCTGGCCAGCGTTCCCACCGCTCCCGCACGCGCCTGGGCTCTACCGGTTCTCGTTCCGACCGCTCGAGCAAGCCGGAGGGGGCACGGTCTACGTTGGGGAATCCGTCAATCTTGCGCGCCGTGGGAGCAACTACCGGAACGCGAAGACGGATCGTTCCCGCCAGCGCACCAGTCGGCGCATTCACAAGGAATTGGTTCGGCATCTGGCCATCGGGGGCGGCGTGGATTTGTCGATTGCGACGGACGTCGTCCTCGGAGTCGACGGTGAACCGGTCGACTTGAGATGGAAATCGGCGAGACGCCTCGCGGAGAATGCTGCAGTATTGCTTGCACAGCTGGATGGCGAAAAAGAGGTGTTGAACATCGACGCGGACCTCGGCAGCGCGGAATCCATAGGCGACAAGGGGCCTGCGAACGAGATCACTTTAGGCTAAGAGTAAACAAAACCATCATCAGTTCCTTCGGGAGTCCTGACGATCTGGTTGACTCCTGCGGCCATGGTCGCCACAAACGACCGATATGGGCGCATATGGCAAGTGGCCGCAGAGATTCTCTAATTTGCGAACCTAGGCGTGTCCAGCCGAAAGGTTGGTGACACTCGGTTGATCGGGGTGGTTCAGATGACCGTGCGGCAGGGTTCGTGGGGCACAGAATTCGACCATGCCAAACGCGACACGCCACCGGTCAGTTATCCGATCGACCGGCCGTGAGTGGGCTCCCCCGCATTGTCCGGACGACCGCGGAACTGTAGAGCAATTCGCAGCTTCGCGACGCGGGCGGCATTTCGAACATCCTCGACGACCAGCGTGTTCGTTGGCAGGCTCTCCATGGCCTCTTGAATTGCGAGCTGCACGACCAGCGACTCGACGGATGCACGCGGTTTCCCTCTGTGCGCCCGTGCCTGGTTCTCCATCTCCGCGTCAACGGCATAACGCGCACTGTTGCGGTTCACTTGCGTCACCACAGTCTTTACAAGCTGATCGAGCTGCCGCTGACGCTCCTCGCGTCGGACCTCGGCACGAGTGCTTCGCACGGCCGCAGCGACGTCGCGGCTGGTGAGCAGGTCGATGCGACGCATGCGTTCTGCGACGATCTCGACAGCTCGGGCGTAGACGATGTTCTCGACCGGGACCGCAGGGAGTCCCATGCGTGCCCTGGTTGCCGCGTAGGCTTCGGCGAATTCGCGCATGCGGGCGCCGTTTTTGAGCATGTGCTCGGTCAGGGATTCAGTGAACACGGTGAACTGCCGTAAATGCTCGGGCAGCGCTGGATCACTGAAATAGGTGTCGGCTTCGCGTTCGTTTGCACGGCGTTCTGCGGCGGTCGACGGGTGGAGCTGCTTCGGCGGGAGACCGGCCCGGCCGAGCGTGCGCTTAAGCCGTCTCGCGGCGGCGTTGGCCTCCAGTTCAGACTGGTAGGTCTCCGGGTCCCTGCGCCGGTCGCGCTGCAACTCGGCACGGCGCTCCTTGTTGCGCTCCGCCCACTCCTTGCTGGCCTGCTTCGTGCGGTCGGGATTCTGGTCGCGTCTGGCCGCCGCCCGGGTGCTGACCTCGTCGCGATGGGCCTCGTAGTAGCGGTTGTAGTATTCCCGGATCTTCTCGCGGTTCGCCTCTACCCACCCTCGCTGGTACTCGCGCCTGCGATCCGGATGCGCTTCCCGCCAGCGCTTGGCACGCTCCCTCCCCCGAGCCCGCACGTCTTCCTCGTGCCGCTTGCGGTCCGCGACGCGGCGCATCGAGTCGCGATTGAGCTGCCGTGATCGCTCGAGGTGCTCCGCCGGCCATCGCCGATTCATCTCGCGAACCCGGTCGCGGTTCGCTGCCACCCACCGGTGGCGGGTTTCCGGGTTGCGATCGGGGTTGCTCCCTCGACTCGCCTTGCGCTTGGCGTCATCGTCGTGGACAGGCTGCGGATTCCCCAGCGACTTGTGCGCCGCGGCATTCTCATCGGATGGATCGTTCATGATTGCTGCTACTTGGGCGGTTGCGCCAGCTCGATGACGAGCGCGAGAAGTTCGGAACGATGCGCCGTCGGATTCGTGATCACGCGCCCGACGACAGCGCGGAGCCGCACGGCATCCGCGTCACCGATCCCGGCGACGGGCTCCAGGCAGTACGCGATGTCATTCTGGATGCTGTACTCGTCATTGTCGACCGCGATCTCCGGATAGTAGAAGAGCGCGGCGAGTGCGGCGCGACTGAGTAGGTCGTCGAATTGTTCTTGCGGGATTGTCATGGCGAAGCCTCCTACTGGCGGACGTGTGTGAGCCCATCTTGCCGCGAACAGTAGGTACGCCGACGGTTACTGGCCGCGAACCTCACCGAGTTTCCGGCTGTGCACGCGACGGTGGCGACTCAGACGCGCCGCGAGGCGAGCTCCGGCTCCGCAAAGCGTTCCAGGCCATTGCCGTCCCTGGGAATCGCCCGCGACGCCTGGCGCCGCCCGTTGGCCTCGCGGGCAAGCACCCACAGCAGACGCATCAACGTCATGGGTCCGACGACGAGGAACTTCAGTGCGTTCCACGCGAAGACCAGCGCGAGCAAGTTGAACCAGCCGGAGCCGCCTGCGTCGGCCTGCCCGGTACAGAACACGGCGGCGAGTGCGTACGGAACCGCGAGGAGCATGGCCGGCACGCCCCACTTGAGACCGCGCCGCGTGTGGAGAGCGTCGAGCAGGACGTTGGTCGGCATCAACCCGCGCAGAGCGTAGTGAATGCGGGCGGTGGCACCCAAGATGAGTCCGAACATGATGCAGCCTTCCAGAAGTTCAGCAACAAGAACCTGAAAGGACTGCCCGGTGAACGGGAGTCATACCATCGCGACAAGCGATGGCGCGTATAGAGGTTGCCTGACAATATTTTAGAACCGGATGCCCGCGGACGGGCCCCACAGAGACCTCCGCCCCTCTCGAGCGGATGCTCCCGCCTGCCCTGTTGCCACGGCTTGCGGGCACCTTCCCGCGGTACGGTTGACACCACTGCCGTTGCCGTTCACGAGGACGACGCCCCATTCGAGGAGAACCAGATGTCGGTCGGTTTGCTCGCCGTAGTCGATGACATACTTACCGCCGCCCTCAAGGCGAGTGCTAAAACCGCAGGCGTCGTCATCGACGACGCGGCCGTCACCCCGCAGTATGTTCAGGGGCTCTCGCCGGCACGCGAGCTCCACGTCGTCTGGCGCATCGCACTCGGCAGCCTGTTCAACAAGTTCGTCATCATCATCCCCCTCGCATTGCTCCTTTCCGCGTTCGCGCCGTGGGTGTTGCCGTGGTTGCTCATCCTCGGCGGCACCTATCTGTGCTTCGAGGGCGCGGAGAAAGTCACCGAATGGTTCGGCGCGCATCACGCCGTCGACGAGACCGAAGCCCGCGATGAGGGCAAGCTCATCTTCGGCGCGATTCGCACCGACCTCATCCTCAGCACAGAGATCATGCTGATCGCGCTGGCCAGCCTCGACCCCGATTTTGGCCTCTGGAACACGCTCGGCGCGTTGGTGGTCATCGGCCTCGGCATGACAGTACTCGTCTACGGCGCCGTCGCTCTGCTGGTCAAGATCGACGACATCGGACTGTCACTCATGAAGAACTCAGAACGACGGGTGCGACGCACCGGCGCGCGCATCGTGCGTTCGATGCCCACCGTCTTCCGAGTGATCGGCATCATCGGCACGGTCGCCATGTTGTGGGTGGGCGGCCACCTGGTGATCCTGAACCTGGCCGAAACGTTCTGGCATGCCCCCTACGATGTGCTGCACGCCGTGACGCAGGCTGTCGAATCTGCCGGACCTGTCGTCGCCTGGGTGACCGACACGGCAATGTCGGCCGTGTTCGGACTCATTCTTGGCCTGATCATCGTCTGGATTGTTTTCGGTATGTCGGGTCTCTTCAAGCGGAACAAGACAGACGTCGTCGCGGCCTAACCGAAGTCGATTCCCGCTTGTGATGACGGGTTGCTGGGCCTCGCTTGCTGGAGGAACACTCAGCGCCGCCTGTTGAGCTGGCGCGCAATATAGGTTGCCTAACGACACTTCAGAAACGGATGCCCGCGGGCGGCATCCCCACAGCAACAGTCCGTCTCGGTGGTTCATGGGCCTGACGTTTCTCCGCCAGCCGATGCGCTGCTTCGAGCGCGGCATGAGCGCGGGCGGCATCGAGTTTCTGCGCCGTCGAGTCCGGTGCCGCACCGAGCGCCCTCGCGCCGACGATGCCGTAGCGGTCCCGATAGGACGAGACCGTGCACGCATGCTGTCGCCACGCCGCCGACGCCGATCCCCGTGGTGCAACCCCGAGTGCTCGAGTCCAGGTCTCCCCCGCTCGCAATGCCTGATCGAGGATGGCGCTCGCTCGTGATTCCATCAGGTCGCTTCGCTCGACGAGAGCACGGCTCATGGCGGCATCCATCGGCCCGATCGCCCTCGGGATGAGCCCGGCGACCAGGCGCGGCACTCTGCGAGAACGCCCCGCCCCGCTATCTCGCGAGACTACTGCCGCGACTCGGACTCGAAGAACGGCCGCGATGTCCTGAGCATCCTCCAACCCGCGAGCCGCAACCACGCGTGAAAGCACGCTGGGAATGTCGAGGTTCTCTCGCGGCATGCTCGATGCGACGACGACGTGCGCGGTGTCGGTGGTGATTCCCTGCGCACGGTGAGTGGTGACCGCGTAGCCGAGTTCGACGTGGCTTTTCACGTAGTCGGCGGGAAGCAGCACAGTGCTCCCCCACCGCCTTCCGGGGCGGCGCACTTCGATCGCGCCGTTTCGGCGCACGCCGATCACCGCCCATCGGTCGCCGTTGCGCACCCAGGTTCCGGGCGCGAAGAGCCGGCGGTCGTTGCGGCGCGTGATAACAGTGTCACCGACGGCCGCTCGGGTTCCGTCATGCAGGGCGACTTCGCGGAGCGCATCGATACGCCCCTCCAAAATGAGTTCGGTGCGAGCACGCTCGTTGAGTGACGCAACCGCCTCGTTCGAGTCGCTGATCAGTACCGTCGCCTTGCCAGCTCTAACATCTGCGCGCCAGGCATCGTACGCGGCATCGGCCATTTCCTCGGTGGTGCCATCGCGCAA
The DNA here is from genome assembly GCF_004365915.1 of Cryobacterium psychrophilum. Taxonomy (NCBI): domain Bacteria; kingdom Bacillati; phylum Actinomycetota; class Actinomycetes; order Micrococcales; family Microbacteriaceae; genus Cryobacterium; species Cryobacterium psychrophilum. Next base: position 588,476 of record NZ_SODI01000001.1, read on the forward strand.
GCGGTCGTGCGCGGCATAGTGGTCGATGGACTCGGAGTTGCCCTGCCTCAGCGCGAGGGATGCGGTCTTCTCCCACTCGTAGACGAAACGGTGCACGTCGATGAGTTCGGGAGCATCCGCTCGATCGTGCACAAGCAGGGAAAACGCGCCGCCCGCGTCGACCGACTGCAGCTGGGCGTAGTCGCCGACCAGGAGAACTTTCGCGCCGGCATTTGCGGCGATGGCGGTGACGCGATCCAGAGGCAACGTGCCCGCCAAAGATGCCTCGTCGATGATCACGAGCTGACCGGCGCGAAACGTTGCTCCGTGGTCACCATGGTTCTGCCACCATTTGGCAAGGTTCTCGGTCGGGACTCCGAGGTCCGTGGCCAGTACCGTCGCGGCAGCGGCGGAGGGAGCGAGCCCGACAACGGAGCCCGCACCGTGCTGTGCGTCCCCGGCCCGACGCAGCGCATTCATGGCTGTCGTCTTGCCTGCACCGGCCGGCCCCACGAGAACATCGACGACGCGACCCGAGCTGGCGATCGCCAATAAAGCCGCGATCTGGTCCTCTGCGAGCCGCCCGCCACCCGGCAACTGCGTGCGAGCTACCGAACGCAGGGCGGTCGCAGCGAGTCGCGGTGCGGTCAGCTCGGCGGCGCGCTCCAGCAGCCAAGTCTCTGCGTCGAGCAACTCCGTGGAGGTGAAGACGATGGAGTGCTTGGGACGGAAGACCGACGTGCCGTCATCTCGTTGGAACGGCACGGGGCTGGAGGCGAGGTCTGGGGGCGTGAGGCGCAGGGATGCGTGCTCGGCGGCATCCACTACGAGCCCGACAACAGCCTCTCGATCGGATGCGCCCGTACAGTGAATTGAAACAGATTCTCCTAACGTCTGTCTCAATTCACTGTACGGGCGCAGTTGGTCATGACCGCCGCCGAGGCTCGCCCCTACGATTACCGCCCCATCAACGCTCTGCCCTATTGGGACACGATTGGTGACTTCATCAGCGCTGCAGTCGCAGACACCGCCTCAGCGACGAACCGCGACGAACGTTCCCTCTACCCCGCAACCGTCGCGTTCGTGCTTTGGTGCTGGCAAAGCAGAGGCACGCCCCTGGAACGCAAACGCATCTTTCGCCGCAGCACGGTCGAAGAATTCATCCACCTGGCCATGAAGAAATATGCCACCAGCAGCAGAGCCACCCACCGATCGACGCTCTGGCTCATGGTCGAAACTCTGAACCCGGCAGGCGTGACTGAGCACCGGCCGATCCCGCGTTCAGTGCCGACGAAACCCTATTCGTCGTCGGAGGTTGCCATGCTCTACAGCTGGGCCACATCGCAAGGAACCGAACATCGGCGCCGCGATGCCGTCGCCCTCCTGGCCCTCGGGCTCGGGGCCGGCCTGGCGGCGAGAGAGATCCTCGGAGTTCGCGTGAAAGACCTCGACACCACAACCGATGACATTCACGTAATCGTGCAGGAAAGCCGGCCACGCGTCGTACCCCTCAGTCCCCAGTGGGACCGACCCCTCCGGCGAATCCTTGAGGACCTCACACCCACTGACTGGCTCTTTCGCCCCGGCCGCATCAGCGCGACCTCCGGACAAGTCACGGATTTTCTCCTGCGCGCCCGCACCGACCTCGACGTTCGGCCTAGTCGCATGCGCGCGACATGGCTCATGGAGCACCTCCGCGAAGGGACACCGCCCCAAGAACTATTGCGAATCTCCGGACTCAAGAATCTGGCAGCCCTCGACAAAATGGCCGTCTTCGTGCCCCGAACGGCGGTTCCTGCAAAAATTTCTCACAAAAGTTTTAACAGTGGCTGATCAGGGCTTTGGTGCGTCATGATCACAGAGGGTAGTGCGATACAGGGGGATTTGATCCTGGCCCGGAAATTGCGCCGCACACACAGTCTGCGTGACCCGAAAAGACCGACTCAACGACATCTTCCGCCGCGACTCCCGCACGTACGCCCACCTGCGCGCTGCGGACCCCGAGCTTCCCGAGCACGTCTGGGAAGTGATCATCCGATACCGGCCGCAGCTCTCCGCCCTGCAATGGGATGCCGTGCGCGAGTTCACGATCGTGACTGCAATCAACATGGAACCGCGCACGTTCGAGACCGTGCGGCGGATGATGACGATGACCGCCCGCTTCAACGCCTGGGTCTGGGCGACCACCGGCACAATACTCACCGTCGAACGCGTGTACACGCAGAACAACGTGTATCGATACCTGCAGGAACGCCTCCCCAAACACTCCGAAACTCACCGCTGGGGCGTTGCACGCCAACTCGGCACCATCGCCGAGGTGCTGGCTCAGAACACGGTCGACCGCCTCCCCACGCCCCACGCCCACCGTCGCCGCCCCTTCACCATCGCTGAAGTCGCGTCTGTGTGTGATCAACTCTTTGTAGGCCGTTTCGGCGCTGGATTCCTGCCAAGTTAGCGGCTGGTTTCCTGCCAAAAAAGCGCTAAGAATCAGGCCAGCAGATTCCCCTCCAAAACCTTGGATCCGGGGATGCGTAGAGATTGAGATCACCGGTGGCCGTGGCCCTCTCCCAAGCGATGGAGACATGGGCCCGCCACCCCCCGATAGGTTCCTAAAGGCGTGTCTACTGCCAAGCGGTCGCGCCGGAAGGAACCAGGAAGCAGATGACGGTACCCATGTCCGTGCAAGAAAATATCAGAACTCTCGACTCCCACGGAATTGCGGGCCGTGAAATCGCCCGCCGGTTGGGAGTCAGCCGCGACGCGGTGGTCAAATACACCGGTCAACGTGACTACTCACCCCAGCCTCCGGCGCCGATGGCCCGGCCCGCGGGCTCGGCGATGACTGGGTTTGAAACGACCGTGGAAGAGTGGTTGAGCGAGGACCAGCGCCGACCCCGGAAGCAACGCCACACGGCCAAGCGGGTCTTTGACCGGTTGGTCGCCGAGAGGGGTTTCACCGGCAGTTACTCTCCGGTGCAACGCTTCGTGAAGAAGTGGAACGACCTTCATCGCCAGGCCGGGGAGGGCTTCACCGAATTGGTCTGGCCGGCCGGCACCGCGCAGGTCGACTTCGGCCAGGCCGAGGCCATCATCGGCGGGCTCCGGCAGGTCCTGCATATCTTCGTTGTCACGTTTCCGTTCTCGAACATGCGCTTCGTGCAGGCCTACCGCGGCGAAACCGCCGAGTGCGTCTGCCACGGGCTGCGCACTGTGTTTGATCACATCGGTGCTGCGCCGCGGCACTTGGTCTTTGACAATGCCACTGGCATCGGACGACGCGTCGGCACCAAGGTCGTCGAGACCAAGCTGTTTGGCGCGTTCAAACTGCACTACCGATCCGAATCCAGATACTGCAATCCATACTCCGGCAACGAGAAAGGCAACGTGGAAAACGCCGTCGGGTTCCTCCGCCGGAACCTGATGGTCCCCGAGCCCGAAGCAGCCACCTTGCAGGGCCTGAACGAGGTGCTGATGACGCGGTGCCTGGCGCTGGCTGAGGCCACGCACTACCGGAAAGGCCTGCCCATCAGCGAGCTCTTCGCCCAGGACGTCGCTGCCAGCCTGGCGTTGCCCGGCGTCGGCTTTGACCCGGTGCGTTACGAGTCCCGCACCGCCGACAAGAAGGGCAACCTCCTCATCGACGGGAACACCTACGCGGCCGGTTCCTCCTTCCACAGCCGCACCCTCACGGTCGGATTACGCCACGACGTCATCGAGATCCTCGACGAACAGTCGACGCCCGTCCGCTCCTTCCCGCGGGCCTTCGGACGACAGACCGAGACGATCTTCGGACCGGCCGCGCTCCTGCCGTTGCTAGTGACCAAGCCCGGCGCCTGGAGCCATTCCCAGCTGCGGCCGTTGGTCCCAGGGCCCGTGCGCGACTGGCTCGACAAGGCCACCGCAACCAACCGGCGCCGACTTCTCAGTGCCGTTGATGCCGCATCAGGATCGGCCGGGTTCGATGCTGCCATCACTGCTGCTGACATGCTGATCCAGCGCGGAGACACCCCGGAGATCGCTGCGTTGGGCATGCTCGCCCGGCGCCTGGCCGGCGGGACCAGCCCGGCAGTGGAGAACGTGGACTTGAGCGTTTATGACATCTTCACCGCCGACGCCTTCACTACCGTCAACACGCTGACGGGAGAAATCGCATGACCCTGATCACTGCGCAGGACATCATCGCGACCGGCCGGCAAGCATCGCTGACCCACGCCGTGCTGGTCGAATGGGCCGAGAAAGGCACCCCGAAACAACGCGAATACCTTCACGGAGTGCTCCTGGCCGAGCACGAATCCCGACAAGCATCACGCCGTCAACGACTGTTGACGGCCGCTCGGCTGCCGGCGCTGAAATCGCTCACAGGTTTCGACTACTCAAGCGTGAAATTCCCCGAGGACTACGGCCGGGAGGAGCTGACGTCGTTGGATTTCATCAACCGGGCCGAAGACCTGGTCCTCTACGGCGACGTTGGCACCGGCAAAACCCACCTCGCCAGCGCGCTCATCGCCGCCGCCTGCCAGCAAGGAATCCCAGGCCGCTTCTACACGACCTCGTCGCTAGTGATGCAGCTGCGCCGCGCCAAAGACGAAGGCCGCCTCGACCGGGAACTAGCCAACATAGCGAAGAACCGGCTCATCGCAATTGACGAATTTGGCTACCTCCCGATTGATACTGAGGGAGCTCGGCTCTTGTTCCAAGTCATCGCGGATGGTTATGAAAAAAGAAGCCTGATCATCACAACAAATCTAGAATTTTCGCGCTGGGGAACGGTGTTCGGCGACGACAACATGGCCGCAGCCGTCATCGACCGCATCGTCCACCACGGCCGCCTCCTCCAGTTTCGCGGCGAGTCCTACCGCGTGAAGCACGCGCTCATGAAATAGCCCTGGACCGGCCCGGCCGACCTCGAACCTGACGCCGACCGGGCCACCGCAACGCCCTGCTCCAAGGCTCGTGGCGACGGAGTTAACCCCGAAAACCGGCCGATGAGGCCGCGGTGCTCAACTGGCCGGAAACGGTGCTGAACTGGCAGGTTTCTTAGCGCTGAAATGGCCGGCTTCAAGTTGACAAAACACACGCGTCCATGCACAGCTGGGCGGCAAGCCTCACGACAGACCTGAAACGGCAAAACGCCCAGGCCCTCCTCGGACTCGCCGGCGGCGCCGGACTCCGCGCCAATGAAATCATCGACCTCCGCCTCGGCGACATCGACGTCATCGACGGGCGCCTTTTCGTCAATGTGCCCGGCGTGAACCCTCGCCGAGTTCCGGTGCGGCACCCGTGGAACCGCACCCTGCTTCGCAGCGTCGCCTGCCGCACCGACCCCAACGAGTACGTCTTCCGGGCCTACCGCTTCGAGGAGTACCGCCCGCGGGCCATCCAGACATTCCTCACCGACCACCCAGGCCGCGTGCGAGCTACCGTGTCACGTCTGCGTGCAACATGGATCGTTGCACAGATCGATCTCGGACTCCCTCTCCCCGTACTCATGGCCCTGGCTGGGTTCTCCACGACGGGGAGTCTGGACAAACACCTCGTGCACGCCCGGTCACTCGATGTGGCCAACTACGTCGGCCTCGTCATTGGTGAAGAGGTGTCCGCATGAGCGCTGGCGACATCGACTATGGCTTTACGGGATACAGCCCCGACCTCGGCGGGATGACTGAGGCAGAAATCATGGGCCGCGGGCGCATCCACGACCTGATCGACCACCAGACGGTGGTGCTGACGGAAGGACGGGTGCGCAAGACTCGTGTTCTGGAACGACTACAGGCGTGGCGCGACGAAGACGCTCTCGCGTTCAGCATCGGTGGCCGCCCATCACTCATCTCCGAACGCGCCGTTATCACCGCTATGTTGCTGCTCGCCAAGGAAGGATCAGCTATGTTCCTCACCAACGTGCGCGATCTCTTCATGTTTCGCCTCAGCGACGCCTCCCGGGAACTCCTCGGATTGGAAAAATCCACCGAAGCCTTCGTCGGCCACGTCGGTGAAAAAAAACGCTGGTACGCCAATACCAGCCGCGCCTTCCACCGAATGACCGACCTCATGGACCCGTTCCCGCAGGAACGGCGACATTCAAAAACCTATACAGAAATCCAGGCAATCCTCCGCGCTCACGACGTGGAATTGGAAGCGAAACGCAAAGCCCGTCTCGATGAGTTCACCAAACTCTTCCTGGTAATGACCTACAACGAACAGCCTCGCAATATTCGACGTGCCTCCAAGAAGATTGACCTTTCCTTCGACCAGACCTACATCGGAACCCCGACTGTGAAGGGGTACTCCAAGAAGGACCTCGCGAAACGCGTCGCGGACGAATCCAAGGTTAAGGACATGAAGACCTTGAAACCGGGGCCCGTCGATGCCTACGCCGGCTGGCACGTCACTACAGGACCCCGCACAGACGTCGGCAAGGGCCAGACAGATTTCACCGAGCCTGGCAGGAAAGCCGATTCCGCAGAGTATCGGTGGGGTTGGGAAGTCAACATCGCCGTTCGCGTTGATTCCGAAGCTCCCGGACAGAAACGATTTCCCGCTCTCGCCGTCGCCGCGACGATGAGTCTGCCCAATGTCCGCGTCGCCGAGGAAGCAGTCTCCCTGATGCGCGCCGCCTTAGCCCTTGGTCTGGAAGCCGGGGTCGGCGACGCAGACAAGCAATACTGGGCAAACTCACTCGCCGAACGCCTCCACGAGCCCGCCTTCAACTTAGGGTTCACGCCGTCCACGGACTACCGTACCGACCGTCTCGGGAATCAGGGCGGCGACCACGGCGCCCTTTACATCGAAGGCGGCACTTACTGTCCCGCAACGCCCGCACCCCTGCAGAACGCCACCAAGGACCTCTTAGGCGCCGTCATCGACACCGAAACATACCGAGCACGTATCGCAGGCCGAACCGCATTCAAACTTCATGTCAAGGAAAAACCTGATGCCAAAGGCCGCACCGTGCTGCGCTGCCCCGCGCTTGGACCCAGCCCCACAGTGACCTGCCCACTGCGAGAGCTCCTCAAGACCAGGAAAGTCCTGGAAGGGGTCGACAGCGAAGATCTCCCGGACTTCGCCGACAAGATCTGCACCCAGCACTCCGTGTCCTTCGACACGGCCGACAACCGCCGCACCGCCCAGGCGTTTGACTACGGCACCAAGGAATGGGACAAGTTTCACACCCACGCCCGAAACAGCATCGAGTCCCTCAACAACCAGGTGAAAAGCGGCGGCACCGAAGATATCGAATCCGCCAGCCGCCGCCGCGTCCGCGGCTTTGGTGCCGCCCAAATCATCGTCACGATGCTGCTTACCAACTTCAACCTGCGCAAAATCGCCGCCTTCATCAGCGACAAGATCAAAGACGACGCCAAGAAGCAGGTCAACGGTGAGCCCCCAGTCGCGCTCGTCCGCCGTCGCGATCGCGAATTCCACAACCCCTACACGGACACCTACCCACCCGATGTAAAGCGACCCACCAAACCCAAACGCTCAGACAGCGACGAAACCGGCGGACCACCGCGAAGAACCTAACCGGCCACATACGCCGCCACTACCGCCCAAGAGGGCAAGCCTCCCCGCATTGCGAACAATCCGACGCGCCCCAAAACACAAAAAACCACCGCAGACACGGTCGCGGTCGTCGAATCGCCGACACAGTCCCACGAACACACCGCTTAAACCAGAAATCGCTCCTGAGAATCCTCAGGAGCGATTTCTTTTTGTTCCGACCGGGCCGTTTCGTGAACAGTTCCGCGAACGGCCCTGCGGTGGGCTGTTTACGAAAGCCAGCAGGGCGCCTATCCGGCAGGATCACGGATTGCATTTTCCTCCGCGGCCCACCACATTTTCCTCCAGTGTCGACGCCGTTGAAACGTTATCCGCTGGTGCTCTTCGAAAAGTAGGCCACCGTCGTTCATTTATTTTGCGGTGTTCTCGGGTCGAGCGGAAGGCAAAGTGGTGATTCCACTGTCCTTGATTCGGTAGTTGGCGCCCTTGAGCGAGAGGACGTCGGCATGGTGAACGATGCGATCGATCATGGGTGCGGCCACGACCTGGTCGCCGAAGACGCGCTATTCATTCACAACGATACGAAGCCGCGCTCCCACAGCTCCGGCAGAAGCCCAGACACTTTGGATTAGGTAGAGCGCCTGCAGAGCTTGCGGTGTTCCCCGCCTCGCGGAGGGCATGAATTTATTCTTGTTCAGAATCCCTGCAGTTGCGATCAAGACTTCACGTTCATAGGACGGATCACGGAGCGCATTCCACACGAGAGCTGCCGCAGTCGCCGCATCGTGCCCTGACTGAATCCGGGGCACTTCGCTGCCCTCGAGCAAAGTCCAGCGCTTCTTCCACCGAGCAGCCATCTTCTTCCGATCGAACCCTCTACCGCCAGGTCGCATCGTGCCGAGGTGTTTCTGTGCTTGAGCTGCAACATCGTGGAGACCAGATGCGCCCCTTCCCCCGCTGCCCGCTTTGACTTTGGCATGGATTGCGATCAGCTTACGATTGGTGACATCGACTACATAAAAATCAGCAGTTTCTCCCGAATCGTCGTCGCAAACCACGAGGGAATCCGCCGACACCCTCTCGCCGAAAAGGGTGCCGGCCTTGATCTCTTCGCAGATAAGTCGGAACATGCTTCCTTGCGTCCAGGTGCTGGCGACTACCGCACCGCCTTTCTCTGAGGTTACGGCGCTAAGAGCAGCCCCAGCCAGCAGTCCGTCTAGAACCACGCCGCTCCCATTGCTACTGAGCGCCATGCTGCTTCTTGGTCTAACAAACTGCGCATCGACGTACTGCATGAGTTCATCCGGCGAGTGTCGGTCGTGCACGATGAGGCGGAAAGCCTGTCTGTCAGAGATCTCAGCCGACAGTGATCCATACCGAGAAACAGGACTTGAGAACTCCGAGTCGAGCTTGCCGCTCGTAAACTCGTACCGCCGACCCGACCAAGTAAGCGAACATTCAAATTCTTCGTTGTCCGACATCCGGAACAATTTGAGGCTCGAATCAGAAACGAGATCGACACAGATATCAGTCAGATTCAGGGCCATGCCGTCTGTCCCCACGTACTCCTCCATCGTGGCGGCATCTAGGTCGAGGAGAAAATTCTGCGCCACGGGATCACCGCACGAAACGATTTCGGCGTACCTCGAAAAGATTGAGTGGTCAACATTGGTGACATGCGCAAGGAGCGCTGCCTCGATTTGTGCCAGCCAATTAAGACATTCGTCGATCGACACGCGCCCGTGTTCACGGATGCGGCTCTTTGAAAAACCGACGTAGCGAAGCGAACCGTATTTCTCTCCATCAAGAGCCACGTTGTTCACGGTTCCAGTGATTGTGCTCGGAGATTTGAAGTAGTCGCCAAGGTCAGGCGCGAGATCCGACAATGAGACGGCAGTCTGCGTTCGCGTTCTCTCGGCCGTGGAAGAAAGGTCCGTGTTCTTGAGAGACACGCTCGTAAACGTTCCGTTAGAGTCGGCAAATGCTGACCGGAGAACGTCTGGAGAAACCGTCCGAAAGCCGTTGCCGACGAAATCGAGACGGACAGCGGGTTGAGCGTACACGCGCGATCCCGTGACAGCAAAGAATACGAGTTTAAGGGACGAGTCGTAGAAGCTGCTCCGCGCGAGGATCGGCGACTGTTCGCTCACATAAACGAGTTGCGCCACCCAAGCGATGGTCGGGGATTCAGGCCGCGTCCACTCGCCTACGATGGGGCTTCCAACTTTTTCGCCGTCGGTTTCTCCAATACTCGTATCGAGCATTTGAAGTAGAAGGCTGATCGGATCGGTGGCGGACGCCGGAAGTTCGTGCACAGTGAATGAGCGTGGGACCCGAAGCTCATTGGGATCGATGTTCTCGATGTCCAATGGCAATCGAAATGTGCCGCTCGTGTAGAAATGGCGGCCGGACGCGAGCCCAAGAATTCCCCGAATTGAAGACACAGACGAGTCATTCTGGAAGTCGTACGAGAGAAAGGCGTCCCAAACTCTGCGGAGGTCATCGCCGCTTATTCCGAGAACTAAGGCGCGAGGGTTCTGGTGCGCGCCGCGCAAGACTCGACCTATCTGCTGAATGAGAGCTCGATCGCTTCTCGGGGATCGATATAGCGCGACGCAACGGAATTCCGCATGGTCGACGCCTTCTATCAACTTGTTCTGGTGCACCCAATATCGAGCCTCATGCGTCGCTGGAACTTTCGCGACAAGTCCCTCTGACGAATCCTCCGCTGTAAATCGTTCATGTATTCCGAGCACGGATTGTTCGGCTTGCTGGAGCAGTTGAACGACGCGCCTGATCTCCTGATGAGTCGCGCAACGAACGATGATCTTGTCAGCGTCGTTCAGATTCTCCTCGACGAACGCCGTCAGCTGCTCGACAAATGACTGAGGTGTATCCACAGAAATAGAGTGAAATTCCGGGGTGCGCAACCTCCCGGACTCTATGGCCGCCCTGGCCGGGTAGTGGAAACTGTCTCCCTCGGCGACATCAAAATACTTGACGTCGTTCCTGAATGGTGTCGCGGTGAAGAGAAGGGTGCGTTTGCCAAGTTTTCGCACGGCCTGCGCCCATGAAGGTGCAGGCTCGTAGTGGCCCTCATCAATGATGACAGTCTGCAGGCGCGCCTCAAGGCTCCGCCTGTCTTCGGCAGCCATCCCGACAAGCGCCGCCAACGTCATGATCCAGATCGTGGGCTTCACGGCAGACTGAATCTCGCCGCGGGCGGTTGAGGGATATAGGCGAACTGGCGCCAGCATGGACGACGCATCGACCCCGGCGTGACTCCAGAAACGAGCGCCGACGTCGTCGCTGAGCTGCGTAACAAGGGCGTCCCACGGACAAAGAAGCAACACGTCGCCCGCATCACCAACCCGGTCCTGAGCGACATATGCAATGACTCCGCTCTTGCCGCTCCCCGTGGGCATTGAAACTATGAAGGTATTCCCGCGCGATTCGTCTGCGTCCAGGAAACTCTCGACGGACTCCACCGCGTCGAGCTGGAAGTCGTAAAGCGTAGATCGAACCGGAATGTCCAAACGTGACACGTTTCCCCCAACTGGCGCTGACGCGCACATGTCAACTATGTCGGAGATATTCGCGCACGGGCTGCTCGACGTTAGGAATTCTCTCGCCCGGTTCCGCTTAGCGAGCGAATTGGCGACTGCTTCCACGACAGCCGCCGGTGGCGCCTTGTAGGCAACAACGACATGACGAGCGAGCGTTTCCTTGTCGAGAATCTCAAGAGACTCGTGCCGGAATAACTTCGGGGTGAAGCACGTCGATGTAGCCACTCTGGGGTCAATTAAGTCTGGTGTGACTCGTTATCGTGACGGCTCAGCCGCGGTTCAGCAGATCGCCCCATAGGTGCGTCTCAAGCTTGCGGTGCTGATGACGCTGCCAGTTAAATCGCCACTTACGTGCACGCGGGCTGTCCCGCGCAGGCGGTTCCATGTTAAATCGCTATTCTTGACCTGAAGTCCTGGGTATTCAGCTCTGAATGCCGAAGGGCGGCGCGGACTGGGGGCTCCTTTGTCGAACGACCCGATTTTGCTGTTCTTGCATGGGATTGGGGACGGCGACCAGGACGACTCCTGGAAGATTAGCGCGACAGAGGCCCTGACCCGTCTGGGATACCCCGATCTGGACACAGTGCGCGTGATCGCACCCAAGTACGCGCACGCGCTCAAGGGCTGGGATGACAAAGTGCCCCTGCCGGGCGTGACGATCAAGCAGGCTTCCCGCGAGGCGGCCAAGACCAACCGCAGAGACTTCGAGCGCCGCATGGGCGCCGTTGAGTACAGGCTCGGACGTCATGATCGCGGCAATGGCCAGCCAGGTGGAGACGCTCTTATCGGTGTCGCCGTCGGACTTCCTTTCTTCAGGCAAGCTCACAACTACCTCAAGAATCCTGAGATTCGCGCGCAGGTCCTGACTCGTATCCTCACGAGGCTGCCCGAGTCAGGGAGTCTTGTGATCGTGGGCCATAGCCTCGGTTCCGTGATCGCCGCCGACCTCGTGCGTCGCTTGCCCGTTGGGCTCGATGTTGTCGGCATGGTGACTATTGGGAGCCCGTTGGCAAACGGAACCTTCGATGTTGACAAACTGAGGGAGACGCTAAAGGAACCGCCGATAAATCTGGGATGGTGGGTCAGCTTCTGGAATGCCCCCGATCTCGTGGCCGCACACCGTGGTGTGTCCTCCGTATTTCCCTGGATGGTCGATTTTCGGATTGACACGAAAAATGTGGGGACCCAAGCTCACGCGGCGGCAGAATATCTATCCAACGAGGCGGTTGCGGCTGCCATTGGCTTCGCGCTGTTCGGGTCTAGATCGAAGGAGCTCGCCGGCATCGACAAGGGTCTCGACATCCCCGTGGACCAAATAGAAAACATGGCTCTTGTTGCGCTGCGGTACGCGCACCTCACGAAGATGAGGATGGAAGGTGACCAACAGGATCGTTTCGCCGGCGCACTTCGACACGTTCAAGGGACCGTCATCGAGGGCATCAGAAGACGAAACGACAGCGAGGACAGAGGAATACCATACGCGGTTGCACGCCTCGCCTTCGACCTGTCCGATCCGCAAGTGACTGTGCCCGAGCCGCTCCCGAGCAGCCACATGGCGAAGGACGAGGCCGCCGTTCTGTTGACGATCCTCGCGGCAGAGAACGTCATCCGACCGTTCGAGATTTCGATTTCAAAGGATAAGTGGCAGGAGGCCATGAAAGATCTCACCGCCGAGATGGGTTTGGGAAGCCAGTACGGCGTCGATATATTCGCGGCCGCCAAGCGTGCGCAAGAGGCACTAAGCGGCGGAGTGAACTGGGTGAAGTGGGGTGTACTTGGTGCCGGCGCGGCCCTGATTGTTCTGGCGACCGGCGGTTTGGTCCTCGCCGCTGGAGCAGGTCTGGCCGGAGCCGCAGTGATTACCAGCGCATTGGCGGCCTTTGGGCCGGGCGGGATGATGGGGGGCCTGCTGACGGCTGGCACCCTCCTAACAGCGGGTGGCAGCGGCCTCGCACTCGGCCTGGCTAGCCCAGGAACCACCGCGGCGACTCTCGAAGCGGTTGTCGAACGCCAGCTGGCTATTGCAATTTTGCGGCAAAGTCAAGACCTCGAGCAGGATCCGGCTGGCTGGAGAGTCCTAGCCGAGACCGAGATTGAGGTCCGTCGTGAATATGAGCGGCTCGACGAGTTCTCGGACGATTCGTCACCGGCGCTTAAAGAGCTGAAGCGGAAGATTCAGACCATCGAGCGTGCGCTCAAATATCTGAAAGACAATGGCCTCGAGCCAGGTAATACCTCCAGCATTCCCGACCACACCGGTTGACGCGCCGAGCTACAGACGCAGTTCAGCTGATTGCCGCACGCGGTGCTGCCGGCCATCTCGCGGGAAACCGAGGAGCCGCCTGATCGCCCGCATCGAACGAACAGTCGATGAGTACGGCTGGGATTCTTCAGGTCCGATAAAAGCGGATATGTCAACACCGCCGAAACCTGCCAGCCCATCGCGCCGCGCCAATGGCTTCTAACCAGCCAGTTCCTTGGCTGAAATAGTGCACAGAACCGGTTCAGAAAGGCGAGCTGGCCGTGGGCCTTGGTATGCGCCAGCCCGGCGGTGATTGCAGCGTTGTTGTACTCGGCGTTCTGGTCGTTGGTGTTCAGCGACACGGCGACACCCTCAACGAGATTTCGCAGTTGTAGCAGCATGTTTTGAGACAGCAGCCCGCGATGGTCTCCGAGCGCGTCAATGTTGCTGCCGATCGCTTCATCGATGCCGCGAATGTGCACGGCGACAGTACTCACGCTGACCCTACTGCTTCTTCTTGAGGTTCAGGTTGTACTTGCCACAGGCGCAGCGCAGCGCTTCTTCCGGGCGTCCGACAACGTAAATCCAGCCGCCACACGCCGGGTTGTCGCAGGTGAACAGATTCAAGAATTCGCGAGACGCCTTGAGCACGGGCTTGAAGTCGTTCACGGAGCCATTCGCCCAGTCATTGTTGTGCACGAGAGCATTGATGAGCCACGCTTGGGCTTCCTGTCCAGGCGCAACTGCGGCGCGGGCATTCTTCTGGGCTTGAACCGCTGCGACAGCGTCCGCGTCGCTCCACGAGTTTGCTGCCGCCGCGGCCTTACCAAGGAGGTCTCCATATCGACCTTTTACGGCATCGAGGAAGACAGACAGATCGTAGTTATTGTCTCCTTGGTAGGCGACCTTCCCACCGATGGCTTCTGCGATGTCCGAAACAGCAGCCTCAAGGCGACGACGAAGCTTGTGAGCAGCACCAGCGACTTCTTCCTTCGCGAGGTCTTCGTCGATTCGCTCCCAGATGTCACCTTGCTCGTGGACCGGTCCGCCATTGACCGTCCACCCGTAGAAACGGGCTTGAGACTTCGACGTGATGAGTCCCGCGGACTGCATCTGCCGCGCCCACACTACGTCGTGCGTGGTAATGATGAACTGGACGCAGGGAAACTCGGCCTTCAAGAGTTCGCAGAACTGCTTGCGGTGATTGACGTCGACTGACATGACCACGTCGTCGAGCACTGCGTAGCGGAAGCCTTCGCCGAGCAACTGCTTCACGAGCGCAAGGTACAGGCAGACCCCCATTCCGTCCTGGTGACCCTCGCTGTGGTACGCCGTCGGCGGGAACTTGCCGATGCCATAGAAGTCCACCGACAGATCGAGACTTCCGGACGATGGCTTCAACTCCGCGGTGAAGTGCCCCTCATCGTCGGAGTTGATGATCTGGTAGAAGCGGCTGAAGTCCGCCTCGACCGTTTCGTAAAGCTCCTTGAGCGCTGTATCCGAGACCTCGCAGAAGCTGTCGTAGATCATCTGAGCGTTGTCTCGGACAGACATCGCCTTGCCTGCCTGCGACCGCGCTACTCGGACCCGTGACCAGCGGTCCTGTGCAACCGCGAGGTAACTCCGGGCCGCCGTCGCTGCGCTCTGATCTGGCAACGCCTTTAGGTTCGTGTCCATTTCACCAAGTAGGAGACGGATGTCACCTTCAGCTGTGAACGCCGAAGCGAGCAGCGTGTTTGCGGCAGCGAGGATTGATTCCGGTGTCGCCCCGACGGTTTGTCCATGCGCAGCGAGGCCAGCCGAGAAGGTGGTGAGGAGGTGGGGAAGCGTGTCATCGCCATGGGACATAGCGAACGGAATGGCGTTATCGACTGACTCCTTCATCCGACGAACATCTGCGCGGTAGAAGTCTGCAGCTTTCAATAGCCGGGTCCGTGCGTCAACCGCGCTCTTCGACCGCTCGATCTTCGAGCTCAGGTGAGAACGAAGCGTATCGATGTCCTCCCAGTCATGGTCACAGAGCGGACAATGACCATCAACCAAAGCGGCGAGCCCGGTGTCGAGGAGTTGCCGGTGCTGCAGCGCCTCGAGCAGGGCTGGATCGTCGACAAACTCCTGCGCCACTGCAGCCAGCTCTGATTGATGAGTCCTGAGGTGGGTCGTGTCCTCGAGCGCCGCGATCAGGCCGGCCACCTCAGAAAGCGCGGTGACGAGATTGAAGCTACCCGAGTCCGCGGTGGCCGCGAGTCTTTCCTCGAGGTTGGTATCGATGGTGATCTCAGTTAGGGACGGAGCACCTAAGGCGCTGCGGCGCTGGTTCACTTCGCGCGCGATCTCTCCCGCAAAAAGCTCCCCGATTCCCAGATGGGCCGCGAAATTCGTCTCAGCCGTCGACTTCTCAGTGGTCGACACATTGAGCGCAGCGCTCGTCTTAGTGAGCGCCGACTTCAAAAGCTTCCTGAACTCGTCGAGTCGGTCGAGCTTGAGCAGGGCTTGCACCTCTTGGGCGCGGGTACCTGGCTGAGCGAGAACGTACCTAATAATTTCCCGGCGCGACAGTGTGAGTTCGGGGTGAGCTTGAGCCTCAGCGATCGACGCGCGCATCGGCGCCGTGTCGGGCGTCAACGAGAAGATGTTCGGGTCCTTGATACTTCGACGAATGACGGCAGTATCACCGGTGTCGATGTCTTTCACTGTCAATTCAACGACGGCGGCCCCCGGGTCGTTACGCTTGTGCACATGCGGGCCGTGCTTGAGGAGTGAGACGCCTCCGGTTCCGGCGCCCAGAAGACGATGGATGCTGCCCGAGAGCGCGAAGTCGATCGCATCGACGACACCGCTCTTGCCCGATCCATTGGGACCGTGGATCGCGAACGACTTCGATTTCAAGGGCAGGTTCAGGACCCGGATACCTCGGAAGTCCTCAACATGGAGGTGTTCGAGCTGAATCATGCGAGCTTGTCCCCACTATGGCTCTTGATCAACTCGGCCAGCACTTCTGCGTTCGGCAGCTTTTCGACCATGAATGCCAGGCCAACTGCTTTCACGAGGCCTTCCTGCACTCCCTTTTCAAGAAGGTCAGCAAGACACGACGCAAGAACCGCGTCTTCGAGCGGAGTGCTCATCCTGTTCACTTGCTCCTGATCTGGAGTCATACCGGTCATTCGTTCAGAGCGCAACAGTGGTCGCATTCACTATGGACATCGTGCCGCTCACCATCGGGCGGGCTTCCAGCTTTGAAATCAGTTCTCTGGCCTTAGATTCATCTCGGCACCACCGCAGTACGCGCCAAGGCATTTCTTCAATCGATGAACCTGGCTCGGCACGTAAAGCGAAGTCTGCTTCATCTTTTCGAAGTCGAACGAGACGCTCGCTCGCATTCCTCAGGACCGCATCCGGGACACTTACACCGGTTCTCACCATTAGTTCAGAAGCTTGATCTGCCCTATCCAAATCTTCTTCCACGACCAGGTTTTCGCCGTCAACCAGAATATGAGCCTTAGTTCCCGTCAGATAGACGCGGGAATATAGAGATTCAGAGTCGTCGCTCGACGAGCTCTCCTCAAAGTGGAAGTCTGGAGCGTCGATAGCGGCTTCCAGCCTTACTGCTTCAGACCGGGCCCTTGAGGCGCGCTGGCGCGCATCTTGTCTAATGTCATCTGGATCAATAGGCGCGGCGATAATTGCCCAGGAATCCCTTACGCGTTCAGTGGTCGAATAACGCGTTCCATCCGGAAAAATGATTGACTTCGAAACGTTCATTGACTGGTCCCCCCAGGCGTTCGGCGGTAGCTCCGTCGAGCAGCAACCTCCCCAGTCTGCCTGACATTCGTCTGTATGCAGAAACGTAACCCGCGGTCAGGTTGGTCATGCGCACTCTTGCGAGCTTCGAACGCCGTTTCCGCATGCAACATCACCGATTTCAGGTGCTAGATTCCGAACGCCGCCAGTTTGTCAGCGCGAAATCGTGCAGCTCACTGACCCGTCGGACCTGGAAAATTATCCATGCAATCACTCTAAGGTCACGCACTCGTCTTGAAGAACTCAGGTGCTGCGGGCAATTCGGACGGCGGAATTAGTGACATATTCTGGGCTCCCAAAGCTGGCCGTTGACAACCGGAGTGGACTTCATCGCCAGCGTCATCACCCCGGTCCGGGTTCGCGATTCGTGAGATCTCAACGCCGGCCGCGATGCCCGAAGTGCGCAGCCTCCCCACAGTTCATTCGATCTCACTCTTCGAAATCAGGCCTTCTAACCATCGCAAGATGACGGACTCTCCGACAGGCGCATACTGGCGAACATCCACGCCAACGTTGAACTGGCGGCCGCGCTCGACGAATTCATTGTGGACGTGGCCGTGGATGATGGGCAGCCCCTTGTCGACGGGACGATACGTAAGGTACCTGTCATGATCTTTCGAGTCCCCGATATAGGGGAAATGGCAAACGAGAACCCGGTGCGCTCCAATGGAGTGTTCAAACTGCTCGGGAAGAATGATCCATCCAGCGTCCTCGTACATACGTGAGAACCCTGCTGCGTTTCGTCGCCCAGCGAACGACTCCGCTATTCGGTCGTGATTTCCACGTACGAGCCGTTTGTCGCCGTGGAGCTCCGCAGTCAGAGCAATCTGTCGCCCAATATCGTGCCCAAGAGCCAGGTCGCCCAGGTGAAAGACAACGTCGTCGGCCGCTACAGTCGAATTCCATTTCTCAATGAGGGCCTCATTCATCTCCTGAACATCTCGAAACGGACGATTGCAGTACTCAATGATGTTCGCGTGGGAGAAATGAGTGTCGCTGGTCCACCACACGGTCATGGTGTCAACGGGTCCTGTATTGCGGTCGTACCGATCGCTTGCCTGATGACTGGATTCCTGAGCGTGATCTCACTCTGTTCCGCTGTTTCGTAAGATACGAACCGAAATCCTTCCCCGTCGGCGCGGCTGTAGAAGTAGCTCGTGTACCTCTCGCTGGCTGGAGACTGTTGCATAATCACGAACGGTTGCAAGGCGAGACCGATGTCACCGGGCGGTGCGATTAGGTAGAGTCGCTCGCCGTCCAGCATGTCCGCCACCTCAAGTCGGGTTACTCGAAAGGGAGTCGACGGTCCCAAGAGCAACTCCGCATTCTGGCTAATTTGACCGCCGTGTTTCGAGGCGTTTCCTGCTCTGACGAGTTGAAGGCCTCGCCAGGCCGACCCCACCTCGGCTCTTAACTCATCGAGGAGCCCGTTCATATGATCTAGGTGACCTTGGAGCTCCGTCTGGCTCGCCGCACCAGAATGGCCATCCCACGCGTTCCGTTTGTTGTTGGCTTCGGACACGAGCCTCACCACGGCAGGTGCGATCAGCCTCGACAAAGACGACCGGGCGACTCCCCCGAATGTTCGAAGAACGCGTTCTTGCTGATCCATCTCTTTACTAGTGAGCATGTCCCGAAAGATTGCCCCTAATCGCTGCAGAATGATGGACCACGTCCCGAGCGTGGCGCGCTCCAGGCTGAGTCCCACGTCGTTCAATGCTCGTTTCAGGCCCGGCATTTCAGCGTCACGCAGCGACTCATCAACCGCCAACGCGGATAGGAGCATCGTCGCGGTAAACGCCGCATAGGCTTCCCAGAAGAGGAAGGTCTGTTTGTGCTTCGCTTCGACCGTCTCCTTCGTGTGGAGCGTCCACAGTGCGGCTGCCACTGGGTACGGCAGATCATTGGCCCACTTATGCGGACTCTCATCGAGGAGGTCATCGAACTTACTCACGAACTCTTGCCCCTTGGTGGGCTGCTCCCAGAACTCTCCGCGAGTGCGCCGTACCAAGGACTCCACGCGCTTGAGCTTCGCGTCCTCGGTCGCAATGCGCGACTGCTCAGCCAGCGCCGGGACAGGGACAACGATCTCGGCCGCGAGCTGCATCAGACTCCGAGAATCGGACCGCACGATTCCCAGGGTTCCTCCTAGACGCCGGTGAGCCGCTGTGATCGACTCACGCCCCAGCGGACTCGCAAGCCATCCGTTAAGAAACGCAGCGTCAGCGCGCCCGCTAGCAACCGCGATGCTCAGGACGGCCCCACTGGAGCCCAGCCACGGAGTGGCATCCTCCTCCGAGGCGGCGGCCACTGCGAAGGTTGAGCTCAGACCGGCCTTGCCGGGCGGATGCAGGACGGGCGGCGCTGTTACTACAGTGGCCAATCGAGATGTTGGCCACTTCATCTTCAGCGCCCAGCGCGCAACCTCGTCTCTTTCGAAGAGCGGCTCCACCTCGATCCGACAACTTGACGACACCTCGGTTTCTGAAACGGTGACCTCTCCCGGCTCGTAGCGTGCCGCGAGGAACTTCTCTAGCGATTCACTGTTCGGAACGTCAATGTTCCACTCAACCGCACCCGGCGCCATGCTTCGCACTCGCCTGCGAACGATCTGGAACCGCTCCACAGGCACAGTGCGCGCCAGTTGGCTGTCCTTTGTCGACCGCAACGATTGTTGCAAGAGCTCGAAGCCGGAACTCGTCAGCTGCCACCTCGCCGATGCTCGACGCGGTGTGTTCTCGAACTGACTTCGAAGATCAACAACGCGGACTAATCCAGCTCGATTTCTGTTCTTTCGCTTGTCGAAAACCAGAGCGTAGATGGGAATTGTTGTGTTCGGGAGGATTCCTCCTGGCAGTGCGATTACCGCGTCGAGCAAATCATTGTCGAGCAACGACTGACGGAGGCCCGATGAATGCCGTTCTTGGAGCGGCGAGGAGTTGCTGAACACCACAGCGCGCCCACCACCTTCGATTCGCGACTCCAGTTTCTCCAGCGCGCGCTGCGCGAAAAGCCACGTGGCGTCCGACTTGGGCGGCAAACCATGTCGAAAGGCCCTCCCGCTGTCGGACAGTTCGGAGACCGCGTCGAATGAACTTCTCCAATCGAGCCCCATCGGAGCCTGGGACACGGAGAAGTCTGCCAAATCTTCTTCGAATCCGTCGTCGGTCAGCGAGTTACCAACCGCGGCCCGAGATGGCATCCCGGCCAGATAGAAATTAGCCTCGGCCAGGAGCGCTACCTGTTGGTTGATCTCCTGAGCTAGGAGGAACGGACTAAGGCCGACGGTATCTGCGGCGCGACCCGCGGCGACCAAGGAAGCCCCGATCCCCGCCGCCGGATCGTAGATGGTGACCGGCCCTTCCGACGATATCCTCCGAGCGAAAAGCGCAGCCTGGGCCACCTCATCCAGCGACGGTGTAGCCACATGCTCGGCCAGCTCGTCCCTGCCAATAACGCTGATTAGCCCCGGCAAATACCGCCATACCTCGGACTCACCTAGAGTCGCCAGAAAGTCTCTCTGAAGAGCGAGAACCTCCGTGGGTAGTTGGGCGGCCAATTGTTGAGAACTCTCGATCGTCTGAGGAAGGGGATGTCCTGAACTCCGCTGAAACCAGAGGGCGGCATCGATCGCGAGAGATGTGACTGCGTCAGGAGCTGACCGCCCGCGAAGAGTATCGGCGAGACGCCACAAGTGGTCCGTCAAACGACCGCCCACCGGCTCCACAAACCGATCGAAGACTGGCAGATCTTTCACTCGATACCTCCAAGCCTTTGACGCGCGCCACCGAAGGCGAGGTGCCCCCTTAACATGCGCCGGACTGCCCCGCTGCCCATTTCGCTCCCGACGTCAATTACCTGTGCTCAGTATGCCGGAGGCGATTGTCTCCATAGTGCACACATAGGTCCGACCACACGATTCTCGTAGGCAGCAAGACCGCATACCGATTGATCCGACCTCAACGGCCCCTGCTGCGATGCAGCAGGTCCCGACCACGCCGCGAGCGGTCACTTCGGCCCCGCCGATAGTCACAGGGCGGCGCCGGGGCCAACTGTCGTTCGGCCAGAACACCGCTCGCTAGACTTCCACGCATGGAACCCCGAACCGAACCGGTTACGCCGAACACGCTCGCGCGCGATCTTCCCGTCCTCGCCAAGACGATTCGTGGGTGGCTCAGACAACAGGGGTTCCGGCCCGAGGTTGAAAAAGGAACGCGCTGGCAGCTGACGGAGGAGCAAGCTGCGCTCGTGCGCGAGCATTTCAACCGCTAAGACTGCAGACCGCGGCTAGGCACGCTACACGCACAATCTCAGTGATCCGGACGCTGCGCAGCCGCTTGCATGTCAATGCAGCCAGTCGCCCGCGCACTTGGCGACAACATGGGTGATGCTGCGTCCAACCGCCTGGTATTCGGCCATGAGGTCGAATGTGCCGCTGTCCCGGTAGAGCACGCCGTCGATGGAGATGATGGCGACGGGTTCCTCGTCACGCAGGATCGCCCAGAAGTGGGACTGCGGCTCACCGGGCAGGCCGATCTCCGGCGCCGTTCGCGCTGCTTCGGCCGCTGCGGGGAACCGTCCGAGATACCCGCGGAGGTTGTCGTGGTTCCACACGGAGTCGAGGAATTCGTTGCGGGCATCCCAGGTGTGGCGGTCGTGCAGCTGCAGACGCAGCAGTGTTGCGATAAAACGGTACGCGAGTGTACGTCGCGTCGAGGACGGGCGGGAGCCGCCCAGCGTGAGCCTCGCCGCCTCCTCAATCGCTTTGACTGGGCCGTGTGGAGACTGGTCTGCCAGCACGTCACTCCAGCTGAGGTGGAAATCGGTACTCGTGAGCACGTGGAGCGACCCGGCACGATTCAGCTGCACCGACGGATCCTCCCCTGGCTTCCATAGGGCAAGGCAGTCATACATCCCGCCGCCCGGATGCATCTCCCATATGAGGTGCTCGGGGTGTCGAGTTGCGAGCTCACTGGCGATCCACCACGACTCGGAGATGATCCGGCGCATCGCCGGCGTTGCGGGAGCGACCACCGGTGCGGGTTCGTCGACATCTTCAGCGTCGTGGATGTCCGGCACATCCGCCACATGGGTCAATGTCGGGTGTTCCACCGCCAGGAACTCCGCGACCATCGACTCGATCACCACCTCCATTGGTTGATTAGTATCGATGGGCGACCAGTTGGCGCCATAGGTCGAGGTGGTCTCTTCGCGCATGGCCAGCCATGTCTCGTATGTGTGCGCATTTCCCCGATCAGCGAAGGACTGGGCACCCTTCGCCTGTAGCGCGCCCGTCGACACCGGGTAGTGACACTCGCCGTCCTCATTCCAGATTCCCACTGGTCCGTTCTGAGAGTGCCCTGGTATCCAGTCGAAATGAATCGCGTATCGTCGACATTCATTCACACGAATACCTCGGCGTTCTGAACGATGTCGGTCAGCGGCACCAAGCCATTCTCGGTTTCTAGCGCCCAGAACTCGAGGCCGCTCATGTTGGTGACGCCCACGTGGTACGCGGCCTCGTCCAGGGAGTCAAACACGTGCACGCCGTCGATAACGAGAGTGCCATCATCAGAAATGGTCGCATCAACCTCCCAAGCTGGATCGACAGGGTCGAGATTGTCGCCGGCACTGAGCAGCGATCGTTCGACCAGCTCTGCGAGAGTCGGCTCAGCCACAACGTCAATGTCCTCAACGATGGCGGGAAGCAAGATGTTTGCGCCCTTTCCCTCACTCAGGCGCGCGAAGGCATCGCGGATCACGGTCGCGATGAGCCGACGTCGCTGTTGTAGGAAGTCGTCATAGCCCAGGCTCTCCCAGTTTTCGGGCAGCGCGTGCCAGTACTGCTGCTTGGCGAGCCACCCGGCATCAGCTCCACGATCGGCCACCAACTGGGGCCAGTACTCCGACGGGTTGCGGTCCGAGATGAGGATATTCGTGTCCCAGTCAGTGGGAGCGAAGTTGGACGCTTGGTTGATGCGCTTGAGGTCTGTGATGCCGAGGACCTTTTCCTGGTAGCTCCGGGGGAAGAGGTGGTGCCCCTCGACTCCCTTCACGCTCGGCAGCGACGGGTCCATCCAGTCACGCACCGACATCCGGAGCATGAACATGTCAGCGTCGAGGATGTTGAGTGCGGCCAGGTAACACTGGTAGGCGGGCGAGAGCGACATGCTCGACGTGACGAGCGCATCGGGCACCCGATAGGCCCAGAAGTCTGGGGTGAGCTCATTCGCGATGACTTCGTCGGCGATTCGGATGAACCCGACCGAGTCGTTTGGGCGGAGCTCCGCGAAGCGGTCCAAGTCCTTCTGCAGCTGGGACTCTCCGCTGCCGGTATACCGCGCGGTGAGCTGCGACATGAATAGCCACCGGCCGACGAGGGTGCGCAGGGTCTGCAGGTCTACCCCATAGCGCGTCCGTCCGAGCAGGAAGAAAACGTAGGTGGAGACGATGTTGGTGCTGGAGGTGATGCCTCTGCGAGACCGGAAGCCAGCAGTCTGGATGGAGCGGATGAACTCCTGCCAATGCAATGGGTTCAGCACGGTGGGCAATGCGTTGCTGAGCAGCTGCAGTTCACGCTGCTGCCGCTCGGCATCTACCATCCCGGTGACGCGATCCTTAGCCTGCAGCGCGTTGTAGGCGTCGGCCAGCTTCGCCCGATTCTGACCGATGGCAACGAGCGCACGAATGACGTGACCGGTCTCCACGTCGAGGTATGGATTCTTCGCGGTCCAGGCAACACGCTGCCCGGAGACCTCACTGGCATGCGCCGGATGAAGCCGCGAGTTGCGGGCAAAATCCTCGATCTCCTCTCGGCCGTCCGGCCAGAACACGCTCAACCACGTCAGGATGTAGTCGTATGCCTTGAGGCTCACGCCCTCGGAGTTGATGCGCACGAAAATATCGGCGACAGTGCGTTTGCCAACCTCCTTCTGAATATGGACGACGTCGAACAGATAGTTCTGCAGGCCGTGCAAGCGAACGAAGACGTCGGCGAGTTGGTCATCCATCTCCTCGTTGAGATCCTTGCCGGAGGCGGTGTACCGCCGCACGAATGCCCGGTGGGCCGCAAGGGGCGAGGTGAAGCACGTGGAGATGTCCTCCACCCAGTCCGCGGACTTCGCGTAGGCCGGTGTCCGGACTTCGAATCTTTCAGTGAAGGGGTTGAACGAGATGGTGATCTCTTTCGGCCGATAGTTCTCGTCGCGAACCTTCTGGCCTTTGATCGCCGCATACAGGCTTGTTAGGCGCTGCTGTCCGTCGACAATCTGGTGCGCAGCACCCATGTTGTCCTTGCCTGAAATGGAGCGAGTCTCGCCTAACGCCGAGACGTCCCAGAACATCAGCTCACCGACCGGGTACCCGCGGTACATCGAGTCGAAAAGGTCTCGTACCTTCGTCGCAGGCCACACAAAGGGGCGCTGCAAGTCCGGCAACTGAATCGTGCCGTTCTCCACTGAGGACACGAGCGACCCCACCTGCCATGACACTGTCTTGAAAATCGCGTTCATGCCGCGTCCCCCATCTATCTCGTGTCCATCCTGTCAGTCATCGTGGCCCGTGCACGGTTAGCGACCAGCCGTAGCTGGTCGATCATTGGCGGGCGAAGGCCGCACAGCACCTCCTACTGGTGGCTGGTGGGCGCGCGTGGAGAAGCTGCCCTGATTGTCGCCGCTACTCGCGGTCGTCCGGGTACGTGGACTGGTACAGATCCGGGTCCGTGACGGCGAAAACCCGAAGTTCCCACTGGGAGAGATTCCCCGTCCAGCTGCGGAAGCCTTCGCCCGGTCCGTACTCCGACTCGGTCAGACCCAGGACGTCAGCCCAGGACGCGCAGAGCGCTTCGGAGTCCGGGTGGCCGCGACCGCCCGGGTGCGTCCCGTCAATGCCCGCGTCGTCTTCGAAGACCAACGTCCAGGCCAGTGCCGGCAGGTGCGCGGCTGCCCCGAAATCGTTCAGGAATCCGTTGATGGCAGCAAGGAGCCCGGTGGAGAGGACCTGGTCCAGGTCGGGACCGATGACGGTCATCTACTTCGCCCCTTCCGCGGCGAGGTAGTCGGCGACGGCTTCGTCGATGCGTTCGAGGGCCCGCAGGGAGCCGACGAACAAACGCTCGGCAGCGTCCAGCGCTTCCGGGTCGACGTCGGCGATCCGGCCGTTGAACCGGGCCGCGAACGTCTCGAACTCGACCGGGGTGCCGGCATGGATGATGATCGCCGCGGCCTCGTCGATGAGGTCGGAGTTGACGGTGCAGAAGGCCAGCGACCATGCGGCCACCTCAGCGACGAATCCGTTCGCGGCGACCATGTCATCCAGATACGCCCCGTCGCCGCGGGCGGCATCGTCCCGCCATGACTCCAACATCTGAACCATCGACTCGCCCGGATCCCCCTCGCCCTCGATCATCTCGATCACGATCTCCAGGCAGGGACCGGCCGCGGAGACGCGGCCCGGGGCCTTCGGGTCCGCCCCGGCGTCCAGCCCGACCAGCGTGCACAAACCGTCGGCACTCGACCTCGCCGAAACGAGGCTCCCGCCCACGGCGAGACACGCCAGAACGTGGGCCGCCTCGTGCCGGGCCAGACCGAGGTCGTGCCGGACGGGCGCCACCGGTAGGGCTGCTGACTTCATGATTCTCCTTGCTTCGAACGCTCTCGTGCCCGCACTGCCGCGCTGCCGAAGATGAACGCTACCGGATCTTCCGGCCGCCGTCCCGCCAGCCCAAGCACAATCAGACGTGAGGGTTGGTCAGGTATTTTCCTCCTCCATCCAGCACGCCTTGTCCAAAGTGACAAGTGGAGATCGAATCCGTCAGACCCGGGCCTGCGCGGCCATCCTCCCCGAAGCGTCAAGGACTAAATCGAGGTTTTCGGCCGCGCCGTTGCGTCCCCGATTCCTGATCTGTGACCCATCGGTTCGACCCGAATTGCGTGCCCGACGGGCCCGGATCCCGCTGCTGGGGCGCGACTCGTGCCCGCGGTGTTCGCTGGCCGGCCCAGGGAAACCGCGGCCCGACCCGGCGCACGAACCGGATTCCCGGCCGTCGCGGCGGTTAAGAAGTGAATTCTCGTTTGCACCGGATCACGTAATTCGGGCCGCCGGGGCGGTAGAGATCGGTAAAAACCGACAAGTGAAAGGGAATCGGACGAGCCCGGATCTGGGCGGCCGTCGGCACCGTCCGTGGGCGCGGGGAGGGGTCCGGCTGCCGGGATTTGGCCCAAAAGAATTTTCGATATTGGTCGGCGACACGGCCCGGAGCGCCGTTTTTGTTCCGGAAACGACCTGGTCAGGGCTCCTCGGCGGCCCGCGTTGGACTCGCCGGATTCGGGTTCCGCTTCGCCTGCGGCCCGACGGCCGGGAGAATCCGGGGGCCTGTCGGGTCCGGCCCTGCCGCCTCCGAGGAAGCCGGGTCTGGCCGATAACGGGTACATATGTCCAGAAGTTTGAGCCCGCCAGTCCGTACCGGCGGTTCCAGGCCGCACGGGTGATACGCCCGGCTACCACGGCATAACTCCGTACCCGAATTCCGCCCGCTGTCCGACAACGGCCAAAGTGCCAGGGATAAAGTCGGCAATTCGTTTGAACTTAGATCTCCTGAAGCCTGCGGAAGATATTGGCCAGCTGAATCACGGCATCCGCAGCGATGCCAGCTTCCATGCGCGTGCCCGACGGTCGGTGCTTGACGCCCTGCGCCATCTCGATGGACGCCCTGGTGAGTTTGCGCAATGAGGCATTCTCCGGCCCCGGCATGGAGACCTCCACATACCGATCAAATCGATCCTTCGTGCTCGCGACAGGTGGCTCTGACTCTCCCGAGCGAAGGTGGACAGCTGCGTCGTACACGACAGCACTGAGCGCTTCCAACACCGTCACACAGTCGTTGCCCGCGTTTCGGTAGTCCTGAGGTGAAACAGCAATCTCAAAGTGTCGTCGCAACTCTGCGATCTCTTCGTCGACCCGGGGCCATCCGGTTGTCTTGTGGGGAGAAATTGACGACACCAGGGAAGACGATATGTTTCCGGCCTCAAGATCGGCCAAGCGAACATGAAGAGGCTCGAAGACTATGTTGAGCATGTCCCGGCGAGCCTGCCAACTCCCGTAACCGTCGTTTCGGTTCCAGTAGGTTTTGAAAGTACTGAAGTCGCTGAACGGAGGAGAGAAGTCGCTAATTCCGAGTCGTTTCGCCACGGAGATGAGTGAGCGTAGGGTCTCTCGCGAACCGACCTCAGTCAGAAGCTGAGTGCTGTCGGTGCCGAATTTCTCGAACTCGTCGTGATTGAGACGGGCAAGGGCCACCGCAACCTCGGCATCGGGATGGCCGACAACCACTCCGGTGCGAACCTGAGCCAACAACTCCATATCGAGCACCGGCGGCCTATATCCCTCCGGGCCGATCTGGTCCATCCAGAAATCGTCAGTTCTCATGCGTGGTTGTCGATTCCACACTCGGAGCCGCTCACGCAGCCCGCTCTTCGCTATACCGCGGCGCCATCGACTCCATCTGCTCCATCACGAGCTTGATGGCGACCGGCTGCCGGTCCGGCGGATAACCGTGCTTCACCAGTAGCCGTTTGATCGAAGATCGCAGCTTGGCGCGCACATCGTCGCGCACGGTCCAGTCGGTGCGCACATCTCGGCGCATCACGGCGACCAGTTCGCGGGCGATATCGGCCAGCACACCCTCGCCCTGCACCTCGACGGCGGACTCGTTCTGCGCCACGGCATCGAAGAACGCCAGCTCGTCGTGGTTCAGCGGTGGCGTGAAGCCGGCCCCGCGGTTTGCCTCTGCGGCGACCTCGCGGGCGAGGGCCACGAGTTCGGCGATCACCTCCGCCGAGGTGAGCTGCTGGTTCGTGTACTTGTTCATCAGCTCGGAGATCCGGTCCGAGAAGGCGCGCTGGCGCACGAGGTTGTTGCGCGTCGTGCGCACCGCCTCATCGGTGAGCAGCTTGCGCAGCGCCTCGATCGCGAGCTGCGGGTTGCGCGCCTGCTGCGTTTTGGCCATGAACCCCGGGCTGAGATCGTCAAGCGAGGGCTTCGGCATCCCGGCGGCCTCGTAGATGTCGAGCACCCCGCCCGCTGATGTCGCGGATGCGATCAGCTCGCCGAGCAGGCGCTGCACGTCTTCGGGCACGGGTTGCCCGGAGGCCTGCCGTTCGGCGGCATCGAACTTGGCCATCCACACCCGGGCCTCTTCGTACAGCTGGATCTCCGGCCGGCGCTCCTCGAGCTCCTGCGACCCGGCACCCGAGCACAGCGCCCACGCCCGAGAGAGCTGCCCCGAGTAGCGGCGGTACGCGGCGGCCAAGGTCTCTTCGCCGTCGGCAACCTGGTTGCCCGGCGTCGCCGCATCCCGCAGATAGTTGACCGCCCCGGTCACCGCGTTCAGGTAGCGCTTCGGGCCGCCCTTGGCGAGCTCAGCCTTCCAGTCGTACCCGGCGAGCATCGCACGCAGCGTGTCGACGAGCGACAGGGTCAGCACGATGGCGTCGTCGACGTCTCGCCCGATGGGCTTGCTCTCCTGGTCGCTCTTCGTGTACTCGCCGAGCGCCTTGGCCAGGTTGTCGGCAAGCGGCGCATACGCCACGAGCAGGCCGTCCTCCTTGCCGCGGAACGTGCGGTTCACCCGCGCGAGCGTCTGCATGAGCAGGGCACCCTTGAGCGGCCGGTCCAGGTAGAGCGTGTGCAGCGGCGGCGAGTCATACCCGGTGAGCATCATGTCTTTCACGATCACCAGCTGCAACTCGTCGTCGACATCCTTCAGCCGCCCCTTGACCACGGCGTTGGCCGAGCTCCGGCGCACGTGGTCGGAGACCGGCGGCTTGTCCGACGCGGTGCCCGAGTAGACAACCTTGATGACGCCCTTGTCGAGGTCGTCGGAGTGCCAGGCCGGGCGGAGCGCGACGATCGCCGAGTACAGGTTCGCGCAGATCTCCCGCGTTCCGCCGACGATCATGGCCTTGCCGGGCGACTTGATGAACTTCGTCATCTGTCCGCTCCGGTTTTCCCAGTGCGTCACGATGTCCTCGGCGAGGGCGGCGATGCGGTCCGGGGCGCCGTAGACGGCGTTGACCACGGCGACGGATGCCTCGATCCGCGCCCGCTCGGTGTCGTCGAGCCCCACGGTGGCTTCGTCCGCGGCCCTGTCGAGGGTCTCTTCCGTGACTTCCGTTGCCAGGTTCACCTTGATCAGGCGCGGCTCGAAGTACACCGGCACCGTGGCGCCGTCGTCGACGGCGCGGGAGAGGTCGTAGATGTCGATGTACTCGCCGAACACGTCGCGGGTGTTGCGGTCGTCGAAGGAGATGGGCGTGCCGGTGAACGCGATGAGGGTGGCGTGCGGCAGGGCGTCGCGCAGGTGCCGGGCGTAGCCGTCGAGGTCGTCGTAGTGGCTGCGGTGCGCCTCATCGACGACCACGATGATGTTGCGGCGGTCGGATAGCAGCGGATGCTCCGCGCCGGCCTGCTTCTCGGCCTCGCTGCGCCCGAACTTCTGCAGTGTCGTGAAGTAGATGCCGCCCGTGGCGCGGTTGCTGAGCTCATCGCGCAACTCGCTGCGCCGCTTGATCTGCTGCGGCTTGCCCGGCAGCAGCAGGCTCTGCGCGAACGTCTCATAGAGCTGCCCGTCGAGCTCGTTGCGGTCGGTGATCACCACGACCGTCGGGTTCTTCAGCTTCGGATGCCGGGACACCAGGTTGGTGTAGAGCTCCATCTCCATCGACTTGCCCGAGCCCTGGGTGTGCCAGACCACGCCGGCCTTGCCATTGCTCTCCACCGCCTGCACCGTGCTGCCGACCGCCTTGGTGACGGCGAAGTACTGGTGCGGCTTCGCGATGCGCTTGGCGAGCCCGTCGGCGCCCTCGTCGAACGCGGTGAAGGAGCGCAGCAGCTGCAGGAACCGTTCCTGGTTGTAGAGGCCGAGCAGCGCGATCTCCATGCCGGTGGTCGCGTCCCAGTCGTTCGTGTCGCCGGGCTTCACCGGGGTGCCGTCGTCATCGACGTTCCACGGCGAGAAGTGGTTGAGCGGCGTGAACGGGGTGCCGTACTTGGCGAGGATCCCGTCGCTGGCGAGCGTGAACACGCAGAACCGGAACGCCATCGGGAACTCGCGCAGGTACGTCTGCAGCTGCGCGTGCGCCGCGGCGACATCTGCCGTCTCACTGCCCGCCTTCTTCAGCTCGATGATGCTCACCGGCATGCCGTTGCAGTAAAGCACCAGGTCGAAGCGCCGCTTGTAGTCGCCGCGGATGAGCGTGACCTGGTTCACCGCGAGCCAGTCGTTCTCCGACGGTTCGGCACTGACCAGACGGATGCTCGGATTCACCTCGGTGCCGTCGTCGCCGATGTAGCTCAGCCGGAATCCGTCGATCAGGTAGTCGTGGATGCGCTGGTTCTCGGTGATCGCGTCCTGCGACTTCGGCGACGCGATCTCGGCGAGCGCCTGCACCAGGTACTCCCCTGGGACTGTCGGGTTCAGCCGCCGCAGCGAGTCCAACAGTCGCGGACGGATCAGCAGCTCATCCCAGCTGTCCCGCTCACCGCTGCCCGGCGCGATCTTGTCGCCCGCCTTCGGCTGCCAGTCGAGTGGCCCAGCCAACAGATCAAGCGCAACGTTCTCCCACTCCGCTTCCGAAAATCCCGCCATCAGAGCACCCCCTCAAGTACTTTCTCTGCATCCCTCACCCGAAGCTTGCCAGACATGAGCGCAGGGAAGAGCGCGTCGCGCGTTGCGCTTAGCGCTTCGCTCTCACTCGTCAGGGAATCGCTCATTTCCAGCATTGGCAGAGCGACTGATGCATAGTGCTGCTGGACGACCGCAGAAACTCGAGGAGCACTGAAAGTGGGTATCGCAGCAGAAGCAAGGTGAAGCACCGTCGTGCCGCTCGTTCTGCTCTTGCAATGGGTACGGAATCGCCCCTGGAGCATCAACCCGAGTATAAATTCGACGGGGACGCCTGTAACAGGGCGGACGATTGCGAGATCCAAGCTGGCCACCAGGGTCTCATGGTTTCGGCTTGCAGGGACACGAATTGCTCGCCCGACAACTTCGGCGGCCTGGGTGAGATCGGTCTGGGCAACCACAATTTCGCCGGGGTGAATCTGCTGCACGGGCTTGTAGGGGCCAGCGTAATCTTTCAGACCGCGGGCTGAATAGCCACCAGTTCTGTCAAATGACTTAAGAGTGACCAGGGCTGTCCGAGAGTCCACAAGATCAACGCTTCGATAGGACACACCCTTGGTCACAGTGGCAAGGTCGCTGAACGCCACGAAGCTTTCAGGCTCTCTCACAATTGAAGTGAACGAAGCCTCGAGATTCTCGCTCAGCAAGGCGACCAGTTTGGTGTTGGCCGCGACTTTGTCGTCGAGCGCTCCCAGCACGTCAGCAATTCCTTCTTGGTCATTGATAGGCGGAATCGATACGTTCATCTGCCGAAGGTGGCTAGGGCCGAAGTGACGCATGACGCTGCCTACGCCCATTGCTTGGATCTGCCGCTTGAACGTTGGTGCGGTCAGCACAAAGGGAATGAAGCGCTGGCAAAGTCGGCCATCTCGTGCTCTGAATCCGATTATTCCGGTGTATGGAACGGCTCCGACCGCGGCATGATCCACGGTCGCGACCTCGCCAAGCGAAGCGGAAGAGCTCAACAGGACCTCACCAAGTGCGAGCCTGAACTGGGACCATCGGGTTGACACGAGTTCCGGATCAAGAAAATTGCAGCCTTTAAGCAACCCCGCACCCTCCTTGAGACCAGCCAAGCGGATGAGCGGTACGCCTTGCGCATGGAAGTCCTTCGCAAGCACGCCTGGCCCTTCACGAAACGTCATCAGTTCGGCCAGTGGGAGCGTTATCCACTCAGACATAGACCCGGCCCAACTGATCGCGAACGACATCCGCTAGGCGCTCAGACCCCTCGAACTGAGCGAAGAGCTCCGTGCGCAAACGCAGGATCTTTTCCTCGATCGGCTCACCGTCGTCTTCGACGTCGACCGCCCCGACGTAGCGGCCAGGGGTGAGTGCGTATTCAGCGGCTTTGACATCTGCCAGCGACGCGGAATATGCAAAGCCGAGCTGGTCTGAATACGAAGGTGCATCATCTAACGCCGAAGGAGTCCCCCGCCACGCGTGATACGTGCCGGCGATCTTGGCGATGTCGTCGTCGGACAACGCGCGCTCAGCCCGGTCGATCATGTGGCCGAGATTGCTGGCGTCAATGAAGAGCACCTGGCCGGTGCGGTCGATGCTGCCATGCTCGCCAGCCGACTTGTCCTTGGCGAAGAACCAGGTGCAGACCGGGATACCGGTGCTGCGGAACAGCTGCGTGGGCAGAGCGATCATGCAGGAGACAAGGTCCGCCTCAACCAGCTGGGCACGGATCTCACCCTCACCGCTCGAGTTCGACGACATCGAGCCGTTCGCCATCACCACGCCGGCGCTGCCACCGGGTGCGAGCTTGGAGATGATGTGCTGGATCCAGGCGTAGTTAGCGTTGCCGGCCGGGGGCACTCCGTACTTCCAACGCGGGTCGCTCTCGCTGCGGGCCCAGTCCTTGATGTTGAAGGGCGGGTTGGCGAGCACGTAGTCGGCCTGCAGCTCGGGGTGCTGGTCTCGGGCGAAGGTGTCGCCCCAGCGGCTGGCGAGGTTGCCGTTCAGCCCGTGGATGGCGAGGTTCATCTTGGCCATCCGCCAGGTTCGCTCGTTCATCTCCTGCCCGTAGACGGAGATGTTCGACCCCTCCTTCTGGTGCGACTCGAGGAACTTCTCGGTCTGCACGAACATGCCGCCCGACCCGCAGCACGGGTCGTAGACGCGGCCGTGGGTGGGTTCGAGCACCTCGACGAGCACCCGCACCACACCGGCGGGCGTGTAGAACTCGCCGCCGCGCTTGCCCTCGGCGGCCGCGAACTTCTCCAGGAAGTACTCGTAGACCTCGCCGAGGATGTCGCGGGCCTTTGTGGCGCCGTGGCCGGTGAAGCGGGCCGAGTTGAGCAGGTCGAGCAGCTCGCCGAGGCGGCGCTGGTCGACGCCGTCGCGGTTGTAGATGCGCGGAAGTGAACCGGCCAGAGCGGCGTTGTCGGCGGAGAGCAGGTCCATCGCCTCGTCGATGAGCAGCCCGATCGACTTCGGCGCCTCCCCCGGGGCGGCCGGCAGGCCCTTCGCGTTCTCGGCGAGGTAGGTCCAGCGGGCGCGGGCGCCCACCCAGAACACGCCACGGCCGGTGTACTCGTCGACGTCGTCGATCAACTGGCCAATCTGGTCCTCGTTCAGGCCGTCGGCCTCCAGCTCGGTGCGGATCTGCTCACGGCGCTCATCGAACGCGTCGGACACGTACTTGAGGAACACCAGACCCAGGATGACGTCTTTGTACTGCGAGGCATCCATCGAGCCGCGCAGCTTGTCGGCGGCCTTCCAGAGGGTGTCCTTCAGCTCTTTCATGGTCGACGGCAAGGCGGCGACTTTGGTCTTGGGTGCCACTAGTTGGTTCCTTCCGATGAAGCGAATGCGTGTGAAATGTGTGAGCCGACGGTCTGGGAGACCGTGAGGCTGCCCGCGGTGACCCCCGCCATCAGCAGGGAAGTCAGCTCGTCAAGGTGGGCGAGACGTTCGTGCGCCCGTTCCTGTTCCAACCGTACCGAGGCGAGCGCGTCGGCGAGCGCAGCGCGCTGCCGGTGGTGCACCTGGCGCAGCGGCCAGCGCTGCCAGCCCCGGTGCTCGTGCGGGAGCGCCGTGATGTCTGAGGCGACAATCTCGCTGAGGAGCCCGTTCGGGTCGTCGGGGTTGATCCGCAGGATACGGGCGGGGAAGAGCACCACCGAGGTGCCTTCCCGGTCGACGATCGCGGCCGGGCGCGGCACGGTGGTGAACACCACGTCGCCGGGTTCCGTCACCCGGCCTGAGGGGTAGTCGGCGGCGAAACGCAGCCGGTCGATGCTTCGGTGACCGAGCGCGGTGTCGCCGAGCACTTCGGCCGGGCCGATGAGACGGATGCCGCCCGTGCGCCGCCCGCCCACGGCGATGTCGTCGACGTCGAGGCGATTGCCCGGGATGTACCGGAGATGTTTGGCGGCGAGGAGCTGCTCGATCGTCTGAGGTGCGGCGGAGCCGGCGGCTGTGTGGGCGGCGGAGCCGGCGGCCGTGTGGGCGGCCGAGCCGGAGTGGCCGGAGGGGCCCGGCGCACTCGTAGATAGCCGGGCGAGCCCGCTGAGGCCGGGCGCGGCATCCGTTTCGGGGGTGAGCAGGGCAAGCAACTCGTCGACCCGAACGGCGAGCGCGGCGCCGTGTGTCTGGGGTGTGGCTGCGACGGTGCGCGCGCCGGCGACGAGCGAGCCATGGCTGGCGAGCAGGGTGCGGGTGAGTACGAAGCGCGCGAACCGGAACGCGTGGGCGCGCACGGTGCCGCGGTCGCCGAGCGTGGCGATGAGGTCGCTGATCAGGTCGTCGATCACCGCCTCTGTGAGGGGCGTCGCGGTGAGATCGGCGACCATGGTCCAGCGGTCGGCGAGGGGAACGTGTGCGTGCGCGGCGCCGAGCACCCAGAGCGCCTGGGCCTGCTGGGGCTTGGTGGTGAGGAGCCCGGCCGGCAGGCGCACGATCGCTCGCACGCGACCCGAACGCAGCAGGGTGGAGCGCAGTTCGTCGCTCTCGCGGGAGAGGCCTGCGTCGTTGAGCACGGCCGACGGGGCGATCACCACGCCGAGCTGGTCGTTGGTCATCTGCAGCACGATCTGGTCGATCGCCGAAAGCATCTCCGCCGGCGTCATTCCCGATTGGCTCGCCGACGGCAACTGGGCGATGTGCACGGCCGTTCCCGTTACGGCGAACGCCCCGGAGTGCTGTACCTCGAGGCCTACCC
Source organism: Cryobacterium psychrophilum (assembly GCF_004365915.1). NCBI lineage: Bacteria > Bacillati > Actinomycetota > Actinomycetes > Micrococcales > Microbacteriaceae > Cryobacterium > Cryobacterium psychrophilum. Next base: position 623,413 of record NZ_SODI01000001.1, read on the forward strand.
GGGTGATGCCGTGCACGAGCAGCCGCCGGCGCAGGAGCCGCGCAGGGTCGCCGTCGTCGTTCGGGGTGAGCACGGTCAGGTCGCGACCCGCGTCGGCGCGGGCGTGGGCGACGGCCAGCAGGATGTCGCCGGCACTCCCGGTCGCATCGACGAACACCGGGCCCGCGTTCCCGGCATCGCTACCCTCGGTGGCGGCGAGCGCCGATGCGGCCAGCGCCAGGAGTTCGAGGGCGGGGGCGCTCAGTGCGGTGTCGCTGCGGACGGATCCGCTTCGGGTTGAGTCGCCATGACCCTGAGCGCCGAGCCGGAACCGGTCGGCCAGGATGCGCTCGAACGCCGGGGCCTCCCCGTAGGCGGCCTCCACGAGTGCGTCGACGTAGCCGACCAGTGTCCCGCGCGCCGCACCGATGTCGTCGATCTCCCGGTAGAACAGGGCGTCGTCGGGGTCGTGCTCGTCGGCGGCATCGAGCAGATCGGCGTCGGAGAGAGCGCCGAGCGGAATGCCGAGCTGGCTGCGCAGGGCAAGCAGGGCGGTCACTGCGCGGAGGGTCGACCCCGCGGTGCCGGTCGAGTCGCCGGGGATGGCGTGAGCCGCGGTATCCATCGACGCCTCAGGGTTGTTGCCGCGGTGCGTGTCGGTGAGCCACTGGCCTACCTGGTGGGCGTCGAAGAGGTCCTGGCCGCGTCGCCGGCTCACCGGGCTCGGGAACGGGGTGTCGCTGCGGGCGGCGCGGGTGCGCCAGACCGAGACGACCGGACGCTGCACCCGGGCGAGGGCGGCGATGTCGGACATCGTCATCAGGAGCGCCGGCTCAGACGTGCTCATTCGCGCTCCCCCTCTACCTGTCGTGTGTCTGCTCGTGTGACTTCAGGTTAGGGCAACGTCACTCTCGTGCACCGCATTTGCTGATAACCCCAGTTATCAGTATCCAAAGATGCTCGGGTGCACAGCCGGCCCTAGCGTGACGTTGTGCCTGATCCACCCGAAGTTTCAGGCATAGGCAGGCGGCGCACGGTCACGGGGGGAACGTCCGCGCACCGCCTGCTCCCACCATCTCAGCACTCGGCGCGCAGCGCCCGGTGCACCACGCCCGGCACTCAGCGCCTGGCCAGAACACGCACAGGAGATCACGGCCATGACATCAGAGGAGAACGGCGTTCCACGCGTCGAGACGACCGCCACGGCCGTTGCCGATCCGCCCCGGCCCCGGCCCCGGGACCGGCACCCATGACGGCTGCCGCACCGGCCGCACCCGCGGCACCGCTCACGGCGATGCCGCCGGCGTTCAGCACCCGCGAACTCCGGATCGGCGCCGTAGCCCTGGGCATCGGCCTGGTCGTCGGCGTCGTCGGGTCGCTGCTCGTGGCATCCGTCGCCGGCGGTCTCGGCTCGATCGCGATGGGCAGCCCGATGACGGATGCCACGACCACCTGCGAGATCAAAGACGACCCCTGGATCACCGTGGGCGACGAGGGTCGCAGTATCTCGATGCAGAGCGAGGGCGAGGAAGCGGTCGGCGCCGACTTCGAGGATCTGGCCTGCGTGCTGCTCGAGCTCGACACCCCGGACAGTGTCATCAGCCGGATCGACAGCACCCGGGCCCTCGACGGCCGCCAGACCGGCACCTGGGACGGCTTTTCCGCATCGTGGGGTTACCACCCCGACAACGGCCTAGACATCGTGATCGAGACGGCGGCCAAGTAACGCACGGCAGGCCTGTCCATTACTCACCCAGCACTATTCGCACAGCACCACCCGAACAGGAGACACAGCATGACTGACACCAATCACATTTCAGCCCCGACCGGCATTCCGGCCACGCAGCAGGAGCAGCCGATCCCCCTCACTCCCCCGGCCCCGCAGCCGGGCTCCCCCGCCGGCTCGGCCGCGAGATCCGGCCCGATGCTCGTCTCGAACAAATCATTCGTGGTCACCTGGCTGTTCGCTCTGCTGCTCGGAATATTCGCAGTCGACCGCTTCTACCTCGGCAAGGTCGGCACGGGACTGCTCAAACTGTTCACCTTCGGCGGTCTGGGCGTCTGGGTGCTGGTCGACCTGATCCTGGTTCTCACCGGAGCCCAGCGTGACAAGCAGGGACGGACGCTGGCCGGCTATGACCAGAACAAGAAGATCGCCTGGATCGTCTCCGCCGTGGTGATCGCCCTCTCGATGCTGATCTCGGGGGTGAACGCCGCGGCGAACCCGACGGATGCAACATCCGCTGCCGTGGCGCCGGTCGCCGCAGCTGACTCGGCTGAGATGACGGAACCGAAGGCAGTCGAAACGACGGCCCCGGAGGCGGCACCGGTTGAGGAGACGAAGGCGCCCGAGCCTGTGGCCCCAGCTGTACCTGCCGAGTACAGTTCCGCGCTGGTCAAGGCCACGAGCTACTCGAAGAATATGAACATGAGCAAATCGGGACTCTACGGTCAGCTCACCTCGGAGTACGGCGAACGGTTCTCGCCGGAGGCCGCGCAGTATGGGGTGGACAACGTGCAGGCTGACTGGAACGCGAATGCTCTCGCCAAGGCGAAGTCGTACCAGGAGAACATGGCCATGTCCCCGGAATCGATTCGTGAGCAGCTCACCAGCGAGTACGGAGAACAGTTCACCGCGGAGGAAGCCGACTTCGCAATCCAGCACCTGAACGACTAACCGGTCGTTCACAGCGAGGATCCCGCCCGAGGGCGGGGTTCTCGTCATTCCCGGGCATGGACAGCGGCGACAGTCCTTCGCAGCTGCTCGAATGAAGTCATTGCGATCTCGAGCGCCCTACATTGCCACCATCCCTGGTGATGAATTCCAGTCCAAGGGTGCGCACGTCGAGGATGGCCTGGCTGGTCGCAGATGCTGAGCCGCCTTGGTCCAGGATCACGACACGTGTCTGGAATTCCCGGTTGCCGGGCCTGTAGGTGACCAGTTCATCGACATGCCGATGGTAGTGGCCGCCGAGGTAGAGCCGGGGACGTACTTGCTGGAACCCACGATGGAACATGGCACGTCCTTCAGCGGAGTACTTGAGGCCGGCTGGCGGCCACCCGTGGTCTGTTGCCGCCAGCCACGCATCTAGGGACGGTAGGTCCAAAGGTGCATCGTGTCCGATGAGCACGTCGGCCACTTCGTGCCCGAGCGTGATGAGGTCTGCCTCGGTGATTGACTCTTCCCCCCAGACGGAACGCCCCGGGACCCGATGGCCGACATCGACCGAGTTGGCGCCGCCGAGGGCAGCTAGGGTGGCGCCGCTGGCAAGTACGGTCCTGTAGCCACGGGGTATGTGGACGATGTTCGGTCGGATCCAGCGCAGCCCGTCATCGGCGACCGGGAACTTGTAGAGGAGGTCGAAGTCCTCGTGATTGCCGTCAACGAACGCGAGGGTCTGGGCCGTCGTCTTGAGTCGCCTGCTCAGCTTGTCAATATCGATACCCCAGTTGTGCCCGGGCCACAGAAACCCGAAATCGCCCAGGACCACCAGGTGTTCGATGCCTCGGGCTGACATCGTTCGTGCCACGGTCAGCACGTGTTGCATGTCGCCGTGAGTATCGCCGAGGAATCCGATGCGACTCGCCGTGGACAGCGTGACGCGCCCAGTCTTAGCTGTCACGGTGCACTCAGCGATTTGTTCCGCGCTCGGCGATCACCGAGCGCAGAACTCCCGTTTCGGGTCGATTCAGAGCCAGCTGACACATGCCATCAGACTACGTTCGAGCTTTCCTGATGGCAGCGTCCGTGGCAACAAATGTCGATGAGTCGGTTTTTTTTTGGGCCTCTTGTTCTCAGCGTGGGTGGCCGATTTGCCCGGTTGTGCTCCGAAGGGCCAGGAGGACGGCCAGTTGGTCGGCTCTGTTCTTGGGCTGCACGCCTATTTGACCTTGCCGGAGTTGCCGGTTGAACCATCGGCCGAGCGCGAACTCGACCGGGTCTGCACCTTTGAGGTAGGGCGGGTTCCCAGTCAGCTGCAGGTGGTGCAGGTACGCAGCGAAGTTCTTCTGCCAGATATGCTCCTGCGGATCCCATTCAAAGGCCGGCGAGAGGTCGAGGCGGATGATCTGGTAGCGGCAGAGTGTGATTTCGAAGCGACGCTGGTACCGGGCCCATTCGCCCCGTCGGCGCTCGTCGCCGGGGAGCGTGGTGAGGTTGCGGGTGCGTTCACGCGGGGTCCGCCCGTTCTCCCGCCAGAAATCTTCATAACCGTAGAGCGCGGAAACCCAGTTCACGGCCCACTTGCTGGCGGAGGTGCGATCGGCGTCGCCGTTCGCACCATCCTCGTCGGCTTTGGCGTAGTGGGCGGAGCGTGGGCCCAGATCTGGCTCTGCCAACCAGAGTTCCCTGGCTCTGACGTAAAGGTGTTCTCGAGGATTCGTTTCGTTCATAGGTAGCCCGTCGTGGCCGCCCGGATGGCAGCCTCAACGAGCTCATGCGCGGCAACAGCGCGGACAACGCGTATTCAGATGCGGGATCAGCGAACTTTGTCACTGAAGCGGTGGATGAACGCCGAATTCTTTCTACTGTTGTGCCGTGCAGTCGTGTCAGGCCGTTGGATTACACACGACGTGTCCCCGGAGATCCTTCGGACTAGCAGCTGCCGGCTGCGCTCTGTGGCCGCGGCACTCAGCGCTGACGACCACGAGTAAGAAGTCGCTCCTGAGATTACTCAGGAGCGACTTTCTTCTGTCGTGAGCAGGACCGTGCGGTTGCCTGTCGGCTCCGGCCTCGTCACCATTGGGTCTCGAACTCGTTTCTGGCGGCGGCAACCACAGAATCAGGATCGTGGAAGTGGTCCACGGGACGGTCTTCCTCCTCAAAGGCTGTATTCGGCCCGCAGAGCCACAGCAACAGGTCGTGTTCGGTCCAGCCGTTCGCCACTGCCAACCCGATGAGTCGCCCCATCAGCGGGAGGATCTTTCCGTGAACCCGATCGAATTGAAATCCGGGATAAAGAACAGCGTTTCCCCTCACGATGCCAGCGATGTGATGCGCCGCGCGGTTCCGCGACGCCAACATCCGATTTGACGGCCTAGCTCCGAGCACTTTCGCGACCTGGCTGCTGGTCAACAGCCCGAACTCCGCCTCCATATGGGCCCAGGCAGTCTGGGTTGCCTGCACGCTGCGCGCCAGCGGATCCGATACGACGTCGGCGCTCGGATGCGCCGCGTGTCTGGGGCGCCGACCGCTTCTGTCGGGAACCTCGGCGTGGTCCGGCTCCGCAGTTGGCCCTGATGTAGTCATGATCTGCCTTTCTCAGGGCGGTCTGCCTCGCACAGAGGACTGCAGCCGCCGAACACTGTCGATGATCTCCCCTCACGGCGGAGCGACGCCGAGTTTGTCGTTGATTCGGTGGTTTGAAAATAGGAACTTTCGTACATTTGGAATTCAGCAGGCCGGAAAGGTCCAACAGAAGGGCACCCGACCACGAGAATCGGGGTTCGAAATGGTTTACACGAGTCACAATGCAACAGACGACAGCCCGGAAACAGGACCGAAGTGCCTGTGGGGTATCGAAGGCGGATGCTGGCTGATCACGACCAACCCCGTCGTCAGCATTCAAGCGGTACGGGCACGTCCCATCGAGAGCCCGGAACGATGACCGACAGCCTGACTGGCGCCGAAGGTGGCCGCTGGATCGTCACAACCATCGGTTCCGCGCACAGATTCGATTTGGATGCGATGACCGTCACCCGCCTTCCCGGCAAGGATGCCGCGGCAACATTGAACGATCAAACGCGTCCCCTCATCGAGATCGTGCACTGCACCGTCGGCGCTCGAGGCTACTGGCTGATGAGTCCAGAGCCTGACGAGTCGGACTATGTCGAACACTTCTGGCACCTGTCGAGCACGATCCAAACAATCAACCCTGTCGCCGACGAAGGTCGCGACGGCGATATCGCCCGGCGACAAGACCCCGAGAGGTGAGGCGATGCGTTACGTGCCGGAGGGACAGCCCTCCCTGGAGTCCCTCAGCGAAGACTGCACTGGCTCCTACGTCGTCAGCACAGAATCTGACACCCGTTACTGGATCCACTGCGACCGGCGCTTGGTCCGCCGCGTGCCCAGCGCAGAAAACGAGCGTGCGCTCCGGCTGCGGGGCGACGGCGAAGACCTCATCCTCGAAGAGATCGTCCAGTGCCGCCGGGGCCGGCCGCTGCTGCTCCTGATCAATCTGCGGCTGCCCGGCGTCTTGATCACCACTCGCGAATCCACTCCGATCATCCGCATCGACGCGGTACCGGAAATTCGAGGTTGGTCATGACCGCCGCCGAGGCTCGCCCCTACGATTACCGCCCCATCAACGTTCTGCCCTATTGGGACACGATTGGTGACTTCATCAGCGCTGCAGTCGCCGACACCGCCTCAGCGACGAACCGCGACGAACGTTCCCTCTACCCCGCAACCGTCGCGTTCGTGCTTTGGTGCTGGCAAAGCAGAGGCACGCCCCTGGAACGCAAACGCATCTTTCGCCGCAGCACGGTCGAAGAATTCATCCACCTGGCCATGAAGAAATATGCCACCAGCAGCAGAGCCACCCACCGATCGACGCTCTGGCTCATGGTCGAAACTCTGAACCCGGCAGGCGTGACTGAGCACCGGCCGATCCCGCGTTCAGTGCCGACGAAACCCTATTCGTCGTCGGAGGTTGCCGCCCTCTACAGCTGGGCCACAGCGCAAGGAACCGATCATCGGCGCCGTGACGCCATCGCCCTCCTCGCCCTCGGACTCGGGGCCGGCCTGGCAGCGAGAGAGATCCTCGGAGTTCGCGTCCGAGACCTCGACACCACAACCGATGACATCCACGTCGTCGTGTGGGAAAGCCGGCCCCGTGTCGTCCCCCTCAGCAAGCAGTGGGACCGACCCCTCGGGCGAATCCTCGCAGACCTCAAACCCAACGATTGGCTCTTTCGTCCTGGCCGCTTCAGCGCGACCTCTGGACAAGTCACGGATTTTCTCCTGCGGGCCCGCACCGACCTCGACGTTCGGCCCAGTCGTATGCGCGCGACGTGGCTCGTGGAGCACCTCCGCGACGGGACACCACCGCAGGAACTTCTGCGAATCTCCGGCCTCAAGAATCTGGCAGCCCTCGACAAACTCGCCGCCTTCGAGCCCCCGAACGGCGGTTTTTGCAAAAGTTTCTCAAAGAAATTTTAACAGATTCTGATCAGGGTTTTGGTGTGCCGTGATCATCGAGGATAGGGCAATTGGGCGGATTTTGACCCAGTCTCCAAAATTCCGCCGCACACACACTCTTCATGACCCGAAAAGACCGACTCAACGACATTTTCCGCGACGACTCCCGCACGTACGCCCACCTGCGCGCTGCGGACCCCGAACTTCCCGACCACGTTTGGGAAGTGATCATCAGGTTCCGGCCCCAGCTCTCCGCCCTGCAGTGGGATGCCGTGCGCGAGTTCACGATCGTGACTGCAATCAACATGGAACCGCGCACGTTCGAGACCGTGCGGCGGATGATGACGATGACCGCCCGCTTCAACGCCTGGGTCTGGGCGACCACCGGCACAATACTCACCGTCGAACGCGTGTACACGCAGAACAACGTGTATCGATACCTGCAGGAACGCCTCCCCAAACACTCCGAAACTCACCGCTGGGGCGTTGCACGCCAACTCGGCACCATCGCCGAGGTGCTGGCTCAGAACACGGTCGACCGCCTCCCCACGCCCCACGCCCACCGTCGCCGCCCCTTCACCATCGCTGAAGTCGCGTCCATGCACAGCTGGGCGGCAAGCCTCACGACAGACCTGAAACGGCAAAACGCCCAGGCCCTCCTCGGACTCGCCGGCGGCGCCGGACTCCGCGCCAATGAAATCATCGACCTCCGCCTCGGCGACATCGACGTCATCGACGGGCGCCTTTTCGTCAATGTGCCCGGCGTGAACCCTCGCCGAGTTCCGGTGCGGCACCCGTGGAACCGCACCCTGCTTCGCAGCGTCGCCTGCCGCACCGACCCCAACGAGTACGTCTTCCGGGCCTACCGCTTCGAGGAGTACCGCCCGCGGGCCATCCAGACATTCCTCACCGACCACCCAGGCCGCGTGCGAGCTACCGTGTCACGTCTGCGTGCAACATGGATCGTTGCACAGATCGATCTCGGACTCCCTCTCCCCGTACTCATGGCCCTGGCTGGGTTCTCCACGACGGGGAGTCTGGACAAACACCTCGTGCACGCCCGGTCACTCGATGTGGCCAACTACGTCGGCCTCGTCATTGGTGAAGAGGTGTCCGCATGAGCGCTGGCGACATCGACTATGGCTTTACGGGATACAGCCCCGACCTCGGCGGGATGACTGAGGCAGAAATCATGGGCCGCGGGCGCATCCACGACCTGATCGACCACCAGACGGTGGTGCTGACGGAAGGACGGGTGCGCAAGACTCGTGTTCTGGAACGACTACAGGCGTGGCGCGACGAAGACGCTCTCGCGTTCAGCATCGGTGGCCGCCCATCACTCATCTCCGAACGCGCCGTTATCACCGCTATGTTGCTGCTCGCCAAGGAAGGATCAGCTATGTTCCTCACCAACGTGCGCGATCTCTTCATGTTTCGCCTCAGCGACGCCTCCCGGGAACTCCTCGGATTGGAAAAATCCACCGAAGCCTTCGTCGGCCACGTCGGTGAAAAAAAACGCTGGTACGCCAATACCAGCCGCGCCTTCCACCGAATGACCGACCTCATGGACCCGTTCCCGCAGGAACGGCGACATTCAAAAACCTATACAGAAATCCAGGCAATCCTCCGCGCTCACGACGTGGAATTGGAAGCGAAACGCAAAGCCCGTCTCGATGAGTTCACCAAACTCTTCCTGGTAATGACCTACAACGAACAGCCTCGCAATATTCGACGTGCCTCCAAGAAGATTGACCTTTCCTTCGACCAGACCTACATCGGAACCCCGACTGTGAAGGGGTACTCCAAGAAGGACCTCGCGAAACGCGTCGCGGACGAATCCAAGGTTAAGGACATGAAGACCTTGAAACCGGGGCCCGTCGATGCCTACGCCGGCTGGCACGTCACTACAGGACCCCGCACAGACGTCGGCAAGGGCCAGACAGATTTCACCGAGCCTGGCAGGAAAGCCGATTCCGCAGAGTATCGGTGGGGTTGGGAAGTCAACATCGCCGTTCGCGTTGATTCCGAAGCTCCCGGACAGAAACGATTTCCCGCTCTCGCCGTCGCCGCGACGATGAGTCTGCCCAATGTCCGCGTCGCCGAGGAAGCAGTCTCCCTGATGCGCGCCGCCTTAGCCCTTGGTCTGGAAGCCGGGGTCGGCGACGCAGACAAGCAATACTGGGCAAACTCACTCGCCGAACGCCTCCACGAGCCCGCCTTCAACTTAGGGTTCACGCCGTCCACGGACTACCGTACCGACCGTCTCGGGAATCAGGGCGGCGACCACGGCGCCCTTTACATCGAAGGCGGCACTTACTGTCCCGCAACGCCCGCACCCCTGCAGAACGCCACCAAGGACCTCTTAGGCGCCGTCATCGACACCGAAACATACCGAGCACGTATCGCAGGCCGAACCGCATTCAAACTTCATGTCAAGGAAAAACCTGATGCCAAAGGCCGCACCGTGCTGCGCTGCCCCGCGCTTGGACCCAGCCCCACAGTGACCTGCCCACTGCGAGAGCTCCTCAAGACCAGGAAAGTCCTGGAAGGGGTCGACAGCGAAGATCTCCCGGACTTCGCCGACAAGATCTGCACCCAGCACTCCGTGTCCTTCGACACGGCCGACAACCGCCGCACCGCCCAGGCGTTTGACTACGGCACCAAGGAATGGGACAAGTTTCACACCCACGCCCGAAACAGCATCGAGTCCCTCAACAACCAGGTGAAAAGCGGCGGCACCGAAGATATCGAATCCGCCAGCCGCCGCCGCGTCCGCGGCTTTGGTGCCGCCCAAATCATCGTCACGATGCTGCTTACCAACTTCAACCTGCGCAAAATCGCCGCCTTCATCAGCGACAAGATCAAAGACGACGCCAAGAAGCAGGTCAACGGTGAGCCCCCAGTCGCGCTCGTCCGCCGTCGCGATCGCGAATTCCACAACCCCTACACGGACACCTACCCACCCGATGTAAAGCGACCCACCAAACCCAAACGCTCAGACAGCGACGAAACCGGCGGACCACCGCGAAGAACCTAACCGGCCACATACGCCGCCACTACCGCTCGAGAGGGCAAGCCTCCCCGCATTGCGAACAATCCGACGCGCCCCAAAACACAAAAAACCACCGCAGACACGGTCGCGGTCGTCGAATCGCCGACACAGTCCCACGAACACACCGCTTAAACCAGAAATCGCTCCTGAGAATCCTCAGGAGCGATTTCTTTTTGTTCCGACCGGGCCGTTTCGTGAACAGTTTCGCGAACGGCCCTGCGGTCGGGCTGACAGGATTTGAACCTGCGACCCCCTGACCCCCAGTCAGGTGCGCTACCAAGCTGCGCTACAGCCCGCCGCTCCAACGTGATGGTTTCAACGAACAAAACCCGCAGGAGGCAACTGGATTAGCTTACCGCCTCTGAGCGGCTGCAAAGTGCACATCGGCCCCTCGGGAGCACTCCACCCCAAAGAATCCACGGAGTATCGTCCTCGCATGAACCAAACCAGTGAGATCACGGTGGCCTCCGTAGGCCGAGCATGACACCGAGTTGTAAGAATGGCCCATTCGCAGGAGAGGGACGGTGGCGGCGGGCACAAGGCGCCCGCCGCCACTTCGCTCCAGCGATCTAGACGGTCGGCGCACCCGCCATGCTGGCCGCGATGGTGCGCATGGCCGAGGTGTCGGCCAGGGTGGCGACATCGCCGACATCCCGGCCCTCGGCCACATCTCGCAGCAGACGCCGCATGATCTTGCCCGACCGCGTCTTCGGCAGCTCCGGCACGATCAGCAGGCGCTTCGGCCTCGCGATCGGCCCGATCTCCTTGGCAACGTGGGCCATGAGCACCGCGGCGACGCCCGCCTGGTCACGGGCGTCGTTGCCGTTGCCGTCGCGGAGGATGACAAAGGCCACGATGGCCTGGCCAGTCGTCGGGTCCGAGGCACCCACGACGGCGGACTCCGCCACGGCGGGGTGGGAGACGAGAGCCGACTCCACCTCCACCGTTGAGATGCGGTGGCCCGAGATGTTCATCACGTCATCGACCCGGCCGAGCAGCCAGATGTCACCGTGCTCGTCGTACTTCGCCCCGTCCCCGGCGAAGTAGTAGCCCTGCGCCTTGAACTGGTCCCAGTAGACCTCTTGGGCGCGTTCCGGTTCGCCCCAGATGCCCCGGGACATGGCGGGCCAGGGCTTGTCGATGACGAGGTACCCACCCTCGCCCGCTTCGACCTGCTGGCCGTGGTCGTCGACGATCTGCACGGATATCCCGGGCAGCGCCACCTGCGCCGAGCCCGGTTTCGTGGCCGTGACGCCGGGCAGCGGGGTGATCATGATCGCGCCGGTCTCGGTCTGCCACCACGTATCGACGATCGGTGTCGTACCCCGGCCGATGTGCGTGTGGTACCACATCCACGCTTCCGGGTTGATGGGCTCCCCCACGCTGCCGAGCAGACGCACCGACTCGAGGTTGTACCCCTGCGGAATGTGCTCGCCCCACTTCATGAAGGTGCGGATCAGCGTCGGCGCAATGTAGTAGATCGTCACGCCGTACTTCTCGATAATCTCGAAGTGCCGTCCCTCGTGCGGGGTGTTCGGCGTTCCCTCGTACATCACCTGGGTGGCGCGGTTGGCCAGGGGCCCGTAGACGATGTAGCTGTGCCCCGTGATCCAGCCGATGTCGGCACCGCACCAGTAGACATCCGTGTCCGGTTTGAGGTCGAAGACCACGCGGTGCGTATACGCGACCTGGGTGAGGTATCCACCGGAGGTGTGCAGGATGCCCTTGGGCTTACCTGTCGTGCCCGACGTGTAGAGAATGAACAGCGGATGCTCCGAGTCGAACGACTCGGGCTCGTGCTCGGGCGACTGGGAGCCGACGAACTCGTCCCACCAGAGATCCCGCCCGCCCTGCATCGCGACAGGCTCCCCCACACGCCGAACAACAAGCACCTTCTCCACGGTTTCGGCGCCCTCGAGCGCCTCGTCGACATTCGCCTTCATCGGCGCGCCGGCTCCTCGCCGGTATTGCCCATCAGAGGTGATGACGACTCGTGCCTCGGCGTCGTCCACCCTGGCGCGCAGGGCAGCCGGCGAGAATCCGCCGAAGACGACACTGTGCACGAGGCCCAGACGGGCGCAGGCGAGCATGGAGACGACCGCCTCCGGGATCATCGGCAGCTGGATGACGACCCGGTCGCCGGCGACCAGGCCGAGTGAGGACAGCGCGTTGGCCGCCCGGCTGACCTCGTCCTTGAGCTGCGCGTAGGTGATGTCGCGGGTGTCGCCGGGCTCGCCGACCCAGTGCAGGGCAACCTGGTCACCGTGCCCGGACTCCACGTGACGGTCCACGCAGTTGTACGCCACGTTGAGCTTGCCGCCGTGGAACCAGCGCGCGTTCGGCGGGTTCGACCAGTCGAGCACCTCGTCCCATGGCTGCGTCCAGACGAGATTCTCGGCCTGGGTGGCCCAGAAGTGCTCGCTGTCCCGATCGGCGTGCTCGTAGTGCGAGGCATCGGCATTCGCTTGGGCCTGAAAATGCTCCGTCGGCGCGAAGGTGCGGGTGACATCCGGACCGGTCCGGGCACTGGATTCCCTCGACATCAGTGGTCCACCGCTTCCTTCTCGGCGCCGACGCCGGTGAGCGAACGCACCTCCATTTCGGCCTGCTTGTCCACGTCGCGCGGGACCTTGTCGAGCACGGTGCCGAGCCAGCCCAGGATGAAGGCGAGCGGGATGGAGACAAGGCCCGGGTTGCTGAGCGGGAAGATCGCGAAGTCAGCGCCGGGGATCATCGACGTTGCGGAGCCGGAGACGACGGGCGAGAACGCGATCAGGAGGATGGCCGAGGCCAGTCCGCCGTACATGCTCCACACGGCGCCCTGGGTGCTGAACTTCTTCCAGAACAGTGAGTACAGGATGGTCGGCAGGTTGGCCGAGGCTGCGACGGCGAACGCCAGCGCCACGAGGAAGGCCACGTTCTGGCCGTTGGCGCCGATACCGCCGATGATCGCAATGATGCCGATGATGATCACGGTGCGACGTGCAATCTTGACCTCGTCCTCCGGACGGGCGTTGCCCTTCTTGAACACGCTGGCGTAGATGTCGTGGGCGAAGGACGCGGCGGCGGTGATGGTCAGGCCGGCCACAACGGCCAGGATCGTCGCGAAGGCCACCGCAGAGATCAGGCCGAGCAGAATCGGACCGCCGAGCTCGAAGGCCAGCAACGGAGCGGCGGAGTTGACGCCGCCCGGGGAGGCAAGGATGCGGTCGGCGCCGATGAGTGCTGCCGCGCCGTAACCGAGAACCAGCGTGAAGATGTAGAACCCACCGATGAGCCAGATGGCCCACACGACTGAGCGGCGAGCTTCCTTGGCCGTCGGAACGGTGTAGAAGCGCATCAGCACGTGCGGCAGCGCCGCGGTGCCGAGCACCAGGGCGAGAGCCAGGGAGATGAAGTCAAGCTTGGTGACATCGTTCAGGCCGAACTTGAGGCCGGGGTTCAGGATCTCCGGGTTGCCCGCAGTCACCACGGCGGCGTCCAGCAGGGTGGAGAGGTTGAAGCCGTGCAGGGCGAGCACCCAGACGGTCATCACGGCGGCGCCAGCGATCAGCAGGCAGGCCTTGATGATCTGCACCCAGGTGGTGCCCTTCATGCCGCCGATGAGTACATAAACGATCATCAGGGCACCGACGATGGTAATGACGATGGACTGGCCGGCCTTGTCGTTGATTCCGAGAAGGAGCGAGACGAGCCCGCCGGCGCCGGCCATCTGGGCCAGCAGGTAGAAGAAGCACACGACCAGGGTGGTGATCGCGGCCGCGATGCGAACCGGGCGCTGCTTCAAACGGAAGGAGAGGACATCCGCCATCGTGTATTTGCCGGTGTTGCGCAGGAGCTCAGCGACCAGCAGTAGCGCGACCAGCCACGCGACGAGGAAGCCGATGGAGTACATGAAGCCGTCGTAGCCGGTGATGGCAATCGCCCCAACGATGCCGAGGAACGACGCCGCAGAGAGGTAGTCGCCGGCGATGGCGGTGCCGTTCTGGCCGCCGGTGAAGGAACGTCCGGCCGCGTAGTAGTCGGCTGCGGTCTTGTTGTTGCGGCTCGCGCGAAGCACGATGAACAGCGTGATCGCGACAAAGGCGCCGAAAATGCTGATATTCAGGACCGGGTTGCCCGGGGAGGATGCCGCGGTTGCAAGGTGGATATTCACTTGGACTCCTTCGTGGCAAATGCGAGCGGGCCCTCAATTTCGTGGCGGATTTTCGACGCGATCGGGTCGAGCCGGCGCCCGGCGTAGCTGACGTACCAGGTGGTGATCGCGAAGGTGGTGACGATCTGTGCGAGGCCGAGCAGCAGGCCGATGTTCACGCTGCCGAAGACCTTGATCGACATGAAGTCGTGCGCGTAACCCGCCAGGAGCACGTACGCGAAATACCAGAGCAGGAAGGCGATGGCCACCGGGAAGACGAAACTCCGATGACGTTTGCGCAGCTCCTGGAATTCGTCCGATTTCTGCACTTGATGGAAGGTCTCTGCCGAAACGGCCACTTCCTCGGTCAGGGCGTCATTGCCCATGATGTTCTCCTCGTCATTGAAAAAGATTCCCGCAGTCGCTGCCGGGACTTGTATGGTGCGGCCCACTCTCCCCCGAGTCGCCTCTCCGGTGACCGCGTTCCGGGGAATCCATCGCCCAACGGCAGTCAGCATGCGCCGAACGGCAGGTTCCTCGCGTGAGGATTAGTGTTAGCACCATGCCCGAGTCACCGCTGCTCACCGTGGCCGTTATCGGCGTCGTCGTGATCACCCTGATCATCGCGCTCGTCGGCGCCGTGGGATTCCGGCTGCTCCGCTCGTGGCGGGAACTGGGCACGGATGCGGAGCGGGCCACGTTCACGACGCTGCACTCAGCATCTTTGGCGGGCAAGCACCTGCGCAACGGACTCGAACCGGCCGGTGCCGCGAAGGCGAGCAAACATCTGCGGAGCCTGCTGGGCTGCGAGGCGGTGGCCCTCACGGATGTTACTGGTGTGCTCGCCTGGGACGGGATCGGGGAAGATCACCGCGACGCGGCCATGGGCCTGGCCGCGAAGGTGCTGGCGACGGGCCGCACCCAGGTGGTCCGGGAGTCCGGGACGCACTTGGTCGAGCTGAAAGAGGCCGTCGTGGCCCCGATCCGGGCCGGATCGCGCATCGTGGGCGCGCTTGTCGCCTACGCGCCGCGGGCCAAGCCGGGCCTGGTTCGCGCCACCGGCGAGGTGGCCGACTGGGTGGCGGCGCAGGTCGAACTGGCCGAACTTGAGTCCTCCCGCACGCTTCTGGTCGAGGCCGAAGTGCGCGCGCTGCGCGCCCAGATCAGCCCTCATTTCATCTACAACTCGCTCAACGCCATCGCCTCCTTCATCACCACCGATCCGGCCAAGGCCCGCGACCTCGTGCTGGAGTTCGCCGACTTCACCCGGTACTCCTTCCGCCGGCACGGCGATTTCACCACCGTCGCCGAGGAGTTACGCTGCATCGAGCACTACCTCAAGCTGGAACGCGCCCGTTTCGGCGACCGGTTGCTGGTCAGCCTGACCATCGCGCCGGAGGTGCTGAGCACCGTGATTCCCTTCCTCAGCCTGCAGCCGCTCGTGGAGAATGCCGTGCGGCACGGGCTTGAGGACAAGGAAGGCATCGGCAGAATAACGATCACCGCCCAGGATGCGGGGGCGTTCGTGGAGGTCACGATCGAAGACGATGGTGTCGGCATCGAACCGGAGCACCTGCGGTCGGTGCTTGCAGGCCATAGCGACAGCGATCACGTCGGGCTGCGCAACGTCGACTCCCGGCTGCGCCAGGTCTACGGCGATGACCATGGGCTGGTCGTGGACACCGCCCCCGGTGCGGGAACGCTCATCACCATGCGGGTGCCCAAGTCCCAGCCCCGACCCGACCTCGCCTCATGACCGACGTGCCCAGTGACTGACAGACTGACTCCATGATCACTGTCCTCATTGCCGATGACGAGCCGCCCGCCCTGGACGAGCTGACCTTCCTGCTCGGCAAGGACGAACGGGTCGGTACGATTCACCGCGCCTCGTCCGGATCAGAGGCCCTGCGCATCCTCGATCACGAACGTGTGGACGCGCTGTTCCTCGACATCCATATGCCGGGGCTGTCAGGCCTGGATATCGCCCGCGCCCTGTCGCGGGCGGGCCACGCCCCCGCCGTGGTTTTCGTCACCGCCGACGAGGACCACGCCGTGAAAGCCTTTGAGCTGGCCGCCGTCGATTACCTGCTCAAGCCCGTTCGCGCCGAACGGCTGGCCATATCGGTCGGGCGGGTGATCGAGGCAATGACGATCGCCGAAACCGTCCCCGCCGCGATGATCACCGTCGACGTCGGCGGCGCGAAAAGAATGATCCGCCGCGACGAGGTGCGTTACGTGCAGGCCCAGGGCGACTACGCCCGGCTGCACACCGCGGACTCCAGCCACCTCATCCGGGTTCCGCTCGCCGATCTGGAGAAGCAATGGGCCGAGGCCGGCTTCCTGCGCATCCACCGGTCCTATCTGGTGTCGATGGCGCACGTCACGAAGGCGAACCTGGGCGCCGCGCAGCCGACGGTGATCACCAACGGCGCCGAACTGCCCGTGAGCCGGCGGCACCTGCCCGCCCTGCGGGAAAAGCTCGAGGCCACGCGCATCCGGCCGTCCGCATGAGCCCCGACGAGACCCCCGGCCAGAACTCGCCCCGACGGGTGCGGGTCACTGCGCCGCGGTCCCAGGCCCGGCGAGCTTCGCCGGGCTACCCGGTGGCCCGAGAAGTGGCCGAGCAGTCGGAGGTGGGCCAGGTCTTCGTGCGATCGCTCATCCGCTCACAGCTTCGGCTTGCGGTGGTCGTCGCGGTCGGCTTCCTCCTCGTGCTGCTGGCCTTTCCGCTGCTACTGGCCTGGGTGCCCGGCATCGACCAGGCCACGTTTCTCGGGGTGCCCTTCAGCTGGTTACTGCTCGGCGTCGGCGTCTACCCGCTGATCGGGCTGAGCGCCTGGTTATACGTGCGCACCGCCTCGCGCAACGAGGCCCGGTACCTCGACCTGGTCGAAGACGAATGAACCCGGCGGTGGGCTACGCGGGCCTGATCGGCGTCTTCGTCGTGACCGCGGTGATCGGCTTCTACGGCCTCCGGATCTCCCGGACCACCGAGGATTTCTACGTCGCCTCGCGCACGGTCCGGCCGTGGTGGAACGCCTCCGCCATCGGCGGCGAGTATCTCTCCGCCGCCAGCTTCCTCGGTGTCGCCGGGCTGATCCTGATCTCCGGGGCGGAAGCGCTCTGGTTCCCGATCGGTTACACGGCCGGCTACCTGATGCTGCTGCTCTTCGTGGCAGCGCCGCTCCGCCGCTCCGGCGCGTACACGGTTCCCGATTTCACCGAGGGGCGCCTGGAGTCGGTGGCGGCGCGCCGGGTCACCAGCCTCCTCGTGGTCCTCGTCGGCTGGTTCTACATCGTTCCGCAGTTGCAGGGCGCGGCGCTCACCATCCGCATAGCCACCGGGCTGCCACCGTGGATCGGATCGGTGGCCGTCGCCGTCGTCGTCTGCATCACGGTCCTGATGGGCGGTATGAGGTCCATCACCTTCGTGCAGGCCTTCCAGTTCTGGCTCAAACTCACGGCGATCGCCGTTCCCATCGTCTTCGTCCTGATCGTGATGGCCAACAACGGGCTCGCCGTTCCCGTCGTCGCCGAGCCGTTTGCGTCCGATCCGGTCAGTTTTCCCGCGGCCGGCGCCTACCGGAACATTTCGCTGGTCATTGCCCTGTTGTTCGGCACGCTGGGACTGCCGCACGTGCTGGTGCGCTTTTACACGAACCCGGACGGCCCGTCCGCCAGACGCACGACCCTCATCGTGCTGGCGCTCCTGTCCGTTTTCTACATCTTTCCCACACTGTACGGCGTCGTGGGGCGGGCATTCGCGCCTGACCTCGCGGTCGTCGGCACAGCGGATGCGCTGGTGCTGCTGCTGCCCGGACGGCTGATCCCCGGGCTGGCGGGCGACGCACTCACGGCCCTGGTCATCGCCGGGGCCTTCGCCGCATTCCTTTCGACCACCTCGGGGCTCGTGGTCTCCGTCGCGGGCGTGATCAGCCAGGACGTGCTCGGCGGACGGGTGCGCGGATTCCGGATCGCGGCGGTGTTCTCCTCCATCGCCCCGCTCGGCGTGGCCCTGATGACCGACCCGATGCAACTGGCCGGCAGCGTGGGCCTGGTCTTCGCCTTTACCGCCTCGACCCTGTGCCCGCTGTTATTGCTCGGCATCTGGTGGCGCGGCCTGACCGACGCCGGCGCGATAGCCGGGATGCTCGCGGGCGGCGCCCTCTGCGGTGGGTCCATCGTGCTCGGCAGGGTGCTCGGGTCCGGCGCCGGTCCGCTCGCAGAGCTGCTGGCGCAACCGGCCGCCTGGACCGTTCCCGCGGCCTTCGCCGTGATGATCGGGGTATCACTGGCCACGAAGAGCCGGCGTCCGGGCGGCATAACGAAAATCATGACCCGGTTGCACACACCGGAACGTCCGCCGGCCTCCGCGACCCGCTGATCGGCCGACCATCGCTCGACGGGCTCGACCTCCGAAGCGCACATTTCGACAAGCACGCGCACGCTCAGCCGTGCGCACACTGTCTAAATTGGCGCGCGAGCATCCGTCCTGTGGACGGGGGAAACGCGAAACGCGCGCGCCCCGAAGGACGCGCGCGTTTCTGTAAGCAAACTGTTTAGCGCTTGCGCTTCTCACGCACGCGCATGCTGAGGTTGATCGGGCTTCCTTCGAAGCCGTAGAGCTCGCGCAGACGACGCTGGATGTAACGGCGGTAACCCGGGTCCAGGAACCCCGTGGTGAACACCACGAACGTCGGAGGACGGCTCGACGCCTGGGTGCCGAAGAGGATGCGAGGCTGCTTGCCACCGCGCACGGGGTGCGGGTGGGCTGCGGCGAGCTCGGCCAGGAAGGCGTTGAACTTGCCGGTGGCGATGCGGGTGTCCCACGACTCGAGCGCGAGTTCGAGGGCCGGAACCAGCTTCTCCATGTGGCGACCGGTCAGCGCCGAGATGTTCACGCGCGGGGCCCACGACACGTGTGCCAGGTCCTGCTCGATTTCACGCTCGAGGTAGCGGCGACGGTCGTCGTCGATCTGGTCCCACTTGTTGAAGGCGAGAACGAGGGCGCGACCCGATTCAATGACGAGGTCTATCACGCGAATGTCCTGCTCGCTGATGACCTCGGTCACGTCGAGGAGAACCACGGCGACCTCGGCCTTTTCGAGCGCGGCACTGGTACGCAGCGAGGCGTAGAAGTCGGCGCCCTGCGCGAGGTGAACGCGGCGGCGAATTCCGGCGGTGTCAACGAAACGCCACACCTTGCCGCCGAGCTCAACCTGTTCGTCAACCGGGTCGCGGGTGGTTCCGGCGAGGCTGTTGACGACAACGCGCTCTTCACCGACGACCTTGTTCAGGAGGCTCGACTTGCCCACGTTCGGGCGGCCGAGGATGGCCACGCGGCGGGGGCCGCCGATTTCCTGCTTGGCTACAGCGGAGATCTCGGGGAGAACTTTGAGGATCTCGTCGAGCAGGTCAGCGACGCCACGACCGTGCAGGGCGGAAACCGGCCACGGCTGGCCGAGTCCGAGCGACCACAGGCTTGCCGCTTCGGGCTCCTGGCGTACGTCGTCAACCTTGTTGGCGATCAGGAAGACGGGCTTGCCGCTCTTGCGCAGCATCCGTACAACGGCTTCGTCGGTCGACGTGGGCCCAACGTTCGCGTCAACGACAAACATGACGAGGTCGGAGAGGTCGATGGCGATCTCGGCCTGGGCGGCAACGGATGCGTCGATGCCCTTGGCGTCGGGCTCCCACCCTCCGGTGTCGACGAGGCTGAACTTGCGTTCGTTCCAATCGCCCTTGTACGCCACGCGGTCACGCGTCACGCCGGGGGTGTCTTCAACGACGGCCTCGCGGCGGCCGAGAATACGGTTGACGAGCGCCGACTTGCCCACGTTGGGGCGGCCGACGATCGCGATCACCGGAACGGCCGGCAGGTACTGGATCGCGTTCGGGTCGTCGGTGACGGTCGACAGCACGTCGAAGTCTTCGTCATCGAGATCGTACTCGTCGAGGCCGGTGCGCAGCGCTTCTGCTCGCTTGGCGGCCAGCTCCTCGTCGAGGTTCGCCAGCCTTTCCGCCAGCTCGTTGTCGAGCGCGGAGCCCGTGTCGTCGTATTCCTCAGTCATTTGCCCTAGCCGTACGTGTGTGGATGACGTCGATGACCGCGGTAATGGTCTGTTCTAAGTCAAGGTGGGTGGAGTCAACGGTGGTGACACCGTCTGCGGCGCTCATAAAATCGACGACCTGTGAGTCAGCACGATCTCTCGATCGCAGCTGATCTGCTACGGTTTCGGCCGACTGGGTGGTTATTTCCGCAGAGCGCCTAGCCATTCTAGCCTCTTCGGATGCGGTGAGTAGAATGCGCACGTCTGCATCGGGTGCCACGACGGTCGTAATGTCGCGTCCTTCCACGACGACGCCGGGCCGATCCACGTTGTTCGCGAGGTTCTGAAACAGCCAGGTGAGGTGCGTGCGCACCTCGGGAACCCGGGCCACGGCGCTGACGGCAGCAGACACGGCGGGCGAGCGGATGGCGTCGGTCACGTCGGTCTCCCCCACGAGCACGAAGTATTCGTCGGGGTCGGTTCCGATGGAGTAGTCGAAGTCGGCCAGTGCGGCCTTCACCGCGTCGGCGCTTTCGGTGTCGACCTTGTGGTCGAGCACGTGCCAGGCGAGAGCGCGATATGCGGCGCCGGTGTCGAGGTAGGCGAAGCCGAGGCGGCGGGCCGCGGCGCGACTCACGCTCGACTTCCCGCTTCCGGCCGGACCATCTATGGCGACGACCGTGGGGAAAGAGTGACGAGCCATGCGTTTAACCAGCAATCCGCCAGCCGCGGGCGGCCAGCTCAGTCGTGAGGCGAGAAACGGCCTCGGGAAGAACGGAAATTTCAGCAAGCCCCAGCGGGGCGCCCGGCGAGTGCTCGAGTCGGAGGTCCTCGAGGTTCACGCCGAGGTCACCGATGTCATTGAGCAGGGCGGCGATCTGCCCCGGGCGGTCGTTGACCATGACGATCATCGAGGCGAAGCGACGGTCCTGGCCGTGCTTGCCGGGCAGGCGCGCCACCCCGGCGTTGCCACCCACGAGTTCCTCGGCGACGCGGCGCTGGGCACCGGGGGCGGCGGGGTCGGCGAGGGCGTCAATGAAACGGTCGAGGTCGTCGCGGTAGGCGAGGAGGATCTCGCGAACCGGCGCCGAGTTGGCGCCGAGAATCTGCACCCACAGGTCGGGGTCGCTCGCCGCGACGCGCGTCACGTCGCGCAGGCCCTGGCCAGCCAGGTTCAGGGAGGAATTGGCGGCATCGGTCAATCGCCTGGCCATGAGCGTGGAGATCACCTGCGGCACGTGGGACACCAGTGCCACACCGCGGTCGTGCTCCTCGGGGGTCAGCTCCACGAGAATGGCACCGAGGTCGAGAATGAGATCGTCGATCGCGCCGGCCTGCTGGTAGCTGATGGCGTCGTGTGCGGCGACGACCCAGGGACGGCCGATGAAGAGGTCGGCGCGACCCGAGAGCGGACCGCCCTTCTCCCGACCGGCAAGCGGATGCGAGCCGATGTAGCGGCTGATGTCGGCTCCCCTGGCACGCAACTCGGCGAGGGGTGCGAGCTTGACGCTGGCAACATCGGTGACGATCGCGTTCGGGTAGGACTCGAGTTCGCGGGCCACCACCTCGGCGGTGACGTCCGGTGGAACGCACACGACGATGAGCTGCGGGGCGTCGCCCGGAACGGCCGCGCGGCCCGCTCCGTAGTCGATCGCGATGCTCAGGTGCGTGGGGGACGCGTCAGCGAGGATGACCTCGATACCGCGGTTGCGCAGGCCGAGGCCCACGCTCGTGCCGAGCAGGCCAACGCCCACGACGCGCACCGGACCGACGAGTCGGCTCTCGATCGGTGTGCTCGCGGCCGGCCGCGCGTCGATTCCGGCCGGCATTGTGCTGCCTTCGCCGTCAGCGCGCTCGGCGGGTGTGGTCATTAGCGAGCGTCGCGACGGTCGTCACGAGAGTCGCGGGAATCGCGGGAATCGCGATCGTCACGAGAGTCGCGCTGCTCGCCGGCGGGCTGGTCGGCCTGCGGGCGCTTGCTCGGCGCCTGACGCGACACGGTGAGCAGCAGTCCGAGCTCTTCACGGGTGAGTTCGCGCAGTGCGCCCTGGCGCAACGTGCCCAGGTGGAGCGGGCCAAACTGGCGGCGCACGAGGTCGATCACGGGATGGCCGACGGACTCCAGCATCCGTCGCACGATGCGGTTACGCCCGGAGTGCAACGTCACCTCGACCATGCTCACGCCATCGCCGGGAGGGCTCGTGATGATGCGCGCCTTGTCGGCCTTGATGGGGCCGTCTTCGAGTTCGATGCCGCTCTGCAGCTGGCCGATGGTCTGCGCGGAGACGCGGCCCTCCACCTTGGCGATGTAGGTCTTCATCACGCCGAACGAGGGGTGGGCGAGCACGTGTGCCATGTCGCCGTCGTTCGTGAGGATGAGCAGCCCACTGGTCTGGGCGTCGAGGCGGCCCACGTTGAAGAGGCGCTCGTCGAACTGGTCCGTGAACTCGCGCAGGTCGGGGCGGCCGTGCTCGTCCATCATGGAGGAGACCACCCCAACGGGCTTGTTGAGCATGATGTAGCGGCGGGTCGTGTCAAGCTGCACGGCCACGTTGTCCACGGCCACCTGGTCCGTTTCGGGGTGCACGCGACGGCCGAGCTCGGTGACGACCTTGCCGTTCACCCGCACCCGACCCGAGGTGATCATCTCTTCCGACACGCGACGCGACGCTACGCCGGCCGCTGCGAGCACCTTCTGCAGGCGGATGCCGTCGGCCGCGGCCTCGGGGTTCGTTCCCGCGTCAGGATTGTTCGTGATTTCATGGTGGTCGTTCGTCATCGCAGATCCTCGAATCCGTCGGAGCCGTCGTCGAGCAACGGCGATATGTGTGGCAACTCGTCGAGCGAGTTGATTCCGAGCTGGGTCAACAGCAAGTCTGTGGTGGCGTAGTTGATTGCGCCAGTTTCGACGTCGGCGAACGCCTCGGTGATGAGGCCCCGGCCCAGCAGCGTGCGCACGACGGAATCGACGTTCACCGCACGGATGGACGCGACCGCGCCGCGCCCGATCGGCTGCTTGTAGGCGATCACTGCGAGCGTCTCGAGCGCGGCCTGCGAGAGGCGGCTCGGGTTCTGGGTGAGCACGAAGTCGGCCACGAGCGGGTCGTGGGCGGCGCGCACGTAGATACGCCAGCCGCCGGCCACTTCGCGCAGCTCGAAGCCGCGCCGCACGGTGTTGAATTTTCCGTCAAAGTCGTCGACGAGCCGCGATACGGATGCGGCGACGTCCCCGGCCGGCCGGCTCACGGCCGTCGCGAGGTGCACGATGCTCTGCGGTTCATCCGCCACCATGAGCAGGGCCTCAAGTTCACGGTCAAGCGCAAACGGCTCCGCGGCCGGGTGGGTCTGTGTGTCAGTTGTCATAGTCGGCTCCGAGATTCGCGAGGTTCTCATCTGACCAGTTGGAGGCGCTCCAGCGCAGGGTGAGCTCACCGAGAGGCTCGATCTGGTCGAAGGAAATGGCACCGTAGCGGTACAGCTCGAGCACCGCGAGAAAGCGGGCGATCACGATGCCCTTCTCGTTGGTGCCCACGATGAGGTGGCGAAAGGAGAGCGGCTCCCCCGGCTTGAGCATGGCCACGATGTACGCGGCCTGCTCACGGATGCTCACCAGCGGCGCGTGCAGGTGGTCAAGTCCCACGGTGGGCAGCTCGCGCGGCGTGAGGGCGAGCGCGGCAAGGGCCCCGAAATCCTGCAGCGAGAGCGTCCACATAAGTTCGGGGGTCTGCTGACGGTACTTCTCCTCCAGCCGCACGGACCGCACATGCCGGGACGACTCCGTGTCGAGGCGGTCGCCGAACCAGATCGAAGCCTGCTTGAACGCCCGGTACTGCAGCAGGCGGGCGAAGAGCAGGTCCCTGGCCTCGAGCAGGGCCACATCCTCGGCATCGACCAGTTCGCCCTGCGGCAACAGGCCAGCCACCTTGAGGTCGAGCAGCGTCGCGGCTACCACCAGAAACTCGGTCGCCTGGTCGAGCTCTTCCGGACCGGTGAGGCCGCGCAGGTACCCGATGAACTCGTCGGTCACCTGGCTCAGGGAGATCTCGGTGATGTCCAGCTCGTGGCGCGAGATCAGGTTGAGCAGCAGGTCGAATGGGCCCTCGAAATTGCCGAGGGCGACCGAAAACGCGGGCTTCTCGGCCGCGCTAGGCGACTGCGCCACGTTGAATCAGTTCCCGAGCCACGGAGAGGTACGCCTTGGCGGCCGGGTGTTCCGGGGCGAATTCGGTGATCGGTATTCCGGCGACGCTGGCGTCGGGGAACTTCACGGTGCGGCCGACCACGGTGTCGAGCACGCGATCGCCGAACGCGTCGACGACCCGCTCGAGAACTTCCCGTGAGTGCAGCGTGCGGGAGTCGTACATGGTGGCGAGAATACCGTCGAGCTCGATGGCCGGGTTGAGCCGGTCGCGTACCTTGTCGATGGTTTCGATGAGCAGGGCGACGCCGCGCAGGGCGAAGAACTCACACTCGAGCGGGATCAGCACGCCGTGAGCAGCGGTAAGCGCGTTCACGGTGAGAATTCCGAGGGAGGGCTGGCAGTCGATGAGAATGACGTCATATTCGGGTGTGAGCTTGCGCAGCACCCGCGTGAGGATCTGCTCGCGGGCGACCTCGTTCACGAGGTGCACCTCAGCGGCCGAGAGGTCAATGTTTGCCGGGATCACGTCGAGACCCTCAACGGAGGTCTGCTGCACCGCATCCATCGGGTCGACCTTGCTGCTCAGCAGCAGGTCATAAATGGTGGTGACATCGTGCGTGGGCACGCCGAGGCCGGCCGAGAGGGCGCCCTGCGGGTCGAAGTCGATGGCGAGCACGCGGCGGCCGTAGCTCGCCAGGGCCGCACCGAGGTTAATGGTGGTCGTGGTCTTGCCCACGCCGCCCTTCTGGTTGCAGAGCGCAATAACGCGCGCCGGACCGTGGCTGTTCAGCGGTTCAGGATCAGCAAAATCCTGCTTCTCACGTCCTGTGGGACCAACGGGAGTCTCATCCAATCCGGGTAGAGATATCCGTTCACCCTGCCGACGCGCCACTGATGTCCTCGATCCGCTTTTTGCCACCTTCCGATTCTACCGATTGCACGGCCCGAGCGTTGCTCGCCGTGCCGCGCGCCCCGCATTCCTGCCCGCAACCACCCGCAATGGTCATGAATCGGCTCTGGCGTTCTGGGGGTTCCCCGTCGTCGACGACGTGTTTGCGGCATCCGTGCACGTGCCGAGTGGCCAGAAATGCACCGTGTCAGGGAGTTGGCTGGTCTCGCCGAATATGTGAAACCTGAGTATCTGCATGGAATGACGCCCGGCGATGCTGTCCTGAAGGAGAAAGTGCGGGAATACGACCGTCGAGCCGACGGAGACACCGCGGCTGAATGGCCCCCGGAGGACCTACGCAAACGTCAATGACTGTTGCGCATCCTCACGACGGCGGGCCTGCCCTCCGTGCGCTGGTGGATTCTCCGTTGGGCGGTGACCCGACCTATTCCTGCGGTTGGCGAAGGTTCGACAGCGCGCGCGTGAAGCACACCACAGCGGCGAAGGCGGCTGCGCTCGCGGTGACGGTCGTGTACAGGTCGAAGGCGCCGAGAAAGAGAACGACGCTCGCAAGTGCCAGCGACACCGCGCCGACGCCCCACATCAAGGCGAATGTCTTGCGGTGGTTACGGGTGGATTTCTCGGTTGCCATCCTCCAACGGTATCCGTTCGGCGCTTCGCGTGCCGCTCAGATCCCCGCAACCGTTGCCGAATCGCACAAATGTTGCCGGCGCACCCGGCACTCACGTCGTGTAAGGGAACCATAGCGTCCGGCAGGGACGGGGCGCGCGTCAGCGGGCTCGGGGATGCGCCGTCGTGTACATGTCACGGAGGGTGTCCACGGTGACGAGGGTGTAGATCTGGGTGGTGGCCACAGACGAGTGGCCGAGAAGCTCCTGCACCACGCGCACGTCGGCACCGCCGGCGAGCAGGTGCGTGGCGAATGAGTGCCGCAGCGTGTGCGGCGACACGGGAACGGTGAGCCCGGCCCGTTCCGCAGCCGCGCGAATGATCAGCCACGCGTTCTGCCTGCTCACCCGCTGCCCACGCACCCCGAGAAACAGCGCCGGGGTGGCCTTGCCCCGGCCCGACAGCGTCGGCCGCGCTCGCACAACGTACGCGTTCACGGCCGCCCGGGCGTAGCTGCCCACGGGCACAATGCGCTGCTTGTCTCCCTTGCCTGTGAGCCGCACCATTTCCTCGTCGAGCACCTCGGCGAGCACGTCGTCCACGTTGAGGCTCACGACCTCGGAGACACGCGCGCCGGTCGCGTAGAGCAACTCGAGCAACGCTTTGTCCCGCAGCTGAAGCACGTCGTCGCCATCCGTTGCCGCCAACAGTGCCGTGACCTCGTCGATCGAAATGGCTTTGGGCAACCGCATGGCGAGCTTGGGCGGCTTGGTCTCATGCGCCACGTCAACGTCAACGAGCGCCTCCTCGAGCAGAAACCGGTGCCAGCCGCGCACCGTTGACAGCACGCGAGCGATCGACGCCGCGGTCAACGGCGACTCGCCGCGCGTTCCGAGAAACCGCACGAAGGCCGAGATGTGCGCCGCGGTGATACCGCGCGGCTCTGTCACCGGCACGTCCTCGAGCCACGCCGCATACATCGTGAGGTCGCGCCGGTACGCGGCCACGGTGTTCGTTGCGAGGCCGCGTTCAATCGAGACGTGCCGCAGGTACGAGTCCACAGCCGCCTCGATCATGGGGTTCACTCCGAGTGCTTCCAATTGAGTGGATGCCCCGGCCACGGCGCGTCGCCGGCCGCGAGCGTGCTCCACCCGCGAGACCGGGACACCTGGGCGGCGAGTACCCCGATCACGAGCGATGGGTTCTGCACTCGCCGGGCGAGAACCGCGTCGACACACTCGTCGAGAGGCACCCAGCGAAGCTCAATATCGGCCTCTTCCTCCGTGCGAGCGAAGACTTCGGCGCTGGCCGAGACGCCGCGGGCGAGGTAGATGCGAATGGCCTCGCTGCTGCCGCCGGGCGAGGTGTAGAAGTCGCTCAGCACGTTCCACTCGGTCGCGACCACGTCGGCTTCCTCAGCGAGTTCGCGCTGGGCGCCCACGAGGGGATCTTCACCGCTGATGTCGAGCAGGCCGGCGGGAAGCTCCCATTCGCGCATGCGCACGGGGTGCCGGTACTGCTTGATCAGAAGCACTCGATCCTGCTCGTCGAGGGCGAGCACAACGACGGCGCCGGTGTGGTCCACAAACTCGCGCACGATGGTGGCGCCGTTGTAATCGAAGTCATCCCGACGAATGCTCCACACCTTGCCGGCGAACACCTGCTCGGAGTCCGTCACCGTGAAATCTGCGGTTTCGTCCTGCAGTAGCTCGCTGACCGGCGTGGTGACGCTCGAGGGGGCGGCATTCACGGCTGGTCCTCGGTCGTCCCCGCACTCGCCGCGGAATCACCACGTGTCGGGGCATCCGTGTCGTCATCGTCGTTCTCGCTGGGACCGGGCGCGGCAGAGCGCGTCGCGGCGACACTCAACCAGTCGGTGCGCTTCAGCGGCGACGTCCAGGGGGCCGGACCGTCGAACGGCGCCATGCTCAGCAGGCTAGCCGAGAGGTCAGACATCGGCGTCCTCTTTCACCTCAAACAGACGGCTCGATTGCTGACGAGCGAGCGCCGCGGCAACGAGGCCACGAAACAGTGGATGCGCGTGGTTGGGGCGCGAACGCAGCTCCGGGTGGGCCTGCGTGCCCACATAGAACGGGTGCACCTCGCGGGGCAGCTCAACGTACTCCACGAGCTTGCGGTCGGGCGAGACACCGGAGAAGGAGAGGCCGGCGAGGGCGATCTGGTCGCGGAACGCGTTATTGACCTCGTAACGGTGACGGTGACGTTCGGAGGCAACGTTGGCGCCGTAGAGTTCGGCGACGATGGAACCCTCGGCGAGGTCCGCCGGGTACAGGCCGAGGCGCATGGTGCCGCCCAGGTCTCCGCCGGCGATGATTTCGATCTGCTCCTCCATGGTCGCGATCACGGGGAATTCGGTCTCGGGGTCGAACTCGCTCGACGAGGCTCCCGGCAGGCCGGCCTTGTCGCGGGCGTATTCAATCACCATGCACTGCAGGCCCAGGCACAGGCCGAGCGTGGGAATGCCGTTCTCGCGAGCGAATTTGAGCGCGCCGAGCTTGCCCTCGATGCCACGGATGCCGAAGCCACCGGGAACGCAGATGCCGTCGAGTTCGCCGAGCAGGCGCGCCGCGCCCTCTTCGGTCTCGCAGTCGTCGGAGCCGATCCACACGATGTTCACCTTCGCCTGGTTCGCGAAGCCGCCGGCGCGCAGCGCTTCGGTGACCGAAAGGTAGGCATCCGGAAGGTCAACGTACTTGCCCACCAGACCGATGGTGACGTCGTACTTGGGGTGACGCACCGCCACCAGCAGGTTCTCCCAGGCGGACCAGTCCACGGTGGAGGCGGTGAGGCCGAGGGCGTTGACGATGTAGCGGTCGAGGCCCTGGTCGTGCAGCATGGTGGGGATCTCGTAGATGCTCGCCACGTCGACGGCGTTGACAACCGCGTCCTCGTCGACGTCGCACATGAGCGCGATTTTGCGCTTGTTCGACTCGGAAACGGGTCGGTCGCTGCGCAGGACGAGCGCGTCGGGCTGAATACCGATGGAACGGAGCATGGCCACGGAGTGCTGTGTGGGCTTCGTCTTCTGCTCGCCTGCCGCGCCGAGGAACGGCACGAGGGACACGTGAACGAAGAAGACATTGTTGCGACCGAGTTCGTGGCGCACCTGGCGTGCGGCCTCGATGAAGGGCTGCGATTCAATGTCACCGACGGTGCCACCGATCTCGGTGATGATCACGTCGGGACGCAGGTCGTCGCTCGCCTGCAGGCGCATGCGACGCTTGATCTCATCGGTGATGTGCGGGATGACCTGCACCGTGTCACCGAGGTACTCGCCGCGGCGTTCCTTGGCGATCACCTGGGAATACACCTGACCGGTGGTCACGTTGGCGCTCTGGCCCAGGTTGATGTCGAGGAAACGTTCGTAGTGACCGATGTCGAGGTCGGTTTCGGCGCCATCGTCGGTGACGAACACTTCACCGTGCTGGAACGGATTCATCGTTCCCGGATCGACGTTGAGGTATGGGTCCAGCTTCTGCATGACGACGCGCACGCCGCGAGCAGTGAGTAGGTTGCCGAGGCTTGCCGCCGTCAGGCCCTTACCCAGGGAAGAAACAACACCACCCGTGACAAAAATGTGCTTCACAGTTTTGTCGAGTTGGCTGCTGTCTGAAATGTCCGCGTTTATTTTATCCACCACGGGCTTCAATGCTATCAGGTAGTTTCCACACCCTGAGCGAGGGCCATCAGCTCCCTCGCATGCACGAGGCCACTTTGGGAATCGGGCAGCCCCGACAGAAGCCTGGCCATCTCGGCGGCGCGGTCGTCGCCGTGCAGCTGGCGCACGCTGCTCGCCGTCACCGAGCCGTCGCTGTCTTTCACGACGCTGAGGTGGTTTCCGGCGAATGCGGCCACCTGCGCCAGGTGGGTCACGACGATCACCTGGGCGGTTTCGGCGAGCCGCGCGAGGCGTCGTCCGATCTCGATCGCGGCGGAACCACCCACTCCGGCGTCGACCTCATCGAACACGAACGTGGGTACGGGGTCGGTGGCGTTGATGACAACTTCGATCGCGAGCATGACCCGCGAGAGTTCGCCACCGGACGCACCTCGGCCGAGCGAGCGTGGTTCGGCGCCGGCATGGGGCTGCAGCAGAATCTTCACGAGGTCCTGGCCGCTCACGGTGAATTCGTCGCGGCTCTCCACCTGCGCGAGCAGGCGGGCGTCCGGCATGGCCAGCGCGGCCAGTTCCGCCGTCACGAGCGTGCCGAGCGACACGGCGGCGCCCTCCCGCAGGGCGGTCACCGTGTCGGCCAGGCTGGTCACGAGGGTTCGGTCGGCGTCGGCATCGGCACCCAGCTGTTCGATGCGCTCCGAGTCGCCGTCAAGTTCCAGCAACCGGATGCTGCCGCTCTCGAGAAACCCGATCGCCTCGTCGAGCCCGCCCACGTATTTACGGGCCAGCGAGCCCAGTTCGGCGCGACGTTCCTGCACGATCTCGAGCTCGCGCGCGCCGTCCACGTCGACTCCGGCAAGGTAGGTGGAGAGTTCGGCGGCGATGTCCGCCACAACGAAGCCGGCGTTGGCGAGGGCCGCGGTGAGGGGCGACAGGGCCGCGTCGTGCGCGGCCACGCGGTCGAGGGCACGCCGGGCACCCTCGAGCAGGCCCACCACGTCGGGTGCGTCGTCGGGATTGTCTTCGGAGGAGAGCCGCTCTCGGGCCTGCGCCGCGGCGAGCCGGAGTTCTTCCAGGTTGCCGAGGCGTTCGGCGCGCTCGGCAAGTTCGGTGTCTTCGCCGGGCTGCGGGGCCACGGTCTCGATCAGGGCGAGGGCAACGCGCAGGTCTTCGGCTTCGCGTTCGCGTCGATCGTGCTCGGCGGTGAGTCGATCGAGTTCGAGCTGGTTGGCCTGCCAGCGGTGGAAGGCGTGCTGGTACAGGCCGAGGGCCTCCGCCAGGTCGGGGCCGGCGAAGCGGTCGAGGGCGTCGCGCTGCGCAACGGCGGAGCGCAGGCGCACCTGATCGGATTGGCCGTGCACGACGACGAGCGCGCTGCGCAGGTCGTTCAATACTCCGGCGGGAGCGCTGCGTCCGCCGACGACGGCCCGGCTGCGGCCCTCCGTCGACACGGTGCGTCCGAGGATGAGTTCGGGGCCGTCGAGGTCTCCCCCGGCTTCGCGTACGCGTTCCGCCACGGGACCGGCCGGGTCGATGACCCAGCGCCCCTCGACGGAACTCTGCGACTGCCCCTGCCGCACGGTTGCGGCATCCGCTCGGTCACCGAGCAGCAGGCCGAGGGCGGTGACGACCATGGTCTTGCCGGCGCCGGTTTCACCCGTGACGGCGGTGAAGCCGGGGCCGAGTGGCAGGGTGGCATCGGCAATCACGCCGAGGTCGCGGATGACTATTTCCTCGATCATGCGGATGCCTCACTCACGCCCAACCGGGCCTCGCCAGCCGGTCACGGGCAAATTGAACTTGTTGACCAGACGGTCGGTGAACACTCCGCTGTGCAGTCGGGCGAGCCGCACGGGTACGGGGGAACGGCGCACGATCACGCGCGCCCCGGGCGGAAGATCGAATGTGCGTCGGCCATCGGCACACAGTACCGCCGAAACGCCGGTGCGGGCCAGAACCTCCACGGCGAGCGAGGAATCCGGCGCGACAACGAGCGGCCTGGCAAAGAGCGCGTGGGCGCTCAGCGGCACGAGCATGAGGGCGTCGAGGGTGGGCCACACGATGGGGCCGCCGGCCGAGAACGCGTAGGCCGTGGAACCGGTGGGAGTGGACATGACCACGCCGTCGCAGCCGAACGACGACAGCGGGCGCCCGTCAACCTCGACGACGACCTCGATCATGCGTTCCCGGCTTGCCTTCTCCACGGTGACTTCGTTGAGCGCCCACGATTCGTACACGACCTCGTTGAAGACCTTCACCCGCACGCTGAGCGTCATGCGTTCTTCCACGGCGTAGTCGCGCCGCAGTGCGCGGTGCACGGCGGCACCGAGGTCGTCGCGCTCGCTTTCGGCCAGGAACCCCACATGGCCGAGGTTGATCCCGAGCAGCGGGATCGGGTGTCCGCGCACGAGCTCGGCGGCGCGCAGAATCGTCCCGTCCCCGCCGAGCACAATCGCCAGCTCAATGTCGGCGGCTTGCACGGTGTCGCCGAGAATCTCGAGGTTACCGTCCAGGTCGGGCCAGGACGCGAGCACGTCATCGCGCTCATTCGCCGCGAGCACCGGAATGGCGCCCGCCGCGATCAGCTGCCCGGCGACAGTGACGGCCGCTTCGAGCGAGTCGTCTCGTCCGGTGTGGGCGATGATGAGAATATGGCGCGGTGCCTGGGTCATCGCGTCACACTCCGACCAGCGCGTCGATCCGGTCGATCCATTCGGTGGGACTGCTGCCCACGGTCGTACTCATGTGGCAGAGGTACTCGCGGTTACCCGCGGCGCCGGCGATCGGCGAGGCGATGAGTCCGTTCGTGCGCAGCCCGATATCCCAGCCGGCCCAGAGCACACTCGCCACGGCGTCGGAACGCAGGCCGGCGTCGTGCACAACGCCCTCACGAATTCCGCCACGGCCCACTTCGAACTGCGGCTTGATGAGCAGTACGAAGTCGGCTCGGTCGGCGGCCGTGGCCAGAAGCGCCGGCAGCACGGTCGTGAGCGAGATGAACGAGAGGTCGGCGACCACGAGGTCGGCCCGTGTGGTGATTCCGGATGCCCCGGCGAGTTTTTCCGCCGTGGAATAGCGCAGGTTGAACCCCTCGACGAGGGTGAGTTTGGGCTCGAGGGCGAGCTGCGGGGCCAGCTGGCCGTGACCCACGTCGACGGCAATCACCTGCGCGGCTCCGCGTTCGAGTACCACCTGGCTGAATCCACCGGTGGAGGCGCCCGCGTCAAGCACGGTGCGTCCCGTCACGGGAATGTCGAATGCGTCAAGCGCGGCGACGAGTTTGTGGGCGCCACGGCTCACGTAATGATCGGTGGCGGCAACTTCGAGGACGGCGTCTTCTTTCACGCGGTGCGAGGATTTGACGACAGGGACGCCGTCGACGGTCACAAGGCCACCGGTGATGAGTTTTGCAGCGACCGTGCGGGAGCGCACGAGACCACGTTCCGTGAGCGCAGCGTCGAGGCGCAACACCTCCGGCGGGGCAATCGCGTGCAGGGCCGCTTCCGCGAGCTCCTCCTCGGTGAGGTCTTGTTCGTTGAACCCCGCCCCGTCCGGCCGTACGGGCTCGCTCAGCGCGGCCTCTCGTTCTTCATTCGATCGGTAGCCGCTCGTGCCGGTGTCGCTCATTCGTGATTGTCCTTCGTGGTCGCGATCGCATCTACGCCTATGGGCGTGTCCGCTCCCTCGAGGCGGGCGAGCAGCTCCTCGTGCAGCTGCACGAAGGCCGCGGCGCGCGCTTCCAAGGGTTGTTCGTTAATCACGCTGAGGCGAGAACCAAGGTCGGTCTCGCCATCAACGTTGGGATTGCTGGGCTGGTAGGTCACCTACCTAGGCTACTGCGCGAGATACAACCGCTCGGGAACGTTGAGACCATAAATGGGTCGGCCCGAGTTCCAGATCACCGCGCACGCGGCGCGCAACAGGTTGATTCCGTTGTCGCCGTCGTTGGTGACGACAACATCTGCGCCCCGGATGCTCACCGTCGCACCATCGACCGTGGCCGTGGTTCCGTCGTCAGAGAAGACCGTGACGGGGTATGGCTCGTGCAATTGACGCAGATCGTCGAGCAAAAACGTGGGCCGCGAGTCGGGGTCGGCGGCGAGGGCCTGTTTGGCACGGTCGATTCCGGTGAGCACCAGAACGGCCGGGATTCCAGCGCGGTTGGCGCCGAGAATATCGGTGTCGAGGCGGTCGCCGATGAAGAGCGCACGGTCCGCGCCAAAGCGGTTGACGGCCTCCACGAAAATGGCTGCCTCGGGCTTGCCCGCCACGATCGGCAGGCGTCCCACCGCGGTGTGCACCGCAGAAACAAGGGTTCCATTGCCGGGTGCGATCCCCCGGGCCACCGGAATGGTCCAGTCGGTGTTGGTGGCAATCCACGGGATTCCCGCGGTGGGTCCCGTCGGGCTCAACGCGAAGGAGGCTTCGGCCAGATGTGCCCAGCCCACGTCGGGCGCGAAGCCCTGGATGACTGCGGCGGGGTTCTCGTCGGCAGATCGGGTGACGATGAATCCTGCCTTTTCAACCTCGGAGACGAGTCCTTCCCCTCCGATCACGAGAATGCGAGCTCCCGCCGGGACCTCCTCTGCCAGGAGGCGCACGGCGGCCTGCGGCGAGGTGACGACATCCGTCGCCTCCACCGACAGCCCGAGTTCGCTGAGATGATCGGCCACGGACTGGTCGGTGCGCGACGCGTTGTTGGTGATGTAGCCCACCCGAACGGTTTGCGCCGCACGGTTGAGGCTCTCCACGGCGAACGGAATCGCCGCCGGGCCGGCGTAGACGACGCCGTCGAGGTCGGCCAGCAACACGTCGACCCCGTTGAGCGGCGTCACCGCAGCAGCCTGTTCGCTCGCCTCGCCGGTCGAGCGCATCTCGCCGGTCGAGCCAACTTCGCCGGTCGAGCCAGCTTCGCCGGTCGAGCTCGTCGAGACCCCGCCCGAGCCGAAAAGGCCCCGCACGAAGTCCCCCACGCCGCCCTTAGCGGGCACGCTCGGCGCTGTCCTCGTCAGATGCCTCGTCGGATGCAACAGCGTCGCTCTGCTCCGGCGCGTCATGGGCGTCGGCGGCCTCGTCCGAGTTGCCCTCAGACTCGTCGTCGTCATCGTCATCGCCGGCGTCCGCAGCTTCCTCAGCCAGGGCTTCGTCGTCGTCTTCTTCGATCTCGTGAATCTCGATCGTTTCGTCGACGTCACCGTTCGACCCGAGGGCAGCATCGGCGCGCTCGGCGCGCTCCAGCCATTTCTCGGCTTCTTCGGCGCGGCCAAGCTCGTTGAGAACTTCGGCGTACGCCACGAACAGCTCGGGGCTGTACGAGAACGCCGTGTTCGGATCGAGCTGCGGAATCTCGAGCTCGCCGAGCGCGGAGTCCGTTTCACCGAGGTCAAGGCGTGCACCGGACATGGCGATGGCCAGCGAAACCTGAACGCCTGCAGGCAGAGTGCTGCGGTCGACCGAGCGGCCAAGCTCGAGGGCTCGGTCGGGGCGTCCGACGCCACGTTCGCTGTCCACCATGAGGGCGAGCTGGTCGTTGGAACCGGAGATGCGACGGTAGGTGCGCAGCTCGCGAAGGGCCAGTGCGAAATCACCCGTGGCGTAGGCGGTGATCGCGAGGCTCTCGCGAACGACGCCGATGCGCCCGGCCCGACGGGCGGCGCTCATCACGTGGCGGTGTGCGAGCTCTGGATCTTCATCGATGACGCGAGCAGCCATGGCGAGGTGACGCCCCACGGTCTCGGCGTTCTCTTTGGTGAGGGTCTTGAGCTCGTTGCGCGCAATGCGGTCGAGGTCCTGGGCCGAAACGTCGTCGGGCAGTTCCGGGTCGTCATGGCGCGGGCGAACGGAACGCAACTCGCGCTGCATCCGCTGCTCTTCGGTCATTTCCTCTTCAACGACCCGTGCATCTCGGTCGTTGCGCGCGGGGGCGCCGTCGCGGGTCCACAGCTTCTTGCCGTCGTCGCGAGGAGCGCCGGCGCGGTTCGGGCTTCCGCCACGCTGGGTCGCCATGCCGCCGGGACGACGGTCGCTGTCCTGACGGGGACGCTCGGAGCGCTCTCCCTCCTTGGCCCAGGGCTTACGCTCACCGGAGCCGGACGGGCGGTCGGAGTTACCACGATGGGGAGGACGCTCACCCTGCTGGGGACGGTCGGAGTTACCACGATACGGGGCACGCTCGTTTCCACCGGAGGGACGGTCGGAGTTACCACGATAGGGGGGACGCTCACCCTGCTGGGGACGGTCGGAGTTACCACGATACGGGGCACGCTCGTTTCCACCGGAGGGACGGTCGGAGTTACCACGATAGGGAGGACGCTCACCCTGCTGAGGACGGTCGGAGTTACCACGATACGGGGCACGCTCGTTTCCACCAGAGGGACGGTCGGAGTTACCACGATAGGGAGGACGCTCACCCTGCTGAGGACGGTCGGAGTTACCACGATACGGGGCACGCTCGTTTCCACCGGAGGGACGGTCGGAGTTACCACGATAGGGAGGACGCTCACCCTGCTGAGGACGGTCGGAGTTACCACGATAGGGAGGACGCTCACCTTGCTGAGGACGGTCGCTGTTACCACGGTACGGAGGACGCTCACCCTGCTGGGGACGGTCACTGTTCCCGCGATACGGGGCACGATCGTTTCCACCGGAGGGACGGTCGCTGTTCCCACGGTACGGAGGACGCTCACCCTGCTGAGGACGGTCACTGTTCCCGCGATACGGGGCACGATCGTTTCCACCGGAGGGACGGTCGCTGTTACCACGGTAGGGAGCACGTTCGCCGCCCTGGTGGGGACGCTGTGAGCGGCCCTCATAACCGCCGGATCGCGGCGCACCCGTGGCGCCGTCGCGCGCCCCCTGGGGGCGTCCGCTCTGGTTTCCGCCTGTGCGGCGGTCGTCTCGGCCGCCTTTGCGTGCATCGTCGCCGTGCGTTCCTGAAGGGCTCACTGTGTCTCCTGTGTAATTAATCCGTCATTTCGACGACTTTCAATAGCCTAAGCCTTAACGCAAAATGGCCACCCTTTAGGTGGCCATTTTGTGTTTATTCTAAGTTAAGTCCGGCGGTGTCCTACTCTCCCACAGGGTCCCCCCTGCAGTACCATCGGCGCAAAGAGTCTTAGCTTCCGGGTTCGGAATGTGACCGGGCGTTTCCCTCTTGCTATAGCCGCCGAAACACTTGGTGATGCGTGTTTCGAACCTATATTTTTTAGTTATAGAACCCTGCAATGTTTATTAGACACCGTGGGTGTTGTTCTCGACCGTACATCGAGAACCACATAGTGGACGCTAAAGCAGCTTCTTCAAACTGAGTGTTATCAAATTATCGGCTTATTAGTACCGGTCAGCTTCATGGGTCTTTAGTCCCCACTTCCACATCCGGCCTATCAACGCAGTAGTCTAGCTGCGAGCCTCTCCCCCTAAGGGATGGAAATCTCATCTCGAAGCCGGCTTCCCGCTTAGATGCTTTCAGCGGTTATCCGTTCCGAACGTAGCTAATCAGCGGTGCTCCTGGCGGAACAACTGACACACCAGAGGTTCGTCCATCCCGGTCCTCTCGTACTAGGGATAGATCTTCTCAAATTTCCTGCGCGCGCAGCGGATAGGGACCGAACTGTCTCACGACGTTCTAAACCCAGCTCGCGTACCGCTTTAATGGGCGAACAGCCCAACCCTTGGGACCTACTCCAGCCCCAGGATGCGACGAGCCGACATCGAGGTGCCAAACCATGCCGTCGATATGGACTCTTGGGCAAGATCAGCCTGTTATCCCCGAGGTACCTTTTATCCGTTGAGCGACAGCGCTTCCACAAGCCACTGCCGGATCACTAGTCCCGACTTTCGTCCCTGCTCGACGTGTCAGTCTCACAGTCAAGCTCCCTTGTGCACTTACACTCGACACCTGATTACCAACCAGGTTGAGGGAACCTTTGGGCGCCTCCGTTACTTTTTAGGAGGCAACCGCCCCAGTTAAACTACCCACCAGGCACTGTCCCTGAACCGGATCACGGTTCGAAGTTAGGTATCCAATATGACCAGAGTGGTATTTCAACGATGACTCCACCTGAACTAGCGTCCAAGCTTCACAGTCTCCCACCTATCCTACACAAGCCACACCGAACACCAATACCAAGCTGTAGTAAAGGTCACGGGGTCTTTCCGTCCTGCTGCGCGTAACGAGCATCTTTACTCGTAATGCAATTTCGCCGAGTTCGCGGTTGAGACAGCTGGGAAGTCGTTACGCCATTCGTGCAGGTCGGAACTTACCCGACAAGGAATTTCGCTACCTTAGGATGGTTATAGTTACCACCGCCGTTTACTGGGGCTTAAATTCTCAGCTTCGCCTTGCGGCTAACCGTTCCTCTTAACCTTCCAGCACCGGGCAGGCGTCAGTCCGTATACATCGTCTTGCGACTTAGCACGGACCTGTGTTTTTAGTAAACAGTCGCTTCCCACTGGTCTCTGCGGCCTTCGAACGCTCCCGGAGCAAGTCCGTTCACGCCTCAGGCCCCCCTTCTCCCGAAGTTACGGGGGCATTTTGCCGAGTTCCTTAACCACGATTCTCTCGATCTCCTTAGTATTCTCTACCTGATCACCTGAGTCGGTTTGGGGTACGGGTGACTAAAACCTCGCGTCGATGCTTTTCTTGGCAGCATAGGATCACTGATTTCGCCCTTACGGGCTACCCATCGGGTCTCAGGCTATATGAACGACGGATTTGCCTATCGTTCGCCCTACATCCTTAGACCGGGACAACCATCGCCCGGCTCAGCTACCTTCCTGCGTCACACCTGTTAATACGCTAACCGCACCAGTGTCGGGTCGTACGCTAGGCCCCTGGCCTCACCCCGAAGGGATTAGCTAGAGGATTCAGATACTTAGCATTACTGGATTAGCTTGGGCGGTTTTTCGTCAGTACGGGAATATCAACCCGTTGTCCATCGACTACGCCTGTCGGCCTCGCCTTAGGTCCCGACTTACCCAGGGCGGATTAGCCTGGCCCTGGAACCCTTGATCTTTCGGAGGACGGGTTTCTCACCCGTCTTTCGCTACTCATGCCTGCATTCTCACTCGTGTAGCCTCCACGGCTGGTTTACACCGCCGCTTCGCTGGCCACACGACGCTCTCCTACCCATCAACACGGCTGAACCAACCACACAAGGTGGCGGCTTACCAAAAATATCAATGCCACAACTTCGGTGGCGTGCTTGAGCCCCGTTACATTGTCGGCGCGGAATCACTTGACCAGTGAGCTATTACGCACTCTTTCAAGGGTGGCTGCTTCTAAGCCAACCTCCTGGTTGTCTGCGCAACTCCACATCCTTTCCCACTTAGCACGCGCTTTGGGACCTTAGTTGGTGGTCTGGGTTGTTTCCCTCTCGACGATGAAGCTTATCCCCCACCGTCTCACTGCTGCGCTCTCACTTACCGGCATTCGGAGTTTGGCTGACGTCAGTAAGCTTTTGGGCCCCATCGGCCATCCAGTAGCTCTACCTCCGGCAAGAAACACGCAACGCTGCACCTAAATGCATTTCGGAGAGAACCAGCTATCACGAAGTTTGATTGGCCTTTCACCCCTATCCACAGCTCATCCCCTCCATTTTCAACTGAAGTGGGTTCGGTCCTCCACGACGTCTTACCGTCGCTTCAACCTGGCCATGGATAGATCACTTCGCTTCGGGTCTAGGACATGCGACTGAATCGCCCTATTCAGACTCGCTTTCGCTACGCATTCCCCTCTCGGGTTAAGCTCGCCACATATCACTAACTCGCAGGCTCATTCTTCAAAAGGCACGCTGTCACCAGAATCAGACTGGCTCCAACGGTTTGTAAGCAAACGGTTTCAGGTACTATTTCACTCCCCTCCCGGGGTACTTTTCACCTTTCCCTCACGGTACTTGTTCACTATCGGTCATGTAGGAGTATTTAGGCTTATCAGGTGGTCCTGACGGATTCACACGGGATTTCTCGGGCCCCGTGCTACTTGGGATACTCTTCGGGTGATTACTGCATTTCGACTACGGGGTTCGCACCCTCTATGACCAGGCTTTCAATCCTGTTCGTCTATACAACGCTCTAACCCTTGCCATTCGGTAGAATCGGCTGAAAAGTCCCACAACCCCGACCATGCAACGCCTACCGGCTATCACACATGATCGGTTTAGCCTCATCCGGGTTCGCTCGCCACTACTAACGGAATCACTATTGTTTTCTCTTCCTGTGGGTACTGAGATGTTTCACTTCCCCACGTTCCCTCTACCCGCCCTATATATTCAGGCGGGAGTCACCAGGTCACCTTACGGGCCTGGCGGGGTTTCCCCATTCGGAAATCCTCGGATCACAGTTCGTTTATCAACTCCCCGAGGCTTATCGCAGATTACTACGTCCTTCTTCGGCTCTACATGCCAAGGCATTCACCGTTTGCTCTTAAAAATTTGAAATCACATGAGTTTGAATCGATTAAGTATCACCACTCGAAAGTGATGATCGAAATTGACCAATGATCACGCACTTATAAATAAGTGCATAGATCTTTGTAATCCAACGGACCAAAGTCCGTCAAATTTAAGATGCTCGCGTCCACTGTGTAGTTCTCAAAGTACGGGCGGTACCCCAACTGCCGGCCATTGATGCCAACAGAAAAGGATCCAGAGGAACAGTTCATACCCGGTCTCAACAAACTCGACCAACGATATGTTCCGGTCCCTCAGGACCCAACAGCGTGCACATACAATTCTCTCCGAACCCGAATCCTCCAACTCCCCCGTGTAAACACCGGAAAGCGTACTAACTCGAGAACGACCGTCCTCATACCAATGTCAATGTTCCACCCATGAGCGCCATCCACACCGTTCGGCGTGGTATGACTGGCATCTTTGATCTCCCTGTATACAGAGGAGAGATGCACGTGCTCCTTAGAAAGGAGGTGATCCAGCCGCACCTTCCGGTACGGCTACCTTGTTACGACTTAGTCCTAATCACCGATCCCACCTTCGACAGCTCCTTCCCACAAGGGGTTAGGCCACCGGCTTCGGGTGTTACCGACTTTCATGACTTGACGGGCGGTGTGTACAAGGCCCGGGAACGTATTCACCGCAGCGTTGCTGATCTGCGATTACTAGCGACTCCGACTTCATGAGGTCGAGTTGCAGACCTCAATCCGAACTGAGACCGGCTTTTTGGGATTCGCTCCACCTTACGGTATTGCAGCCCTTTGTACCGGCCATTGTAGCATGCGTGAAGCCCAAGACATAAGGGGCATGATGATTTGACGTCATCCCCACCTTCCTCCGAGTTGACCCCGGCAGTATCCCATGAGTTCCCACCATTACGTGCTGGCAACATAGGACGAGGGTTGCGCTCGTTGCGGGACTTAACCCAACATCTCACGACACGAGCTGACGACAACCATGCACCACCTGTATACCGACCTTGCGGGGCGACTGTTTCCAGCCGTTTCCGGTATATGTCAAGCCTTGGTAAGGTTCTTCGCGTTGCATCGAATTAATCCGCATGCTCCGCCGCTTGTGCGGGCCCCCGTCAATTCCTTTGAGTTTTAGCCTTGCGGCCGTACTCCCCAGGCGGGGAACTTAATGCGTTAGCTGCGACACGGAGACCGTGGAATGGTCCCCACATCTAGTTCCCAA
The DNA here is from genome assembly GCF_004365915.1 of Cryobacterium psychrophilum. Lineage (NCBI taxonomy): Bacteria > Bacillati > Actinomycetota > Actinomycetes > Micrococcales > Microbacteriaceae > Cryobacterium > Cryobacterium psychrophilum. Next base: position 664,709 of record NZ_SODI01000001.1, read on the forward strand.
CGTTTACGGCATGGACTACCAGGGTATCTAATCCTGTTCGCTCCCCATGCTTTCGCTCCTCAGCGTCAGTTACGGCCCAGAGATCTGCCTTCGCCATTGGTGTTCCTCCTGATATCTGCGCATTCCACCGCTACACCAGGAATTCCAATCTCCCCTACCGCACTCTAGTCTGCCCGTACCCACTGCAGGCCCGAGGTTGAGCCTCGGGTTTTCACAGCAGACGCAACAAACCGCCTACGAGCTCTTTACGCCCAATAATTCCGGACAACGCTTGCACCCTACGTATTACCGCGGCTGCTGGCACGTAGTTAGCCGGTGCTTTTTCTGCAGGTACCGTCACTTCCAGGAAAACCCAGTCACTTCTTCCCTACTAAAAGAGGTTTACAACCCGAAGGCCTTCGTCCCTCACGCGGCGTTGCTGCATCAGGCTTGCGCCCATTGTGCAATATTCCCCACTGCTGCCTCCCGTAGGAGTCTGGGCCGTGTCTCAGTCCCAGTGTGGCCGGTCACCCTCTCAGGCCGGCTACCCGTCGTCGCCTTGGTGAGCCATTACCTCACCAACTAGCTGATAGGCCGCGAGCTCATCCTTGACCAAAATTCTTTCCACCAAGAAAGATGCCTTCCAAGGTCGTATCCGGTATTAGCTACAGTTTCCCGCAGTTATCCCAGAGTCAAGGGCAGATTGCTCACGTGTTACTCACCCGTTCGCCACTGATCAGAGAAGCAAGCTCCTCATCACCGTTCGACTTGCATGTGTTAAGCACGCCGCCAGCGTTCGTCCTGAGCCAGGATCAAACTCTCCGTAAATGTTGAATAGCTCCCCAGCCGAAACCAGGTGCCCATCTAGTGCAGAAACCCGCCGGAATAGGCGAAGAAACTGCAAGTTTGAAACTAGCAAGAACAAATCATTACTGACTTGCTTTTGTTATTTTGCGTGGTCATTAACCACGACTTCAATTGTTATTCCAAAGGAATCTCTTAGCTGCGCACCCGCTAGAAACGGATACAACAACCACGAGGTTTTTGGCATTTGACATTGTGCACGCTGTTGAGTTCTCAAGGATCGGACGCACCCAGCTTCGAACCCTAATGGGCTATCTCGCTGAGGCAACTTGTCTAACTTAGCCACCCTGCTCGCCGCTGTCAAGTCGAGCGAAACGCACGTTCCAGGCCGCCGAAGCACACCACAAAACCCACGACTCAGACCAGGAAACCAGCGAGATGGAAGACTTACAATTCTAAACCACGAGACAACATTCATACAAGATGAACAACGGCTGTCTTCACGGCGTCGAGATGGTCCCGCATGAGGCCGAAAAGCTAAGCAGCTCTCCGCACCTGTGGGGTGACTTAGAAGACATTACGGCCATTCCCCACACGCCGCAAATCCACACCCATTTACCCACATCCCGGGCGCGTCCCGCCTGCAACTCGCCCGGAACCTGCCCGAAACGCGCCGGCCAGGGCCGCGCGCGGTTTTGGGCGCCATGCCAGCCTCGGGGCGCGGAGCGTCTTATTCGACGAACACGCCCGCGAGGGTCTTCTTGCCCCGTCGCAACACGGCCACTCCCCCGGACAGCACATGACCCTCAATCGTGGCGTCCTCGCTCGCTACCTTCACGTTGTTGAGGTAAACGCCCCCCTGGGCCACCGCGCGACGCCCGTCACCCAAGCTCTTGGTCAGTCCCGTGTCGAGCAGCAGCTGCACAACCGATGCGAATGGTGCGGTCGTCGTGTGCGGCAGCTCGCGCAGGGCCGCCTCGAGCGTTGACGGGTCGAGATCACCCAGCTCCCCCTGTCCGAAGAGGGCCTGCGCTGCGCTGATAGCGGCATCCGTTGCGGGAATGCCGTGCACCAGACTCGTCACCTCGTAGGCCAGCGTGCGCTGAGCCTCACGCTTGAAGGGTTCGGTTGCCACGATATCGGTGAGGCGCTCGATCTCGACTCGGCTGAGGAATGTGAAGACCTTGAGGCGAAAAACCACGTCGGCATCGTCGGTGTTGAGCCAGAACTGGTAGAAGGCGTAGGGGCTCGTGAGCTTGGGGTCCAGCCACACGGCGTTTCCCTCGCTCTTACCGAACTTCGTGCCGTCACTGTTCGTGATGAGTGGCGTGCCGATGGCGTGCACGCTGCTCCCCTCCGCGCGGCGGATGAGGTCGGTACCGCTCGTGAGGTTGCCCCACTGGTCGCTCCCTCCGGTCTGCAGCACGCAGCCGTAGGTGCGAAAGAGTTCGAGGTAATCGAGCCCCTGAAGAATTTGGTAGCTGAACTCGGTGTAGCTGATGCCGGCGTCCGAGTTGAGGCGCGCGCTCACGGCATCCTTCTTGAGCATGGTGCCCACCCGGAAGTACTTGCCGATTTCGCGCAGGAAGTCGATGGCGCTGAGCGGGGCGGTCCAGTCGAGGTTGTTCACGAGGGTGACGGCGTTGTCACCCTCCGCACTGAGAAAGCGAGACACCTGTGCCCGCAGGTAGCCGACCCATTCGACAACGGTGTCGGCGGGCGTGAGCGTGCGTTCGGCGGTCGGCCGCGGGTCGCCAATCAGACCGGTCGAGCCACCGACGAGCCCGAGGGGGCGGTGGCCGGCGAGTTGGAGCCGACGCATGAGCAGCAGCTGCACGAGATTGCCGAGGTGCAGGCTCGGTGCCGTGGGATCGAATCCACAGTAATACGTGATCGGAGCCCCCGAGAGCAGCGTGCGCAACTCGTCCTCGTTGGTCGAGACGTGCACGAGGCCACGCCAGTTGATCTCCTCCCATACATTGTCGAAGGAGGAATCGTTGGTCTGCTGGGTAAGGATCACGGGGTCTGACACACGGCCAAGATTACCAGCGAGACCCGCCCCCGCTGATGAAGGTTGAGGGCTTATTGAGAAGAACTTTAGCTTGAAGCCTTGATTTCCATGTATTAAGGACAGAGACTTAGAACATGTTCGTGATCACTGCAGACCAGATCGACAGCCGAAACGACCGAGATCGTGCGGGCGACATGATCGACGCCTTGCGCGAGCAGTTCGGTGACACATTCGCCCTTCCCGCCGACCAGACCTCCGGCGACGAGATCCAAGTGATCATCACAGATGCCCAGGCCACACTCGACGCCATTATGCTGCTCCATCGCTCCGGCCACTGGAGCGTAGGCCTCGGCATCGGCACGGTGCGCACTCCCCTGCCGGCATCGACGCGTCAGGCCGCAGGCGCCGCCTTCATCGCCGCCCGGCATGCCGTAACGCGCGCGAAGAAGGCGGATACCCACGTGGCGATCGATACGCCCCCTACCGAAGATCTGCCCGCCGAGGCACCCCCCGGTGAGTCGTGCTCCCTGACGGTCGAACACGTGGATGCCCTGCTCGCGATGCTCCTGCTGCTGCGCCAGCGCCGATCAGCGGAAGGGTGGGAGGCCGTAGACCTGCTCGACAGCGGACTGAACCAGGTGGACATCGCCGCCACCCTCGGCATTTCCACCGCCGCCGTGAGCCAGCGGATCAAGGTAGCGCAATATCACCTCGAACAAGCAGCGCATCCGGCGATCGTTAGGCTGCTAGAGCATCTCGACCGCGCCACGAGCGAAATGGACACCCCGGCATGAACCTTCCAACGTCCTTCACCATCCTCACCTTCCTGTACTGGGTTGTGCTCCTGCTCATCACCCTCGGCTCCCTCGTCTTCGCGGCGCTCGCATTCAAGCTGCACCGGCAGGTCTTCGCGATCGCGTCGGTCGCCACGCTGGTTGCGGCTCTGGTCCTGGCCAGCGTGCCCACTGCGGCGGGGCCGTCATCGTTCGGAATCGTTCTCGGCATGCTCGCATTGGCGCTGTCCGTTCTCGGCGGTGGTCCGATGGCAGTTCTCGCGCTCAACCTCGCCACGCGCGGCAGCGTCGCACCCGGCACGCACGGCGGCATCATGGTCGACGATCAAGCGACATCCGGCGCACCGGGTACGGCCGAGAACACCGTGCACGAGGTGCTCCGCGGCGGTCTCGCCATCGGTATCCTCGAGCGGTTCGCCGTCACCGGCGCAATCCTCACGGGATTTCCCGAGGCAATCGCGGTGGTCATTGCCATCAAGGGTGTTGGTCGGTTCACGGAGCTGGCCTCCGCCGAGTCGCGTGAACGCTTCATCATCGGAACGTTCGCGAGTCTGATCTGGGCGTGCGCCTGCGCCGCCCTCGTGCATCTGGCCCTCAGCTAGGTAGATCGTCGAACGGGGTCTCGACAGGCTCGACCAGCGACGGGTGGCGTTTCCGAGTCGCCGGTCAGGGAGCGGCGTGTGGGTGGCGGCGGTATGGCGAGACGGATGCCTCCCCTGGCATCCTGAACCGCCACGGGTACGCCGCTCCCCCGCCGTCTCCGCCCACGCCCGTGCGCGGCCCGGTCAGAAAATGTACGGGCAGGAGGGGCAACTCCAGGCTGAACGGAGCTACGGTCACGGCGGCACCGTCATCGGTCAGCAAAATTCCAAGCGCCTTCGTCAACCGCGCCGGCCCTCTGGCCAGGTCGCGATCACGGCGCGCGGTCGGGCGTCGCGCGCGCGCCTCCTCGACACCGGCCACGATCTCCCCGCCGCGCAGCAGCACGGCGGATGCCTCCCCCTCCGGCGAGCAGACGACGTTGGCACACACGTGCATGCCGTAACTGAAATACGCATACACATGCCCGGGCGCCCCGAACATCGTGCTCGTGCGTCTCGTCAGCCCGCGGAACGCGTGCGAGCCGGGATCCGATTCGCCCAGATACGCCTCGACCTCGGTCACCCGAACGGATACGCCGCCGCGGGTGAGGATCGCCCCCAGCAGCAGCGGGGCCATCTGCAGAGATGACCGGGCGAACTGCCGAGGGTCGGTGGTCACTCGGTGAGTGCCACTGCCAGCTTGCGCACGCGCTCCACGAGAGCCGCGCGCTGCTCGGCGACACGCACGGGGGCGGTTCCCCCGATGCCGTCACGGCTTTCGACCGATCCCTGGATGGTCAAGACCTCGCGAACCTCGGGTACGAGGTGGGGTGAGATGGCCAGAAGCGCCGCGTCATCAACCTCGTGCAGGTCGAGACCGTTCGTTTCGGCGAACTTCACGAGCGAACCGGTGATCTCGTGCGCATCTCGGAACGAGACGTGACGTTTCACCAGCCACTCGGCGACATCCGTTGCCAGGGAGAACCCCTGTGGAGCGAGCTCGGCCATGCGATCCGTGTGGAAATGCAGGGTTGCGATCATGCCCGCGAACGCCGGCAGCAGCACTTCAAGCGTTTCGATCGAGTCGAAGACGGGTTCTTTGTCTTCCTGCAGGTCGCGGTTGTACGCGAGCGGCAGACCCTTGAGCGTGCTGAGCAGTCCGGTGAGGTTTCCGATCATACGGCCCGATTTGCCGCGCGCGAGCTCCGCGATGTCGGGGTTCTTCTTCTGCGGCATTATGGACGACCCCGTGGAATACGCGTCGTCGAGCGTGACGAAGCCGAATTCCTTGGTGTTCCAGAGGATGATCTCCTCGGCCAGGCGCGACATATCGATGCCGATCTGGGCCGTGATGTAGGCAAACTCCGCCACCAGGTCGCGGCTCGCGGTGCCATCAATGGAGTTCTCGACGACGGCGCCGAAACCGAGGTCGGTGGCCACCAGATTGGCGTCGAGACCAAGCGTGTTACCGGCAAGAGCACCGGAGCCGTACGGCGAGAAGTCCGCGCGCTTGCTCCAGTCGGCGAAACGGTCGAGGTCACGCACGAGCGGCCAGCAATGCGCCAGCAGGTGGTGCGCGAGCAGCACCGGCTGCGCGTGCTGCAGGTGCGTGCGGCCGGGCATGATCGCGCCGGAGTGCGCCTCGGCCTGCGAGACCAGGGCGTCGATGAGCTCGATCACGTTACCGGCGATGATGGCCGCGTGGTCGCGCAGCGACATGCGCACGAGCGTAGCCACCTGGTCGTTTCGGCTGCGTCCGGCGCGAAGCTTGCCGCCGACCTCCACCCCGACCCGGTCGATGAGGCCGCGCTCGAGAGCGGAGTGCACGTCTTCGTCGCTTTCGGCCGGCACGAATCGGCCGTCGGCCACGTCGAGGGCGAGGAGGTCGAGGGCCGCAAGCATCTGGTCAAGTTCATCCGCACTCAGGTAGCCGGCCGCCGCAAGGGCACGGGCGTGTGCCCGAGAACCCTGCAGGTCATACTCGGCCAGCTGCCAGTCGAAGTGCGTTGACTTGCTCAGACGCGCCAACTCCGGTGACGGTCCCCCGGCGAAGCGACCACCCCAGAGGGCACCCGCCTTTCCGGCACGGTTCGCGTTCTTCTCGCCCGACACGCGCGCCCTACTTGGCGGCGGCGTCGCGTCGCGCGGCCACCTTGCTCGGCAGCGACCACAGCTCAATGAATCCCTTGGCCATCGACTGGTCGAAGGAGTCACCAGTGTCGTACGTGGCAAGGTTGAAGTCGTACAGGCCCGTGGTGGTCGAGCGGCCGGTGACGACGGCCGAGCCGGCGTGCATCTTGAGACGAATGTCTCCGCTCACGTACTTCTGGGTGTCCTCGATGAAGACGTCGAGGCTGCGCTTGAGCCCGGAGAACCAGAGGCCGTCATAGACAAGCTCAGCCCATTTGCTCTCGACACCGCGCTTGTAGCGGGCAACGTCCCGCTCGAGGGTCATGTTCTCCAGCTCTTCGTGAGCGGCGATGAGGGCCATACCGGCGGGCGCTTCGTACACCTCACGACTCTTGATGCCCACGAGGCGGTCTTCGACGATGTCGATACGGCCAACACCCTGGTCGCCGGCGAGGCGGTTCATGAGCTGAATGACCTGCAGCGGGGTGACCTTCTTGCCGTCGATGGCAACGGGAACGCCCTGGTCGAAGGAAATGACGACCTCGGTGGGTGCGCGCGTGACCGAGGGGTCCTGCGTGTACGTGTAGAGGTCCTCGATCGGTGCGTTCCACGGGTCTTCGAGGAATCCGGTCTCAACGGCCCGGCCCCACACGTTCTGGTCGATCGAGTACGGGCTCTTCTTCGACTGCACGATGGGCAGGTCGTGCGTTGCCGCGTATTCGATTGCCTTGTCGCGCGTCAGCGCAAAGTCACGCACCGGCGCGAGCGAGGTGAGTTCCGGCGCGAGGGCGGCGACGGCAGCTTCGAAACGAACCTGGTCGTTGCCCTTGCCCGTGCACCCGTGCGCCACGCTGTCGGCACCGAGCTCGATGGCGGTGGAGGCGAGATACTTGGCAATGAGCGGGCGGCTAATGGCCGAGACGAGGGGGTAACGCTTCTGGTACAGGGCGTTGGCCTTGAGCGTGGGAACGATGTAGTCGTTCGCGAATTCTTCCTTCGCGTCGATGACGATCGACTCCACGGCACCACAGTCGAGTGCTCGCTGGCGGATGACGTCCATGTCTTCGCCCTCTTGTCCAACGTCGACGGCGAGGGCGACAACCTCCTTGCCAGTGGCGTCTTTCAGCCAGCCGATACCAACAGAGGTATCGAGTCCACCGGAGTATGCGAGCACAACACGTTCAGCCATGGTTCTCCCTAAAAATCTTTGATCTGGTTCAAGTTTACGTGAGCGAGCGGGTCGAGATCTCGACCCCTCGATCAGTGCGACGCGGTGTTCTGCGCGAGCAGCCACACCAGCAGGGCCTTCTGGGCGTGCAGGCGGTTCTCCGCCTCGTCCCAGATGATGCTCTGTGGTCCGTCGATCACGTCGGCGGTCACCTCGTACCCGCGGTCGGCCGGCAGGCAGTGCAAGAAGTGTGCGCCCGGTTTGGCGAGGGCCATCATGGCCGCATCGACCCGATAGTGACCGAGGTCGCTGAGGCGCGTGGACTTCTCCTCTTCCTTGCCCATCGACACCCAGGTGTCAGTGATGACCACATCGACGCCGACGACCGCCTCGAGGGGATCCTCGAAGAGCGTCACGGAGCCGCCGGTGCGCCCGGCGATGGCCGTGGCATCCGCTACCACCGCGTCGGTGGGCGTGTAGCCGGCCGGGGAGGCGATGCGCACGTGCATGCCGGCGGTTGCGCCGGCGAGCAGGTAGGACTGGCCCATGTTGCACGCTCCGTCACCGAGGAACACGAGCGTCTGTCCCGCGAGGTCGCCGCGGTGCTCACGAATGGTGAGCAGGTCGGCGAGCAGCTGGCACGGGTGAAAGTCGTCGGAGAGCGCATTGATGACGGGAACGGTCGTTCCGAACGCCATCTCCTCAAGGCCGGCCTGGCCGTAGGTGCGCCACACGATCGCGGCCACCTGGCGCTCAAGAACGCGCGCCGTGTCCGACGCGGTTTCCTTGCCGCCGAGCTGACTGTTCGCGGTACTGATGATGAGCGGGCTGCCGCCGAGGTCGGCGATGCCCACCGCAAAAGACACCCGGGTGCGCGTGGAGGACTTGTCGAAGATCACGGCGACGGTCTGCGGGCCCTCCAGGGGGCGCAGCGCGAATCGGCCTCGCTTGAGCTCCAGGGCCAGATCGAGAATTTCGGCCTGTTCGGCCGGGGAGAGGTCATCGTCGCGCAGGAAATGGCGGGTCACGGTGTCACTTTCGATCGTTTATGGAATCTGTCAACTCTAGAGCGTGGCCAGCGCCTGCCCGAATCGTCGCTCGAACTGCTCCAGTTCGGCGTCACCGATAATGAGCGGCGGCGCGAGGCGAATGGTGGTCTCGTTGGCCGCATTCACGATGAGTCCCGCCGCCAGGGCGGCTGCCGCGAGCCTGGGTGCGACCGGCTCGCGCAGCGCGACGCCGAGCAGCAGCCCCTGGCCGCGCACGCCGGAAATGAGCGGTGAGTGCAGCCCGGCGATGATCTCGCGCAGCTGCTCACCACGGCGGGCCGCGTTGCTCACGAGGTCGTCGCGCTCGATGGTATCCAGCACCGCGTTCGCGGCGGCCGTGACGAGCGGGTTGCCGCCGAAGGTCGAGCCGTGCTGTCCGCGCTGGAACAGGGCGGATGCCGCGCCGAACGTCACAAGGGCTCCGATCGGCAGTCCTCCGCCCAGCCCCTTGGCCAGGGTGAGCGCATCCGGGGTGACGCCCTCGTGCTGGTAGGCGAACCAGGCCCCGGTGCGACCGACCCCGGTCTGGATCTCGTCGATGATGAGCAGGACCCCGTGCTCGGTGCACAGCTCGCGCGCCCGACGCAGAAACCCGGCGGGCAGCGGGATCACGCCGGCCTCACCCTTGATGGGCTCAAGCACGACGGCGCACACGGTATCGTCGATGCTCGCCTCAAGGGCCTTAAGCGTGGCGTCGATGTGCTCGACGCCGCCGGGCATGGGTTCGAAGGGCACCCGCATGGCTGCCTTGCCGGTGAGCGCGAGGGAGCCCATGGTGCGGCCGTGGAAGGAGTCGGTGAGCGCGAGAATGCGCATGCGCCGGCCACCAGCCACGTTGAGGCGCGCGAGTTTAAACGCTGCCTCGTTGGCTTCGGTACCGGAGTTACAGAAGTAGACCCGGCCGGCGGAACCTGCTCCGGTGAGGCGCTGCAGACGTTCGGCAAGTTCAATCTGCGGTTCGCTCGCAAAGTAGTTGGAGATGTGGGCGAGCGTTCCCACCTGCCGGGTGACAGCATCCACGAGGTCGGGATGAGCGTGGCCGAGCGAGTTCACGGCGATTCCGGCAAGAAAGTCGAGGTACTCCGTGCCATTCTCGTCCCACGCGTAGCAGCCGGAACCGCGAACAAGCGTGGCGAGGGGCGGCGCAAAGGTGCCCATCATCGAGGCGCTGTAGCGGTCCTGCCAGGTACTGTCGTTCGTGCTCATGCGGGGACTACCTCCGTGCCGATGCCGCTTCCGGTGAAAATTTCGAGCAGGATCGAGTGCGGCACTCGACCGTCGATGATCGCGGCCTTGGCCACACCGCCTTCGACCGCGTCCAGGCACGCGGTCATCTTGGGGATCATGCCCGATTCGAGTGCGGGCAGGAGCGCGCGTAGCTCGGGCACCGCAATGATCGACACGAGGGATTCGCGATTCGGCCAGTCGCTGTAGAGACCTGCGACATCGGTGAGGATCACGAGCTTCGCGGCGCCGAGGGCGATGGCGAGAGCCGCCGCCGCCGCGTCGGCGTTCACGTTGAGGGACTGTCCGGGCACCTCTGAGTCGGGCGCGATCGAGGAGACCACGGGAATACGTCCGGCAGCCAGCTGGGCATGCACGGCCTCCGGGTCGACACCCACGACGTCGCCGACGAGGCCGAGGTCGAGCTGTTCGCCGTCAATGACGACTCCGCGGCGTTTACCCCGGAACAGCCCGGCGTCTTCACCGGACAGGCCGGCGGCGAGCGGGCCATGCTGGTTGATGTGGCTCACGAGGTCGCGGTTGATCTGGCCCGTGAGCACCATGCGCACGACATCCATGGCCTCGGGGGTCGTGACCCGGTAGCCGCCGCGAAATTCGCTCTCAATGCCGAGGCGGGCGAGCATGGCGGAAATCTGCGGTCCGCCTCCGTGCACGATAACGGGACGGATGCCGGCATAGCGCAGGTAGACGATATCTTCCGCGAAGGCCCGCTGCAGTTCCTCACTGACCATGGCGTTGCCGCCGAATTTGACGACCACAATCTGGTCGTGGAAGCGTTTGAGCCAGGGCAGCGATTCGATGAGGGTCGCGGCCTTGATCGCGGCCTCGGCCGTCGTGCTCGCCGGCACGCTGTCGTGCTCGTTCGCACCGCTGACCGGTGCCCCTTCACGTGCGTTCTGCATCAGCTGGAGTATGCGCTGTTCTCTTCGACGTACTCCTGGGTGAGGTCGTTGGTCCACACGGTGGCGGAGTGGCTGCCGGCGTGCAGATCGATGACCACGGAAACCGCGCGGGGGGTGAGGTCGACGAGCTCGCGGGGCTGGTCGGGTTCCCCCGCGGTGCACACCTGCACGTCGTTGATGGCGACATCGATGCCGTAGGGGTCAAAGACAGCGGCGGTGGTGCCCACGGCCGCGAGTACACGCCCCCAGTTGGGATCGTTGCCGTAGATCGCGGTCTTGAACAGGGCGCTGCGGGAGACGGCGCGGGCCACGGTCACGGCATCCGCTTCGGTGTCGGCATTGCGCACCTCGATGGCCACGTCGTGCGCGGAACCCTCCGCGTCGCCCTGCAGCTGCAGGGTGAGGTCCTGGCACAGCGCAATCAGGGCGGCGGTGAACTCGGCCACGTCGGCTTCGACTCCACTCGCGCCGGAGCCGAGCAGGCTCACGGTGTCGTTCGTGGACATGCAGCCGTCGGAGTCGAGGCGGTCGAACGTGAGGCGGGTGGCCTCGCGCAGGGCGGCGTCAAGCTGCGCCGAGTTCAGCACGGCGTCGGTCGTGAGCACCACGAGCATCGTCGCCAGCCCGGGCGCGAGCATTCCGGCGCCCTTGGCCATGCCGCCGACGGTCCAGCCAGACGGTGAGACGACGACCGCCTGCTTGGGCGTGGTGTCGGTGGTCATGATGGCCTGCGCGGCCAGCAGTCCGGCCTCCGGCGAGGTGGCGGCATCCGTTTTGAGAGCGCGTGCTGCATCGAACACGCCAGCCTTCACCAAGTCCAGGTTGAGCTGCTCACCGATGAGGCCCGTCGAGCACACAACCACGTCGACCGCGGAGATGTCCAGTTCGGTGGCGACGGCCTCGGCGGTGGCGTGGGTGGTTTGGAAACCCATCGAGCCCGTGTAACAGTTGGCGCCGCCGGAGTTGAGCACGATGGCGCGAACGACGCCGTCTTTCATCACCTGCTGGCTCCAGATCACCGGGTTGGCCTGGCACCGGTTGGTCGTGAACACGGTGGCGCAACTGGTGAGCGGGCCGACATTCTCCACGATGGCGAGGTCAAGTCCGCCCGATTTCTTCAGGCCGGCGGTGACGCCGGCCGCGGCGAATCCTGCTGCTGCGGTAACACTCATGGGGCAACTCCATTCGTGGTCAGCCCCAGCGTCTGGGGCAAACCGAGGGCGATATTGGCCGATTGGAGGGCAGCGCCGGCGGTGCCCTTAACGAGATTATCGACGGCGGTGATGGTGACGACCCGGCCGGCCGCTTCATCGACGGCGAGGCCGATGAGCGCCGTGTTGGCGCCGAGAACGTCGGCGGTGCGTGGAAAGTGGCCAGGCGGCAGCACGTGCACGAAGGGCTCGTCGGCGTAGGTGTCCTCCCACGCCGCGCGCACGGCGGCCGCCGACGTGCCGGGAACGAGACGTGCTGTCGCGGTGGAGAGGATGCCGCGCGCCATGGGCACGATGATGGGCGTGAACGAGATGGTGGGGTTCTCCGCCCCCGCAAAGCGCAGGCTCTGCTGAATCTCGGGGATGTGCCGGTGGGTGCCACCAACCGCGTAGGGGTTGGCGGAACCGAGGATCTCGCTGGCGAGGTTGGGAAGTTTGAGGCTTTTGCCGGCGCCTGACGGACCGACGGCGAGAACGGCCACGAGGTCGGTCTCGTCAATGACGCCGGCGCGGATTCCCGGTGCGAGGGCCAATGCCACGGTGCTCGCGTTGCACCCCGGCGCCGCGATACGCCGCGCGCTCCTGAGCAGGTCCCGGAGGCGGCCGGAGCCGGTGGGCAGTTCGGGTACGCCGTAGGCCCAGGCACCGTAGTAGTCGCCGCCGTAGAAGGCGGCCCAGTCCTCTTCGCTCTGCAGTCGGTGGTCCGCACCGCAGTCAACGACGAGAGTGTCGGCGTTCAGGTGAGCGGTGAGCTCTCCCGATTTGCCGTGCGGAAGGGCAAGAAAAACAACCTCATGCCCGCTGAGCGTCTCCGGCGTCGTATCGACGAGCGTGAGGTGCGCGAGCGATCGCAGGTGCGGTTGCACGTCGATCAGCGGATGTCCCGCGTTGCTGTTTGCGGTGACCGTTCGCACCTCGAATTCGGGGTGTCCGGCCAGCAGACGCAACAATTCGCCGCCCGCATAGCCACTCGCGCCCGCCACTGCCACCGAAAATGCCATGTGTTAAACCTAGTCCTGCCCCGGTGCCGCAAAAAATCGCCGCGGGCGGGCCCAATGATCATCCGTCGCGCTCTGCGCATCCTCTTCCCCCCGATCACCTGCCCGACCCGGCACGCGTTCGAACTCACGGCACGTGTGGCAACGAGTGCCGTGGGCTCCAACGTGTGCCGTCACGGCTGCGCTGCCCAGGAGCGGCCGCAGCATTTCTGTCCCTCCACGGGGACTGCGACTGCGAGGTGTGAACAAAAGTTGTGTCCTCGCTGCGGTGCCGCAGCGTTCCGCGACAGAGTGTCGGCATGTTAGAGATGCTCAAGACCTACGGTGTGATCTTTGGGGGTCTCATACCTACGCAGGCGCTGCGCGATTCCGGGTTGAGCTCACATGCTGTGGACGCGTTGCGACAGCGTGCTGAACTCGTGCGAGTGCGCCGAGGCTGGTACGCACTCGGGGCCAGTTGGGAAGCCATGGGCGCAGATAAACGGTACCGCCTCGTCGTTCGTGCCACTGCGCACCAGGCTGGACCTCAGCTGGTGCTGTCGCACCACTCGGCGGCGGTGCTTCACAATCTGCCGTTGATCGGCTCGTGGCCCAGCGCGGTGCACGCCCTACGCCCCGACTCTGCGGGCGGGAGCAGCCAGCGCCTGCTCACAGCGCATCGTGGGATGCCCGATCCCCATCAGATTCTCATCGGTGGCGTCAACGTGACAAGCCTTCCACGCACGCTCATCGATATGGCGGCCGACTCGAGCTTCCTCGTTGGCGTGACCATGATCGATCATGTGCTCAATAGGGAGACGGTGCGGGTCGCGTGGGAACAGCATGCGGGCGTCCGAGGGCCACCACCGATCACGAAGGAGATGCTTTTCACCGAGCTGGAGGAGGTGCGGCCCCGCGCGGGACGGCGCGCCGCGGAGCGGGCCATCGCCTTCGCGAACGGACTCTCTGCCAACGAGGGCGAATCGCTCAGCAGGGTGCGCTTCGCTGAACTCGGTTTCGAGGTCCCCGAGCTGCAGGTGCGTTTTGAGGTTCGGGGGCACACCTACTTCGTTGACTACTACTGGCGTGGGGTTCGCAAGATCGGAGAATTCGACGGGGATATTAAGTACACCCGTGCGGAGGTAATGAACGGCCGCGACATCGTCGGCGTGATCATGGCCGAGAAGGAGCGCGAGAATCTCCTCCGTCCGTTGGTGAATAGTCTCGACCGTTGGGGTTGGAGGCTCGCCTTCAACGCGACCGAGTTCTACCGATTCCTGACAAAGAAGGACGTGCCACGCGCCCACGGTCAACGAGCCCTATAGGATTCGCCCCGCTCAGCACCGGCGAGGCCGGGCACACCGACGCGTCGTGGTACGCGTTGAAGCTGGTGGCACTCGTCGAGGCGAGCGGCACTCGTCCCAACTAGTGCCGCGGGGCCTACCGAGTGCCGCGGGCGTCGGGTTACTCGCGCAGGGTCGCCCCGAAGCGAACGGATGCCAGCGCCACGCCGGCCAGACGCGCGTCGCTCGCCTCGGCCGCGGTGAGCGTTCGATCCGGCGCGCGGAAGCGCAGCGCGAACGTGAGTGACTTCTGACCGGGCTCGATGCCCGTTCCGCGGTAGTCATCCACGAGTTCGATGCGTTCGAGCAGGGCGCCGGCACCCTCCACGATGGCCGCACGGAGTTCGCCGGCAGGCACCGAATCCGCCACGACGAGCGAGAGGTCCTGCGTGGCGGCGGGCTTGGTGTGGATGATGCTCGCCGACACCACGGTGTCCGCCTGGTTGATGACGGCGTCAAGGTTGATCTCGGCGACGGCCACGACGGACGGCAGGTCGTAGTCCTTGGCGACGGTGGGCAGCAACTCCCCCGCGTAGCCGACGACGACCTCGCCGGTCTCGGTGGTCACGGTGAGCTCGGCCGTACGACCGGGGTGCATGGCCGGGCGCGCTCCCTGACGCACGTTGATCTGCACGCCGGTGGCGAGCGAAACCTGCGCGACGGCGGTGAGGGCGTCCTGCCACCCGGCGGCCACGGCCGGAAGGCCGGGCTGGTGCCGACGCGTGGCGCCCACGAGCACGAGGCCCACGTGCAGCGGCTGCTTCGGGATGCCGTCGTTGAGTGCGGCGATCTGCTCGGCGCTCGGCAGGGCGCCACCGGGCGGCACCGTGGGGGTGCCGTAGGTCACGCCGGCCTCGGGCTGGAAGACGAGTCCCTGTTCGAACAGGGACACATCGACGAGGCCGCGTGAACGATTGCGGTGCGCAACATGCAGCAGCCCCGGAAGCAGGGTGGTGCGCAGGAACGGTGCCGCCCCGTCCATGGGGTTGGCCACGCGCACCTGCGCAACGTCCGTGCCATTGAACGTGGTGTTGGCCGTGGCCGCCAGGAACGGGTACGCGAGCACCTCGGTATGGCCGGTCGCGGCCAGCGTCTGCGACACGGAGCGGCGCAAGGTCTGCGCGCGGGTGAATCCGCGACCGGGGGGCGCGACGGGCAGCACGGAGGGGATGCGGTCGTACCCGACGATGCGGGCAACCTCCTCGGCGAGCGTCCACTTGTCGGTGAGGTCGGGGCGCCAGGTGGGCGGGGTGACCGCGAGGTCGCCGTCCACCTCCTCGAGTGTCGTTCCGATCTCCAGCAGCGAGTTGCGCACCTCGTCGCCGGTGTACTCAAGGCCGATGAGTCCGGAGATGAAGCCGGTAGGCAGGTGGATCGGCACGGGCACCCGACTGACGTCGTGAGTGGACCCGAGTCCGTCGGCCACTCCCCCGGCGAGATCCACGAGCAGTTGCACGACCCGAGCCGCAGCCACGGAGGCGACGGCGGGGTCGACGCCGCGTTCGAAGCGCCTGGACGCCTCGCTCGGCAGCTTGTGGCGGCGAGCGGATCGCGCGATCGATACCGGGTCGAAGTTCGCGGCTTCGACGAGCACGTTGACGCTGGTGGAGCCGATTTCGGTCGTGGCACCGCCCATGACACCGGCGAGGCCGATCGGTCCGGATCCGTCGGTGATCAGCAGGTCTTCCCGCACGAGCGTGCGCACGGAGCCGTCGAGAGTCGTGATCTTCTCGCCGGCTTCAGCCCGGCGCACGACAATGCCGTCGGTGAGCTTGTCCAGGTCGTAGCCGTGCAGCGGCTGGCCGAGTTCGACCATGACGTAGTTGGTCACGTCCACGATGAGCGAAATCGAACGGATGCCGGCCAGCCCAAGCCGAGACACCATCCAGGCCGGAGTGGGCCGGGTCGGGTCGATGCCTCGCACGGCGCGGGTGGTGAAGACCGTGCAACCGATGCGGCCACGAATCGGGGCCTGATCGTCAATGGCAACGGGGAAGACCGTAGACGGGGAGAACGACGCGGTCGTGAGTGCCGGGTCGCGGAACGTGGCTCCCGTCGCGTGCGCGTATTCGCGGGCAATGCCGCGGATCGAGAACGCGTAACCGCGGTCGGGGGTGACATTGACCTCAACGGCCGAGTCGTCGAGTCCCAGCAGTGCAACCGCGTCGGTACCGACCGGGGCGTCAAGCCCGAGCGACGCCAGGAGCAGGATTCCGTCGTGCTCGTCGCCAAGCCCGAGTTCGCGAGCCGAGGCGATCATGCCGTCGGACACGTGGCCGTAGGTCTGGCGCGGGGCAATGGGGAACGGGCCGGGCAGTACCGCGCCGGGCAGCGTCACGACAACCTTGTCGCCGACCGCGAAGTTGTGTGCTCCGCAAACGATGCCGTGAACGGCGGGTCCGCCATCGGCCGCGAGTTCGCCATCGGCGGCGACGCGCACCTGGCACCAGTTGATGATCTTGCCGTTCTTCTGCGGTTCCCCGACGAACTCGAGAACCTCGCCAACGACGATCGGGCCGGACAGCTCAAAGCGGTGAATATCTTCCTCTTCGAGGCCCACGCTCACGAGGGCGGCGTGCACATCTTCGGGCGTGGTTCCTGCGGCAAGGTCGACGAATTCGCCCAGCCAGCTCAGTGGTACGCGCATCAGATGGTCATCCCATACTGCTGGCTGAACCGGGTATCGCCCTCGACCATGTCGTGCATGTCCTTTACATCATTTCTAAACATCAAAGCTCGCTCCACGCCAACGCCGAACGCGAACCCGGAATAGACCTCCGGGTCGATCCCGGCCGCGCGCAGCACGTTCGCGTGCACCATGCCGCAGCCGCCCC
Source organism: Cryobacterium psychrophilum (assembly GCF_004365915.1). Classification (NCBI taxonomy): domain Bacteria; kingdom Bacillati; phylum Actinomycetota; class Actinomycetes; order Micrococcales; family Microbacteriaceae; genus Cryobacterium; species Cryobacterium psychrophilum. The sequence goes on from NZ_SODI01000001.1 coordinate 681,737, forward strand.
ACTCGATCCAGCGCGCGCCATCTTTGAACGTGGGATGCCACACGTCGAGCTCGGCGCTCGGCTCGGTGAACGGAAAGTAGTTGGGGCGCAGACGCACCTTGGCCTCCGGGCCGAACAATGCCTGCACGAAGTGGTCGAGTGTCCCGCGCAGGTGAGCCATCGTGAGGCCCGTGTCGATGGCGATGCCCTCGATCTGGTGGAACACGGGCGTGTGCGTCGCGTCGAGTTCGTCGGTGCGGAACACACGCCCGGGCGCCACGACATACACGGGCAGCTCACGGGAGAGCAGCGCCCGCAGCTGCACGGGCGAGGTCTGGGTGCGGAGCACCAGGTGGGCATCTGTCGGCTCGACGAAGAAGGTGTCCTGCATCGCCCGGGCGGGGTGATCCTCGTCGAAGTTGAGCCCGTCGAAGTTGAACCATTCGCTCTCGAGCTCCGGTCCCTCGGCCACTTCCCAGCCCATGGCCACGAACACGTCGGAGGCCCGTTCGGTCAGCAGCGAGATCGGATGCCGCGCCCCCGGCTTCCAGGCTGACGCCGCGGCGGTCACGTCCACGGTTTCGGCGGCGAGCTGGGCGGTCGCCTCGGCCTCGCCGATCGCGGTCTCCCGCGCCGTGAACGCCGCAGAGACACGACCCTTGGCCTGGCCGAGGAGTTTGCCCGCGACGGCCTTCTGATCTCCCGGCACCGTGCGCATCAGGGCGTTGAGCCTGGCAAGGGGGGAAAACTCCCCCACATGCTCGGCTCGCACGGCCTTGAGGTCTGCGGAGGTTTCGGACACGCAAATGGCGGTGAGGGCTGCGTCAACCGCAGCGCTCACCGCCTCTTCGGTAATGGCGGGCGGGTCAATGGGACCAGAAAATTCAGACACAGTTCCTGAGTTTAGCGGCCTCAGACCCCGCTTCGGCTCTGTGCCCCCGTCGCATGCGGACCGACCACGTCTGGGTCGACCGATGGTGTCTCGTCCGGCTGGATCAGCTTGCCCGCCTGCGGGCCGGTGCGCTTGGCAATTCTGCGCGCCACCCAGGACAGCGACAGGTTCATGGTCAGGTAGATGGCCAGCACGATGAAGAAAAACGAGAACTGGTACTGGTTACCGAAGAAGCCGCCGAGATTGTTCAGTCCAGAGCGAAGCAGTTCGTTGTAGCCCACGACGAAGGCCAGAGAGGTGTCCTTGAGCAGCACCACCAATTGGGCGATGATGATCGGCAGCATCTGTCGGAACGCCTGGGGGAACTCGATCCGGAACCGGGTAGCGACGGGAGTGAGACCGATGGCGAGCCCGGCTTCACGCTGGCCGCGCGGAAGGGCGTTGATGCCGGCACGGAGGGCTTCGCCGATGATGGCGCCGTTGTACACGGAGAGGGCGGCGACGCCGGCCCAGAACGAGCCGGTGCCAAACACCAGCAGGATGAACAGCATCATCAGCAGCACCGGCATGCCGCGGAAGAATTCGAGCACCACGGTGGTCGGCAGGCGGATCCAGGCAGTTTCCGACGCACGCCCGAACGAGAACACTACGCCGAGCACGAGCGCCAACGCGGCGGCGACAGCAGCCATGCGCAGCGTCGCCAGAGCCCCCAGGCCGAGGGTGCGCCAGACCAGCAGGTCGTTGAAGACATCCCAGCGGCTGATGTCCCACAGGCCGGGCTGCACCGCGCCGTTGGCGCTCGCCTTGGGCAGGCCCAGCACCACGATCAGGGCGACCAGGCCGCCGGCGATTATGAGCGCTCCGACGATGGAGAGAAGGCGCGAGCGCGCCCGGGACTTCGGCCCGGGGGCGTCATACAGGACAGAACTCATCGGAGCACCGCGACCTTCTTCTCGATCCTGCCGGCGAAGATGCCCAGAGGAATGGTGATGATGAGGTAGAACGCCGCGACGGCGAGCAGGATGGCGATGGTGGCGTCGCCGCGGTCATTGGTCACCCTGCGGGCCGCCCCGAACAGTTCGAAGACGAAGAAGGCACCGGCCACCGACGTGTTCTTGGTCAGGGCGATGAACACGTTGATCAGCGGGGGAACCACCATGCGGATGGCCTGGGGCATGACCACGAACGAGAGCGTCTGGCCGAAGGTGAGACCCACGCTCCGTGCCGCTTCGGCCTGTCCCACGTGCACACCGTTGACGCCGGACCGCAGTGCCTCGGCGACGAACGGGGAGGTGTAAACCGTGAGACCGATGGCCGCCAGCTGGAAATACCCCGGGGTGAACTGCAGGAACGGCAGCAAAAATGCGCAGAAGAACAGCACGAGTGTGAGCGGCGTGTTGCGCACGAGCTCCGTGTAGACCGTGGCGAACAGGCGGAACGATGCGATCGGTGAGATGCGCATGGCGGCGACGATCAGGCCGAGAAATGATGCGCCGACGCCGGCGATAGCGAGCAGGCCCAGGGTGTTCCGGAAGCCTTCCAGGAACAGCGGCAGGTTGTCGATGACTGCGTCCACAACTCACCTCCTCTTCTTTGTCTGTCTGCGGGTGGGGCAGGGGGGTACGTGGAACATGCTGGGCCGCGTCACCGCAGCGACCCGTCCGTCGGGCGGGCCACTGCGGCTGCGTGGATTACTGCGGGTAGTGCGGGTTTCCGACGGGGACAGTCGACCTAGTAGCGGTCGATGGCCGGAGGGGTCGGGGTGTCGAGCACGGAGCCCGCGGTGGACTCCCAGGCCTTGACCCAGCTGCCATCGTCGTAGGACTCTTCGAGCACGTCGTTGATGAAGTTGCGGAACTCGGTGTCGTCGTGCGCGAGACCGATGCCGTAGGGCTCTTCGGTGAACGCGTTGTTGACAACTTCGAATTCACCGGGGTTCTGGTCGGCGAGGCCGGCCAGGATCACGTTGTCTGTGGTGACGGCGGCAACCTCGCCGCTGCGCAGCGGGCCGAGGCAGTTGGAGTACGTGTCCGTCGCGATGACGTCCGTCGTGTACGCGGCGACGTTCTTCTCCGAGGTGGAACCGCTCACGGTGCACACCTTCTTGCCGGCAAGGTCCTCGGGACCGGTGATGTTGTCCGGGTTGCCCTCGAGTACGAGCAGATCCTGGCCGGCCGAGTAATACGGTCCGGCGAAGGACACGACCTCCTTGCGGGTATCGTTGATCGTGTACGTCGCGATCACGAGGTCAACCTCGCCGTTTTCGATGAACGGTTCGCGGTTGGCGGAGACGGTCTCGCTCCAATTGATACCGCTGGCCGGGATGCCGAGCTTGGACGCGATGATCTTGCCCATTTCCACGTCGAAGCCGACGGGCTTGCCGTCGGGTCCACGGAGGCCGAACAGCGGCTGGTCGAACTTGGTGCCGATGTTGATGCTTCCGGCTTCGGCCAGTTTCGCCATCGTGGTACCGGCTTCGAAGTCTGTGGCGTCAGCTACGGGCGGCGCATCCGCGGACGGTGCGCCAGAGTCGCTGCAGCCGCTGAGGACGAGCGCGCTGATGGCAATGGCCGAAATCACTAGACCTTTTTTGAGTCTCATGGTTCTTCTCCTGATTGCTGGTGTTGCTGCTGTGTGGGGCTTGCTCACCGTTTTAGTGGGCAAGTATTTTGGAGAGGAAGTCTTGCGCTCTCGTGCTTTGGGGATTGGTGAAGAACTGCTCGGGAGTGGCCTCCTCCACGATCTCGCCCTCCGACATGAAGATCACGCGGTCGGCAGCCTTGCGGGCGAAGCCCATCTCGTGCGTGACGACGATCATGGTCATTCCGTCGTTGGCGAGGTCGATCATGACCTCGAGTACCTCATTGATCATTTCCGGGTCGAGCGCGCTGGTCGGTTCGTCGAGCAGGATGACTTTCGGATCCATGGCCAGGGCGCGTGCAATGGCGACCCGCTGTTGCTGACCACCGGACAGCTGCGCGGGCATCTTCTTGGCCTGGTTGGCCACTCCGACGCGGTCGAGCAGGGCCATGGCCCTCTTCTCGGCATCGGCCTTCTTCATGCCGCGCACCTTGATCGGTCCGAGTGTGACGTTATCGAGCACGGTCTTGTGGGCGAACAGGTTAAAGGCCTGGAACACCATTCCCACATCCGCGCGCAGATGGGCGAGAGCCTTGCCCTCCTCGGCCAGTTTGACCCCATCGATGGTGATGACCCCATCGTCAATGGTTTCGAGACGGTTGATCGCCCGGCAGAGAGTCGACTTACCCGAACCACTCGGTCCGATCACGACGACGACCTCGCCGCGGTTGACCGTTGCGTTGATGTTCTTGAGAACATGCAGTTCTCCATAGTGCTTGTTGATGTCTTTGACGACGACCAACGGTTCGCCGCGACGGACCGTGATGTTTGACGTGGCCGGCGTGACGTTTGTAGGCTCCATACAACCAACCTAGAACAAAACTCGTGCCGTGGCGCGCCAAACCCCCGACGGTAACCGATTCGTAACAGTCGGCACCGCCGGGGGCGGGTTTAACGGGTGGGAACAGGACTTTATCCCGACGGATTAGCTGCGCTGCGCGAAAGCGCTCTCGTACAGGCATACGGATGCCGCGGTGGCGAGATTCATGGACTCGGCGTGACCATAGATGGGAACGCTGATGGCCCGGTCCGCCTTGGCGAGGTCCTCATCACTGAGACCGCGGGCCTCGTTGCCGAACAGCCACGCCGTCGGCGCGGCGAGCACGCCCTCGTTGCGGGCGGCGAGCAGGTCGTCGCCCTTGATGTCGGCGGCAAGAAGCTGCAGCCCGGACGAGCGAACACGATCGCGCACGTCTTCGAGGCTCGCGGCGATGGCGACGGGCAGGTGGAAGATCGAGCCAGTGGAGGACCGAATCACCTTGGGGTTGTAGAGGTCCACGCTGCGGCCGCAGAGGATCACGGCGTCGGCACCGGCCGCATCCGCGGCGCGAATGATCGTGCCGGCGTTACCCGGGTCGCGAACCTCTTCGAGGATGACGACAAGTTTCGGCTCGGCGTTGAAAATCTTTTTGACCGAGGTGGGGAACTGGTGGCACACAGCGACGAAGCCCTGGGGCGTGACCGTGTCAGCCATGGCGTCGAGCACTTCTTCGGAGACGAACTCCACCTCAACGCCAGCGGCGACGGCGGATTCGGCAATATCGGTGTAGCGTTCGAGGGCTGTCGGCGTGGCGTACAGCTCCACGACGAGCTCTGGACGGAACGTGAGGGCCTCGGAGACGGCCTGCGGACCTTCGAGAAGGAACAGCCCCAACTCCGTGCGCGCATCGCGCTTCGCAAGTTTCGCGACGGCTCTAACGCGCGGTGAACGTGGGTTATCAAGCATGCATCAAGCCTACTTGCAGAAAACGTGAGCGAATGCAGAAAAAGGGAGTGGCCGCTTTCGCGGCCACTCCCTTTTCGCTGTTCTACCTACGCTGCTGTTCCAGCGAAACTGGTGATCTAACTACGCTGCTGCGACCTTCGGTGCCGACGTGTCGGCGGGAAGGGCGTCCTTGGCGGACTCAACGAGGGCCGCGAAGGTGGCGGGCTCGTTGACGGCCAGCTCAGCGAGCATACGACGGTCAACCACGATGCCAGCAAGGCCGAGGCCCTGGATCAGACGGTTGTACGTGAGGCCGTTGGCGCGCGATGCAGCGTTGATGCGCTGGATCCACAGGCGACGGAAGTCACCCTTGCGTGCACGGCGGTCGCGGTAGTTGTAGGTGAAGGAGTGAGTGAGCTGCTCCTTGGCCTTGGTTACCAGACGCGAGCGCTGGCCGCGGTAGCCCTTGGCGCGCTCGAGAATTACGCGACGGCTCTTGTGGGCGTTTACAGCCCTCTTGACTCTTGCCATTTTTCCGGTTCCTTAAAAGTGTGTGCGGTCGTCGGTTGCTTAGAGACCGAGAAGCTTCTTGATGACCTTGGTGTCCGACTTGGCCACGGGCTGGTCCTTGTTGAGGCGAGCCTTGCGCTTCGTGCTCTTAACCTCAAGGTTGTGTCGCATGCCAGCCTGCTGCTTCATGAGCTTGCCGCTTCCGGTGACCTTGAAACGCTTCTTCGTGCCAGAGTGAGTCTTCATCTTAGGCATCTTTTTCCTCCAGTTTCGCTGCCTTATCGGCAACCTTGTCTGCCTTATCGGCAACCTTGTCTGCCTTTTCAGCAGCCTTATGTGCGTTAGTCTCCGCCTTGGCCTCTGACTTGTTCTTCAGAGGTCCGATGACCATGACCATGTTTCGTCCGTCAATGGTCGGAGTTGATTCCACGGAACCGAACTCGGATACATCCTCGGCAAATTTTCTGAGCAGTCGCACACCCTGGTCGGGGCGGGACTGTTCACGACCACGGAACAAGATCATGGCCTTGACCTTGTCGCCGGCCTTCAGGAAGCCTTCGGCGCGTTTGCGCTTGGTCTCGTAGTCGTGTACATCAATCTTGAGACGGAAACGAACCTCTTTGAGGATCGTGTTCGCCTGGTTGCGCCTGGCTTCTTTAGCCTTCTGCGCAGCCTCGTACTTGAACTTGCCGTAGTCCATGATCTTCGCCACGGGAGGCTTAGCTTCAGGGGCAACTTCGACGAGGTCGAGGTCGGCGTCCTGGGCCAGTCGCAGGGCAACATCAATGGCCACGACCCCTACCTGCTCGCCGTTGGGACCAACGAGACGAACTTCGGGGACGCGAATACGGTCATTTGTACGGGGATCGCTGATGCGTCTCTCCTCCTGATTAACTTCGTGGTTACAGCCAGGCGACGGATGTCGACTGGGACGAAGAGAGGAAAATCACGAGCGTTTTTTCGAGCATATTTGCTCGTCCAACCACACGGCACCCTGGCTGCCTTCACCCCCTGGAAACCAGCGGACGACGACGGAGTGCAAACTACCCGGTAACCTTTATGAAGCGGTCAAGCGCGGGTGGGAGATTCTCCACTTTCGCACCGAGACTAATGTCTCGGAACCGACGTAACTCTAGCAGAGGATGGCAGTGAGTACCAATTACGACGAAGAAACCGCCCAAGCAACGCGGGACATCGCGGATGTCGGAGCGGTGGAGATCATTACCACCGCGGCCGTGCACCTCCTGAGCGCAGCGGCAGTGAAGTGCGGACTGGCCGATGACCCGATCGCACAGACCGACCTGGACGAGGCCCGCAAACTCATCACCGCCCTCGCCGGCCTCGTGACGGCGGCCGCACCTGAAATCTCCGACATGCACGCTCGCAGTCTGCGCGACGGCCTGCGTTCCGTTCAGCTCGCGTTCCGCGAGGCATCCACCATTCCCGACCCCATCGGCGAGGGACCGGGCGAAAAGTACACCGGCCCCGTCAACTAGCTCCCGCACGCAGCGCCCACCGCCGGATGGCCTGGTGGGTGCTGCCGCATCGCGGATTCCCGTTCACGTCTGGCAGCGGGGGCACCAGAAGACGTCGCGCAGCTCGAGTTCGCTGCGACCGATTTTCGATCGGACGAGTCGTGTGCCGCACCGGCGGCAGGCCTGCCCGTGTCGCGAGTGGACCCACAGCCGGGCGCCCCGCCGGGTATTGCCCGTCGTCGTGCGTTCGACCCGGTCTCGATTGGCATTGATCAGTCGATGGGCCAGTCCCACGAGCGCGGGAAGATCTGTCACCTCACCGATCAACCTGGTCGGCAGGATGCCGCGCAGGAAGCACAGTTCGTTCACGTAGACGTTGCCGAGGCCGGCGAGGTTCCGCTGGTCCGCCAGTGCCACGGCTACCGGCACGTCAGGCCGGACGGCCAGGCGCCGCACCGCTTCGCCAGCGTCCCAGTCGGCGCCGAGCAGGTCCGGTCCCAGGTACCCGAGCGCCGGCACCTCTGCCGTGCGCGGCATCAGCTCGAGCACGCCGAGGTCGAACCCCGCGGCCGCGCAGTCGAGTGTTTCAAGCACGATCCTGGCCTGAAACGCCGGCCGCTGCCACGCAGTGCCGTGGCGGTACAGGTGCCACGACCCTTCCATCTTCAAGTGGGAGTGCACGCTCACGCTGTCGGTGCGGATCAGTAGATGTTTGCCGCGACTGGCGATCTCCTGCACTGTCTCCCCCGTCAGGTCGATGGTGGCCCATTGAGGAACCCGGATGTCGCAGCGGGTGAGAACACTCCCCCGCAGGGCGTCACCCAGCGACCGCGCCTCGCGGTAAACGGTGTCTCCCTCAGGCACTGAGCCTCAGCCCCTTGGGGGTGAGGGTGAAACCGGCCCTCTGGAGCTGCTCACCGACGGGCGTGCCGATCACGAAGGCTCCGTTGACGGTCTCCACCGCCAGCTTGTCGATCCTTCCGGCCTTCACCACGGTGGCCAGGCTCGCCGCGGCGGCAGCCAGCGGTGCAGCCTCCGACGAATACGACAGCACGGTCTTGCCGCCCCGCTCGATGTAGAGCACGAGCTCACCGTCCACGAGCACGACGATGGCGCCAGACTTGCGTGCGGGACGGTGCCCGGTACCTTCCGCGAGCGGCGGCCACGGCACCACGGCGCCGTACGGGTTGGCCGGATCGGTGGCGGCGAGCGTGTGGGCCATCGGGCGTCGCGGCCCGGCGCCCTCGGCCGCGGCAGCGAAGGACCGCAGCCGGTCAATGGTTCCCCCTCCCGCGAACTGGGCGGCGCCGAGACCGTCAACGAAATACCCGCGCCGGCAGCGTCCGGTCTCCTCAAAACCGCTGAGCGTGCGGTAGACGAGGGCGAAGCCGCCGACAACGCCCTCCGCCTGCACCGCACCTCGGGTGACGACCCCGTAGCGTTCGAGGAGGGTTTCGCCGAGGGCGTGGGCGCGCCGAGTCGCAACGGAGTCGGCGAGCGGCAGGATCGACCACCGACCGGACACCGTCGGCGGTCCGCCACGGGTCGGGAGGGCCGATCGCGGCACCGACCGACCGCGGTGCATGTGGGCGCGCGGGGCCGAGCGGCTGGGTTTGTGCGACGTTCGTCCGCCGTTCAGGCGGGATCGCATCGGAGCGAACGTGTCGTTACTGATCAGCCCGGCCCAGACCAGATCCCACAGGGCGTCCACGAGGTCGGAGTCCACCTTGTTGCCCACCGCGTCGGAGAGTTGGCGGAAGAAATACCCGCCTCCGCCACCCAGGGTCGCCAGCACGTGCTGTTGCTGCTCGGTCAGGTCGCGGTCGAGCGCTGGGGGCAGGGTCAGCGGTGCCGTGTCCGCCAGGTGCAGGCTGATCCAACCGTCGTTCCCGGCGAGGGATCCTGCCCCCGCCCAGATCACCTCCCCCGCATTCGTCAGTTCGTCGAGCATCCCGGGCAGGTACCCGTCTATCCGCGCCGGCAGGATGAGCGATTCCCACGCCGAGGCCGGTATGCGGGCGCCCTCGAGTTGTTCAATAACGGAGGCAACGCCGTCAACTCCGCGCAGCCGTCCGCCCACGTGTTGCCATTGCGGGAGAAAACGGGCCATTGTCACCTGATCAACGGGTTCGACCTCGTGTCGGAGTGCCGCGAGCGAGCGTCGACGCAGTCGCCGCAGTACCTCGGCGTCACACCATTCGCTGCCGGTGCCGTTCGGCCGAAACTCGCCCTCCACGATGCGCCGGGAATCGGCGAGTCGTCGCAGCGCCTGCTGCATGACCGCGGTACCGAGTCCGAAGCGGTCCGCCGCCGCCTCCGTCGTGAACGGTCCGTGCGTGCGGGCGTAGCGGCTCACCAGGTCGCCGAGCGGGTCGGCGACGGACTCGCTGAAGACCCGCGGAATGCCCAGCGGGAGCGGGACGCCGAGCGCGTCACGCAATCGACTGGCGTCTTCGATCACCGCCCACCAGTCGCGGCCGGCGAAGCTCGTGCGCACGGCCCGTTTGGCGTCGACGAGGGCCCCGAGGTGAGCGACCCAGTCGGCCGGGGCGCCCTCCGACAATCGGGGGCCGAACTCGTCGAGGGTGAGGGGGCCGAGCCCGCGGAGGAGGTCAAAAATGCCCTCGAGTCCGAGCGCCTGCCGATCGGGAGCGAGTCGCTGCAGCTCCCGGTCGGTCGCGGCGATCACCGCTGGGTCGAGGAGCTCGCGCAGTTCGACCCGACCGAGCAGCTCCGCGAGCAGGCTGGAGTCGATGGACAGGGCCGTCGCGCGCCGCTCGGCGAGGGGAGTGTCGCCCTCGTACATGAACGCCGCCACGTAGCCGAACAGCAGGGTGCTCGCGAACGGGCTCGCGGCATCCGTTTGCACCTCCATCAGACGAATCGAGCGGGATTCGATCTGTGTGGCCAGTCGCGCCAGGGCCGGCAGGTCATAGACGTCTTGCAGGCACTCGCGTATGGTCTCGAGGATGATCGGGAACGTCGGGTGTTCCCGGGCCACGTCGAGCAGTTGCGCTGCCTTCTGCCGTTGCTGCCACAGCGGCGAACGCGAGCCGGGGTTGTAGCGCGGCAGCAGCAGCGCGCGTGCGGCGCATTCGCGAAACCGCGCCGCGAAGAGGGCAGACCCGGCCACCTGCTCCGTGACGATCTCCTGCAGCTCGTCGGGTTCGAAGACGAAGAGTTCCGCGCCAGGCGGCTCGACTCCCGTGTCGGGAATGCGCACGACGATGCCGTCATCGCTCGCGACACAGTTGCCGTCAAGCCCGAAGAGATCCCGCACCCGGGCGCCCACGGCAAGGGCCCAGGGCGCATGCACCTGCATGCCGTACGGGGAATGCAGGATGACGCGCCAGTCGCCCAGCTCGTCGGTGAACCGCTCCACGACCAGGGTTCGGTCCGTCGGCAGATAGCGGGTGGCGGACCGTTGCTCGTTCAGGAAGGCCAGCAGGTTGGTGATCGCCTGCTCTCCCAGGCCGGCGGCGGCGCACCGCTCGCGGGCCTGGGGCCCGGAGAATGCGGACACCTCGCGCACGAAGACACCGATCGCTTCGCCGAGTTCGGCGGGGCGGCCCTGGCCATCACCCTTCCAGAACGGCAGTCGGCCAGGTTCCCCAAACGCCGGCAGCACCAGCACGCGGTCGTGGGTGATCTCCTGGATGCGCCAGCTGGTGGTGCCGAGCGCGAAGACGTCGCCCACGCGCGACTCGTAGACCATCTCCTCGTCGAGTTCGCCGACTCGCTTGCTGCCCACCTCGTCGCCGCCCACCATGAAGACACCGAACAGGCCACGGTCGGGAATGGTTCCGCCGCTGGTCACGGCGAGCCGTTGTGCGCCGGGTCGCCCGGTGAGGGTGCCGGCCACCCGGTCCCAGATGATGCGCGGGCGCAGTTCGGCGAACCGGTCGGACGGGTACCGCCCGGCGAGCAGGTCGAGGGTGGCCTCGTACAGGGAGCGGGGCAGGCTCGCGAACGGGGCGCTGCGGCGAATGGTCTCGAACCACTCCTCCACGTCGATCTCATCGAGTGCCACGGCGGCCACCGTCTGCTGGGCCAGGATGTCCAGCGGATTGGCGGGAATGCGCAGGGCTTCGATCTGGCCGGTGAGCATCCGCTCCGCGGTGACGGCAGCGTGAATAAGGTCTGCCCGGTGCTTGGGATAGATCACTCCGCGGGAGATCTCCCCCACCTGGTGCCCGGCCCGCCCCACCCGTTGAAGCGCACTGGCCACCGACGGCGGCGATTCCACCTGCACCACGAGGTCGACGGCGCCCATGTCGATACCGAGCTCGAGGGTCGAGGTGGCCACGACGCACCGCAGCCGCCCGGACTTCAGGTCGTCTTCGATGAGCGCTCGCTGTTCTTTGCTGACCGATCCGTGGTGGGCCCTGGCGAGCACGGCGTCGGCGCCGGTGGTCTGGCCGCTCGCTCCGAGCAGTTCGGCCGGTGGCCTCGTGCGGGCGGCGGATGCCTCGGTACCGAGTGGCGCATCCAGTCCCCCGGCGTCATCGGCTGCCGCGAGCCGATCGGTGTAGATCTCGTTGAACCGGGCGGTGAGACGTTCGGTGAGTCGCCGAGAGTTGGCGAACACGATTGACGAGGAGTGCGCGAGCACCTCGTCGACGATGGCCTCCTCGACGTGCGGCCAGATTGACCCGGTCTGGGCCGACGACGCTGCGGTGGATCCTTCGCGCGGCACCACCGGTCCCAACTGGCTCATGTCCTCGACGGGCACGACAACGCGCAGGTCGAACCGTTTCGGTGAGGCCGACGCGACGATGCGCACCGGGGCGCTTCCGCCGAGGAATCGGGCCACCTCGCTATGCGGGCGCACGGTGGCCGAGAGGCCGATGCGCTGGGCCGGCTTGGCCAGCAGCGCGTCGAGGCGCTCGAGGGACACGGCGAGGTGGGCGCCACGCTTGCTGGCCGCCACGGCGTGCACCTCATCAATGATGACGGTGTGCACCCCGCGCAGGGACTCACGTGCCGCGCTCGTGAGCAGCAGAAAAAGCGACTCCGGCGTGGTGATGAGAATGTCGGGGGGCGTTTTGACGAGGTGTCGGCGTTCGGCGGCGGGGGTGTCACCCGAACGCACCCCCACGCTCACCTGCGGCACCGAAAGGCTCAGGCGTTCCGCCGCCCGGGTGATGCCCACGAGGGGTGCACGCAGGTTGCGTTCCACATCGACGCCGAGGGCCTTGAGCGGTGAGATGTAGAGCACGCGGGTGGAGGCGGGTTCCACCGCGGCGCCGGGCGGGGGTGCGAGGGCGAGCCGGTCGATAGCCCACAAAAATGCGGCCAGCGTCTTGCCCGAGCCCGTTGGCGCGACGACGAGGGCATGGGAACCTCCGGAGATGGCCTCCCAGGCACCGAGCTGCGCCGCGGTGGGCGCCGCGAATGCGGCGTCGAACCACGCCCGGGTTGCGGGCGAAAAGCGATCCAGCACCGTCATGGGTCTATTGTCGCGCGCCGCACCGACATCCGCTCGTTGCTACTTCAGGAGAAACGCACACGCGAACGCCCCGCCCCCGCGCCAACACGCCGGCGCGCGAGCCGCAGCAGCCGGGATCTCCTGAACGAGCAACCACGCGGGCTATGTCGGCGGCGAGTGGATGCCGGGGACGGGCTACTCGGAGGCGACGAGCTGCACCGTGAGGGAATCCACCCCGGTGGCGATCACGTCGCTCGCGGCCCAGCGTGCGGCGAGGCGAGCCAGGGTAGCGTCGAGTTCCGGCTGGGTCAGGCCGACAACGAGCTCAAGGCGCACGATGAGTTCGGGTCCGCTCAACCGGCCGTGCGGGTCTCCGGCGACGAGCTCGAGGCCGAGCACGGAGAGCTCGGTGGCGACCGTGGCGTCGAAGGCTGCTCGCACCTGCGCGCTCGCGTAACTCGGCGTCCAGGGCAGTGCTTGCGCAATCGACCACAGGGCCGGGCGGCGAATGACGAATTCCGTCGGCGCCATCGGGTCGAGAACAACGACGTCGGTGTTCTCCTGCGCCGCGGCGAGGGCAACCCGAACCCCGTCGGCGGGAACCGGGCGGGCCTCGGGGTTCCAGGCCGACATGGCCGCCGCGGAGGTGAACGCCGGCAACACGTTTCGTCCGTCGGGCCCGGCCACGGTGATGATCGACAACTCCTGCGTCTTGTCGATCGTCACGCCGTCGTCGTTGGTGCCGGACTCGCCAAGCGCGGTGACGAGGGGGATCAGCAACCGCGAGGTACGGATCGCGTCGATGACGCCCTCCTCGCCCGCTTCACGCGCGTGGAATCGACGCACCGCCTCGATGAGCGGCGCCGGAGCGAGCCCGTCGTCGTCGGCGCTCATGTTCGGCTCGAAGTCCCGCCCCGCCCAGGGCTGCCCGGCGGAGTCGGCCGTGTTGCCGCCGATGGTCGGCCCGGACGATGAACCGGTGGAACCGAGGTTACGAGCCCGAGACATCCAGCGCCTCGGCGAGGGTGAAGGCTCCCGCATACAGCGCCTTACCGACGATGGCCCCCTCCAGGCCGAGCGGCACGAGTTCCCGCAGGGCAATCAGGTCGTCGAGGCTCGACACTCCCCCGGAGGCGATGACGGGTTTGCGGGTCTTGTCGAGGATCTGGCGCAGCAGGTCAATGTTGGGTCCCTGCAAGGTGCCGTCCTTGGTGACGTCGGTCACGACGTAGCGGGCGCATCCGGCAGTTTCGAGGCGCTCAAGGACCTCCCACAGGTCGCCGCCATCCTTCGTCCAGCCGCGGGCCGACAGGGTGGTTCCGCGCACGTCGAGTCCCACCGCGACGGCCTCGCCGTACTGCGCGATGACGTTCGCTGCCCACGCGGGGTTTTCGAGCGCGGCAGTGCCGAGGTTGATGCGCTTCACGCCCGTGTTGAGCGCCGCCTCGAGCGACTCGTCGTCGCGAATTCCGCCGGACAGCTCAATATTCACGTCCTTGACCTGCCGAATGACCTTCTTGATGACGCCCGTGTTGTTTCCACGGCCGAAGGCTGCGTCGAGGTCCACGAGGTGAATCCACTCGGCTCCCTGGCGCACCCAGTCCGCTGCAGCGTCTTCGGGGGTGCCATAGCTGGTCTCGGTGCCGGCCCGCCCCTGCGTCAAACGCACGGCCTTGCCATCGGCGACGTCGACGGCCGGCAACAGAACGAGACGCGGGGTGGTGTTGAACTCACTCATTAGTTTCCTCTAATTCACATGGCCGCTGAGACGGCCGACTTGAACACAATAATGTGGGGTGATGCGCTAGTGGCGCAGGGTTGCCAGCCAGTTTTTTAGCAGGTGAATGCCAGCCTCCCCGGATTTTTCCGGATGGAACTGCGTGGCCGAGAGCGGCCCGTTTTCAACGGCGGCGAGAAAGGGCCCACCATGCTCGGCCCAGGTCAGGCGCGGCTGTGGAAACGGGGGCTGAACCTCGAGCGTCCACGACTGCGCGGCGTAGGAGTGAACGAAGTAGAACCGCTCCTCCTCGATACCCCGAAACAGTACGGAATCGGGGTCGGGGGACACGGTGTTCCAGCCCATGTGCGGCAAGACCGGCGCGGGAAGCTCCGTCACCGTTCCCGGCCATTCCCCGAGGCCCTCGGTATCGACACCACGCTCCACTCCGTGCTCGAAGAGCACCTGCATTCCCACACAGATGCCCAGCACGGGTCGTCCTCCGGCGACGCGCCGGTCAATGATCTCGTCACCACGCACGGAGGTGAGCGCCGCCATGACCGCGCTGAACGCACCAACACCCGGAACAACGAGGCCATCGGCCTCCAGGGCAGCCTTCCGGTCGTGGGTGAGTGTCACGTCGGCGCCGGCAAGTTCCAGCGCCTTGACGGCGGAGTGCACGTTGCCGGTTCCGTAGTCGAAGACCACAACAGAGGTCACAGGGCGCCCTTCGTGGAGGGGATACCGCTCACGAGCGGGTCAAACGCCTTGGCGAGACGGAAGGCACGAGCGAAGGCCTTGAATTCTGCCTCCGCAATGTGGTGCGCATCCCGACCGCCCAGAACTCGCACGTGTACGGTCAGTCCGGCGTTGAAGGTGATGGCCTCAAAGACGTGACGCACCATAGAACCGGTGAAGTGCCCGCCGATGAGGTGGAACTCGAATCCAGCGGGTTCTCCACCGTGCACGAGGTACGGCCGACCGGAGATGTCCACGACGGCCTGCACGAGTGCCTCGTCGAGCGGAACCACGGCGTCACCGTAACGGGAGATGCCGGACTTGTCGCCGAGCGCCTGCTTGATGGCTTGGCCGAGCACAATCCCAATGTCTTCGACCGTGTGGTGCACGTCGATCTCGGTATCGCCATGAGCGCGCACCGTAAGGTCGGTGAGGGAGTGCTTCGAGAACGCCGTGAGCAGGTGGTCGTAGAACGGTACGGTCGTCTGAATGTCACTCACCCCGGTTCCGTCCAGGTTGATCGACAGCTCGATACTTGATTCGCTGGTCTCGCGTTGCAGGTGGGCGACGCGCGGTGCAACCGGCGTTGAAGATGAGCTCATGAGCCTAGTTTATTCGCCTGCGGACGAAGCCGGTCGACCGAGGCGCTCAAGCGCCTCGAGGAACGCCGTCGTCTCGGTGCGGGTACCGGCCGTGACACGCAGGTGGCCGGCGATCCCAACGTCGCGGATGAGGATTCCCTCGGCCAGCAGCGCCTCGAAGATGGCGTGCGGATCCGGTACGCCGCCAAAGAGCACGAAGTTGCTCCCGCTCTCGTACGGGGAGTAGCCCAGACGCGCGAGTTCGACCACCAGACGGTCCCGCTGACCGCGAATTTCGTCCACCATGGCCAGCATCTCCTCGGAGTGGGCCAGCGCCGCGTTGGCGGCCGCCTGGGTGAAGGCCGACAGGTGGTACGGCAAGCGAACGAGGCGCAGGGCGTCTGTCACGGCGGGGTCGGCGGCGAGGTAGCCCACCCGGGCGCCGGCGAAGGCGAAGGCCTTGCTCATTGTGCGAGAGACAAGCAGGCGTTCGCGCCCCGGAAGCAGCGCAACGGCGCTCGGAGTGCCGTCCGGCTCGAACTCGGCGTAGGCCTCGTCTACAACAACGATCCCGCGGCTCGCCTCATAGACAGCGGTGATCGTGTCGAGGGACAAGCTCGTGCCCGTTGGGTTGTTGGGGGAACACAGAAACACGAGGTCGGGGTTTGTGCGCGTTACCCAGTCCGCCGCAGTCTCTGGTGACAGGTGAAAATCGGCATCGCGGTCGCCCTCGATCCACTCAGTTCCCGTGCCCGAGGCGAGAATGGAGTACATAGAGTAGGTGGGGGCAAACCCCAGTACGGACCGGCCGGGGCCGCCGAACGCCTGCAGCACCTGCTGCAGCACCTCGTTGGAGCCGTTGGCCGCCCAGATGTTCTCCCGGGTCAGTTCGTGGCCGAGGTATGCGGCGAGTCGATCCCGGAGCTCGGTGAACTCACGGTCGGGATACCGGTTCACGGTGAGAACCGCCTGAGCCAGGGCGCGCACAATGTCCAGAGCCACGGGCTCCGGTATCGGGTGCGTATTCTCATTCACGTTGAGGGCTACCGGCACGTGCAGTTGCGGAGCTCCATAGGGGATTTGACCGCGAAGGTCAGCGCGCAGGGGAAGATCATTGAGGCTGGTCACCCGTCAATGCTACGGCGACCCGGGGCCTCTCCCCCAACCCGCAGGTTCTCGGAGCGGAGTACGCGCGCGGGGGTTGGCCTCCGTCAGTAGCCGGCGGGCAGGGTGAGACGCTGACCGGGCTGCACGGAATCACCCTGCAACTGGTTGAGATCGATGATGTCGACAATGACATCTCGGGGGTCTGCGCTGGGGGCGATCGACTCGGCGAGGTTCCACAGGGTTTGGCCCGGGGCCACGGTGACGTACCGGAATGACACGAGTTCCGCGTGCAGGACAGCGCTCGAAGCGGCACCGGGCGTTGTCGCCTCGGCGATTCCTCCGTTCAGTGCCAGCATGATTGCCGCGACAACCAGTGGGGTCGCCGCGATCGTGGTGAGGACGATTCGTCCGCGCCGGGTCAGTCGAAATCGGGTGTTGGCCGCTGTTGCCGCATTGCCAGGTGCCGTGGTCATGTGTACGGTGCTGATGTCTACTGCCCTCATGTCGAACCTCCGGGTGATCTAATTCGGCGAGTTCCGCATCCGACTCTCGGCCGGGAGGGACGAATGCGAAACTATGTTCCGAATATAACTTCGAATATTCGAACAATCAACCCTTTCGCTTGCAATCTACCCAAATAGTTCGCGACACCCTCGAATAGATGTTTGTCTTGGCTGCGCAAACTGGATAAAGTTTCGATAGAGAAATTGTTCATTCCGAACTCAACCAGACACCACCGACATTCCCGTCTCACAGCCATCAGGCCCAGGCGGGACCGACTCGAGGAGCGAAAGCGTGACGAAAGACACCAGCGGTTCCCGCGACAAGGGCGGCACCAGGCGACGCAAGAGCCTGAGTGACCGCCAGCTCGCCATCCTTGACGTGATCCAACGCTCGGTCAGCCAGCGTGGGTATCCGCCAAGCATGCGAGAGATCGGCGACGCGGTGGGACTTGCTTCCCTATCGAGCGTCACCCATCAGCTCAACCAGCTTGAGCTGAGCGGCTATCTGCGCCGCGACCCCAACCGCCCCCGGGCGCTTGAGGTACTGATCGAAGTTCCCCGATCGGCAGAGGACACCGTCGTGCGCGAGGGCGAGGGCTCGGCGAGCCCCGCCCAGATCGGCGACGCGGCCATGGTTCCGCTCGTCGGGCGTATCGCTGCCGGCGTTCCCATCACGGCCGAGCAACAGATTGACGAGATCTTCCCTCTCCCCCGGCAGCTCGTGGGCAAGGGAGAGCTCTTCATGCTCAAGGTCATCGGCGAGTCGATGATCGACGCGGCCATCTGCGACGGGGACTGGGTCGTCATCCGTCAGCAGAAAACGGCCGAGAACGGCGAGATCGTCGCCGCCATGCTCGACAATGAGGCCACCGTCAAGGTCTTCCGGCAGCGGGACGGCCACACCTGGCTTCTCCCCCGCAACTCCAACTTCGAGCCCATCGTTGGCGACTTCGCCGAGATCCTCGGCAAGGTCGTGGCCGTTCTCCGATCCGTATAGCTACGACACACACACGACGCCGCGCGGCGAGAAGCACGGTATGTGCAGCTCCCCGCGCGGCGTCTGTTGTTTCGGCTAGGCCAGTACGGCAGCGACGATTCGTTCGCGAACGATCCGGGTCGCTTCGAGCATGTTCTTGAGCGAATCGACCGTCTCGGCATACCCGCGGGTCTTGAGACCGCAGTCGGGGTTCACCCAGACCTGTCGCGCCGGGATCGAGCCGAGTGCGGTTTCGAGCAGTTCCGTGAGTTCGGTGACACTCGGAACCCGCGGGGAGTGGATGTCCCATACTCCCGGCCCGATGCCGTGGTCGAAGCCACCGGCCTCGATGTCGTGCACCACCTCCATGCGCGAGCGCGCGGCCTCGATGCTCGTCACGTCGGCGTCGAGGTTCGCAATCGCGTCGATGACGACACCGAACTCCGAGTAGCAGAGGTGAGTGTGGATCTGGGTGGCGTCCGCGACGCCGGCCGTCGCCAGCCGGAAGGATCCGACCGACCAGTCGAGGTAGTCCGGCTGCTGCTCCTTCTTGAGCGGCAGTAGCTCCCGCAGTGCCGGCTCGTCAACCTGCACGATGCCGATACCGGCAGCCTCGAGGTCGCCGATCTCATCGCGCAACGCGAGCGCCACCTGACGGGCGGTCTCGCCCAGGGGCTGGTCGTCGCGAACGAATGACCAGGCGAGGATCGTCACCGGGCCGGTGAGCATGCCCTTGACCGGCTTCGTCGTGAGGCTCTGTGTGTACACGGACCAGTCCACGGTGATCGCCCGCGGCCGGGACACGTCGCCCCACAGAATGGACGGTCGGGTGCACCGGCTGCCATAGGACTGTACCCACCCGTTCTCGGTGACGGCGAAGCCGTCGAGGTTTTCGGCGAAGTACTGCACCATATCGTTGCGCTCGGGTTCGCCGTGCACGAGAACGTCAAGTCCGATCTCCTCCTGCAGCGCCACAACCCGAGCGATTTCGGCCTGCATGAGCGCACGGTACTCGGCCTCGGTAAGCGAGCCCTTGAGCAGCTGGGCACGTGCGCGCCGGATCTCACCGGTCTGGGGGAAGGATCCGATCGTGGTGGTCGGTAGCAGCGGCAGGCCGAGCGCCTCTTCCTGGGCCGCGAGCCGATCGACGTAGTCACCGCGAGAGAAGTCGGCGGCGCTGAGGGCGCCCGTACGCACGCGCACCGCGCCGTCGCGCACTCCCGGTGCCGCCTGGCGAGATTCCAGAGCAGCAGCGGCAGCGGCCAGTTCGGGTTCAATCGCTGCGGGACCGTCGAAGAGCCCGCGAGCCAAAACAGCCACCTGGGCGACCTTCTGGTCGGCAAAGGCGAGCCAGCTCGTGAGGTCCGCACCGAGCGATGACTCGTCCGTCACGTCGTGCGGCACGTGGAGCAACGATGTCGACGTCGCGATGGTCACCGACGGGGACAGCTCACGCAGCGCCTCGGCGCGGGTGAGGGCGTTCCGAAGGTCGCCCCTCCAGATGTTGTGCCCGTCGACCACGCCGGCCACGAGCACCTTGGTGGAGAGCCCCGGCGTCGACGCCGGTACGGCTCCGCGTACGAGGTCGATGCCGATGGCCTCCACCGAGGTGCCGGCGAGAACGGGAAGTGCATCGTCGAGGCTGCCGTAGGGAGCGGCCACGAAGATGGCCGGGCGGCGGTCCAGCTGTCCGAGGGTCGCGTACGTCGCGGCAAGCGCTCCGAGCGTTTCTGCGCGAGGCACGTCGATGCTTTCGCTCACGAGGCCGGGCTCATCCAGCTGCACCCACTCGGCTCCGGCTGCGGCGAGGCGGCCGAGGAGCTCAGCGTAGACGGGCACGAGATCATCCAGGCGCGACAGGGGCTGGAAGCCCACCGGCGCTTCGTCGCTCGGCTTGCTCAGCAGTAGGAACGTGATGGGGCCCACAATAACGGGCCGGGTGGTGAACCCAGCCGCCCGAGCCTCCTCGAATTCGCGCACAATTCGGTCACTCGCGAGCGAGAAGACCGTTTCCGGTCCGATCTCCGGCACGAGGTAGTGGTAGTTCGAGTCAAACCATTTGGTCATCTCAAGGGGCAGCTTGTCGCCCTCCCCGCGGGCCAGGGTGAAGTAGCCGGCGAGGTCGATTCGACCGTCAGCGCCCACGAGCGACGCGAAGCGTGAGGGCACCGCCCCGACGGTTACTGCGGCATCCAACACCTGGTCGTAGAACGAGAAGGACTCCGGGATCGATGAATCGGTGCGTCCCAGGCCGAGGGAAGCCAGACGCTCTCGGGTGCTTGAGCGCAGGCCGGCGGCAGTGCCCTCGAGTTCGTCGGCACTGGTCGCGCCGCTCCAGAAGGCCTCGACGGCCTTCTTGAGCTCACGACGGCGCCCAATGCGCGGGTAGCCGAGGATCGTTCCGGACGGGAATTCGGGGATGGTTGTCATGCTGATTTCCTGACTGGATAGGCCACCGAAAAGGCGGGATAGCTGGAAGCTGAACGGGTGGAAGCGGGGTGAAGTTTGCGGGTGTCGAGGGCGCCGCATCGGTGCAGCACCTCGAGCACGGTTGGGTGCTGGTTGAAGGCATAGAGGTGCAGGCCAGGGGCGCCACCGTCGAGGACCTGCTGCGCGAGCTGGGTCGCATGCGCGATACCGATCTCCCTCTGGCCTTCCGGGGTCGGTTCGACCTCGAGTTGGATGGCGAGGTCCGACGGCAACTCCTCGCCGGAAAGTTCGAGGATGCGCCGCAGCCGACCGGGGCTCGTGACGGGCATGATCCCGGGCAGGATCGGAAACTCGACGCCGGCGCGGCGGGCCCGCTCGATGAAAGTGAGGTAGTCGTCGGCGTGGAAGAACAGCTGGGTGATCCCGAGGTTGGCGCCGGCGGCCTGCTTGGCCAGCAGCGTGTCGATGTCCTGCGATGTGGCGCGGGACCGTGGGTGACCATTGGGGAACCCGGCCACGGCAATGCGCACCTTGTCGCGCTCCGTCTTCACGCCGCGGGCGCCCGGCAGGCCGGGAATGACCGTCTCCCGGTAGGGCACGCGCTCGGCCTGCACCCGGTGAATCAGCTGTACGAGCTCGGCGGCGCTGTGCAGGTCGCCGAGGAACGTCTCTCCCTCGGCAACCCCCTGCGGCGGGTCGCCGCGCAGCGCGAGGAAACTGCGCACACCCGCGTCGAGAAACTCCCGAATCAGCACGCTGGCCTCGACATTGGAGGATCCCACGCACGTGAGGTGCGCCATCGGGTCCACCGTCGTGTGCTCGAGAATGTACCGCAGCACCTCGAGCGATGAGGAACGAGACGAGCCGTTGGCCCCGTAGGTCACGGAGAGGAACTCGGGTCCGGCCGCCGCGAGGTGGTCGATTGTTGTGTGCAGGGCGGATACCGCGGCATCCGTTTTCGGCGGATACAGCTCAAACGAGAACGGCACGTGCGTCGTGCGCGGTGTCGATGTCGTCGTCTCGGTCATCGGGTTCCTCATTCGGCAGAAGCGGTGGAAAGTGCGGCCGGGCGGCCGCGGACCATCAGCGGAGCTGACAGTGACTCGCGGGCGGGTGCCGGGCTCGGCTGTCGCTCCATGCCGCGGGAGAAAATCCCCGGGCAACGATTGTGTAGAAATCTACAACACTCCCAACCGGCACGTCGGAGTGTGACGCCGCGTGACTCGAGTGTGCTCAGAGTGCGGACCGCGCGCGCAAAAAAGCCGCCAGCCGTCGACGAGTGTCGGCGGGCTGGCGGCTTTCGACGCCGCGGCTGGGGTCAGTCGGTGACGGCGGGCTGCTGCACGAATGGGGTGAAGTGCGGCGCGATCTCCGACGTGACGAACGCCGTGATGAGCGTGCCCGCTTCCACATACTCGGTCGAGACGACCCGTCCCTCGTCGTGCAGCAGCGCGATGAGGTCACCGCGTTCGTAGGGGACGAGCAGGTGGAGTTCGATCTGTGGCGTGGGCAGCAGCTCTGAGATGGCGGCGAGCACGGTGTCAATGCCCTCGCCGCTTCGCGCGGAGACGAACGTGGCGTGTGGCTCAAGGCCACGCAACACGAGGCGATCGTCTTCGCTGATGAGGTCGCTCTTGTTGAAGACCACGAGCTCGGGAATGTCCCGGGCGCCAACCTCGGAGATGACGTCGCGCACGGTGGACAGTTGGCTCACCGGGTCGGGGTGTGACCCATCGACGACGTGCACGATGACGTCGGCGTCCGCGACCTCCTCGAGCGTCGAGCGGAAGGCCTCGACCAGCTGGTGCGGCAGGTTGCGCACGAAACCGACCGTGTCGGTGAGCGTATACAGGCGCCCGTCCTCGGTCGTGGACTTGCGCACGGTGGCGTCGAGGGTCGCGAACAGGGAGTTCTCCACGAGCACACCGGCGCGGGTGATGCGGTTGAGCAGGCTCGACTTGCCCGCGTTCGTGTAACCCACAATGGCGACGGAGGGAACGGCGTTGCGCTTGCGGTTGGCCCGCTTCGCAATCCGCGCCGGCTTCATCTCGATCATCTGCTTGCGCAGGCGAGACATTCGGGTGTGGATGCGACGGCGATCGAGTTCGATTTTCGTCTCACCGGGTCCGCGCGACCCCATGCCGGCTCCCGCACCACCGACCTGGCCACCCGCCTGGCGGGACATGGAGTCACCCCAACCACGCAGGCGCGGAAGCAGGTACGCCAACTGGGCGAGCTCGACCTGGGCCTTGCCCTCCCGGCTCGTGGCGTGCTGGCTGAAGATGTCAAGGATGACGGCGGTGCGGTCGATGACCTTGACCTTCACCACGTCTTCGAGGGCGCGTCGCTGGCTCGGGGCCAGCTCGGTGTCGGCGATCACGGTGTCGGCACCCATCGCCTTGACGATGTTCGCGACTTCCTCCGCCTTGCCCTTACCCAGGTACGTGCTGGGATCGGGTGTGGCGCGGCGCTGCAGCAGGCCGTCCAGCACCGTGGCGCCGGCCGTCTCGGCAAGGGCCGCAAGTTCGCGCATGGAATTCTCGGCGTCCGCGACCGTGCCGTGGGAGTACACCCCCACGAGCACGACGTTTTCGAGGCGAAGCTGCCGGTATTCGACCTCGGTGACGTCTTGAAGCTCGGTGGAGAGACCGCCGACGCGCCGGAGCGCGTTCCGGTCCTCACGCTGGGTCTGCTCACCGTCGAAGTCGTTGCTGTGTTTCACGGTGGAGGCCGGTTCGGCCTGCAACGCCTGCGCTGACCCGCTGGTAAAAAGCGAATAGCCGGCAGCACGACTTTCGGTGCTCGCAAGCACCCGGGCTACTACATCGTCATCATCATGGGGCACGATTGAATCAATCATTCCTTTAACTCTAGTTCAATGAACTCGGATAGGTTCCATTTATGTCGTCCGACCACTACTTCTCCCCCGCACCCGGCACGGAATTGCGAACGCGCACCATTGAGGTCGAGCTCAACGGCGCCACGCACGAGGTGACCACAGCCAACAACGTCTTCAGCCCTGGGCATATTGATACCGGTACCGAGGTACTGATCAAGTACGCCCCGGCGCCACCGCTCGCGGGCGATTTCCTGGACCTGGGGTGCGGCTGGGGCCCGATCTCCCTCCACCTCGCGCTCGTCTCCCCCGAGGCGACCATCTGGGCCGTTGACGTCAACGAACGAGCCCTGGCACTCGTGCGCATGAATGCGGAGCGCCTCGGCCTCACGAATATTCGCGCGGTCCTTCCCGGCGACGTACCTGAGGACATCCGTTTTCGCACCATCTGGTCGAACCCGCCCATTCGAGTGGGCAAGGACGAACTGCACAAACTCATGCAGACCTGGCTGCCGCGCCTCGAACCCGGTTCGGATGCCTGGCTCGTCGTGCAGCGCAATCTCGGTTCGGACTCGCTGCAGCGCTGGCTCGAGGCCGAACTGAGCGATGAGTGCACGGTGTCCCGGGAATCGATCAGCAAGGGCTTCCGGGTGATGCGCGTCGACCGCGCGTCGACCATCTGACAGGTCGGCGGCACGGTCGAAGGCTAGCCGAGGGCGAGGACCCCGTCGAACACCAGGTCGGCGGGGCCGGAGAGGGAGACGTGTTCACCGTCTTCGGTCGGGAACATTCGTACGCCGAGCACGCCGCCCGGCACCTCGACGCGCCACTGGTTCGGTGCCCCTGGGCCTGCCCAGTGCCGGGTGGCCAGAGCCGCCGCTGCGGCGCCCGTGCCGCACGACAGGGTCTCCCCGCTTCCGCGCTCGTGCACGCGCATCCGGATCCGTCCGACGCCGTTGACCACGAGGGGCTCATGCGGGACAACGAGCTCCACATTGGCGCCGTCGGCCGCTTCGGGCTCGAGCTGGGGAATGAACGTGAGGTCGGCGGATTCGAGCTCTTCATCGTCGGCGAGGGCGACGACCACGTGCGGGTTGCCCAGGTTGATGCCGAGGCCCGGGCGGGCGATCGACAGGTTTTTCACGCGCACGAGCGGCTCACCGCCGTCGAGACGCCAGCGTCCAAGATCAACCTGATAGCCGGTGGCGTTGCGCTGAACGTCACGCACGCCCGCTCGTGTTCCGATAGCGAGCGTGTCGCCCACCGCAAGGGTGGCGAGCCCGTTGTCGAGCAGGAAGCGCGTGTACACGCGGATGCCGTTGCCGCACATCTCGCTGACGGAGCCGTCGGCATTCCAATAGTCCATGAACCACTCGGCGTGGTTGTCCTCGGCGAGGGCGGCGGCGCCCGCGGCGATGTTCGCGGACCGAACGGCCCGAATGATTCCGTCGCCGCCGACGCCGAACTTGCGGTCACACACGGCGCGGATCTGTTCGGTGCTGAGCTCCATGTGTCCGTCCGGGTCCGCAAACAGAACGAAGTCGTTGCCGGTGCCGTGACCCTTGGTGAAGTTCAGATTAGTGCCCATGCGCCCAGTTTAGGCGACTGGCACGGTGGGGACGGGGTCGGGGGCGCCGCGGCGAATGTGCACGAGCGCCTGCTCGAGGCGATCGGGCGCATCGGCGTCGATCCACAACGTGGGGTAGCGCTTGAACCAGCTCACCTGCCGGCGAGCGTAGCGCCGGGTGAGCTGTTGGGTGCTCTCAATCGCCTCAGCGCGGGTCAACGTGCCGTGCAGCTCGCCGAGGGCCTGCGCGTAGCCGATGGCCCGGCTCGCCGTAATCCCCCGCTCGAGGCCGACGGCGAGCAAGCCCTCAGCCTCCGCCACGATCCCGTCGGCCCACATGCCTTCAACCCGGGCGTCGAGCCGGGGTGTGAGGTCTTCCCGCGGCACCCGAAGGCCCAGAGTGACGGTCGGGCGCCAATAGACGGGGTCAGCGGGGAGCACGGCGATGTGCGGTGCACCGGTGAGCTCGACGACTTCGAGGGCTCGCACAAGGCGTCGTCCGTTGCTGGAGCCGATGCGCGCCGCGGCTTCGGGGTCAACGGCCTTGAGGCGCGCGTACATGCTGCCAGGGCCGGTTGCCGTGAGTTCGGCCTCCAGCCGGGCGCGCAGCGCGGGGTCGGTGCCGGGAAAACGAAAGTCGTACACGACGGAGGACACGTAGAGCCCGGAACCGCCGACGAGGATGGGCGTTGCTCCCCGCTCCAGGATGTCGGAAATGACCTCGCGGGCGTCGCGCTGGTAGTTGGACACCGTGGCTTCGTCGGTGACCTCGAGGGTATCGAGCATTCGGTGTGGAATGCCGCGCCGCTCAGCCACCGGAAGCTTCGCGGTTCCCACGTCCATACCCCGATAGAGCTGCATCGCATCGGCGTTGACGATCTCGCACGGTTGGCCGCGGGAGGCGAGGTTTTCGGCGACGTCAAGGGACAGCGCCGATTTGCCGGTTCCGGTGGATCCGACGATCACGATCAGCGGATGCGCATCCTGGCCGGCAACGTGCAGCCGGTCGGCGCCGACTTCCTGAGCCGCACCGAACTCGTGACGAGAGTCGAGCACCGCTCTAGCGCTGCCCGTCATTGACATCGTAGATCGGAACGGTCGAGGCCCCGCTTGGCAGCCCCGGCGCTGTTGCGTCGGTGCTCGCGTCGCGGACCCGCAGCGCGGGCAGCCACACGGCGCCGGACGATGCCGGAGCATGCGCAGGAACCCCACAGGACTCGGCCTCGCCTCGGTCCCACGCCTCGCCGGCCCGGGTGGCGCGGATGAGCAGCGGCGCCTGGTCGCTCGAATCCGCGATGAGGTGGAAGGGTGCGGCCTCCGTGATGACGACGGTCACCATGTCGCCGGGGCGAGGGCGTGCCGACCCGGCCGGAACATCAAAGTGCACGAGGCGGCTGTCGGGCGCGCGGCCGCTCATCCGGTGGGTGTCTGCGTCTTTGCGGCCCTCGCCATTGGCGACGAGCAACTCGACTCGCGTGCCGATCAGCGCCTTGTTCTCTTCCCATGCGATGCGGTTCTGAAGCTCAGCCAACCGCTCGTAGCGCTCCTGCACGACCGCTTTCGGTACCTGGTCGGGCATGGTGGCGGCCGGTGTGCCGGGGCGAATGGAGTATTGGAAGGTGAAAGCCGTGGCGAACCGGGCCTCCTCGACCACTCGGAGTGTCTCCTGGAAGTCTTCTTCGGTTTCGCCGGGGAACCCCACGATGATATCGGTGCTGATGGCCGCGTTCGGCATCTGCGCACGCACGCGTTCCAGGATGCCCAGAAACTTCGTGGAGCGGTAGGAGCGACGCATGGCCTTGAGCACGCGGTCCGATCCGGACTGCAGCGGCATGTGCAGCTGCGGCATCACGGCGGGAGTGTCGGCCATAGCGTCGATGACATCATCGGTGAACGCTGCCGGGTGCGGGCTGGTGAAACGGATGCGTTCCAATCCCTCGATCTTGCCGGCCGCGCGCAGGAGCTTGCCGAAGGCGAGACGGTCGCCGAACTCGACACCGTAGGAGTTGACGTTCTGACCCAGCAGGGTGACCTCGATGGCACCGTCATCGACGAGTGCCTGAATCTCCGCGAGGATCTCGCCGGGGCGGCGGTCTTTCTCCTTGCCCCGGAGTGCCGGCACGATGCAGAACGTGCAGGTGTTGTTGCAGCCGACGGAGATGGACACCCAACCGCTGTAGCTGGAGTCTCGTTTGGTGGGAAGCGTCGACGGGAACGTCTCGAGGGATTCCAGGATCTCCAGCTGAGCCTCGCCGTTGTGGCGGGACCGCTCAAGCAGACTGGGAAGCGATCCCATGTTGTGTGTGCCGAACACGACATCCACCCAGGGGGCCTTGTCGAGAATGGTGGTCTTGTCTTTCTGGGCGAGGCATCCGCCGACGGCGATCTGCATGCCGGAGTGGCGTCGCTTCACCGAGGCGAGGTAGCCGAGGTTTCCGTACAGCTTGTTGTCGGCGTTTTCGCGCACTGCGCAGGTGTTGATCACGACGACGTCGGCCTCTTCGCCGTTGGCGGAGACATACCCGGCTGCCTCGAGGGAGCCGCTCAGCCGTTCCGAGTCGTGCACGTTCATCTGGCAGCCGAACGTGCGTACCTCGTAGGTGCGCGCCCGGCCCTCGGCATCGACCGCTGCCGCCGACGGGGTGATCACGGTTCGGCGGGTGGCTTCAGGGGCGGGGGCGATGCTACTCATAGTGGGTCCAGTTTACGCGAGCATTGTGTGAACTCGGCCAGAGCCCTCCAGGACGGCACCAATCAGCGGAATCGCACACCGGAGGAGCTGCCACCCCGCGAGGCTAGCGCTGCCTTCACGGCCTCCCGCACCACGGCAAAGTTGTAGCCTTTTCGCATGAGGAAGGCATTGAGCCGACGGTCAATTGTCTGGTCGTCGAAGCGGCTGAGCTGCTGAATGCGCTTGATGGCTTCCTCGTTCGCGCGCTCCTGCTCGTCGTCCGGCAGCTCTTCGAGCTTGTCGAGCATGATGCCGGCGTCAAGTTTGCGGCGACGCATTTCGGTCTCGACACCGGCGCGCCCGAGTCCCTTGCGCTCGTGGTGGGTGTGGATGATCTGATCGGCGAGTTTCACGTCGTCGAGGTACCCCAATTCGACCAACCGCTCGACCAGGTCGTGCGCCTCACCACCATCGAGATCAAGGTCGGTGAGCACGGCGTAGGCCTCCACGAGCGACAGGGAACGTGCCCGGAGGCGCTGCAGGAGCACGGACTCCGCTCGCTCCCGCAGCTCGGCAGCGTCTGGTTCCGCGACGAGCTCGTCCGGCTCGGTCGTTTCGTCCGGCTCGGTCGTTTCGTCGAGTGCGCGCCCGATAGCCACGGGCGGTGGCGGCGCCTTCTCGAACCCGGTTTTCTTACGCGGCGCAGCGCTCGGGTCGCGGGATTCCAGGGGTGAACGGCGTTTCATTCCGGGCCCGGCCCCCGGCAGATAGGTCACGGGCGCCACCGCATCGTTGCTCGGTGTCGTTGCCTCATCGGCGGGTTCGAAGTGAACCATTCCCGTGACCTATCTTTCGTCGTGTGTTCGGTGGAGGTGA
The DNA here is from genome assembly GCF_004365915.1 of Cryobacterium psychrophilum. Taxonomy (NCBI): domain Bacteria; kingdom Bacillati; phylum Actinomycetota; class Actinomycetes; order Micrococcales; family Microbacteriaceae; genus Cryobacterium; species Cryobacterium psychrophilum. The sequence goes on from NZ_SODI01000001.1 coordinate 710,368, forward strand.
ACGCGTCAGCTACGCGGACTTGCGTCCGCCGGCCTTGACCGCCACGGGCGGGGCCACGATTCCGGCCTCAGCCGCCTTGGCCTTTTCAATGGCCTCCGCTGCTTCGAGGGCGACCTTCTCGGCCGCCTTGAAGGCGATGCCCTCTGCGCCGACTCCGAGCTTGTTGAGAATCTTGCGCTCGATCTCGTTGGCCATATCGGGATTGCGCAGCAGGAAGTTGCGTGAATTCTCTTTTCCCTGGCCGAGCTGATCGCCGTCGTAGGTGTACCACGCGCCGGACTTCTTGACGATGCCCTGGTCGACACCGAAGTCGATGAGGCTTCCTTCGCGGGAGATGCCGATGCCGTACATGATGTCGAACTCGGCCTGCTTGAAGGGCGGCGCCATCTTGTTCTTCACGACCTTGACCCTGGTGCGGTTACCGATGGCGTCGGTTCCGTCCTTGAGAGTCTCAATGCGGCGAATGTCGAGGCGAACGGAGGCGTAGAACTTGAGTGCCTTTCCACCGGAGGTGGTTTCGGGGCTGCCGAAGAACACCCCGATCTTCTCGCGCAGCTGGTTGATGAAGATCATGGTCGTGTTTGTCTGGCTGAGTCCACCCGTGAGCTTTCGGAGGGCCTGGGACATGAGGCGAGCTTGCAGGCCCACGTGGGAGTCACCCATTTCTCCCTCGATCTCGGCCCGGGGAACGAGCGCGGCCACGGAGTCGACGACGATGAGATCGATGGACCCGCTTCGCACGAGCATGTCGGCGATCTCGAGGGCCTGCTCGCCGGTGTCCGGCTGGGATACCAGAAGTGCGTCGATATCGACGCCGAGCTTCTTCGCGTATTCCGGGTCGAGGGCGTGCTCAGCGTCGATGAAGGCGGCGATGCCACCATTCTTCTGTGCGTTCGCGATGGCGTGCAGCGTGAGGGTGGTTTTACCGGAGGACTCCGGCCCATAGATCTCGACGATGCGGCCGCGCGGCAGCCCGCCAACGCCGAGGGCGACATCAAGCGCAATCGAACCGGTGGAGATGGTCTCGACGGGCGCGCGTTCGTCGCTGCCCAAACGCATAACGGAACCCTTGCCGAACTGGCGGTCGATTTGGGCGAGGGCAGTCTCGAGCGACTTTTCGCGATCTGCTGCTGATGCCATGATGTGATCTCCTTCGGTCGTGCGTTTCGGCGCCTATAGGCTGTCGTGGCAGGCATCGGGAAGACCCCGACGCTTGCTGTCGACAAGGCAATTGCTGCGTATTGCTGACGTGTGTGACTGTACGCCGCCCCTCCGACATTGCGCCTGAGGGGTCGCGCACGGTGGACAGAATCGAACAATCCGCGCTGTGGAGGAGTCTAGCAATTACCGAACACTTCTTCGAGCATTGTTCGCGTACATTTACGGACGTGTCGAAATTCCAGGGCGGTCAGTGGCGGGCGGCGGGAAGGCCGGCACCATGTCGGCGGCCCGCAGGAACGTCTGTTTCGGCGCACAACGCGAGCCACACGTCGCGAGCGGGTACACCCGCCTCGAGGGCGGCATCCGCTGTTCTCCCGCTCAGCGGCCCGAGAACCAGGTCGCGGGTGAGGACATTTCCGTAGGCCTGGCCGAATTCGTCGGCGACGGCGCGGCGAAATTCACTCAATCGCACTGGTCACTCCTCGCTGGGGCACGAAAAATGCAGTGCGCGGGGTTCTGTGCGCACTGCATTCGTCGATGGTAAATCTTCGATGGGGAACGAGGTGATTACCGCACCAGGAGCCCGGGGTCGTAGGCGGCCCCGAAGTCGTCGGGAACGGTGTCGGGGAACGCTTCGATCCCTTCGATGACGGCCAGACGATCGCCGACCTCACGCATGATGACCGAGATGGGTGTGTCGAGTGCGTCCGCGACGGACGCGAGGATCTCAGAAGATGCCTCTTTCTGCCCGCGCTCTACCTCACTGAGGTAACCGAGGGCGACACTTGCTTTACTCGCGACCTGCCGCAGAGTTCTACCTTTTTGCAGGCGGAAGTCCCTGAGCACATCGCCGATTTCCTGACGTACAAGAATCATCGGAACCTCCTTCTTTTGCCTGTCAACCTAGTGGATAGAACCGTGTGGTGGTGCATCGGACATGTTACGCCGCTTAGCGGATCTGACAACACGAGACTATCGAGGGTGACTGATCTTTTATTGTTAATGTGCTCAATGTAACCCGGACGTAACATCATCTATTCCACAGTATCCCGGGCTAACAGGTCACGCACAGCCTCGATCGCACGAGTCACCGTCTCGGCTCGAATCTCGTCGCGGGTCCCGGTCAGCTGCAGTGGTACAGCCCACGACCCGGTTCCCTTGCAGAGTCCGATGAAAACCGTTCCCGCCTCGTGGCCGCCCTGGGGTCCCGGTCCGGCGACGCCTGTGGTCGAGACGCCAATCGACGCTCGATCACCATTCACCGCGAGGGCCGTGCGCGCCCCAATAGCCATGAGCTTCGCCACGTCGGCGTGCACCGGTCCGTGCACGTTGAGCACACTCGAATCCACGCCGAGCAGAGTGCGTTTGAGTTCGGTGTTGTACGCCACGATTCCCCCGTTAACGACAACGGATGCCCCGGGAACGCGCACGAGTTCGGCCACGAGCAGTCCCCCGGTCAGCGACTCGGCGACGGCGATACTGAGGTGCGCGGCGGTGAGCTCTGCGATCAGATCGGCGGTCGCATCCACGCGCTCAGGCACTCGCGGGCTTCGTTGAGTCCCGGCGTCGCGCGGCGAGGAGGTAGTCGACTCCCGAGTACACGGTGAGCACGAGAGCGATCGA